>DASTNI010000086.1:0-47246 GCA_035720985.1 Rhodanobacteraceae bacterium | reverse complement strand
CCGCCTTCGCGCCCCATCCCCGACTGCTTCATCCCGCCCTTCGGCAGCTCCGGCCCGCCGGCGATCGTGGTGTTGATCCACATCCGCCCGCCGTTCACGCCGCGCATCAGCCGCAGCGCCTTGTCCACATCCTGGGTCCAGATGCTCGCGGCCAGCCCATACGGCGAGTCGTTGGCCTGCTTGCAGGCGT
This sequence comes from Rhodanobacteraceae bacterium, assembly GCA_035720985.1. Classification (GTDB taxonomy): domain Bacteria; phylum Pseudomonadota; class Gammaproteobacteria; order Xanthomonadales; family Rhodanobacteraceae; genus 66-474. Next base: position 47,056 of record DASTNI010000086.1, on the reverse strand, counting down.
CCGCTTCATCCGCGAAGGTCATCTGGCACAGCACCGGCCCGAACACCTCGTGCCGCACCACGTCCATCTGGTTGGTGGTGTGGGTCAGCAGCGTCGGCGCGATGTAGTCGCCCTGGGCAATCGGAATCAGGCTGCCACCCAGCGCCAGCTCGGCGCCCGCCCGCTTGCCCGATTCGATATACCCCATGATCTTGTCGCGATGCGCCGGCGTGAAGATCGCGCCCAGCTGCACCGTCGGGTCCAGGCACTCGCCGGTGCGCACGTGTTCGAGCTTGTCGATCAGCCGCGCCTGGAATTCCTTGGCCACGCTGGCCTCGACGAGCAGCCGGCTGCCCGACACGCAGCACTGGCCCGCGTTGTAGCACAGCCCAAACGCCACGCCGTCGGCGGCATCGTCCAGATCCGCATCCGCAAACACGATCTGCGGGTTCTTGCCGCCCATCTCCAGGCTGACCTTCTTGAAGTTGTCGGTCGCCAGCGTCATCACCGACTTGCCCGCCCGCTGCGAGCCCGTGAACGAGATCATGTCGATGTCGGGGTGCGCCGACAGCGCCTGGCCCACGCCCGGGCCCAGCCCCGTCACCACGTTGTAGACCCCGCGCGGCAGGCCCGCCTCGGCCAGCAGGTCCGCCATCATCAGCGTCGTCGCCGACGTGAACTCGCTCGGCTTCACCACCACCGAGTTGCCCGACGCCAGAATGTACGGCAGCCGCTCGGCCAGCACGATCAGCGGGAAGTTCCACGGCGTGATCAGCGCCACCACCCCGATCGGTTCGCGGATCACCACCCCGAACAGCTCCTCGCCCAGGTTGTTGAAGGTCTCGCCGTGCAGCACCCGCGCCGCCGCCGCGCCCTGCTCGAACTCGTCGGCGGCCCCCTCCATCTCCGCCAGCGACTGGCTGATCGGCTTGCCGCTCTCCAGCGTCTCCCAGTACGCCAGCTCGTCCCGCCGCTGGCGGATCAGCGCGGCGGCCCGGTTCAGCACCGCGCTGCGCTCGCGCCCCGCCCGCCGCGCCCAGTCGCCGCGCGCAAACGCCCCGCGCGCCGCGATCACCGCGTGGTCGACGTCTTCCGGCGTACACAGCGTCACCCGCGACACCACCTGCCCATACCCCGGCGCCACCCGCTCCAGCGTGTCCCGGTGGCCCGCCGTGTACCGCGCGCCATCGACGTAAAACCCCAGCTCCCGCCGCCCCGGCGGCAACACCCGGCCGTGGTCAGCGGCGTGGACGACTGCATTCATTGTCTTCTCCATCCATTCCTGTCAAAAATTGCCCGCCGCGCGCTCACGGCGCCTTGGACCCCGCCGCCCGCTCGCCGTTCCGACCGCCGCCGCCGACAACGCCGTTGGCGTGCAGCGCGGTGACTTCCGCGCCGGAAAAGCCGAGCTCGTGAAGAATCTCGTCGGTGTGCTGGCCCGCCAGCGGCGGCTTGCGCCGCAGCGGCGGCACCTTGCCGTCGTAACGCACCGGGTGCGCCACCAGCTTCACGTGGCCCGTGTGTTCGTCATCAAATTCGAGGATCGACTGGTTGATCGCCAATTGCGAGTCAGCCAGCACTTCGTCGTAGTTGCGCACGCGCGCGCACCACATGCCGCGCGACTCGAGCTGGGCCTCCCACTGTGCGGTGGTCTTGTGTCGCATGTGCTCGGCAACGCGGCGGTTGACGTCCTCGCGACAGGTGAACTGATCGGGCTTGGACCACTTGGCAAAGCCTGGATCGTCAAACGCCTTCGCGAGCGTCGGACCATCGGCCAGCGACAGCGTGAGCCAGCCGTCGGCGGTCTTGAACACGCCGTACGGCGCCTGGTGGAAGCGCGAGGAAATGCCCGAAGCGCTGCGCTCGTAGAGGTGCGAGCCATTCAAGTGGATGCTGAGCGGCTCCAGCTGGAGGTCCAGCGCCGCCGACAAGAGATTGCTGTCGACCCGCGTACCCTTGCCGCTGTGGCTGCGGCCCATGAGGCTCGCGACGATCGCGAGCGCACCCAACGCCGCGGCGTGTTCATCGACGATCGCCGTGCCGAACAGCACCGGTGGATCGCCCGCGCGCCCGCTCAGCGTCGCCATGCCGCTCAGCGACTGCAGCAGCAGGTCCTGGCCCGGACGCGTGCGCGACGGACCGTCGCTGCCGTAGCCCGAGAGCGAGGCGTAGACGATGCCGGGGTTGCGCGCCTTGACCACAGCATAGGAAAACCCGTGCTTGTCGAGCGTGCCCGGACGAAAGTTCTCGACCAGCACGTCCGCACGCTCCAGCAGGCGCCACAGCACGCCGGCCCCTTCGCTGCTGCGATAGTCCAGCTCGATGCTGCGCTGGTTGCGCCCCGCCAGCAGGAAAAACACGCTGGCGTGGTCGCCCACGTAGGCATCGGCGCCCGACCAGTGGCGCTCGTACGAGCCGCCCAGGCGCTCGACCTTGACGACGTCGGCGCCGAGGTCGGCCAGGAACTGCACGCACGACGGACCCTGCAAATAATGGGTCAGGCTGACGACCTTGATCCCTTCCAGTGGCAGACTCATGGCTTCTCGACACTCCTGTTGGCGGTACGCACCGCATCGCGCTCCGCCGTGAATTTGGCCGGCCGCTTGTCGAAGAAGGCCTGTACGCCCTCGACCACGTCCGGACCCCTGAATACCGCGTCGCTGTCGGCCAGCGACTGCGCGATGGATTGCTGGTTCGACTGGTGCCACGCCTCGCGCACGGCGCGGCGAATCAACATCAACGCCCGCGCCGGACCGGCCGCCAGGCGCACGGCCAATGCCAGCGCGGCCGGCAGCACCTCGGCCTGCGGCACGACCTGGTTGACCAACCCGATGCGCAGCGCCTGCTCGGCGTCGATCAAATCGCCCGTGTACAGCAGCTCGTACGCGCGCGCGCTGCCGACGAGCCGCGGCAGGCGGAACACGCCGCCGCTGCCGGGAAACACGCCGAGCTTCACCTCGGGAAATCCGATGCGTGCACCCGCGGCCATGATGCGCAGGTCGCACGCCAGCGCAATCTCGGCACCCCCGCCGAGCGTCACGCCGTTCAAGGCCGCGATGACCGGCACGGGCAATTCCGCGAGCCCGTTGAAGGCCTCGTTTTCCAGCCGCAGCTTCTTGGCCACCACGTCGTCCATGACCGACTCGAACTCGTGGATGTCCGAGCCGGCACAAAACGCGCGTTCGCCCGTACCGGTGACCACGACGCAGCGCACGCGCGTGTCGCCCGCGATCTGCGCGACGTGTCGGCGCAGCAGCCGCAGCGTCGGCATCGCGTTGAGGTTCAGCGGTGGATTGTCCAGCGTCAACACCGCGACACCATCGTCGCGCAGCCGGTAATCCACGTAGTTCGCGGTGCTCAAGATTGCTCCTTCGGTTTCATTCGAACGTGCGGCTCAGACGCCGATGTCACGCAAGCGCGCGCCGCGCATCAGCTTGCGCTCGATCTGTTCCAGCATCACGCCCTTGGTCTCGGGAACCAGTGCAAACGTGAACAGCAGGAACAGCGCGTTGAGCGCCGCATACAACCAGAACGTGTGGGCGCTGCCCAGGGTGTTGAGCAGCGTCAGGAAGGTCGCGCCCACGATGCCGGTGAACACCCAGTTGGCGACGGTGCATGCCCCCATGCCGAAATCGCGGCCCTTGAGCGGCTGCACTTCCGAGCAGAGCGTCCACGCCAGCGGGCCCGCCGAGCACGCAAATCCGATGACGAACAGCAGCAGCATGGCGATCGCCGTGAAATGTTCGGCGTTGCCGACCATGCCCACGTGCATCAGCCCGCCAAACACCGCAAGCCCGATCGCCATGGCGGTGAAGCCGCCGTACAGAATGGGTTTGCGGCCGACGCGATCCACCCACGCGATCGCGATCAGGGTCGCCAGCACGTTGGTCAGCCCGACCACCGCGGTGAACCCCATCTGCAACGCGGTGCCATAGCCCATGTCGGCAAAGATGCGCGGTGCGTAATACATCACGACGTTGATGCCGGTGAGCTGCTGCACCACCTGCATCGCGACGCCAAAGCCCACCGCGCGGCGGAAGTTGCGGTTGTGCAGGAAGAGCCGCCAACCCTGCTGCGGATTGGCCATCTGCTGGTCGATCTCCGCGAGCTCGTCGCGCACCACGTCGGGATCGCCGCGCAGCTTTTGCAGCACCAGGCTGGCGTCGGCTGCGCGGCGTTTCAGCATCAGCCAGCGCGGGCTTTCCGGCAGCACCATCACGCCCAGCATGAACAGCGCGCCCGGCACCGCGATGATGCCGAGCATCCAGCGCCAGCCTTCGATGTAGCTGAAACCCGTATCCGACATGAACGCGACGAAAATGCCGATGGTGATCATCAACTGATAGGTCGAGATCATTGCGCCACGCCGCTGCCGCGGCGCGACTTCGGCGATATAGACGGGAGCGGTGAACGCGGCGATGCCGACCGCGAGGCCCAGCACGAAGCGCGCGACGATCAACGAGGTCGGCGACCACGCGGCCGCCGACAACAGCGCGCCCACGACGAACAGGCCGGCCGAGAACGCCAGCGAGCGCTTGCGTCCGAAGCGTCCCGCGAACCACGCCGCCAGCGCGGCGCCGACGGCGGCGCCCCACATCATGCTGCTGACGATGTGTTCGAGCATGCCATCGCCGATGCCGAACTCGCGCTGGATGAACTGCTCGGCACCGGCGATGACGCCGACGTCGAGGCCAAACATGAGGCCGCCGACGGCTGCCAGCGTGGCGACGAACGCGGTGTAGCGGCGGACCTGGCGGGCGGTGGGCGGTGCGACGGCGGCATTCATCGACTGGGCACTCCAGCGGGACGCAAAACGGGTTCGTTGCCAACGGCTGCAAGCGAAATGGATGCGGGCGTGCGCACGACGGGCCTCAGCGGACGACGCCGCGGTCATTGGTGGTCAGGCAGGCGCGCACTTCGGCGTCGCCGAAGCGATTGGCGTCACCCGGAACGCCGTGCTTCAGCCACGCTGCGGCCAGCGCGAAGTCGAGCGCGGCGGCGGGCGCGGTGTCGCGCAGCATGGCGTGCAGCAAGCCCGCCGCAAACGCGTCGCCGCTGCCGATGCGGTCGACCGTGCCGGCGAGGCTGCGCGCCGGGGTCTGCCAGACGTCGCCACCGCGCGCCGCCAGCGCGCCCGCGAGCGTCGGCGTTCCGGCGGTGGTCCGCACGGTCGTCGCCAGCCACGTGAGGCGCGGCCAGGCCGCAAACGCCGCCGCGGCCGCGCGGGTGAATTGATCGCCCTCGACGCCCTCCGCGAAATCGAGCCCCAGCATCAGCGCGATGTCGCGCTCGTTGCCGAACATCAGGTCGGCCATTGCCGCGAGCTCGCACATGAGCGTGGTGGCTTCGACGCCGCGTTCGCCCCAGAGCTTGCTGCGGTAGTTGCAGTCGAAGGACACCCTGACACCCGCCGCCACGGCCGCGCGCGCCGCCGCAAGGCAGGCGTCGGCGCTGGCGTCGCCCAGTGCGAGATTGATCCCGGACACGTGCAGCCAGGCTGCGCCTTCCAGCAGCCGCGGCCAGTCATAGCCGGCGGCACCGGTGCACGCGAAGGCCGAGCCGGCGCGGTCGTAGACCACCTCAGCCGGACGTTGCAGCCGCGCGGGATCCAGGAAATACAGCCCCATGCGTCCGTCGGCGCAGTGGATCGCACCGGTATCGACGCCGAAGCGCCGCAGCTCCGCGATGCACGCGTGTCCGAGGAAGTTGTCGGGCACCCGGCTCACCATGGCGCTGGCCCCGCCCAGCGCCGCCAGCGACGCCGCAACGTTGGCTTCCGCGCCGCCGAAGTGGACGCGCAGGCGGCCCGATTGCAGCGGCAGCTCGTGGTCGGGCGGCGACAGCCGCACCAGCATTTCACCAAAGCAGACGACGCGGCCTGCCGCGTGCGGCGGCGTGCCCCAACCGGCGACGGGTGCGGTCATCGATCGGCCCCGTACCCGGGCGCGAGGCCGATCGCAGCGGCACACGCCGGCTTCATTTGCCACCACCCTCGGCCGTCGCCGGCGCGGCGCCGCCGTCGAGGCCCTGCGCGATCGCGTGCAGCAACTCGCCGCTGGGGTCATCACCGAGCTGCCAGAACATGATGCCGCCCAGGTGATTGGCCTTGACGAACGCGGCCTTGGCGGCCATCGATTGCGGATCGTCGTAGGTCACGAACGTGTGCGTGGCCGCGTTCCACGACCAGGCGGCCTGCGCGTCCGGATCCCAGTGGCGCACGAAGCCGTCGGTATCCATGAAACCTGCCTTGACCCGCGGCCAAGAGAGTTCGCCCAGATCCAGCGCCTTGGCGTACGGCTGGTACAGACCGTCGTCCTTCGGCGTGACGTCGCCGTACGCGTGGCCGTAGAACGCGGCGCCGATCACGAGTTTGCGCGGGGGCACGCCGGCGGAGATGAACTGCCACACGCCGCGCGCGACCGTGTCGACATAGGCCGGCGCCGAGGGGCCCGCGTCGAGGCCCGAGTGATGGCAGGTCACGTGGACGCCCGGCGGTTCCTTGTTGCACATGTCGTAGGTCATGACGTTGAAGCTGTCGAGATAGCGGTTGATGGCCGCGATGTCGACGTCGCGAAGGTCGTTGCCAAGACCCGCGGCGATGCTCAGCGAGTACGCATGACCATCGGCCGCCGCCGCGGCATCCAGGCTGGAACGCACGGCCGCAAGCAGCAGCGTGAAGTCGCCGCGATCGTCCGGGCTCGCGGTGATCCCGCCGGCGTCGCTGCCCGGGAACTCCCAGTCGACGTCGAGCCCGTCGAGGTGATGCTGCACGACGAGCTGCGTGGCGCTCGCCGCAAACAGCTGGCGCCCGCCGGCGGTGCTGGCGGCTTCCGAAAACCCGCCAGCGCCCCAGCCGCCCACCGACAGCTCCACCCGCAGGTGCGGGTTGACTTTTTTCAGCGCGACCAGCGAATCCAGGCGCCTCGCGCCCGTGTCCGTGAGCACCACGCGCCCGTTCTTGATGCCGGCGAACGCGAAGATGATGGTGTCGAGCTCGCGGGCCTGGCTGGCCGGAATCGGCTTCCACGGGATGGTGTCGGTCTCGCCGGGCACCCAGCTCGCACCAAAGTCGTAGCCCACGACCCGGTACGGCGCAACCGGCTCCGCGGCCTGCACGCCAACCACGCATGGCAGCACCAGCGCCAACAACAGTGCAACAACGGCAGATCGCATCATCAACTCCCTCGAATGGTCGGTATGGGCAGCTCGCCTCAGCGTTGCGGCAGGCTGACCGCGTACAGGAACCACGCGTCGTGCGGCACCCACTGCTCGGTCCAGCGCCAGTCGTCGTCCCGATCGGTCGTCGCGTAGCCCAGGTTGAACGCGATGCCCGTGGCGTCGGTCGATCCGCGCGCCGCGGTGATGCCGTTGATCACGGCGCCTGGCGCGCTGGTGTATTCCCACGAATTGAAGAACAGGTATTGCCCGTTGCGCGGCGTATCACCCGCGCCAATCAACAGCGAGGTGTCGTAGGGGTTGAGGCCCAGGATCCAGTCGAGCTGATCGTCGGCGTAGTCGCGCAGGCGCTTCTGGAAGGCCGCGTCGTCGGCAAACAGCGGCGCCGCCACGCGCGCGGCCGCGGCCAGTGAGGCCAGGCGTGCGTCCTCGCCCTGCCACCAGGGTGCGGCCGCGGTGTCGTGCGGCATGAAGAACCGCGTGACCATCGCCCCATCGTGCAGCGTGACGAGCTGGCGGGCGTAGCCGAACGGGTTGTTGACGTCGGCGGTGGTCGCCAGCTCGAACGCCAGCGAACGCCTGATGGCCTTCACCGCGGCGGCCCGCGCCGCGGGCGCGGCGATGCCGGCATAGTCGACCAGCGCGACCACCGGCAGGCCGGCGTCGCTCGCGCTGAAGAACGGCCGGTCGCCTGCGCCGTCGCTCCAGTAATTCGCAAAACCCTTGGCGGTGGTCAGGCGCGCCATCAATTTTTGGGCCCACGCGTCGGCCGCGGTCCGATAGGCCGCGGCGTGCGTGGCGCGATACAGCTCGCTCGCGGCGGCGAGCGCGGTGAAGTCGTCCACGATGTCGGGCTTGCCGTCGGCCAGCACCTCGTCGTTGTGGGCGGCCAGGAACCGGTACGCCGCCTCGGCGGCGGCGAGGTACTGCTGCGACGTGAAGGCACCATGCCCCGGCAGGGTGCTGGCCACTGCGAGTGCCGCGATCGCCATGCCGCCGCCCGAGCGGAAACCCGCCTCGTAGTTCACCGGCTTCAACGCGGTCGGACGCGGCGCCTGCTTCTGGTACATGGGCAGGTTGGTGGCCGCGGGATTCGTCTTGACGCCGAAGTGTTCACCCAGCGCCAGCGACACCTGCCGGTCGGCCGCGAGCTTGCCCACGCCCGGCGCGCTCACGCCCAGGTAGAACGAGCCGCCGGGCACGTGGTCGCGCACCAGGAAATCGGCCCCGAACGTGGCCTCGTCGATCAGGCGCCGTTCGTACTGCGCAAAGTTCGGGTCGTGCCGAGCCTCGAGGTTGCGCCACGCGGACGCGAGGCTCCACACCGCGAAGGACACGTCCTGGTTGGTGAGCGCCGGCGCACCGACAAAAGTCTGCGCCAGGTGGATGCCGTAGTCGCCGGTCGCGTCGTACCAGCCGCCCGCAAGATCCACGGTGCCGGTCCCGCCCGGGCGCGGCAGGTGCGAGTCCGCGCGGTCGAAGTCGCCGCTCGCGCGCTGGCCCTTGAAGTAATAGATGACGTCGGACAGCGTGTAGCGCTTCAGCGCATCGTTGGCGATCCAGAACGGAAACGATGCCACGTCGTGGCTGCCTTCGGCTTCGACGCGATAGAAGCCCGGTTTCCGGAGCGCCGAAAAATCGATCGTCCAGTAGTGCCAATCCTGCCAGTGCGGCACGACGCCCGCGGGCGTCGGCACACCCGTCAGTGCGACCGCGCCGGTGTCGGCGTCGATGACCTTGAACGCGGTGAACCGATCCCCGGCGAAGCCCTGCACGATGGCGCGCTTCTGGCCGTCGCGGTCATACCCCACCTGGTTCACCAGCACGCGCGGCTGCGTGGGTGCCAGGATCTGTCCCGAGGTGGGCGCCAGCGGCAGGTTCGGCGGCGGCGCCGCGGCCCCGACCGGCGACACGCATGCCAGACACGCAACGAGGCCTGCTGCCTTCAATGACTGGATGATCGCCACGACGCTCCCCCCGTTCCATGCATGTTGCGCGCGTTGTACGCACTTGCCAACCCCGCCCAAGCCACCGGCAGCGCGGCGCGCCACGCGTTCCGCGCCGCGGCTGCCGTCCATCGGCCGTTACAGCTTGTAGTGGAAGGTCAACATGTAACGCCGCCCGTTGGTGTACTTGTTGAGCGGAACGTCGGGCGAGCCCTGGTACATGTCATACGCTTCGTTCAACATGTTCAACGCTGCGAAATCCAGCGAGTAGTGCCTGTTGAACGCCCAGCCCGCCGAAAAGTCCAGCTCGGTGTAGTTGTTCACCGTGGCCGGCGCCGCGCCGGCGATGTAGCCCCCCGCGAGATAGCGGCTGCGCCAGTTGACGTCGACGCGCGCGTTGAACGGGCCTTTCTCGTAATACGGGCTCACCGTGATCGAATTCTTGGAGCTGTACGGAATCGCTTCGCCCGCGTTCGTGGAACCCTGCGCGTACGTCCAGTTGGTGACGAGGCCAAAGCCCGTGTCGCCGAACGCCTGTTGGTATGCCACCGACAGGCCGCGGATCTGGCCCGCGCCGATCGACTCGGGATGCGTGATGGCGAAGTCGCAGATGCCCTGCGCGTTGCAGTTGCCCAGCTGGTTGAGGTACGTGCTCGCCCACAGCTGCGGGTTGCTCTGGATCAGCGGATTGAATACCGGCTCCAGCGTGGTCACCGTCGAGTTGTAGTTGAGGATGTGGTCCAGGAACGACGTGAACGACAGCACTGCCTGCGGCGCGAAGTACCACTCGACCGACGCCGAGTAGTTGTAGGACTTGTAAGGCGGCAGGTCAGGATTGCCCGCGGTGCCGGTCAGCGGCGTCGGGTTGAGCCCCACCGTATTCAAACGCTGGGAAACGGGCGCCCATGCAATCACCTTCGCACCCGCCAGGCGCAACACGACGTTGTCGCCGGTGTCGTACGCGATGTTGAATGAAGGCAGGACGTCATCGAAGTTCGCGTGCGCGGTCTGCCACCAGCTTGCCGGCGCCGGCCACACGGGCGTCAGTCCGCCGGTGTTGAACGCCGTGCTGGCGATCCGGTTGCGCACGAAGCGCACGCCGAAGTTGCCGCGCAGCCCGTTGCCGGTGTCGAAGTCCTGCTGCACGTATGCGGCCTCGGTCAACTGCGCAAAGTTCGAATTGCCGTCGATGGGCGAAGACGGGCTGAGCTGCGAAGGGCTGGTATCGGCGGTCCGGATCACCCAGTTCTCCACCGCCGACTGCGGGATCTGCACGTGCTGGCCCATGTCCTTCGAGAAGTTCGGGAACGAGCTGTTGTTGAGGATGTTGGTGTAGCTCACGCCGCCAAGCTGGGCGTAGGTAGCGGCCGCGACGTTGTCCCATTCGTTGTCGAAGGCCTGTTCCTTCGCGTTGACGACGCGCACGCCGAACTGCAGGCGATTGAAGATGCTGTCGAAGTCGACGTGGAAATCGAGGTGCGCAAACGCGTCCTTGTCGTAGAACCGCTGGTAGATGTACGCCCCCTGGAAGCCGCCGATCTCGCCCCAGTTGGCCGGGTCGCGGACGGCCGCGGGATCGTCATAGGTCGCGCCGGTCGCGGTATTGAAGGTGTAGCCGCCCTGGTAGCCGTTCTCCAGGAAATACACGTTTTGCCGGTTGTACGCGGTGCTGATGCCCACCAGGCCGGAAACGCCCCAGTGGTTGCCCTCGTAGTCCACGTTGAGGTGCAGCGCCTTGGTGTTGACGGTCGAGCCGCGCAGGTAATCGTCCAGGAACGTCACCGCGCCACCGCAGGCCTGCGAGGTGCCGTCGGGAAGCGTCATCGTCTCGCCCAGCCCACACACGTGACCACTGGTGATGAGGCCATTGTTGTTCGAGGTGAAACTGGTGACGTTGTTGGGCGTCGTCGCGTTGAACGCGTACATCGACTGGTTGAAGCCGGTGAAGTTCTCGTGGATGTAGAGGCCGCCCAGCAGGAACGACAGGTGGTCATTCGGCTTCACCTGCAGGTTGAACACCGCCGTGTTGCGCTTGCGCGGCTGGGTCATCAGCGCGGCGTTCTGCTCGGAGCTCACCTGGTCGGTCGGCTTGATCAGTCCCTGGGAAACTTCCCGGGCCACGAGCGGATTGCCCATGTACGCGGACACCGGTTCAAACGAGAACACCTCGTGTCCCTGGCGGTTGATCGCTTCCTCGTAGCGCGACAGCGCAATGTCGAAGCCCACCGTGCTGCTGGCGTTCTTCCAGCTGTAAAACACCGAGCCGTTCGGCTTGCCCTGATGCGCCTGGTCGTTGTAGACCTCGCCGACGCTTGCCGTCAGCGTATTGGCCGGCAGGTCCAGCGGCTTGCGGGTGTGCATGATGACCGTACCACCCAGGCTGCCCGAGGGCAGGCGGGCTTCCGCCGTCTTGTAGATCTCGAGGTTGCCGAGGATCTCCGGCGCGAGGATCGTGTAGTCGAACCCGGTGTCCGGCTCTTCGCCGAACAGCCAGTCGACGGTCGGAATCGGATAGTCATCGAGGAAGGTCAGGTTGAGGCTCGGGTCGGTGCCGTTGATGCTGACGCGTCCGCCCTGCCCGTAGCGCCGATCGACCGCGACCCCAGGAACCAGGGTCATGGCCTCGGCGACGTTGGTGTTCGGAAACTTGCCGATGTCCTCGGCAGTGACCACGCTGACGGTCGCGTTGCTGGCGCGCTGGGTTTCCAGCGACTTCAGCAGGCTGGCGCGAATGCCGACGACCTGGACGGCCTGCAACTGCTGCGGCTGGGACTGCGACGACGTGGACTGTGCCTGCTGGGCAGACTGGCCGGACGTCGTGTTCTGCGGTTGCGCCGCAGGACCACCCGCGGGCGTCGCCGCCAGCGCCGGCGCGGTGGCCGCCACCAACAGCAGCGCGCCCGAGATGCTCGCCGCGAGCACGCTCTTGTGAATATTCATGATGCCTACCTCTGAATGAGGAACCACTGACATGGCGGGTTGGGCAATGAATGCAGAACTGTCCACGCACTCCGTCGAACCACCGCTCGCGCCACGGCGCGCGCCTCGCGCGCCGCCTGCGCAAGCGGTCGATGTCTGATTCTGGTCATTTGAGTCAGCGCTGTCAATCCACACCACAGCGGATTCGCGAGTATGCTTCGCTGAGACGTCCAAGGGGACCACGCCGCAGCGCGGCGCCACACGGTCGGGATGGCAGCGCTGTCAGCTCGGCCAGCATAGGCGTGCCTGCACGATCCAGCCCGCCGCGGGATGAGAAGCTCGACGAAACCGGGGTCAGAGTGCAATTTCGAGCCGGGTTCCCGTGTCGTGACGGCCAGGGGGAAATTGCACTCTGACCCCGATTTCCCCACGCCACATTGAGACATGAAGGAGCGCCACTTGGGTGCCACCACACTGGAAGACGTTGCGACCAAGGCCGGGGTATCGGCGAAGACCGTGTCGCGCGTCATCAACGGCGAAACCTCGGTCCGCAGCGAGACTCGCGAACGCGTATTGCGCGCGATCGAGCAGCTTGGCTATCGCCCCAACCTGTTCGCACGCGGCCTGACCGGCGCGCACACCTACGCGGTCGGGCTTGTCTACGACAATCCCAACGCCTACTACATCATCTCCGCCCAGCAGGGCGCGCTGGCCGCCTGCGATGCGCTGGGCTACGGCCTGCAGATCCACGCCTACGATTCACGCGACCCCGCGCTGGGCGACCACCTGTGCGAATTCGTGGCGCGCACCGGGCTGGCCGGCATCGTGCTGACCCAGCCGGTTTCCGAGCGCGGCCCGGCCCTGAAGAAGCTGGCCGCGGCCAACGTCCCGACCGTGCGGGTGGTGTCGGCGTCGGAGGACCCTCACGACGGCTCACCCTGCGTCTACGTCGACGACCGTGACGCCGCCTACGCGATCACCGCGCACCTGGTCCAGCTGGGCCACGTCCGCATCGGCTTCCTGCAGGGCAGCAAGTACCATCGTTGCAGCACCGAGCGCTTCAAGGGTTACAAGCAGGCGCTGCAGGACTACGGGTTGCATCTGCACGCCGAGCTCGTGATCGAGGGCGATTACATCTTCGATGACGGCTTCCGCGGCGCGCGGCGCCTGCTCGAGCTGCCCAGCCCGCCAACCGCCATTTTCGGTTGCAACGATGAGATCGCCGCCGGCGTGCTGGCGGCGGTGCGCTCGGTCGGGATGCACGTGCCCTACGACATGTCGATCGCCGGCTTCGAGGACAGCCCGTTTTCGCGCCAGTCGTGGCCTCCGCTGACCACCGTGCGCCAGCGCGGCGAGATCATCGTCGAGCGCGCGACGCGGCTGCTAATCGCGCAGATCCATGGGCGTCCCGCGGTCAACGAGGGCTTCAAGCCCGAGCTCGTCATCCGCGGCTCGACCGCACCACCGCGGCCGCAGTAAGGCGCAGGACGCGCGGATCGGCGCGGCTTTCGCGCCTACTCAACGTTCGGGCTTGCGGGCCACGGCCAGAAAGATCGGATAGTCGTGGCGACGGCCATCGTCGCCGTCGCGCTGGACGGTGTATGCGGTCGAAAACACGCTGTCGACGAAGCCCGCATCGCGCAGCCAGCCGGCCACGACATCGCGCTTGAAGCCGTGGTGCACGACCCCCGTCGCATCGCCGTGGAAACTGCCATCTTCGGTATCGAGGTCGGCCAGCGCGATGCGTCCGCCCGCCGCCAGCCGGTCCGCAAGCTGCCGCAGCAGGCCTGGCACGTCCTCCACGTGATGCAGCGTCATGGAACTGTAGACGAGATCGAACGGCCCGGCCGGGAGATCTTCCGGCACGCGCCCCTCCACGGGTTCGACCTGCCCCAGCCTTTTCAGCACGCACTTGCGCTTCAGCACCCCGAGCATGCCGGCCGAGGCATCCATGGCCGTCACGTGCGCGAGCTTGCCCGCCATCAGGAGCGTGACGAGGCCGGTGCCCGCGCCAAACTCCAGCGCACGCTCGCGGCCGGTGGGCGCCAGCGCAGCCCGCATCGCACGCGCGATTTTCTGCGCCATCAGGACGCGCCGCGGATCGTTGTCCCACTCGGCGGCGATCGTGTCGAAGCGCTCGACGTTCGCACCCTGGATATCCATCCGCGACCCGTGAAGTAAAGAATGGGCCCACCTTACGCGGAACCCGGCGCGGCGTGTTGCGCTGTATCAGGCGCGTTCCCGCGCGCCGGCGTCGCGGTTCTCACACGCGGGCCGTACCCGGGCGCGCGGCCCGGGCACGCAGCCACTGGATCACCGGCTCGACCATGACGGTACCTAGGATCACCACGACGCCAAGGTAGAACAGCGGGTCGAGTTGCTGCTGCTCGTGCAGGATCGGAATGGCGAGCACCACCGCGTATACCGGTTCGAGGTTGGTGGCCATCTGCTGGGCAAACACGCTGATGCTGCGCAGCGCGATCAGCATCATGGCCAGGGGCAGCGAAGTCAGCACGATCGCAAATACCACCAGCAGCACCGCGTCGCTTCCATGTGGCAGCGTGAACCCTGCATCGGCGTGCGGCAACGACGCGATGACGAGGGTCAGGAACACGGCGCCGGTCGCAAGCTCGATGGCGGTTGCGCTCAACGCATGGGTGCGGCTCGCCAGCAGCTTGTTGAGGCCACTGAATCCAGCCAGCAACCCCGCGGACAGCAGCCCGATCGCCAGCCCCACGTACATCCCGCGCGGGATGCCGCCGGCCACGAGCGCGACGCCCGGAATGATCGCCAGCGCCAGCGCCAGGTCCGCGCGCCGATACCGACGATGCGTCAAGGCAGGACCCGCCACCGCGATGAACAGCGGCGCGGTCCCCAGGCATACCGCGCCCACCGACGCATTGGTCAACTTGATCGAGAGGTAGAACAACGCCCACGACACGGCGAGTACGACACCCACGCCGCAGCACCCCGCGACCAGGCGCGGCGACAGTTGGCGCAGGCCGCGCCAGGTCGCGGGCAGCAGCAGCAACGCGACCGCCGCAAGCAGCATCCGCCACCAGACCAGCGCCACCGCATCCAGCGTGATCAGCCGCCCCATGATGGGCGTGAAGCCCCACAGCACCACGCACACGTGGATCAGCAGGTAGCCCTTGGCGACCGCGGACGCGGGTCGGGCGGGAGCAGCCGGAACGGCAACGGACATGGTCGGCAAGGCGCAAGCGGCGGGAACGGAGCGAGCCTTGCTGGGCCATGCGCCAAGACCTCCCGGCGCCTGCAACCGCACCGAGGCACAGGCTATTTTCGCGCTTTCCGGGGTGACTTGCGCGCTCCCGGCGCGGCGCCCCCGCGGCGCCATCGCCGCTTGCTCAGGTCCCGCCGGAGCAATTTACGCCCAGTCGCACGGTCAGGCTCTGGGCGGCGGTACCCACCGGGCCGTGGCGATCGCTCAGGACGGAGAAGGTCTCACCAAGCCCGGTCGGACCAAAGTTGACCCGCGTATCGAAGCCGACCCAGCCGGCTTCCGGCCTGCGGATGAAGTGCACGGTGAGATCCACGTTGGCGAAGAACACGTCACCCGGACGTGCGCGGACGGCCAGCCCGTTGGCAGTATCGACCAGTTTCAGGAACCCGGCGACCGGCGGATCGCCCTCGCCCGCCACCAGTGGGTAGCGCGTGCGGATCCAACTGCGCCCGCGCCCAGGGCGCGCATCGGCCGCGCGCCGGGCTTCCAGCGACGCAATGAAACCTCCACCCCACACCGATGAAAATGCCAACGGCGCCACGGCATCCGGCGGTGGCAAAGGTGTCCATTCGAGGCCCTGTACGCTGGTGGTGTTTCCGGCCGCGAGGCGCCAGACGCGCGCGCGGATGCTCGTGCGCTCGCCGTGTCGCATGCTCGCCTCGACCAACTCGATCGACCGTCCGGGGCGAACCATCTGAACGTCGATGGTGAATTCCCCGGACTGGATCACCCCCAGCACGTCGAACGACGCGCGCGACACCAGCTTGTCACTCGGCAAGCGGCGCTCGATCTCGGCCAGCACCAGCCCGGAAGCCGGCGCCAGATGCTGCTCGCCGGGCTGCCACGCACCCTGGGAGTGGAGGGTGGAGATGAACGTCGTCCCGTCGCGACGCACGTAGAACGCATCCGGGAACACCTCGCCTGCGTGGCCCAGGTGCCGGTTGATCGCGATAGGCATCCGGCCATTTTAGCCGCGACAGCGGCCCCAGCCGGCGTTTGTACGCAACCATGAAGCGCGCGATCGCGCGGCCACTTGCGCCGAACCAGGCCGGCGGCGAACGCGTCCTTGTCGCCGCCGCAATGCGCGCCGCAGGCGCCCGGTCCACGCGTTCGCGATCGTGGAACTCCGAAGCTCTCCCGACTTCAACGTACCTGCGCCCCTTCGGCACAACTCCCGCGCGCGATCGGGAACCGCGCGCCAGCGGCGTCCCCGCGCCCGGTCTCAGGGCGTGAGACCGGGCGCGTGCACGCTCGCGCACATGAACGCCCTTCCATCGCCGTCCACCCTGCCCGCGCACCGCATCGATGGCGCCGCCCTTGCGGCCCACCTGGAAGGCAAATACGCCGACCGCATCACCGGCGCGTTCACGCTGCCGGCGGTACCGGCGCATTGGGCGCCGTTTCCGCCCGGGCTGCCGACGGCCGTGGTGGACGCCCTGCGCGTGCGCCACGTCGAGCGGCTCTACAGCCACCAGCGCGCGGCCTGGGACGCGGTCGAACGCGGCGAGCACGTGGTCGTGGTGACGCCCACGGCGTCGGGAAAGTCCCTGTGCTACACGCTGCCGGTCGTCGCGGCCGCGATGCAGGCGCGCGCGAAAGCGCTGTACCTGTTCCCGACCAAGGCGTTGGCGCAGGACCAGGTGGCCGAACTGCTGGAACTCTCACGCGCCGGGGATCTCGGCATCCGCGCGGCGACCTTCGACGGCGACACGCCGGGCGACCAGCGCCGCGCCATCCGCGTGAACGGCGACGTGGTCGTCTCCAACCCCGACATGCTCCACCAGGGCATCCTGCCGCACCACACCAAGTGGGCGCAGTTCTTCGAAAACCTGAAGTTCGTCGTGATCGACGAGATCCACAGCTACCGCGGCGTGTTCGGCTCGCACCTCGCCAATGTCATCCGGCGCCTGAACCGCATCTGCGCCTTCTACGGCGCCTCGCCGCAGTACATCCTGTGCTCGGCGACGATCGGCAACCCGCAGGAGCACGCGCAGGCGCTGCTGGGTGCGCCGGTCACCGCCATCACCGAGTCCGGCGCGCCCGCGGGGGCCAGGCGCGTGCTGCTGTGGAATCCTCCCATCGTCAATCCCGACCTTGGCTTGCGCGCGTCCGCGCGCTCGCAATCCAACCGCATCGCGCGGATGGCAATCAAGGCAGGTTTGAAGACGCTGGTGTTCGCGCGCTCGCGCACGCTGGTCGAGGTGCTGACCAAGTACCTGAAGGACGTCTTCGACCACGATCCGCGCAAGCCGGCGCGCATCCGTGCGTACCGCGGCGGGTACCTGCCGACCGAACGCCGCGGAGTCGAACGTGCGATGCGCGCGGGGCGCATCGATGGCATCGTCTCCACCTCGGCGCTGGAGCTCGGCGTCGACATCGGCGCGCTCGACACGGTCGTACTGAACGGCTATCCGGGCTCGGTCGCAGCGAGCTGGCAGCGCTTCGGCCGCGCGGGCCGGCGCCAGAAGCCCTCGCTCGGCGTGCTGGTCGCCACCGGCGATCCGCTCGACCAGTACATCGTGCGGCATCCGGAATTCTTCACCCACGCGACGCCCGAACGCGCGTGCATCGCCCCCGACCAGCCCGTGATCCTGCTCGACCACATCCGCTGCGCCGCGTTCGAGCTGCCCTTTGCCGACGGCGACACCTTTGGGCCGGTCGATCCGAAGGTGTTCCTCGAACTCCTCGCCGAGGACGGCGTGCTGTATGCCGAAGGCGGCCGCTACGAGTGGATCGCGGACAGCTATCCCGCCAACGCCGTCAGCCTGCGCTCCGTATCCGACGGCAACTTCGTGGTGGTCGATCGCACGGACGGCCGCCAGACCATCATCGCCGAGGTCGATTTCAGCTCGGCGCCGCTGATGCTGTACGAAGGCGCGATCCACATGGTGCAGTCGACGCCCTACCAAGTCGAGAAGCTCGACTGGGGAGGCCGCAAGGCCTTCGTCACCCGCACCCATGCCGACTACTACACCGACGCCATCGACTACACGCGCCTGAAGGTGCTGGAAAGCTTCGATCAGTGCGTGGCCGGCGCCGGCGCGAGCCACCACGGCGAGGTCCACGTCGTCCGCCGCGTCGCCGGCTACAAGAAGATCCGCTACTACACCCACGAGAACATCGGCTGCGGCGACGTGAACCTGCCGGATCTCGAAATGCACACCAGCGCGGTGTGGTGGCAGCTGCCCCAGGCGGTCCTCGACGGCTTGTTCACCTCGCGCCAGGACGCGCTCGACGGCTTCCTGGGTGCGGCCTACGCGCTGCATGTGGTGGCGCGCATCGCCGTGATGGCCGACGGCGCCGACCTGCAGCAGTCGGTCGGCAGCGGCGATGGCGCGTGGTCCGCGCAGGCGGACGCTTCCGGCCGTGGCCGGCTCCGCGCGCTCGCGGGCGGCGCGCCCGCCCTTGGTGCCATCGAGCGCTTCACGCCGACCGTGTATCTCTACGACAACTATCCGGGGGGCATCGGACTGTCCGAACCCCTCTGGCAGCGCCAGGCCGAACTCGTGGCCCGGGCGATGGCGCTCATCCGCGGCTGCGGCTGCCGCGCCGGCTGCCCGGCGTGCACGGGGCCGGTGCTGGACGACACCCTCGACCCGGCAACATCGCCGAAGGCCCACGCGCTGCGCGTGCTGGCGGCGCTCAGCGCGGCATGAACACCACGCTCGCACGCCTGCAGGTCCTGCAGCGCCAAACGGGAGCGCAACCGACGCGGACCGCGGCCACCGCACCACGATCCGCCGCGCGCACGTTGCCCGCGGGCGTCGCGCAACTTCGCGCGCTGCTGCGCCTGCGCGAAGTGCCCACCGTCGCGCATCGTGCAAACGCCGCCGACCGCGTGCTGCCGGGCACGGAGATCGCGCCGGGGTTGTACCTGACCTGCGCCCGCGTGCCGGGCGATCCGTTGCCCACCCTGCTCGACGGCACGTTCGATCGGCGTTCCTTCATCGATCCGCAGCGCGTGCTGTTCTTCGATACCGAGACCACGGGCCTCGCGGGCGGTACCGGAACGCGGGCCTTCATGATCGGCGCAGCGCGCTGGCGTGATGGCGCGCTCGAGGTTCGCCAGCTCACCATCACCACGCTCGCCGCCGAGCGCGCGATGCTGGCGGAGTTCGCGCGCTGGCTCGAACCGACGACCATCCTCGCGAGCTACAACGGCAAGTCGTATGACGCGCCCCTGCTGCGCACGCGCTACCGGCTGGCGCGGATGGCCGATCCGACCACGGGCCTCGAGCACGTCGATCTGCTCTATCCCAGCCGGCGGCGCTGGCGCGGCGTCTACGAGAACTGCCGGCTGTGCACCATCGAGCGGCGCGTCCTGGGCGTCGTCCGGGAGGACGACCTGCCCGGCAGCGACGCGCCGGCGGCGTGGCTCACCTACCTGCACGGCGGTTCGGCGCGCAACCTCTGCCGCGTGGCCGCACACAACCGCCAGGACGTCGTGAGCCTCGCGCGGCTCCTGCTGCACCTGGCCGCGTGAGCGCGGCGCCGCTCAGGCGCCGAACGCCGCCAGGCACCAGGAGTAGAACAGGCCGGAAAAGCCGATCATCGCGATGAGACCCAGCCCATTGATTGAAAGCAGCCAGCGCAGCGTGAAGTCGGGCTTGGGCGACACCGGCTCGCGGCCCTCTGCCGGCGCGTTGAAGTACATGACCCAGACGATGCGCAGGTAGTAGAACAGGCCGATGATCGAGCAGATGATGGCGATGATGGCGAGCCACAGCATGCCGCCGTCGATGGCCGCTTTCAGGGCTTCCACCTTAGCCATGAAGCCCCAGAGCGGCGGGATGCCGGCCAGCGAGAACATGGCGATCGCCATGACGCCCGCCATCCAGGGCGACTGATGGTTGAGGCCCTTGAGGTCCGAAATCATCTCGCACTCGAAGCCCTTGCGGGCCAGCGCCAGGATCACGCCGAAGGCTGCGGTTTCCATCAGCGCGAAGCACACCGCGTAGAACAGCGCCGAGGCGTAGCCTTCGGGCGTCGGGTTGGACAGCGCCAGGAACACGAAGCCCATGTGCGAAATGGTGGAATACGCGAGCATGCGCTTGAAGTTGGTCTGCGCGATGGCAACCACGTTGCCGACCACCAGCGACAGCGCGGCCATGATCGCCAGCATCACGCGCCAGTCGCCGGCATAGGGCCCGAGGCCGACTTCCAGCAGCCGGTAGGCAAGCCCGATCGCCGCGAGCTTGGGCACCGCCGAAATGTACATCGCGATCGGCGTGGGCGCGCCTTCGTACACGTCGGGCAGCCACATGTGGAACGGCACCGCACCGAACTCGAAGCCGATGCCGACCACCAGGAACACCAGGCCAAACTGCAGCAGGTGCGGCTGCTGGGTGGTGCCCGCGGCAGCAAAGATCTGGTGCAGGTCGAGCGTGCCGGTGGCGCCGTAAATGAGCGACATGCCGAACAGCAGCAGGCCCGACGCCAGCGCGCCCAGCACGAAGAACTTGATCGCGGCTTCCGAAGACAGCTTGGATTCGCGGTTCATCGCGACCAGCGCGTAGGCCGGCAGCGAGAACAGCTCGAGGCCGAGGTATACCGTGATGAGGTTGCCTGCCGACACCAGCAGCATCGCGCCCAGCACCGAGAACATCGCGAGCGAATAGAACTCGCCGACGAACAGCTTGCGGTCCTTCAGCCACGCCCGCGCCATCACGAACATCAGGATGGTGGCGATCAGCACGGTGACCTTGAGGATCTCGGCCATGTGGTCGCGCACGAACATGCCGCCGAAAGCGGTGACGGTCTCCGCGGGCTGGCCCTGGATCACGAGATAGATCGTGACCACGAGCGCCAGCAGCGCCACCCAGTGCGTGGCGTCGCGCTGGTCATCGGTCAGGAATACGTCGAACAGCAGCACCAGGCACGCCGCCGCGGTCAGGAACAGCTCGGGCAACAGCGTCAAGAGGTCTTGGGGATTGAACATGCGTGCGCCTTATCCGAGCTTGCTGGCCATGACGTGCGTGACGATCTGCGCCACCGAGGAATCCATGAGGTGCATCAACGGCCACGGGTACACGCCGATCGCCAGCACGCATACCGCGAAGCCGGTCAGCACCCAGCCCTCGCGCGCGCTCATGCGCGGCATCGCCGCCGCTTCGGGCGTGGGCGCGGTGCCCCAGATGATGCGGCGGACCAGATACAGCGTGTAGCCCGCGCTGATGATGAGCGAGTACGCCGCGAACAGCGCGATCCACGGATTGGCCTTGAAGGCCGACATGATCACCATGAACTCGCCGACGAAACCGCTGGTGCCCGGCAGGCCGGTGTTGGCCATGGCGAACAGGACCCAGAATGCCCCGAACCATGGCATCACCTTGGCGAGGCCACCGAACACCGAAATTTCGTGCGTGTGCATGCGGTCGTACATGACGCCGATGCAGGTGAACAGCGCGCCCGACACGAAGCCGTGCGACACCATCTGCACCACGGCGCCCTGCACGCCCAGCTCGGCCATCGCCGAGTCACCCAGCTGCCGCGCCAGCATGAAGACGATGAACAACCCCAACGTGACGAAGCCCATGTGCGCGATCGACGAATACGCGACCAGCTTCTTCATGTCCGGCTGCACCAGCGCGACGTAGCCGATGTAGATGATCGCGACCAGCGACAGCACGATGATGACCCACGCGAAATGCTGCGAAGCATCCGGCGTGATCATCAGCGGGAAGCGGATGAACCCGTAGGTGCCGACCTTCAGCATGATGGCGGCCAGGATCACCGAGCCGCCGGTCGGCGCCTCCACGTGCGCATCGGGCAGCCAGGTGTGCACCGGCACCATCGGCGTCTTGATCGCGAAGGCGATGCAGAACGAGGCGAACAGCCAGGTCTGCTGCTTGAACGTGAACGGATACTCGGCCAGCTGGTGCAGGTCGAAGGTGCCCGCCACGTGGTGCATGTACAGGATGCCGATCAGGAAGAAGATCGAACCAAAGAACGTGTAGATGAAGAACTTCATCGTCGCGTAGACGCGCCGCGGACCACCCCAGACGCCGATGAGGAAGAACATCGGGATCAGGATGGCCTCGAAGAACAGGTAGAACAGCAGCGCGTCCATCGCGCAGAACACGCCGATGAGAAGCCCGTCCAGCACCAGCACGGCCGCCATGTACTGGTGCACCTTGTCCTTGATGATCTGCCACGCGCCGCCCACCACGAGGATGTGGATCACCGCGGTCAGCACGATGAGCGCGACCGAAATGCCATCGACGCCGACGTGATAGCGCGTATTGATGCCGGGGATCCAGGGCAGGTTTTCCTGGAACTGGAAACCCGCGGGCGCCGCCCAGTACGCCACCAGCAGCACGATGCTCAATGCGAACGTCGCCACGCTGAACCCCAGCGCCAGCCAGCGGGCCAGCCGCGGGCGCGCGTTGCCGGCCAGCAGCACCACGATGGCACCCGCGCACGGCAGCCAGATCAGCCAACTCAGGATGGGCCACTGGATCATGCGAAATCCTTGCAGCGTAGCGCGTCGAGCATCATGTCAATCCCCAGTACCACAGCCCACCCAGGAGCGCGATCAAGCCGATGATCATGGCAAACGCGTAGTGGTAGAGAAAACCCGTCTGCAGGCGCCGGAACACGCGTGAACTGCGCTCGGTCACCCACGCTGCACCGTTGACGGCGCCATCGAAGATGCCCATGTCGGTGCCCTTCCACGCGGCCCGACCAAGCCTGATGCCGCCCCAGGCGAACAGGTTGTACTGCAGGTAATCGGCGTAGTACTTGCGGTTGAGGAGCTTGTAGAGCGGCAGCAGCCGGCGCGCGACCCTGCCCGCGACCTGCGGATTGAATTGGTAGATGTACGTCGCGACGACGAAGCCTGCCAGTGCGATCAGGAACGGCGCCGACCAGAAGCTTTCGAGGAACATCGGCAGCGCGCCGTGGAAGTGCGTGGCCATGTCGGCAAGCACGTTGTGGTCGGGCAGTACCTTGATCGAGCTGCCGAACCAGTTGCCGTACAGCAACGGCTTGATCGTGAACCAACCGATGATGATCGAGGGGATCGCGAGCAGGATCAGCGGACTCGTCACGACCAGCGGCGACTCCTTGGGTTCGTGCGGCAGCACGCCGGGCGTCGGGATGCTGCCTTCCGCCTCGTGCAGCCCGTGCACCACCTTCCACCGTGGCTGGCCGTGGAACGTCATGTAGAGCAGCCGGAAGCTGTAGAGCGCGGTCACGAACACGCCCAGCAGCACGCACCAGTAGGCGTAGGTCGCGCCCCAGATGTGCGACTCGCCCGCGGCATCGATGATCTGGTCCTTCGAGAAGAACCCCGAGAACCCGGGCGTCGCGCACAGGGCCAGCGAGCCCGCCCACATCGTGAGATAGGTGATCGGCATGCGCTTGCGCAGGCCGCCCATGAAGCGCATGTCCTGGCCGTGATGCATGGCCATGATCACCGAGCCCGAGCACAGGAACAGCAGGGCCTTGAAGAACGCGTGGGTCATCAGGTGGAAGATGCCGGCCGCGTACGCCGACACGCCCAGCGCCACCACCATGTAGCCCAGCTGCGAGAGCGTCGAGTACGCAATGACCTTCTTGATGTCGTTGTGCACGACGCCGATGAGACCCATGAAGAACGCCGTGGTCGCGCCGACGATCAGCACCACCGACAGCGCGGTCGGCGACATTTCATACAGCGGCGACATGCGCGCCACCATGAAGATGCCGGCGGTGACCATCGTCGCCGCGTGGATCAGGGCCGAGATCGGGGTCGGGCCTTCCATCGAATCGGGCAGCCACACGTGCAGCGGCGCCTGTGCGGACTTGCCGACCGCGCCGATGAACAAAAGGATGCAGATGACCGTCGCGAGCGACCACGGATGCCCGCCGACGATGGTGATCGTCTGACCGGCCAGCTCGCTCGCGTGCGCAAACACCGGCGCGTAGTCGAGCGTCGGACCGTAGCCCAGCTGGCTGGTCGCATACAGCACCGCGGCGATGCCGAGGATGAAGCCGAAGTCGCCCACGCGATTGACGATGAACGCCTTCAACGCGGCAAAGCTCGCGCTGCGCTTGTGGAACCAGAACCCGATCAGGAGGTAGGACACCAGCCCCACGAGCTCCCAGCCCACGAACAATTGCAGGAAGTTGTTGGCGATGACCAGGATGAGCATCGAGAACGTGAACAGCGCGATGTAGGCGAAAAAGCGCTGGAACCCGGGATCATCGCGCATGTAGCCGATGGTGTAGATGTGCACCATCAGCGAGACGAACGTCACCGTGACCAGCATCAAGGCGGTCAGGCGGTCGACGAGGAATCCTATGCCGATGGTGAATCTGCCGACCGCGAGCCACGTGTACACGTCGGCGTTGAACGCGGGCGCGTTGAGCCAGACCAGCTGGTAGAACACGACGCACGACAGCGCAAACGACAGCGCAACGGAGACGATGGCGATGCCCGCCGCGCCGCCGCGCCCGATCTGGTTGCGCAGCAGGCCGGCGATCAGCGCGCCCACCAGCGGCGCGCCCACCAGCGCTATCAGGACGGTCTGGCTGATCACGCGCACACCTCACGGAACATGACGGTTTCCCGATGGGCCGCGCCCCGGAAGGCGCGGCATCGCAACAAACGATGTGGCACGGGCGGCTCCCTAGTAACGCAGCGTATCGATCTCGCCCACGTTGATCGTGCGGCGATTGCGGAACATCAGCACGACGATGGCAAGGCCGATCGCCGACTCGGCGGCGGCCACCGTCAGGATGAAGAACACGAACACCTGGCCCGATGGGTTGCCGATGAAACGCGAAAACGCGACGAAATTGGTATCGACCGCGAGCAACATGAGCTCGATGCACATGAGCAGCACGATCACGTTCTTGCGGTTGATGAAGATGCCCGCGATCGAGATGCACAACAGCACCGTCGAAAACACGATGTACCAGGACAGGGGAATGCTCACGCCTTGGGCTCCTGTGCGGTGGTCGCCGGCGGCGCGGCCGGCAGTGTCGCCGCCATCTTGACCATGCGAACGCGATCGCGCACGCGCACCGCCGACTGCCGCGCCGGATTCTGGTGCTTGGAGAACGTACGCACGCGCAGCGCGAGCACCACCGCGGCGACGAGCCCCACCGTCAGGATCACGGCCGCGATCTCGAACGGCAGCAGGAAATGGGTGAACAGCGCCTCGCCCAGCCACTCGATGTTGGACGCGCCCGCGGGGTTGGGGCCCGCCATCACGTTGAACGCGCGCACGCCGATGATGCCCAGCATCTCGATCAGCATGATCACCGCGGCGCCAATGCCGACCGGCAGATACTTGATGAAACCTTCGCGCAGTGGCTCGAGCTCGATGTCCAGCATCATCACGACGAACAGGAACAGCACCATCACCGCGCCGACGTAGACCACCACCAGCGCCAGCGCCAGGAACTCGGCCTCGGCGAGGATCCACAGGCACGCGGCGGAAAAGAACGTGAGCACCAGCGCGAGCACCGCGTGCACGGTGTTCTTCGCGGAAACGACCGTCAGCGCCGCGCCCACCGCGAACACGGCGAACACGACGAAACAGACCTGCTGGAAGAGCGCGTGGTTCATGGGGTTTACCGGTAGGGCGCGTCCTGCGCGCGGTTGGCGGCGATGCTCGCCTCGAGGCGATCGCCCAGCGCCAGCAGCTTGGGCTTGGTCAGGATGTTTTCGCCCCGCTTCTCGAAGTGGTACTCGAGCACGTCGGTCAGCACGATCGAATCGACCGGGCAGGCCTCCTCGCAGAAGCCGCAGTAGATGCACTTGAAGAGGTCGATGTCGTAGCGCGTGGTGCGGCGCTGGCCGTCGGACGCGCGCGGCGCCGAATCGATGGTGATCGCCAGCGCCGGGCACACCGCCTCGCACAGCTTGCACGCGATGCAGCGCTCTTCGCCGTTGGCGTAGCGGCGCAACGCGTGCAGCCCCCGAAAGCGCGGCGAGCGCGGGATCTTCTCCATCGGAAACTGCATCGTGTACTTCGGCTTGAACAGGTACTTCAGCGTCAGCCAGAGGCCGGCCGCCAGCTCGAGCAGAAGCAGACTCCGCAAATATTCGATGACCCGTTTCATCTCAATGCCCTATCGTCACCACGCCGAAATACCGGAAGAGGCCCGCCACGAAAATCCAGGCGATGGAAATCGGAATGAACACCTTCCAGCCCAACCGCATGATCTGGTCGTAGCGGTACCGCGGAAAGGTGGCGCGCAGCCACACCAGCGCGGTCATGAACACAAACACCTTGAGCCCGATCCACCACCAGCCGGCGGTCGACAGCCAGCCGAGGTGCCAGCCCTGGAACGGGCTGAGCCAGCCGCCCATGAACAGGATGGTCACGATGAACGAGGACAGGATCATGTTGGCGTATTCGGCCAGGAAGAACAGCGCGAACACCGAACCCGAATACTCCACGTGGTAGCCGGCCACGATTTCCGACTCGCCTTCGGCCACGTCGAAGGGCAGGCGGTTGGTCTCGGCCACGCTGGAGATGTAGTACACGAAGAACATCGGCAGCAGCGGCAGCCAGAACCAGTCGAACAGGCCCTTCGATCCCGCCTGCGCCTCCACGATCGCGCTGAAGTTGAGGCTGCCGGTCAGGATGAGCACGCACACGATCGCCATGCCCATGCAGACCTCGTACGAGATCATCTGCGCGGCCGAGCGCATCGCGCCGAGCAGTGCGTACCGCGAATTGGACGCCCAGCCCGCGAGGATGATGCCGTACACCCCCAGCGAGGTCATCGCCAGCAGGAACAGCACGCCGGCGTTCGCGTTGGACAACACGATGCCGCCACCGTCGAACGGCACGATCGCCCATACTGCCAGCGCCGGCACCACCGCCAGCATCGGCGCGGTGAAGTACAGGAACCGGTTGGCGTTGGTCGGGATGATGATCTCCTTCATGAGGAGCTTCGTCACGTCCGCGAACGCCTGCAGCAACCCCCAGGGACCGATCTGGTTCGGTCCCATGCGCACGTGCATCCAGCCGATCACCTTGCGTTCCCACCACACGTACATCGCGACCGTGATGATGACGGGCACCGCAATCAGCAGGATCTTCCCGAGCGTCCACAGGAAGATGATTGGATCGGGAGAGGGTGTCATGCCGCGATCGCCTTGATGGTGAGCGCCGCGCCGTGCGGCGGCAACGCGGACAGCTCGGCGCGTCCGGCCTCGATCCAGGCACAGCCGGGCGCCACCGACTCGTCGATGGCCACCGGCAGGACCACGCCATCGACGTCGGCCCGGGCACCGTCCGCGAGGCCGAGCCGGCCCGCGTCCGCTGCGCAAACGCGCAGCGCTGCCGCGCGATTGAGGGAATGCGCCTGCAGGGCCTTGGCGCGGCGCACCACCGCGTCGCTGCGGTACACGCCGACCGTCCCCAGCCGGACCAGCTGGCCGGGAGCAGGCGTGGCGACGGCCGCGACCGATTGTTGCGACTCCGGTGCAACTGGCGTCGCGATGTGTTCGGCGATGCGGGCGTGCACGGCTTCCAGATCGACAAAGTCGAAACCCGGGACACCCAGCGCGCCACCCAACGCACGCAGGACCTTCCAGCCCGGCCGCGCGTCGCCCGGCAGTACCGCGCCGGCCGCGACCATCTGGGCATGGCCATCGACGTTGACGTACGTGCCGTCGACTTCAGGCGGCAAGCCGATCGGGAGGATCGCCGCCGCGGTGCGGCGCGCGCCCTTGCACGCATAGGCACCGATGTACACGTGGAAATCGGCGGCGGCGCGCGCGTGGTCGTACGCCGCCGGTTGGGCGGTGTCCTGCGCGCCCGCCTGCCAGGTGACGAGTGCCTTGGGCGGCGCGGCAACGATCGCCTGCGCGCTGTTCGCAGGGCCGCTCGATTGCGCGCCCACGCGCGCCAGCCCGACCGCGTTCGCCCCGCTGGGCAGCTCGTCGAACGCGCTGCCCGTGGCGTGGGCGATGGCCCGCGTCAGCGCACGCAGCCAACTGGCCTGAGGATGCTGCGTGGCAATATCACCCAGGATCACGACCGAACTTGCGGCCTCACGCAGCGACTTCACCACCGCACGTGCGGTCTCGTCCGGCTGCGCCCGGGCGACAAGCTCACCCAGCGGTGCCGGCAAGTCGCTCGCCGCGACGCCTGCCGCCGCGGCCAATGCCGCCAGCGCCGCCGCCAGATCCTGCGGCGGCACCACGGTCTCGCTGGCAAGATCGAAGTGGAAATCGAAGTGCACCGGATTCAGCACGTGGATCGCGGCGCCATGGATGGTCGAAATGTCGTAGTTCGCCATGTTGGCGACGTGCGGCCTGGACGCATCGTGGCGCGTCGAGCGACGCACGCGCTGGTTGAGCAGCGGCACTTCGAGGCGCAGGTAGCTGCCGACGATGAGCCCGGCGCGGATCTCGGGCACCTCATCCACCGGCATCTCGAACGTCGCGCCGGCCGGGCCGCCGTCGCTGAAATCCTGCACGCGCAGGCGATGGTCGACACGCTCGCTGCCGAGCCCGTGCACGAGCTGCGCCAGCAGCCAGCCTTCCTCGCACGAAGCCAGCGGCGCCAGCAGCGCGGCGACGTCACCACCGGCCTGCCGCAAACCGTCGGCGACGAATGCAATGGCTTCGTCCCAATCGACCTCGACCAGCTCACCACC
Organism: Rhodanobacteraceae bacterium; assembly: GCA_035720985.1. GTDB lineage: Bacteria > Pseudomonadota > Gammaproteobacteria > Xanthomonadales > Rhodanobacteraceae > 66-474. The sequence goes on along the minus strand of DASTNI010000086.1, from coordinate 18,187 downwards.
CTTGCGGATGAGCGGCTTCTGCGCGCGGTCATCCGCATACAGGCCCTCATGGCTGTAGCGATCGCGATCGGCCAGCCAGCACTCGTTGATGGCCTCGTTGTCGCGCGGTACCGCGCGCAGCACCTGTCCACGCTTGGTGTGCAGCCACAGGTTGGCGCCCAGCGCATCGTGGTAGCACATGGACGGCTTGGCGATCAGCTCCCAGGCGCGGGCCTTGAACTGGTACACCTTGTCGGTCAACGCGCCCACCGGGCACACGTCGATCACGTTGCCGGAAAGCTCCGAGCCGATGCCGCGCCCCACCCAGGTGCCGATGACGTGGCGGTCGCCGCGGTCGAAATCGCCGAATTCGTAGCTGCCCGCGACCTCGCCCAGGAACCGGACGCAGCGCGTGCAGTGGATGCAGCGCGTCATCTCGGTGGCGACCAGCGGGCCCACGTTCTCGTCGGTGATGGTGCGCTTGCGCTCGGTGAAGCGCGAGACCTGGCGGCCGTAGCCCATGGCCAGGTCCTGCAGCTCGCACTCGCCGCCCTGGTCGCAGATCGGGCAATCCAGCGGGTGGTTGATGAGGACGAATTCCAGCGCGTTCTGCTGCGCGTGGATGGCGCGCTCGGTCCTGGTGAAGACCTTCATGCCCTGCGCCACTGGCGTCGCGCACGCGACCTGCGGCTTGGGGATGATGCGCCCGCCCATCTCGACCTCGACCATGCACTGCCGGCACACCGCCGCGATCGGCAGTTTCTTGTGGTAACAGAAGCGCGGAATCGGGATCCCCGCGGCGTCGGCCGCCTGGATGATCATCGAGCCCTTGGGCGCGCGGACGGGATGGCCGTCGATCTCGAACTCGACCATCGGCACGGCGGGCTTGGTGTCTTTGGGCTGCGCGCTCATGCGGCTACCTCGAAGGGCGGTAATGAAAATCCACGGACGATCGACGTCGCCCGGCTGGCGGCCGTGCCGGCATGCCACACGTCCCGCGCGCGATCGAGGGCGATCGGGCGGTTCACGCGGCGGCTCCCGCGTGATCCTCGACCATCGAGCGGCCGTTGGTGCAGAAGTACTCGAACTCGTCCCAGAAATTCTGCAGGAACGCCTGCACCGGCCACGCCGCGGCTTCGCCGAAGGCGCAGATCGTGTGGCCCTCGATCTGGCCCGCAACGGCCTTCAGGCGATGCAGGTCTTCGGGCGTGCCGCGGCCATCGACGATGCGCGCGAGGACGCGGTGCATCCAGCCCGTGCCCTCGCGGCAGGGCGTGCACTGGCCGCAGGATTCCATGTGGTAGAAGCGCGAGATGCGCTCGCACGCACGCACCATGCAGGTGGTCTCGTCCATCACGATGACGGCCCCCGAACCCAGGCCCGACCCGGCGCTGCGCAGCGAGTCGTAGTCCATGGTGCATTCCATCATCTTGTCGGCCTTCAGGATCTTCATCGAGGATCCGCCGGGGATCACGGCCTTCAGCTTGTGGCCGTTGCGCACGCCACCCGCCATGGCCAGCAGTTCCGGGAACGGCGTGCCCAGCGGGATCTCGTAGTTGCCCGGCTTGCTGACGTGGCCCGAGACCGAAAACACCTTCGGGCCGCCGTTGTTGGGCTTGCCGATATTCAAGAACCAGTCCGCGCCGTGGCGCAGCACGGCCGGCACCGAAGCGTAGGTTTCGGTGTTGTTGACGGTGCTGGGGCGCCCGTAGAGGCCAAAGCCCGCCGGGAACGGCGGCTTGAACCGCGGCCAGCCCTTCTTGCCCTCCAGCGACTCCATCAACGCGGTTTCCTCGCCGCAGATGTAGGCGCCGGCACCTAGTGCGTTGTGGATGGTGACGTCGATGCCGGTGCCGCGGATGTTGCCACCCAGCAGGCCCGCGGCTTCGGCTTCGTGCAGCGCCAGCTCCACGTGCTCGAACGGCTCGCGACGGAACTCGCCGCGCAGGTAGTTGTAGGCCACGGTCGAGCCCGTCGCGTAGCAGCCGATCGCGATGCCTTCCAGGACCGCATGCGGGTTGTAGCGCAGGATGTCACGGTCCTTGCAGGTGCCCGGTTCGGATTCATCGGAATTGCACAGGATGTACTTCTGCCCGGGCGCCCGGCGCGGCATGAACGACCACTTCATGCCGGTAGGAAAACCGGCGCCGCCGCGACCACGCAGCGAGCTCTTCTTCAGCTCGTCGATGATCGTCGCCGGATCGGGCTTTTCGGCCAGGATCTTCTCCCATGCCTGCCAGCCGCCAACCTTGCGGTAGCTCTCGAGGCTCCACGGCACGTCCTGGTCGAGCGTGGTGTAGACGACTTGGTGTTCCTTGGGTGCAGGTCCGTATGGCATGGTTTCTCACTTCGTAGGAGCGGCGGAAGCCGCGACGGTCCGCGTCGCGCGCAACGTCACCGCGACCGTACCCGGGTCTTCCAGCCCTCCTACAGGTTCAGTTCAATTTGTCCAGAATCTCGTCAACTTTTTCGGGCGTCAGGTGCTCGTGGTAATAGCCATCGACCTGCATCACCGGCGCGTGGCAGCACGCGGCCAGGCATTCCTCTTCCTTCTTGAGGAACACGCGCCCGTCGGGCGTGCTCTCGCCTTCCTTGACGCCGAGCTTCTCCTCGCAGTGGCGCACGATGCCATCGGCTCCGTTCAGCCAGCACGACACGTTGGTGCACACCGACACCTCGTGCCGGCCCACGGGCTTGGTATTGAGTAGCGAGTAGAACGAGGCCACCTCGAAGGCGAAGACGGTCATCACGCCGAGGTACTTCGCCACCGCGGCCGTCAGCTGGTCAGTGAGATAGCCGCCGTTCTGCTCCTGTGCCGCCATCAGCGCCTGGAGCATGGCCGAGCGTTTGCGGTCGGGCGGGAACTTGGCCACCCAGTGATCGATGTGCTTGCGGGTCTCTTCGGTCAGCAGCGCCATCGGATCGGCGCCCTTCACCTTGTCCCAGCTATAGGAAACCTTCATCGGTCGACCTCCCCGAACACCACGTCATAGGTGCCGATCATGGCCACGACGTCGGGCAGCATGTGCCCACGCGTGATCTCGTCGATCGACGCGAGGTGCGGAAAACTGGGTGCACGCAAGTGCACCCGGAACGGCTTGTTGGCGCCGTCGGAAATGAGGTAGCAGCCGAACTCGCCCTTGGGCGCCTCGACCGCGGCGTAGGTTTCACCGGCCGGGACGCTGTAGCCCTCGGTAAACAGCTTGAACCAGTGGATCAGCGCTTCCATCGATTCCTTCATGTCCTCGCGCTTGGGCGGCGCGACCTTGTAGTTGTTGACGATCACCGGCCCCGGATTGGCGCGCAGCCACTTGACACACTGGCGGATGATCGACGCCGACTGGCGCATCTCGTTGACGCGTACGAGGTAACGGTCGTAGCAGTCGCCGTGGGTACCGACCGGAATCTCGAAGTCCACCTCGGCGTACTTGGCATAGGGCTGCGTCTTGCGCAGGTCCCACTCGATGCCCGACGCACGCACCATCGGGCCGGACATGCCGAGCGCCATCGCCTGCTCGGGGCTCACGATGCCGATATCGACCGTGCGCTGCTTCCAGATGCGGTTGTCGGTCAGAAGCTCCTCGTACTCGTCGACCTTGTGCGGAAAGTCCTCGGCGAACGCATCCAGGAAATCGAGCAGCGACCCTTCGCGCCAGGCATTCATGCGCTTCAGGTCCTTGCCCTTGTGCCACGGCGATTCGTGGTACTGGATCATCTTGCCCGGCAGGTCGCGGTACACGCCACCCGGCCGGTAATACGTCGCGTGCATGCGGGTGCCGGACACGCACTCGTACGCGTCCATCAGTTCCTCGCGTTCACGGAACGCGTACAGGAACACCGCCATGGCGCCGAGATCGAGCGCATTGGAACCGATCCACATGAGGTGGTTCAGGATGCGCGTCACCTCGTCAAACATCGTGCGGATCCACTGCGCGCGCGGCGGCGGCTCGACCCCCAGCAGTTGTTCGATGGCACGCACGTAGGCGTGCTCGTTGCACATCATCGATACGTAGTCGAGGCGATCCATGTAGCCGATCGAATGGTTGAACGGCTTGGACTCGGCCAGCTTCTCGGTCGCGCGATGCAGCAGGCCGATGTGCGGATCGATGCGAACGATGGTTTCGCCTTCCATCTCCATCACCAGGCGCAGCACGCCATGGGCGGCCGGATGCTGCGGGCCGAAGTTCATGGTGTAGCTGCGGATTTCGCCGGTGTCGGCCATGTCAGTTGTGCTTCCAGTCGTCGGCTTCTTCGGCTTTGGCGGTCAGCCAGCGCGAATCCTCGCGCACGACGCGCGCGACGGTCACCCGCGGGGTCACCGAAGTCACGGGCTCGTAGACCACGCGCTTGGCCTGCGGGTCGTAGCGCACCTCGACGTTGCCGATCAGCGGGAAATCCTTGCGGAACGGGTGCCCGACGAAGCCATAGTCGGTGAGGATGCGGCGCAGGTCGGGATGGCCTTCGAACACGATGCCGAACAGGTCGAACGCCTCGCGCTCGTACCAGTTGGACGCGGGCCACACCCCGGTCAGGGTGGGCAGCACCGGCAAGGCATCCTCGGGCGCAAAGCAGCGCAGGCGCAGGCGGATGTCGTGTTCGAACGACAGCAGGTGGACCACCGCCGCAAAGCGGCGCAGGTATTGCGGGCGATCCGGCCGCCCGGCCCAATCGAAGCGGCCCGGCGCGGTGGTCCCCGTGACGCCGCGGCCAAAACCCTGCGCGGTGGTCGTGCTGGACGTCGAGATTTCGCCCTGCCCATAACCCAGGAAATCGACGCCGCACAGGTCGGTCAACTGCGCGAACGCGAAATCGGTCTCGTCGCGGAGTGCCGTACAGGTCGCGACGAGCGCGGCGGACGCCACCTCGACGGTCACCTGTCCGTGCGCGACGACGACGTTGTGCAGCGCTTCGCCGAAGCGGGCGCGCAAACGGTCGGCCAGTTGCTCGGGTGTCACGGGGGTCATGGGCATCCGCTCAGCGTGCAATCGTGTTGGTGCGACGGATCTTCTTCTGCAACTGCAGGATCCCGTACACCAGCGCTTCGGCCGTCGGCGGACAGCCGGGCACGTAGATGTCGACCGGCACGATGCGGTCGCAACCGCGCACCACCGCGTACGAATAGTGGTAGTAACCGCCGCCATTGGCACACGAGCCCATCGAGATCACCCACTTGGGCTCGGGCATCTGGTCGTAGACCTTGCGCAGCGCCGGCGCCATCTTGTTGACCAGCGTGCCGGCCACGATCATCACGTCGGACTGGCGCGGCGACGGGCGGAAGATGACGCCGTAGCGGTCCAGATCGAGGCGCGCGGCACCCGCGTGCATCATCTCGACCGCGCAGCACGCCAGTCCGAAGGTCATGGGCCACATCGACCCCGTGCGCGCCCAGTTGAACAGCGCGTTCATGCTAGTGACGCCAAACCCCTCGTGCATGATGGGGTTGTCCGGCTCGGGACGCAGGATGTCATCGACCCGGCCGATCGGCACCGGGTTGTGCATGGATTTGTCGACGGTCGAGATCAGTCCCATTCCAGCGCTCCTTTCTTCCACACGTACACGTAGCCCACGACCAGCAGGAGCAGGAACGTGAACATCTCGATCAGCGCGATGAGGCCGATCCGGGAGAACACCGTCGCCCACGGAAACAGGAACGCGATTTCCAGATCGAACAGGATGAAGAGGATCGCGATGAGGTAGTAGCGCACGTCGAACTTCATGCGCGCGTCCTCGAACGCCTCGAAGCCGCATTCGTACGGCGAATCCTTTTCGGCGTCGGGGCGGCGCGGGCCCAGGATCCAGCCGACCACGATCAGCGCAACACCGATCGCTCCGGCAACGATGAGGAACAGCAAAATGGGCCAGTACCCTTCGAGCATGTCGTCGATTCCGTTAGCCTCTGGATTTTCGCACGCACCGGCAGGTACCGCAATCGCAAGCACGCCGCGCGAGCGGTCCGTGGCCGCAACGCCGGCGTATCCGCACGCGACCGCCACGCCAAAAAAAACGCGGAGCGAAAATCGCCACCGCGTTCGTCGACCTGGTGAAAAGGTGCCACGTGATGTTCTGCGACGCTGTGAACCACTGCACTGGTGCCCAAGAGGGGACTCGAACCCCTACGCCTTACGGCACTACCACCTCAAGGTAGCGCGTCTACCAATTCCGCCACCTGGGCAGGAGACCCGTCCATGGGAAACGCTGCGCACATCCGTGTGCGCAACTCTTCACAAGAGCAAAACCGTCCCTGGGATCCGCCCGGCACATCCTTGTGCCGGATCTTTCAAGAAAGCAAGACCCGCATCTAATGCGAAGCGGTTGGCACGCTGCTCGCCGGCGCCGAGCTCGCCGGCGTCGACGTCTTGGCGGGCGCCGCGGGTGCGGCGCTGCTGCCAGCCGAGGCCTTTGGCACTTCGGAGGGCGACGTCGGTGCGCCCGCGGGCGTTCCCGCCGGAGCGGCCGATGCCGCGGGCGCAGACGTGCCGGCTCCCGCCATGACGCCGAGCGTCTGCTGCGCGCTCGGATGGACGCCGTGATGGCTGAGATAGATCCCCATGCCGAGGCTCAGGATGAAGAACAGCCCCGCCAGTACGCCCGTCGTGCGGGTGAGGAAGCTCGCCGAGCCCCGCGCCCCGAACATGGTGCCGGATGCGCCGCCGCCGAAACTCGCGCCGGCGTTGGCGCCGTCGCCGCGCTGCATGAGGATCAGCACAATCATCGCGGCCGCGATGAGTACATAGAAGACGCTGAAAATCGTGAACAGCATGCTGGTTTCCAGGCGGTCGTGGGCATCAGCCCGCCGCCGCACATATCGAAAGGAAATCGGTGGCCTTGAGTGCCGCGCCGCCGATCAGGCCACCGTCGATGTCGGGCTGCGCAAACAACTCCGCAGCATTGTCGGGTTTGACACTGCCGCCGTAAACGATGCGGACGAAACCGGCGATTCTAGCATCGTCGCGCGCCAACTGGCTACGCAGCAAGGCGTGAACCTCCTGCGCCTGTCCGGTGGTGGCACAACGGCCCGTACCGATCGCCCAGACTGGCTCATAGGCGATCACGATGCGCTCGAACGCCGCGATGCCACAGCGCGCCACGACGGCGTCCAGCTGGCGCGACACCACCTGCGCGGTCTCGCCCGACTCGCGCTGCGCCAGCGTTTCGCCCACGCACAACACCGCGACCAGCTCGTGCGCAAGCGCCTGCGCCACCTTGGCTGCGACCAGCGCATCCGATTCCCGGTGGTAGGCGCGCCGCTCGGAATGCCCGACCAGCACGCACGCGCAGCCGACGTCGCGCAGCATCGCCGCGGAGACCTCGCCAGTGAACGCGCCTGCGTCGTGCTCGCTCAGGTCCTGCGCGCCAACCGCCACCGTGGATCCCACGCAGCTCACGCAGGCTTCCCGCAGGTACGGGAACGGCGGAAACAGCGCAACGTCGACCTTTTCGGGATGCGCCTCGACCACCGCGGCGACCAGCGCCGAGGCCATCTGGCGCGATCCATTCATCTTCCAGTTGCCGCCCACCCACTTGCGTCGCATGGCCGCGCCTCTCAAAAATCGGGTTGGGCAGAATAGCCAACGCCGCCGCCCACGCGCAAACCGCCGCCACCCACCGCACCGCCATGTCCGCCAGCGTCCCGCCATCGATCCCCGCCCTCCCCGATCGGGATCCGCCCCGTGGCGGGATTGCCGCGCGCCGTCGGCGCGCCCTGGTAACCGGGGCGTCGGCCGGGATCGGCGCGGAATTCGCGCGCCAGCTCGCCGCGCGCGGCTGCGACCTGGTGCTGACCGCACGCCGGCAGGAGCGGCTCGAGGCCCTGGCGCGCGAGCTTCGCGCGCGGCACGCCATCGACGCGCAGGTCATCGTCGACGACCTGGCCGATCCCGCCGCACCCGCGCGCATCTTCGCCACCGGTACGCAAGCTGGCGCCAGCATCGACGTCCTCGTCAACAATGCCGGCTACGGCGTGCCGGGCCGCTACGACGCGGTCGACTGGCCCACGCACGCGCGCTTCATGCAGGTGCTGGTGAGGGCGCCGCTGGAGCTCTGTCACCTGGCGATCCCCGGCATGCGCGCGCGGGGCTTCGGGCGCATCGTCAACGTCGCCTCGCTGGCCGGCCTGGTGCCGGCCACGCCCGGCAACACGCTGTACGGTCCCGCCAAGGCGTTCCTGATGCGGGTGTCGCAGGCGCTGACGCTGGAAAACCGCGCGCACGGCATCCGCGTGTGTGCGCTGTGCCCGGGCTTCACGCATTCCGAGTTCCACGACGTCAGCCAAGCGCGCGCGCTGGTGTCGAAGCTGCCCAGCTGGATGTGGATGGACGCCGCGGCCGTGGTGCGGCAGGGTCTGGACGCGGTCGAACGCGGCCACGTGACGTGCGTGCCGGGCCGCGTGAACCGCGCGATCAAGATTTTGATGGACCTGCTGCCGGACCGCGTCGCGCTTGGCCTGGTGGCGCGGCGCGCAAGGGATTTTCGCGTTCGTGAATGAAGCGCACGCGTCCGGCGGGCGCGGCGCAAACCGGCGCCGAGCCGCTCACACACCCAGCAGCGTCACCACGCGCGCGGCGGAATCGGCCGCGGATTCCGCATCGGAATGCAGGTGGACCTCGGGCGCGTCGGGTGCTTCGTAGGGCGAGCCGATGCCGGTGAAGTTGGCGATCTTGCCGGCGCGCGCGCTGGCATAAAGCCCCTTGACGTCGCGCGCCTCGCATACCGCGAGCGGCGCGTCGACGAACACTTCCACGAACGCGCCCTCGCCGATCAGCGCGCGCGCCATGCGCCGCTCGGCGCGGAACGGGCTGATGAAGGACACCAGCACGATCAGGCCCGCGTCCAGCATGAGCCTGGCGACCTCGGCGACGCGCCGGATGTTCTCGACGCGGTCGGCATCCGTGAACCCGAGGTCGCGATTCAGCCCGTGCCGGACGTTGTCGCCGTCCAGCAGAATCGTGTGGTAGCCGTCGGCCAGCAGGCGGCGCTCGACCAGGTTGGCGATCGTCGACTTGCCGGCACCCGACAGACCCGTGAACCACAGGCAACGTGGCGTCTGGCCCTTGATGCGCGCACGCGCCGCACGGTCGACGTCCAATTGCTGCCAGTGCACGTTGCGGTCGCGGCGCAGGCCGAAATCAAGCGTGCCACACGCGACGGTCGCGTTGGACTCGCGATCGATCAGGACGAATCCGCCCAGGCGCCGATCCTGCCTGTAAGGCCGGAACGCGATCGGTGCATCCAGCGAAAGATTGCAGTAGCCGATCTCGTTGGCGCCGAGACGCGTGGCTGCCAAATGCGCCTGCGTATCCGGGTCGATGCGGTGCTTGATCTCGGTCACCTGCGCGCCGACCGTGCGCGTCGCGAGCTTCAGCAGGTAACGCCGACCCGGCAGCAGGGCCGCGTCACCCAGCCACAGCAGGTGGCAGGCAAATTGCGCGGCGACTTCGGGCGCGCGGGCCGGATCGGCGATGACGTCGCCACGCGCCACGTCGATCTGGTCGGCGAGCGTGAGCGTGACCGCCTGCCCGGCGTCCGCGTGTTCGAGGTCACCGGCGCCGCCGACCACGCGCTGCACGCGCGAACGCTGCCCCGAGGGCAACACGACGATCTCGGCACCCGCGGCCACGCGGCCACCGGTGATCGTGCCGACGTAGCCGCGGAAAGCGTGGTCGGGGCGATTCACCCACTGCACGGGCAGCGCAAACGCCGCGTCCACCCGCGGTGCCACGGGCACGGTCTCGAGGTATTCCAGCAGCGGTCGGCCGGTGTACCACGGCGTACGCGGTGAAGGCTCGACGAGGTTGTCAGCGTTGATCGCCGACACCGGGATCGCGGCCGGCTCGGCCACGCCCAGCCCGTGCGCAAGCTCGACGCAGTCGCGCTCGATCGCGAGGTAGCGCGCGTGGTCGTAATCGATGAGATCCAGCTTGTTGACCGCAAACAGCACGCGCTCGACGCCGAACAACGCGAGGATCGCGGTATGGCGGCGCGTCTGCGTGACCACGCCCGCGCGCGCGTCGACCAGCACGATGCCGAGCTGCGCGCTCGAGGCGCCGCTCGCCATGTTGCGCGTGTACTGCGCGTGGCCGGGGCAGTCGGCCACGATGAACGCGCGCTTTTCGGTGCCGAAATAGCGCCACGCGACGTCGATGGTGATGCCCTGCTCGCGCTCGGCCTCCAGGCCGTCCAGCAGCAGCGAATAGTCGGGCTTGCCACCCTGCGTGCCGTGGGTCTTGCTGTCGCGGATCATCTGCGCGAGGCGATCGTCCGGCACCATCCCCGCTTCCACCAGAAGGTGCCCGAGCAGGGTGCTCTTGCCATCGTCGACGCTGCCGCAGATCGCGATGCGCAGCGTATCGCGGGCGATGAGGGCATCCAGCCGGTGGGCCACCGGGGCGAGATCGTTTGCTAGGACCATGGCATCGGGAACGTGGAATGGGGGCGGGATCGGCGGATGTGGGCGCCAGCCTGGTGTGGCGTCCCGAACGAACCTTTGACTTCGTCGCTCCGGGGCCCGTGTCGGCCGGCCGGCGCGGGAACACGGATGCTGCCGTTGTCGTGCCGGAGAGGAGCGCGGATTCCGGATCTCACCCACTCCATGGATTCGTCCGGTACGACGAACCTGTCTCGGGGGCACCACATCAGAAATAACCTTCGCGCTTCTTGCGCTCCATGGAGCTCGCTGGATCGAGGTCGATGACGCGGCCCGCGCGCTCGGACTGCCGCGTGTCCAGCATCTCGGCGATGATCGCATCGAGGTCGGCGGCGTCGGATTCGACGCACGCGGTCAGCGGCCAGCCACCCAGCGTGCGAAAGCGCACGCGTTTGGGCACCAGCTGCTCGCCCGGGTCCAGCGGCACGCGGTCGTCGTCGCGCACGATCAGCGCCCCGTTGCGCACGAAGGTCGGGCGCTCCTTGGCAAAGTACAGCGGCACCACCTCGATGCCCTCGCGGCGGATGTACAGCCACACGTCGAGCTCGGTCCAGTCCGACAGCGGAAACACCCGCAGGCTCTCGTCCCGCGCGAGGCGCGCATTGAAGAGGCTCCAGGGTTCCGGGCGCTGCTGGCGCGGATCCCAGCGCTGGCCCGCGCCGCGCAGCGAGAACACGCGCTCCTTGGCGCGTGCCGGATCCTCGTCGCGGCGGGCGCCGCCGATGGCGGCGTCGAAGCCGTATTTCGCCAGCGCCTGCCGCAGCGCCTGGGTCTTCATGACATCGGTGTGCTTGGCCGCGCCATCGCGGATGGGGTCGGTGCCGTCGCGCACGCCGTCCTGATTGATGTACACGATCAGCTCGACGCCCGTCTCGCGCGCGATGCGGTCGCGAAACGCGATCATTTCGCGGAACTGCCACGTGGTGTCGACGTGCATCATGGGCAGCGGCGGCCGGGCGGGATAAAACGCCTTCAGCAGCAGGTGCAGCAGCACGCTCGAATCCTTGCCGATCGAGTACAGCAGCACGGGCTTTGCGCACTCGGCGACCGTCTCGCGCAGGATGCGGATCGACTCGGCTTCGAGCCGGTCGAGGTGCGTGTACAAACGGGCAACGCTCATTCAGGCCATCCGGGAGTTGGTTGTCGCGGCGACTTGCAGCAAGAGCGCAAGCGTAGCCGAATCAGTGGCCCGCCGAGATGCGCAAGCGCAATCAGGACATGCGCCACGCCTATACTTTGTCCGCATGTCGATCGCCGAAGTGCCAGCCGCCGCCAACGCCCGCACCGCCGCACGAATCGCGTTTGCCCGCGCGCACTTCGCATTCGACGGCGCCCTGGAACCAGCCTCCACCGACGCCAGCCTGCGAAGCTACTGGCGCGTCCGCGACGGCCGGCAAAGCGCAATCGTGATGGACGCGCCCGCGGGGTCGGGCAATCTCGACACCTGGCTCGAAGTGGATGCACGGCTGCGCGCGGCCGGCCTCAATGCCCCGGAAGTGCTGGCCGCGGACCGCGACGCCGGCTTCCTGTTGCTGTCCGACCTCGGCACGCGCCTCTATCTAGGCGAACTCGATGCGACGAGCGCGGACCGGCTGTACGCGGACGCACTCGACGCGCTGCTGACGCTGCAAACGCAGGTCGACGCCAAGGGGCTGCCGCGCTACGACGAGCCATTCCTGGTGCGCGAACTGGAACTCATGCCGACCTGGTTCCTGCAACGCCACCTCGGCATTTCGATCGCCTGTGCCGACTGGGACATCGTCGAGGTCGCCTTCCGCACACTGGTCAACGGCATGATGAACCAGCCGCAAACCTTCGTGCACCGCGATTACCACAGCCGCAATTTGATGGTAGTGCCCGGCCACAACCCCGGCATCGTCGACCTGCAGGATGCGGTGCTCGGCCCCATCACCTACGACCTCGCCGGGTTGCTGCGCGACTGCTATATCGCCTGGGACCCGACGCGCGTGCGCGACTGGGCCGAGGCGCACCGCCAGCGGCTGGTCGACGCCGGCGCGCTCGATCCACGCGTCGACGCCCGTCGCTGGCAACGCTGGTTCGACCTGTCCGGGCTGCAGCGGCACCTCAAGGTCCTCGGCATCTTCTGCCGCCTGTGGTACCGAGACGGCAAACGCCAGTATCTCGGCGACCTGCCGCGCGTCTGGAATTACGTACGCGGCGTGGCGTCCATGCACCCGGAACTGCACGCATTCGCGGCGCTGCTCGAGGACTGGGTGGGCGAGCGCGATCTCACGCAGCCGTCCGCATGACCGTGTGCGCACGCCGCCTTGCGCCGCCACCTCCGCACCCGCCCGGCACCAGGTGCAGGTCTCCCTCTTCCCCCGCGTGGTCGGGAGAGAGGGTCGGGGTGAGGGAGTGCGGCTCGCACGCGACGGCGAGCGCGGGTGACCCCGCATGAAGGCGCTGCTGTTCGCGGCCGGCCGTGGCGAGCGCATGCGCCCACTGACCGACACCGTGCCGAAACCGCTGCTCACGGTTGGCGGCCACCGGCTGATCGAATGGCACCTGAAACGCCTGGTCGCGGCCGGCATGCGCGAGGTCGTCATCAACATTGCGCATCTCGCCGCGCAATTTCCCGCAACACTCGGTGATGGCGAACGCTACGGCGTGCACATCGACTACAGCCGTGAAGGCGCCGAGCCGCTCGAAACCGGCGGCGGCATGCTGCATGCGTTGCCGTTGCTGGGCGCGGCGCCGTTCCTCGCCGTCAATGCCGACACGTTCACCGACTTCGACTTTGCCGAACTTCCGCGCGAGCCCGCGGGAGTCGCCGAACTCGTGCTGGTTGAAAATCCGCCCCAACACCCGCAGGGCGACTTCGGCATCGATGCGCACGGCCGGCTCCTGCCATGGCCGGGTGCGCCGCGTGCGGTCCACGCCCTGACCTTTGCCGGCATCGGCCTCTATCGCCCGGAAATCCTGCGCAACTGGAAGGACTGCATCGGCGCCGACCCAAGCGCAGCCGACGGACCACCGCGATTTTCCATCACGCCGCTGCTGCGCGCCGCCATCGCGCGCGGCGAAATCGCGTGGCGCGTCCATCGCGGCATCTGGACCGACGTCGGCACCCCGGAACGCCTGGCGGCGCTCGACGCAACGCTCGCCCACGGCAACCCACCCTGACCTCCCGCGGGCGCTCGGTTCCGCCCAACGCGAGCCCGCCGAACCAACGGGCCCACGCGCCTGCGCTCCGTCCGCCCGCGGCCACCGGCAAGCTGCGGCCCGCGACGCCCCTGTACCACATCGCGGCGCGCGCCAAAGCGTTCAGACCTTGCCGCCGATGCCATTCAACCGCCGCAGCTCATCCACGGGCAAGGCAAGCCCGGCGGCAGCCAGGTTGTCACGCAGGTGCGCAACCGACGACGTGCCCGGAATCAGCAGGATGTTAGGCGAACGCTGCAGCAGCCACGCCAGCGCGACCCGCATGGGCGCAACGCCCATCCGCCTGGCAACGTCTTCCAAGGTCGACGACTGCAGCGGCGTGAATCCACCCAGCGGGAAAAACGGAACATAGGCGATGTTTTCGCGCGCGAGGTCGTCGATCAAGGCGTCGTCGTCGCGGTGCGCAAGGTTGTAGTGATTCTGCACGCACACGATGGGCGCGATGGAACGGGCCTCGGCAATCTGTTCGGGGCTGACGTTGCTGACGCCCAGGTGGCGGATCAGGCCCTCCCGCCGCATTTCGGCGAGCGCCGTGAACGACGCCGCCAGCGAGCCGGGTTCGGGTGCGGCGAAACCGCCGACCCGCAGGTTGACGACTTCCAGCACGTCCAGCCCGAGGTTGCGCAGGTTGTCGTGCACCGCGCGTTTCAATTCATCCGCAGCCAGGGCGGGCAGCCACGCGCCCGCGTCGTCGCGTCGCGCGCCGACCTTGGTGACCAGCACGAGATCGTCCGGGTAGGGCGACAGCGCCTCGCGAATGATCTGGTTGGTGATGTGCGGGCCGTAGTAGTCGCAGGTATCGATATGGTTGACGCCGGCCGCGACCGCTTCCCGCAACACCGTGATCGCGGCGGCGCGATCCTTGGGTGGGCCGAAGATGCCGGGGCCGGACAGTTGCATGGCGCCATAGCCCAGGCGCTCCACCGTGCGGTCGCCGAGTACGAACGTGCCCGACCTCGTGATGTTCGACATGCGTGCCTCCTTGATTCGTGCAGGCGAGCAAGCTTAGGCCGGGTCAGCCGTTCTGAAAATCCGGCACAATCTGCACGGGCCGTCCTGATTTCCGCACAATGCGAACCAAGCTTGAAGACCTGAATGCATTCGTCGCCGTGGCGCACGCCCGGGGCTTCCGCGAGGGCGCGCGCGCCAACGGAACCAGCCCGTCCCGTCTCAGCGCGGCAGTGCGTAGACTGGAGACGCAGCTCGGCGTCAGGCTGTTGAACCGCACGACGCGCAGCGTGATGCCGACCGAGGCTGGTCGACGCCTGCTGGAACGGCTGGACGCGGCGCTCGGCGAGGTGGATTCCGCGCTGGACGCCGTCAACGCCTATCGCGATCGTCCCCGCGGCACGCTGCGGTTGAACGTTCCGGTCAGCGCCGCGCGGCTCGTGTTGCCCGCCATCGTGCCACCGTTTCTCGCCGCGTACCCCGACATCCGCCTGGAGGTCGTCACCAACGAAAACTTCGTCGACCCGCTGGCCGCCGGCTGCGATGCCGGCATCCGCTACGAGGAGAAGCTGGACCAGGACATGATCGCGGTGCCGATCGGACCGCGCACCCAGCGTTTTGCGACGGCGGCGTCAAGGACTTACCTCGACCGGCATGGACGGCCCGAACATCCGCGCGACCTGCTGGATCACGCGTGCCTGCGCGGGCGTTTCCCGAGCGGCATGATGCCCGCGTGGGAATTCGAACGCGACGGCGAGATCGTGAAGGTCGAACCCACCGGTCCGCTGGTCGTGGAGGCCGGCGGTGGCGCCGATCTTGCCATCGACGCGGCCGTTGCGGGCGCCGGCATCGTCTACCTGTTCGAGGATTGGCTGCGCCCACGGCTTGAGCGCGGCGCGCTCGAACCCGTTCTCGAGCCCTGGTGGCAGGCGTTCTCCGGACCCTTCCTGTATTTCCCGGGACGGCGCCTCGTTCCGGCGCCGCTGCGGGCCTTCGTCGAATTCATCAAGGCGCGTCTGGCGTGACCACCGCCGAGCTCGCGGAAACCGCGCGGTGGGTTGGCTGCGGCCCAGAGTCCGGGGTGCTGCGCGTTCCACCCCAGCGGTTATCGCGGGCGTCACGTCAACCCTCGTCATCCTTCAAAAACCCGCCGCGCAACCGGGCGTGATTCCATGCCCCGCCACGTTCACACCACCGCGTCGCGCAGCAATTCCCGCAGAAACGGAATGGTGATCCGGCGCTGTGCCGCCAGCGACGCGCGGTCGAGGCGCTGCAACAACGCCACCATGGATGCGGCGTCGCGCGGTTGGCGGGCAAACCACCAATCCAGCACGTCGTCGTCCAGCCGCAGGCCCAGGCGTTCGGCCAGCATCCGCAGCATGGTGCGGCGATCGGCATCGTCCATGGGGTGCAGCGCGTACCGGGTCGGGGTGGACAGCCGCGACACCAGATCCGGCAGGTGCATGCCGAGTTCGGTGGGCGCCGCCGTGGCCGCCAGCAGCAGGCACGCGTGTGCAGCGTGCGCGCGGTTGTACAGGTCGAACAGCGCGCGTTCGGCGCTGGCATCGCCTGCCACCGCCTGCACGTCGTCGAGCGCCAAAAGCCCTTCGGCACGCAGGCCGGCGATCAGTTCCCCGCGCGCCGACCCGAGTTCCGCAAGCGTGACGTAACGCGCCGCCAGCCGGGCCTCGCCGGCCCGCCGGCAGGCGGCGATCAGGAGATGCGTCTTGCCGGTGCCGTGGGCACCGTGGAGATACGCCGAAGCGCCGTGACCGGTGGCGATGTCCGCAACGGCGCGCAGCGCGTTGGCGTTGGGGCCGGGCCAGAACGCATCCAGGCGCTGGTGGGGAGGCCAGCGCAGGTCGAGCGGGTACTGCCGGATCATGGCGCCGGCCGCGGCCCCGGTGCGTCACCCGCGCCGGGAGGTGCGGCGGGCGGTGGCGCGGCCACCGCGGGCGGATCGTGCGGCGCATACAAAGGGCTCGCCCGATAGCGCTCGCGCAGGAAGCGCAGCAGCACCAACACGATCGACGCCATCGGCAGCGCGAGCAGGACGCCGATGAAGCCGAACAGTTCGCCGAACGCGAGCACCGCGAAAATCACCGCGACCGGATGCAGCCCGATCCGGTCTCCGACCAGCTTGGGGACCAGCACGTAGCTTTCGAGCACCGAACCGACGCCAAACACCACCAGCACCAGGACCAGGTGGGAGACGTCGTGGAACTGCGCGAGGGCCGCGATGACGCTGGCGACCAGGCCGACGATGAACCCCAGGTAGGGCACGAAACTGACCACGCCGGCGAGCATGCCGATCAAGGGACCGACCTCCAGCCCCACCAGCCGCAAGGCGACGGCGTAGTAGATGGCAAGCCCCAGCATGACCAGCAACTGGCCGCGCACGAACGCACCCAGCACGGTGTCGGTTTCACGCGCCAGGCGGCGCACGGTGGGTTGCGCCTCGCGCGGCACCAGCGCGTCGACCTGCGCGACCAGGCGATCCCAGTCGCGCAGCAGATAGAACGTGACCACCGGCACCAGCACCACGGCGACGCCGGCCCCGACCAGCGCCAGCCCCGAACGCGTCGCATAGCGCAGCGCGACCGCCGCGATGCCGCCCACCGCGCCGATGTGCGCGCGCAGGCGCGCGACCAGGGTCGTCGGATCGAACTCGCTGGCCGGCACGTGGAACTGGTGTTCGAGCCAGGGCACCGCATTGCCGGTGACCCACGCGACGTAGCCCGGCAGCGCCGCAATGAAGCGCGCGATCTGGCGCTGGATCAACGGTACCAGCAGCACCAGGGCGAGCGCGACGACCAGCAGCATCGCCATGAACACGATGCTGGCCGCCAGCGCGCGTCCCAAGCGCCAGCGTTCGAGGCGATCGACCAGCGGGTCGCCCAGGTAGGCGAACACCGCTGCCAGCAGGAACGGCATCAGGATCGGCGACAGCAGCCAGACCAGCCAGCCGATGACGGCCGCGATCAGGATCCACTGCCAGCGCTGCGTATGGCTCATGCCGGCCTCCCGGTCTTGAGCCCGCGCCACGCCAGCCGTCCCCAACGCAGCACGTAATCGAGTCCACTCACCGGCGTCAGCACGGCGACGATCCAACCCGCGATCGCGAGTGGCACCCACACCGCCAACGCGTGGCTGGCGAGCACCAGCAACACGTAGCCAATCTGCACGACCGTGGTGAGCTTGGAAATCCAGCTTGGGTGCGCTTCGAAGCGGCGAAACACGGCGTACCACGCCACGGCGCCGCCGGCGATGACGGCATCGCGCGCCACCACCAGCACGACCAGCCACATGGGAACAGCCTGTACCAGGCCCAGCACCAGCATCGCGCCGACCAGCATCAGCTTGTCGGCCGCCGGATCGAGGATCGATCCCAGGCGACTTTGCCAGTGGAAGCGGCGCGCGAGGTAGCCATCCAGGCCGTCGGACACGCCAGCCACCACCGCGATCACCAGCGCCATCTCGTCGCGTCGCGTCGCGATCGCCGCGAGCAGCGGCGCAACCAGCACGATGCGCAGCGCCGAGATGAGGTTCGGCACGTGCCGCAGGCGCAGGGCGTACGTCGCGGTCATGGCCACGGCCCGGGGCGCGCCGCGCGTCCGCGTGCCGACGCCCGCCGCATCAGGGCACCCAGCGCAG
>DASTNI010000085.1:0-16893 GCA_035720985.1 Rhodanobacteraceae bacterium | reverse complement strand
TGGCCGCGGCGACACTGACCTGGTCGATAGCGTCACGGCCGGGGATACGCAGGATGGATCCGGCCTTGAGGTCATTGATGTTGTTCCGGAAGAACGCGTCCGGATTGGCGGCCTTGAGAGCCAGCATCATCTGGTTGAGGGTGACACCCGAGCCCGCGCGCGCTTGCTGCGCGATACGGTAGAGCGTGTCCCCGCTGGCGACCGTGACGTCGGCGCCCGCGGGCGTCGACTGCGCCCGGGGTGGCGGCGCCGGCAATGAAGGTACCGTCGCGGGCGTCGATGCCGGAGGCGCGGTACTCGGGGCAGCCGCGGTCGGCGGCGCCTCGGCGCCCGCAGGCGCGGGCATCACCGCCGGCGTGGGCGCCCCGATTACGGGATTCAACAACACCACGAACTCGCGAATCTGGCGGCCTTCGTGGGTGTCGATCTCGACGAGGAAATCGAGGTACGGATCGCTCACCGGCCGGCTGCTGGTGACCAGGATCAGCTTCTGACCGTTGTTGTCGGTCGTGACGTGGAAGCGCAGCGACTGGTCGGTGGGCGTGAGCGTGAGCCCCGCGCGCTGAAAGTCGGCCGCGGGCGCCAGCGACACCGTGAGGCCTTCGAGTTCGGTCAGGTTCTTCGGATGCAGCGGGATCGCGGCCACCAGCGGCTGGTTCAGCGCGGACTTGACCTCGATCTGCCCAAGCTGCAGCGCCGCCGCCGGCAACGCCACGGCGAGCAGCAAGGCGAGGCAGGCAGCAACGAATGTCGACTTCATGCAAGACCCCTGCTGTCGAACGCAGTGCATCAGGGTGGGCCGGGCTCGAACCCGGCGTTGCGCAAGGGTATTGCAGAATTGACCAATCACCAAGCCACGGATGGCCGATCAGCCGCCGCTGGCCGCCGTCGCGGGCACGCCCGCGGCGCGCAGGCGCGCCTGCAGCGCCGCGATTTCGGCGTCGCGTTGGCGCAGCTGCTGTTGCCGTGCCGCGTTTTGCTGCTCCATCGTGGTTACCTGCGACTGCAGCGTGCGGTTGCGCGTGTGCGCCGCGGCTACCTTGGCGTCGAGCTCGTGGACCTGCGTCTGCATTTGGGCCCGTGTCGGCGGCGTCGCCATGGCCAACACGGTGACGAAGCAGGCCAAGAGCGCGAGGGCCGCGCCCGCGGCGCGCTTGCGTTGGGGATGCATGGTGTGTCCTCCGCCGGCCGCGCCGTTGCGGCGCGGGTCAAATGTATTCGCGGATCAGGATTTCCGCGAGCTGCACCGCATTCAGCGCGGCGCCCTTGCGGATGTTGTCGGACACCACCCAGAGGTCAAGCCCGTTGTCACAGGAGATGTCATCGCGAATGCGACCGACGAACACAGGATCCTTGCCGGCGGCGTTGCCGACCGCCGTCGGATAGCCGCCGGGCTTGCGCTCGTCCATCACCACGATTCCGGGAGTCTTCTCGAGCAGCGCGCGCGCGTCCGTGGCGCTGATCTTCTCGCGCGTCTCGATGTGCACCGCCTCGGAGTGGCCGTAGAACACCGGCACCCGCACGCAGGTCGGGTTCACCTGGATCGAATCGTCCTCGAGGATCTTGCGGGTTTCCCACACCATTTTCATCTCTTCCTTGGTGTAGCCGTTGTCCTGGAACACGTCGATCTGCGGGATCACGTTGAAGGCGATCTGCGCCGGAAACTTGGACGGCTTGATCTCGCGGAAGTTGAGCAGGTCGGTGGTCTGCTGGCTGAGTTCTTCCATGCCCGAGCGCCCGGCACCCGAAACCGACTGGTACGTGGCGACGTTGATGCGGTCGATGCCGACCGCGTGGTGGATCGGCGCCAGCGGCGGCAGCATCTGCATCGTCGAGCAGTTGGGGTTGGCGATGATGTTGCGCGTGGTGTACTCGGCGATCGCGTGCGGATTGACGTCCGCGATGACCAGCGGCACGTCGTCGACATAGCGAAATTCCGAGGTGTTGTCGATGACCACCGCGCCCGCGGCGGCGGCCCGCGGTGCGTGTTCGCGACTGACCGCGCCGCCCGCCGAAAAGAACGCGATGTCGATGCCGTTGAAGTCGTACTTGGCAAGATCGCGCACCGCGACGTCCTTGCCCGCGAATTTCACGAGCTTGCCCGCCGAACGCTCGCTCGCCAGCGGCACCAGCTTGGCCACCGGGAAATTGCGCTCTTCGAGGATCGACAACAGGGTCTCGCCCACCGCACCGGTGGCACCGACCATCGCGACGTTGTAGCGCTCTTGCTTGCTCATCGAAATTCACCTGAAGGTACCGCGGTGCCGAAACGCGCCTTGGCGCGTACCCGCCCGCATGGCTGGCATCCATCCACGACGGACGGATGGCGACTCACCCGGTAATGCACGGCTCGACGCGTCCCACGTCGCCGCATTGCGCGCGGTGCCTGAGCGCCTGGTCCATGAGGACCAGCGCGACCATGGCCTCCGCAATCGGCGTGGCGCGGATGCCCACGCAGGGGTCGTGCCGGCCCTTGGTGCGCACCTCGACTTCCTCGCCATCCAGATCCACGCTGCGGCCCGGCACCAGGATGCTGGACGTGGGCTTCAGCGCCATCGACACCAGGACGTCCTGTCCGGTCGAAATGCCGCCGAGTATGCCACCCGCATGATTGGACGTAAAGCCGTCCAAACGCAGCTCGTCGCGGTGCTGGGTGCCCCGCTGCGCGACGCTGGCGAAGCCGCTGCCGACCTCGACGCCCTTGACCGCGTTGATGGACATCAGCGCGCCGGCCAGCTCGCCATCGAGCTTGCCGTAGACGGGCTCGCCCCAGCCCGGGGGCACGCCCGTCGCGATGACGTTGACGCGCGCCCCGCAGGAATCGCCCGCCTTGCGCAGTGCGTTGATGTGCGCCTCGAGCGCCGGCACCTGCGCAGCGACCGGCCAGAAGAACGGATTGGACTCGACCACCGCGAAATCGATGACGGCATCGGGCGCAAGATCGGGCACGATGTCGTGCAGCTGCGCGAGCCAGCCATGCACCTCGACGCCGTGCCTCTGCTTCAACCACTTCTTCGCAATGACCCCGGCGGCGACGCGCATGGTGGTTTCACGCGCCGACGAACGCCCGCCGCCACGCGGATCGCGGATGCCATATTTCTGCCAGTAGGTGTAATCGGCGTGGCCAGGCCGGAACGTGCGGGCGATTTCCGAATAGTCGTGCGAGCGCGCGTCGACGTTGCGGATCAGCAGCGCGATCGGCGTGCCGGTGGTCCGACCCTCGTACACGCCCGACAGGATCTCGACCACGTCGGGCTCATGGCGCTGCGAGGTGTAGCGCGACTTGCCCGTCGCCCGGCGCGCAAGGTCGGGCGCAAACTCCTCCGCCGCGATGGCAAGCCCGGGAGGACAACCGTCGATCACGCAGCCGATCGCCGGCCCGTGCGATTCGCCGAAGGTGGTGACGCAAAAGTTGCTGCCGAAGCGGTTGGAGGCCACGCTGCAATCCCGACCGGTCAAACCACACAAGCTTACCGGCTGCCGCGGCCGTTTGCCTGCCCGCACGCGGCGTTGCGACCGGTTCGCGCGCGTGCCGAGTCCGACGGCGCGCGGCCATGACGGTCCGGTGGGTGTGAACTTGTGCAACCGCGTTGTGAAGAATCGTGCAGGGACGCCCGCGTGGCCCCTTTCTTGCGTGGCCAGCCACGACGATCACCCACACCCCAGGAACCCCGACATGAGATTGTTTGGCCTCACGCTTGGCAAGGGCGAAGACGCTGGCCTTCCGCCCGAAACGGCCGCGCAGATGGCACCCGGAACCGAGATCCGCTACGCCCCCGGCCTGATCGCGCACTTCCAGGACACGCACAAGGAGCTCGCGGCGCTCATCGCGCAGCTCCACGACACCGCCAGCGCCGGCCGTTACGGCGAGGCCGAGAAGGCGCTGCACGAGCTCAAGTCCGTCCTTTACGCTCACCTGCTCGAGGAAAACGTGCGCCTTTACACCTATCTCAGCTATTGCGTCAAAGACGACGCCGACGGCGCCGAGCTCATGAGCGACATGCGCCTGGAGATGGGTCGGATCGGGCGCGACGTGACGCGCTTCATCAGGGCCTACGCCGAAACCGGCATCGGCGCTGGCAACGTCGCCTCGTTCCTGCAGCAACTCGGCGGCATCACGGCCAAGCTGCACGACCGCCTGCAGCGCGAGGAAAGCTCGCTGTACACGCTGTATCAGCCGCCGGCGCACTTCGCCCGGCAAGACGCGTGACGCGGTGACGCAGCGGCGCGGTCAGGCGCGCCGCGCCGCTGCGTCGATCGCCTCGGCGTAGTCGACGAGGTCCCTGCGTCCGAGCACGAACACCCCCATCGGACCCACCTTGAACTCGACCCACACGAAGGGCACCGCGGGCAGCAACGCGGTGAGCGCCCGTTCGCTTTCGCCCACCTCTACGATCAACCAACCCTCGTCCGTGAGGTGCTCCGGCGCATCGCGCAGGATGCGCAACGCGAAATCCAGTCCATCGGCGCCGGCGGCCAGGCCAAGCTTCGGCTCGTACGCGTATTCATCCGGCAACGCTGCGTACTCGGCAGTGGTGACGTACGGCGGATTGGACACGATGAGGTCGTAACGCCGTCCGGCGAGGCCCGCGAACAGGTCCGAAGCGATGGCCTCCACCCGTGCGCCCAGCTGGTGCCGCGCGATGTTCTCGCGCGTGAGCGCCAGCGCATCCGTGCTGATGTCGGCGAGATCGACCCGCCAGTCCGGGTTGCGCGCGGCCATCGCGATGCCAATACAACCCGAGCCGGTGCACAGATCCAGCGCGCGCGTGACCTCGCGGTCGTCCAGCCAGGGCGAGAAACCGTCCTCGATCAGCTCGGCGATGGGCGAGCGTGGGACCAGCGCCCGTGGATCGCACTTGAAAGGCAGGCCCGCAAACCACGCTTCGCCGACCAGGTAGGCCACGGGCTCGCGGGTTTCGATGCGGCGCTCGATCAAGGCGAGGAGCTGCGCCTTCTCGAGCGCCGTCAACCGCGCGCCGCCATACGCGGGCGGCAAGTCCGGCGGCAGCTTCAAGGTCGAGAGCACCAGATGGCTGGCCTCGTCGATCGCGTTGTCATGGCTGTGGCCAAACACCAGCCCCGCGGCGTTGAAGCGCGTGGCGGCATAGCGGATCACATCGACGATGGTGCGCAGTTCCTGGGTCATGGCAGCGCGCAAAATGCGCAGTATAGACGCCACACCGCGGCTAAACTGCGCCGATGCGCGCGCGGATCCTGCTGCAGCACCTCGCTCCCCAGAAGGCCCTGAGCCGGATCGTGCGCCGGGCCACGCGCTGGACCTGGGGGCCGTGGAAGACCTTCCTCATCAACCGGGTGTTGCGCGCGTACGCGGTCGATCTCGCCGACGCAGCCGAACGCGATCCCCGCGCTTACGCGAGCTTCAATGCCTTCTTCACGCGTGCACTGCGAGCGGGCGCCCGACCACCCGAAGGCGATGCCGACACCTGGGTGAGCCCGGCGGACGGTCGCATCAGCCAGGCGGGCGAGATCGATGCAGGATCGCTCGTACAGGCAAAGGGCCGGACCTACTCGGTCGCCGCGCTGCTCGCCGATACCGCTGCGGCGGAGCCCTACGCCGCAGGCCGCTTCGCGACCATCTACCTGTCGCCGCGCGACTACCACCGCGTCCACATGCCGCTCGACGGCGAGCTCGTCGAAACCGTGCACGTGCCCGGGCGCCTGTTCAGCGTGGCTCCCCAGCCGGTCGCCGCCATCGATGGCCTGTTCGCGCGCAACGAGCGCCTCGTATGCCACTTCAAGGGTCCGCGCGGACCGTTCTGCGTGGTGCTGGTGGGCGCGATGCTGGTTTCCGGCATCACGACGACCTGGAGCGGGACCGAAGTGCCGCCCTACGCGCGGCGCGTGGGGGTGCGTGATTGGCGCGGGCACGGCGTGCATCTCGCCCGCGGCGCGGAACTCGGGCGCTTCGAGATGGGCTCGACCGTGATCGTCCTCGTCACCGGGGCCTCGCTCGATCCGCGCTGGACGCCCGAGACACCCATTCACGTGGGTCAGGCGCTGGGCAATTTGTCGGCCGCGCGCATTCAGGTCACAATCGCCTGACACAGGGGGCGGAACCACGCTGCATGAGGACTCTGCCGTTGACGACGCAGGATCGCAAACCCGGAGGCAACCAGTACCTCCGGCGCATGGTTGCGCGCATCACCAGGATGAGCCGCACCGCGCGCCTGCGCCGCCAGTTTGCCGAGATCGAACAACGCAGCCTCGAGCTCCCGCGCTCGTATCGGACGCAACTCGCGGACCTGGTCCAGCGCGAGTGCGCCGCGGTCGAGTCCAGCGACGACCCCGAGGCCTACGGCGCGCACGCCGACCACGGCGCGTCGGCGAGCGGCCTCGACGTTGGCTTCGACCGCGCGCGTTCGGACAACGTGCAGGTGCGGATGCGTGGTCTGGCGCTGTGGCTCGCGCTGGTGTACCACCAGACCCGCGGCGCAGCGGCACCCGACGTCGAAGCGCTGCATCGCCAGGTCTTGCGCGTCATGCGCGAATTGAAGGTGTTTTCATCCAGGGCGCCGGCGGAAGGCGGCGGGGACTGACGCCCCGGCACGTGTCTCGCGCCACCCGCTGCACCCGCCAATGAACAGCATGATCGAATTCGGACACGCGACCCATACGGGGCTCGCGCGCGCGCACAACGAGGACACGTACTGGGTCGACGCAGGGCTCGGCCTGTTCGTGGTCGCCGGGGGCATCGGTGGTCCCGGCCACGGCGAAGTTGCCAGCATGCTCGCGTGCCGCGCGGTCGTTGAAGGTGTACAGCGCGGCGACGCGCTTGGCGCCGCCATCGCGGGCGCGGACCGCGCCATCGCCGAGCACGGGCGCACGCAGGCCGCCGGTGGCCCGCTGGGAGCGACGTTGGCAGCCCTGCACCTCGATGGTTCGCATTACACCGCCGCGCGCATCGGCGATGCCCACCTCCTCGGCTGGCGCGACGGCCAACTGTGGCCCATCGAGCCCGCGCCACCCGGACCGCGGACCACGGACCGATCCGCCAGCGCCGTGATTTCGCCGGTTCCGGCCAGCGCGCCGCACCAGAGCACCCAGGCGCTCGGCATCACGCCTGCCGGGGATCTGCAGATCGTGCAGGCAGAGGGCACGTTCGAACGCGGCACGCAGGTTCTGCTGTGCAGCGACGGCCTCGCCGACGAGCTCGATCGATCGCGCATCGCCGCGATCCTCGCCCGCACCGAACTTGCGGCCCAGGAATGCGTCGACCACCTGCTGCTGGCGGCGCTCGACGCAGGTGGGCACGACAATCTCACCGCATTGCTGGTCCGGATCGCCTGAGCGACGCGACCAGGTCAGCCGCTGACGCCCCTGCGGCAGTCTGCAGGCAGGCTCACGCGCCGCCGTCCTGTTCACGGCGCCACAGGTTGCCGGTCACGCACGCGGCATCGAGCGCCGCGAGACGCTCGGCGTGGGCCGCGTTCTCGGTCGCGCTCGCGCGCAACACGCGCAACGGCGCACGGCCTGGCGTCGATGGCGCGCCGGAGGCCAACGGCGTCACCGTCGACGCCGGAGCGGCAACGCCCAGGGTCAGGGAACCCTGCCCGGCCGTCATGGCCAGCCACACGTCCGCCAGCAGGTGCGCGTCCAGCAACGCGCCGTGCACCTCGCGATGGCTGTTGTCCACGCCCAGCCGCTTGCACAAGGCATCGAGGGTATTGCGCTGGCCCGGGTACTTTTCGCGCGCCAACGCCAATGTGTCGACGATGCGCGCGTGGTCATGTACCTTGCCCGCCGCGTCGTCCGCCAGCGCCAGCTCGGCATCGAGAAACCCCACGTCGAACGCGGCGTTGTGGATCAAGAGCTCCGCGCCTTCGATGAAGGCCAGAAAATCCTGTGCGACTTCGGCAAACCTCGGCTTGTCGCGCAGGAACTCGTCGGTGATGCCATGCACCGCCACCGCGCCCGCGCCGACCTCCCGTTCGGGGTTGAGGTAACGATGAAACTCGCGCCCGCTCGGCTGCCGGTCGACCAGCTCGACGCAGCCGATTTCGATGACCCGGTGGCCGAGCTCGACCTCGAGTCCGGTGGTCTCGGTATCCAGCACTACCCTTCGCAATGCCATCAGCGGTTCTCCCTGAGGCGCTCGGCCTCGCCGCGCGCGGCGCGATCGACGCGTTCGTTTTCCGGATGTCCCGAGTGCCCGCGAACCCAGGCCCAACGCACCTCGTGACGCGCAGCGGCGGCGAGCAGGCGCTCCCAGAGATCCTGGTTCTTGACCGGCTGGCGCCCGGTGGTCCGCCAGCCGTTGGCACGCCACTTGGCGGTCCACGACTCGATGCCCTGGCGAACGTATTGGGAATCGGTGGTCACCACGACGGTGCAGTCGCGGGTGAGCGATTCCAGGCCCATGATCGCCGCCAGCAGCTCCATGCGGTTGTTGGTCGTCGCGTCGGCGCCGCCGCTCAGGAGCTTCTCGCGCTCCCGCCAGCGCAGCAACGCGGCCCAGCCACCCGGCCCCGGATTCCCCAGGCAGGCGCCGTCGGTATACAGCTCGACGACGTCCGCGGTCACGCGCGCTGCCGATGCGCACCTGCGCCGGGCAGCAGCGTTGCCGGCTCACGCACCCGCCGCCCGGCAAACGCCGGTCTCAGGACGGTCGCACCGGCCTCGGGACGGCGACGCGCCGCGAGCAGCCAGCCGCCACCCAGCAGTTGCACCATCCAGCGCGGCAGCCCGTCCGTGCCGCGCGCGCGCGGCCAGGGCGAACCAAAGCGCACGGCCGCGGCCACCTGCAGCCCGGCTCCGCGCAGGGCGCGCTGCCAACGCCACGGCGAACTGGACGGTGCATGCCACAACGCCACGGGATGCACGTCGACCACCAGCAGCGTGCCGTGTACCGAGAGGACCCGCGCGAGCTCGCCGGCGAGGGGTTCGGGCAGCACGCCACCCAAGCCCGGAAAGTACGCGCACACGAGGCAAAACGCGCCGTCGCCGAAAGGCAGTTCGACAGGCTCTGCACGCAGCGAGCCACGCCAATCCGCGCCTTCCGGCGCACGCCGCAGCGTGGTCACGCAGGCCACGCCTTCGGGAGTACCCAGCCGGATGTGCGCCATCCCGTCCAGCAGCAGCGCGTGGGTGCCGGTCACCTTGGCTACCCGCGCGGCGCACATGCGCACGGCTTCGGCTCCCAGGGCGGCGCTCGTGCGGTCGTTGATGGCTTGTACTGCGGGCATCGGGGCGGCGGACGAAAGGGCGCCCATTGTGACCGATCCGTGAGCGCGCGATAAGCCGCAGGGCTGGGTTAACGTTCATCTAACTTTTCACCCCTGCACGCGCTGCTATGGTCACCGCTTTCCCGCGGACGACCCATGCCAACGCTGCACGCCCTCCCCGCCTTGCGCGACAACTACATCTGGATGCTGGCCGACGCCGCATCCGGTTCCGCGCTGGTGGTCGATCCGGGCGAGGCAGCTCCAGTGTTGCACGCGTTGCGGCAAGATCGCTTGCAGCTTGCGGCCATTTTGCTGACACATCACCACGCCGATCACACCGGCGGCGTCGCCGAGCTCGTGGCGCGGTATCCGCAGGCCATCGTGTACGCGCCGGACGATCCGCGGATCGCGTGCTCTGCACGCCGCGTGGGCCACGGCGATCACGTGGCGCTCGCGCAGCCGAAGGTTCGCTTCGAAGTGCTGGAAGTGCACGGCCATACGCGCAGCCACATCGCGTACTACGGCGAAGGCTTGCTGTTCTGCGGCGACACCCTGTTCAGCCTCGGCTGCGGTCGCGTCTTCGAGGGCACGCCCGCGCAAATGCTCGAATCGCTGGATCGGCTGGCCGCGCTCCCCGGCAATACGCGGGTCTGCGCGGCGCACGAATACACGCTCGCCAACGCCGCGTTCGCACTGACGGTCGAGCCCGACAACGCGGCCCTCAAGGCCCGCACCGACGCCGCGCGCGCGCTGCGTGCGCACGGTCAGCCTACCCTGCCCGCCCGGCTCGCCGACGAGTGCGCGACCAACCCGTTCCTGCGGGTGGATGCCATCGCCGATGCGTACCTGCCGGGGGCCACGCCCATTCCAAGCAGTGACCGCGTCGCACGGTTTGCGGTGCTGCGACAGGCCAAGGACCACTTCCCGGCATGAGCCTGCGGACGCCCGCGCTCCGCATTGCTCCCGCGCTGATACTCAGCGCATTGCTTGGCGCCTGCGCGGTCGAACCGCCCAAGCCGCCGCCACGCCCGGCGACCGTCATCGCCCGCCCACCGCCGCCGCCGTCGCAGATCGAGCCGATCCGCAAGACCACGGTCGATGCCGAACCGTGGACCCGGATCACCGCCGACTTCGTGATGCAGGACTGCGGGGCGTCACCCCTGATCCAGTCGAATGCCGCGATGTACACGCGCGGGCCGCGGCATTTCGAGCAGCGCGTGCGCCAGTCGTTGCCGCTGTTGTTGTACGTCGAAAAGCAGCTGCGCGCAGCCGGCATCCCGGGTGAATTCGCGTTGCTGCCGATGCTGGAAAGCAGCTATCAGCCCGGCGTCTCCAATCCACGCGGCACCAGTGTCGGCATGTGGCAGTTCGTGTCGGCCACCGCCCGCCATCACGGCATCGCGATCAACCACGAGTACGACGGTCGCCGCGACCCGGTGGCCTCGACGCACGCGGCGATCACCATGCTGAAGGCCCTGCACCGGCAGTTCGGTGACTGGCGCCTGGTCGACATGGCATTCAATTCCGGGGCATACGGCATTGCCGCCGCGCTGCGCCGGCATCCCGATCTGGGCAGCGGGCCGATCCCCAGCCTTCCGGTCAGCGCCGGCACACGTGATCACCTGGCGCGCCTGATGGCGCTCGCGTGCATCCTGCGCAACCCGCAGCGTTATCAGGTGAGGTTGCCCGAGCCTACCCCCAACGACGAACTGGTCGCGGTGGCCGTGCCCGCCGGGACCGGCCTGCAGGCCGCCGCCGACATGGCCGGATGGCCCGAATCCAGCCTGCGCGCCCTGAACGCGGGCTACCGCGGCGCGCGTATTCCCGCCAACAGCCCACGCACCCTATTGCTGCCGGCGGTGGCCGCCGATCGCCTGGCGTCCGCGCTGGTCGTGGACGGCTCGGATGCCGTGGCGCAGGTCAACGAACCCGCCAATGCCGGCAACGGCGACGATCCGGCCATGCCGGTCGAGCCGCGGGCGCCCATGCAGGATGCCGGCGGCACGGGTGCGCCAGGACTGCAGGCGACGCGTCATCACCGCGTCGACGCCGGCGAAACGCTGTGGTCGATCGCGCAGCGCTACCACGTGAGCGTCAACGCGCTGAAGCGTTGGAACCACCTCGACGGCAGCGAGCTGCACACGGGCGAACGCCTGCAGGTCAGCCGGAACTTCTAGCCACCGTGCCTCGCGCGGGGTCTTACCCCGCGGGGTCGATCGCGGGTAGCCGCGTGTTCGCGCGTACAATGGCGGGCTTCACGTCCATCGACCGGAGCAAGTGGAAATGGGTTTCCTCCAAGGCAAGCGTGCCCTCGTTACCGGCATTCTCAGCAACCGCTCGATCGCGTGGGGCATTGCACAGGCGCTGCATCGCGAAGGCGCCGAGCTGGCGCTGACGTACGTCGATGAGAAGCTGCGCAGCCGGGTGGATGACGCGGCCAGCCAGTTGGGCGCGAAGATCGTGCTGCCTTGCGACGTCGGCCGCGACGGCGACATCGACGCGCTGTTCACCGAGCTCGGCAAGCAGTGGGATGGGCTCGACATCCTGATCCACTCGATCGGCTTTGCGCCGCGCGAGGCGCTGCAGGGCGAATTCCTTGATGGCCTCACGCGCGAGAATTTCCGCATCGCGCACGACATCTCGAGCTACAGCCTGGCCGCCCTCGCCAAGGCGGCGCGGCCGCTGATGCGGGGGCGCCACGGCGCCATCCTGACGCTGACCTACCTCGGTGCGGACCGCGCGCTGGCCTCGTACAACGTGATGGGCCTGGCCAAGGCCAGCCTGGAGGCCAACGTGCGCTACCTCGCCTACAACCTCGGGCCCGAGGGCACCCGCGTCAACGCGATTTCGGCCGGTCCGATCAAGACGCTGGCGGCTGCGGGCGTGGCCGGGCTGCGCAAGATGCTCGAACACGTGGAGCAGGTGTCCCCGTTGCGGCGCAACGTCAGCATCGACGACGTGGGCAACGCCGCCGCATTCCTGTGCTCGGATCTCGCGGCCGGCATCACCGGCGGCATCGTCTACGTCGACGCAGGATACAGCACGCTCGGCATGGCCGGCCTCGGCGTCTAGGGAAGCGCTTTTCACCAAATCTTGGTCATTCCTGCGAGGGCGGGATGCCGCAGCGGACATCGGCGCAACCGACGGCCCGAAGCGCGAGCCGCGGGCGTGGCGAGGAATCGGTGACTTCGCTGTCATGCCTTGACATACAAGGCCGTTGGTCCCGGCCAGGGATGCCATGATCAGACTCTCGGCCCGTCCGCCGACGGACTCAGGACGAACGGATAACGCATCGGCTCCGTTCTGGTGGGCGGGTCAAGCCGCGGGGCCCAGTCCGCAGATCCGGAGCGCCCTTGGAGCGTGGCAGGTCACGCGGCTACAGCCGGTCAGGTGCCGTCTGAACCTTGCTGTGCGCGCGCAATACGCTGATGAAGCCCGCGATGCCCGCAGCGCCGAATGATCTCGCCATCTGCTGGTGCAGGAACGCCTGAGCCTCGGTTGGAACCTTCGCGAGGTTACCGGGCTTGACGCCGGTGAGGCTCACCAGCGCGTAGTGCCCATCCGCCATCGGGACCAGCGCGCGGGTGTCGCCGCCCTGGGCCGGGTGGGCGAGCTTGAACACGGCCTGCAGCAGTCCCGGATCGAGATTCTGGGCGTTGCGCAGGATGCCGGTTTCCTGCTGTACGGACTGTCCGGCGGCCTGCGCCAGGCTGTCCAGCGTCGCCCCGCCCCGCAGCTTGGCGAACGCGGCGTCCGCGAGCGTCTTCGCCGATTGATCGACGCGCTCCTGCACGATGCGCTGTTGGATCTCGGTGCTGATTTCGGCGAGCGGCTTGGGCGCCGCCGGGACGTGCTTGTCGACGTGGAGCACCACCATGTGGTCGTGGCCAAGATCGATCGGATCCGACGTGTTGCCCTGGACCAGCACCAGATCGGAGAAGGCCGCCTTGACGACCTTCGGATCGGCCGCGAGGCCGGTCTTGGCGCCCTCGCGCCCGAACAGGGGCGTGGTCTGGATCTTGAGACCCAGCTTCGCCGCGGCCGGCTTCAGCGAGGTTGGATCGTTGTAGACCATGTCGGTGAGTTTGCCGCCGATCTCGCGGTAGGCATCATCGCGCGCGTTCTTGGTTGCTTCCTGCACCAGTTGGCCACGCACCTCGGCAAAGGTTTCGGTGTGACCCGCGCGCAGGCTGCGCAGGTCGATGATGTGGTAACCATCGGAGGTCAACACCGGCGCGGAGATTTCGCCCTGCTTCAACTTGTCGAGGGCGGCCTGGAATTCGGGCCCGGTGTCGCCCTGCTGCAGCCAGCCCAGGTCGCCGCCCTGGCGCTTGGATCCGAGGTCGTCCGAATATTCCTCGGCGAGCTTGGCAAAATCGGCACCCGGAGCCTTGGCCAGCGCGTCGACCTGCTCGGCCTTCGCGAGCGCAGCCTGCTTCTCGGCGGCGGTCGGCTTGGCGGGCAGCTTGATGAGGATATGCGAGACCTGCCATTCGGGCGGGCTCACGAACCGGGACTTCTCCTTGTCGTAGCGCGCCTGCAAGGCCTTGTCGCTGAGGTCGGGTGTGATCTGCATGGTCGCCGCGTCGAGGTCGATGTAGTTCACCGACACCTGGTCGGGCGTCATGAAATCCTTCTCATGCTGCTTGTAATAGTCGGCAATCTGGTCGGCACCCACCTGCGCCTGGGCGGCAGTGGGTGCCGGAGGCGGCAGGTCCACGTAGCTGAAATCGCGCTCCTGCAACTGCAGGCGCAGGAATTCGTCGACTTCGGCCTGCGTGCTGAACGCGGTCGCCACGATCGCTTCGGGCAGCTGCTGGGTCGCGAGGTCCGAGCGGATTTCGTCCTGGAACTGCTCCGCCGTCTTGCCCTGTTGCGCCAACCAGGCCAGATAGCTCGCGGCGTCAAACTTGCCGTTGACCTGGAAAACCGGATACGAGGCAATCTGCGCGCGCACCGCCTCGTTGGGGACCGCGATGCCGAGCTTGTCGTTCGCGTTGAGCAGCAACTGGCGATTGATGAGCTGGTCGAGCACATGCAGCTTGACGGCAGGCTTGTCGAAATCCGCCGCTTCCATGGTGTTGCCCGGCTGCTCGAGCTGCTGCTGGCGGTAGTTGTTGAGGCTGGTCGTGAAGTCCTGCTGCGAAATCTCGTGGCCGTCGACCTTGGCGACCCAGGTATCGTTGCTCTGGCTGAAATAGCCTTCGATGCCGAAAAACAGGAAGGCAACCACGACGAGCACACCGAAGATGCCGATCGCGATCCAGCTCTTGAACAGGTTGCGAATGAATTGCAGCATGGCTCCCGCCGTGACAGTCCAGCCCGTTGAGCCGGGTATTGTACGCGACGCGGCCATCGCCACGCCGCGGGGGTTGGTGGGCGCTGTAGGGATCGAACCTACGACATTCTCCGTGTAAAGGAGACGCTCTACCGCTGAGCTAAGCGCCCGGCTTTCATCAATACCGCATCGCGCGCAGCGCGATTGTCACTCCCATCCCTGCGCCCACCGCGCTTCTGGGAGGGGTAAAGCCAAACGGTCGTGTTCCCCGAAACGCCGCGGCCGACGCAGGGCGTCGGCCGCGACCGTCGGTGCAGCCGGCCCGATGCCGGCCGCGCCGCGACATCAGTTCAGCGCGTCCTTCAGGGCCTTGCCGGCCTTGAACGCTGGAACCTTGGAAGCCTTGATCTTGATCGTGGCCCCCGTGCGCGGATTGCGCCCGCTGCGCGCCGCGCGCTTGCGCACGACAAACGTGCCAAAGCCCACCAGCGATACGTCATCGCCCTTCTTCAACGCACGCTTGATCTGGTCGGTTACGGCGTCAAGCGCGCGACCGGCATCGGCCTTGGTCAGGTCGGCATGATCGGAGATTGCGTTGATCAACTCAGCTTTGTTCATGGAGACTCCCTCTAAGAGTTTTCGAGCAGCCCGCGGAATGTTCGAGATCGGGACCGGTTGCCGTGGTGTGCAAGCACGCGTTACCGGTTGTGGTGCCATGTCCGTAGCGTTGCGCAGCCAAGCGACTGCGCGGCACGGCCCGGCCTTTATACCAGCGGCCCACAAGCGCCGCAATAAAGACGGGGCTTGGATTTCAGCCGCTCACGACCACACCGCGCGTGACGCGCCACGCGAGCACAGCGCGCGCCAGGATGCAAGTGCCAAGCGCCGACCAGGCACGCAGACTTCAATGCGTGCGCGCTCCGGTCTGGTCATCGCCCGCTTCGTGTGCACGCGCGGCCGGCACCGCGGGTGCCTGGACCTCCACGGCGGGCGTCGGCAGCGGCGTCAGCGGACGTTCCAGTGCCAGGTCCAGCACCTCGTCGATCCAGCGCACCGGATGGATGTGCAGCGCGGCGGTGATGTTCTTCGGGATCTCCGCCAGGTCCTTCTCGTTTTCCTCGGGGATGATGACCGTGGTGATGCCGCCGCGATGGGCTGCCAGCAGTTTTTCCTTGAGCCCGCCAATCGGCAGCACGCGCCCGCGCAGCGTGATCTCGCCGGTCATCGCGATTTCCGCGCGTACCGGATTTTTGGTCAGCGCCGACACCAGCGCCGTGCACATCGCGATGCCGGCGCTCGGTCCGTCCTTGGGCGTCGCCCCCTCGGGGACGTGCACGTGGATGTCGTACTTGTCGTGGAAGTCCGGCTCGATGCCGAGCCGCTGGCTGCGCGCACGCACGACCGACTGCGCCGCCATGATCGACTCCTTCATCACATCGCCCAGCTGCCCCGTCTGGATGAGCTTGCCCTTGCCCGGCACCACGGCGGCCTCGATGCTGAGCAGGTCGCCACCGACCGACGTCCAGGCGAGGCCGGTCACCAGGCCGACTTCGTTTTGCTGTTCCTTCCGGCCGAAATCGAAGCGGCGCACGCCGAGATACTTGTCGAGATTTTTCGAATCGACCTTGACCGTGGTGAGCCTGCGCCTGCGCGGCGGCGCCTTCCTGCCTCCCTTGGCGGAATCGGCGACGGGATTGCCAGCCTTCGCCGCCTCGGCCAAGGTCAACTCCTTGACGACCTTGCGGCAGATCTTCGCGAGCTCGCGCTCGACGTTGCGCACGCCAGACTCACGCGTGTAGTAGCGGATGATGTCGCGCAGCGCGCCCTCGCTCACCGCCAGTTCGCCCTCCCTGAGGCCGGTCGCCTTGATCTGCTTGGGCAGCAGATAGCGCGTGGCGATGGCGATCTTCTCGTCCTCGGTATAGCCCGGGATCCGGATGACCTCCATGCGATCCAGCAGCGGCGCCGGGATGTTCATGGAGTTGGCGGTCGCGATCCACATCACCTCGGACAGGTCGAAATCGACCTCGAGGTAGTGATCGTTGAAGGCGTGGTTCTGTTCGGGGTCCAGCACCTCCAGCAGCGCCGCCGACGGGTCGCCGCGGAAGTCCATCGCCATCTTGTCGATCTCGTCCAGCATGAACATCGGGTTCTTGGTCCCGACCTTGGCCATGTTCTGGATGATCCGGCCCGGCAGCGAACCGATGTAGGTGCGGCGATGGCCGCGGATTTCGGCCTCGTCACGTACGCCACCCAGGCTCTGGCGCACGAACTTGCGATTGGTGGCGCGCGCGATCGAGTGCCCGAGCGAGGTTTTGCCGACGCCGGGCGGACCAACGAGGCAGAGGATCGGACCGCGCACCTTGGGGCTGCGCGCCTGCACAGCCAGATATTCGATGATCCGTTCCTTGACCTTGTCCAGGCCATAGT
>DASTNI010000084.1:0-30627 GCA_035720985.1 Rhodanobacteraceae bacterium | reverse complement strand
CTGCGAACCGTGCTCGTCCTGGTGCTCCAGCACCATCTGCACCGCCCGCTCCCGTACCTCAGGTGAGTACCGCTTCTCTATGTTCATGCTCCAATCCTCTCAAAGGTTGGAGCCTCCGAGAAAGCCGGAGCGGTTCAGTGCCGCAGCGCCCGCTCGGTGTGTCCAAGCAGAATCTACGCACGGTGGCGATCGTGCCGGCGATCACCGCGGTGCACCAATTGTCAACGCGCGAACTCGTGCGCAACGTGAATCATCAAAAAGCAAGCGGGCCTGTGACTGGCGGCTCCTGTGTCAGGCAGACTTAACCGCGAGCGACGCCAGACGATCACGCAAAAATTCGCGGGTACAACTTATTTCGCACGCTGCCGATGGCGCAAGGGTGCGCGTAAGTCGTGTACATTGATCCGGGGCCATTATCGTGCCGGCTTCACATGATGTCCGAGTCAACCGGTGTCGCAACGCCATAGAATATTGATTACGGCACCACGCAGAAACAAGTTGGCCATCCATGCGTAATAGTTTCGCTTTTTCAAAACCCCATGCGATATCCTTGCTGCTGCCTCACCTCCGGGGCGATGGCGCCGTGCGGATGATGATGACGCTTGCCGCCGGATTTCACGCCGATGGCTATCGCGTCGATCTCCTTGTCGCCAACAGTCGGGGAGCTTATTCCAAAGCTATTCCCAATGGAATCCGCTTGATCGACCTCCACGAAAAAACACCAACCCGAGCGTTATTCGGTCTTGTCCGATATCTGCGCCGCGAACGACCCAGTGTTCTTATGGCATCCGAGCATTACAGCGGGCTACCAGCACTCTACGCGCTTAAGCTTTCCAGGCTGCACGCACACTGCGTCATTCGTCAAGACAACACATGGGGCATGGATTCAGCGCGCTTCAAGGGGCTTCAGCGAATCATCACCCCGCGCATGGTGCCGCGTGTGTTCCGTGCTGCGGACATCATCGCTGTCTCCCACGGTGTAGCGCGCGATTTGATATCGCACTTCCCCCATTTGCGGAACAACACCAGCGTTATCTACAACCCTGTGATATCGCCAGACCTGATCGCCAAGTCACGTGCGCCACTTGACCACCCGTGGTTCAGACCCAGCGAACCACCGGTGTGCGTCGCCATCGGGCGGCTTGCGCACGCAAAAGGCTTCGATCTGCTCATCGAGGCTTTCGCCCGAGTCGTAGGCCAGGTTGCCGCGCGATTGCTCATACTCGGCGAGGGCCCCGAGCGCACACGCCTGGAGGCGCAAATCGCTTCTCTCCAGATGGAGGGCGTTTGTCGACTCGAGGGTTATTGTCCAAACCCCTACCCGTTTCTTCACAATGCAAATGTTTTTGTGCTGTCGTCACGCTTCGAAGGCCTGCCGACGGTCTTGATCGAGGCATTGGCTGTCGGCGCCCCGGTGATCGCCACCGACTGCCCGAGTGGCCCGCGCGAAATCCTGGCCGACGGGAGATACGGAACCCTGGTCGCCCCGGAAGATCCCGAGCAGCTGGCTACCGCGATCCTGGAACACCTGCGACACCCGGCGCCTGCAGCATCCGATCTCGGGGATTGGCTCCATCAGTTTGACGTCGATGCGAGCGTGCGGAAGCACATCGAGCTGATCGAAGCGGTCATGGCGAACCCGCCTCCGAACGTGCGCAACGCGCCATTGCCGCTGCACAGCGCGGCAGCCCCGCGATGATTGCGTGGCCGCGTGCAACCTGGGTCCGGGCCGCATGCGCGCTGTGCCCGCACGGCGGTAGCGTGCTCATGTCGCGCCTATGGGCGGCAAACTCGGCCCGGGGCACAGACCTGTTCCATCGACCCAAGCAAGCGCGAGTGCGCATGTACGATGCACCGGTCGGCGGCTGGTCACGTCCGCCCGTAAATCGCGTTGGAACGTGCCATGGCCTTTCACGAATTGATCTCGCGCAGCTATAACGCCGCACGTCATGACGCGTGTCCGTATCGACGGGGCGTGTGGTGTGCGGAGCGCATGCGGTCCTCGGGTGCACCGTGAACGTTCGAGCCTCATCCACCACCGGCATGGCCATCATCCTCGCCTCCGGCACCGGCGCCCGCTTCCACTCGGACACGCCCAAGCAGTTCCTGAAGCTTGCCGGCAAGAGCGTGCTGGAACACACGCTGGGCGTGTTCCAGCGGCACCCGCGCATCAACCGCATCGTGCTGGTGGTGGCCGCGGAGCATCGCCTGCTGTGCGAGGAACTCGTGCGTACCGGCGGGTTCACGAAATTGGCGGCCATCGTCAATGGCGGCGCGACGCGGCAGACCAGCTCGGCCGCCGGCATCGCAGCGGTGGCCGACGACGACGCAAAGGTGCTGGTGCACGACGCGGTGCGTCCGCTGCTGGATGCAGCCACGATCGACCGTTGCCTCGACGCGTTGGACGACCACGCGGCAGTGGACACGGCCATCCCCTCGCCCGACACGATCATCCAGACCGAAGCCACCGGCAACATCGCATCGATCCCCGATCGCGACGCGTTGCGCTTGGGGCAGACACCGCAGGGCTTCCGCGCCGGGCTGCTGCGCCGCGCACACGCACTGGCCGCGGCGCATCCGGATCTGAAGGTGACGGACGACTGCGGGCTGGTGGTGCACTTTGGCCTCGCACCGGTATACGTCGTGGCCGGCGACGCCAGCAACATCAAGATCACCTACCCCTCGGATATTTACCTCGCGGATCGTTTGTTTCAGCTGCGTGCGCGTCCGCTGCGGCAAATCGACATCGGCAATGCGTTGCGCGGCAAAGTTGTCGTGGTGTTCGGCGCCAGCCGCGGCATCGGCCAACACATCGTGACCATGGCCGGCCAAGCGGGCGCGCGCGTGCTCGGGGTATCGCGCGCAGACCACGTCGACGTCGCCGATCCCGACGCAGTGCGCAGAACCTTGGCCGCAGCCCGCGGCGTACATGGCCAGGTGGATTTCGTCGTCAACACTGCGGGTGCGTTGCGCACCGGCCTGCTGGCCGGGCAGGACGATACCGACATCGACGAGCAGATCGGCACCAACCTGCGTGGCAGCATCGTGGTGGCGCGCGAGGC
Organism: Rhodanobacteraceae bacterium; assembly: GCA_035720985.1. Lineage (GTDB taxonomy): Bacteria > Pseudomonadota > Gammaproteobacteria > Xanthomonadales > Rhodanobacteraceae > 66-474. The sequence continues at coordinate 27,565 of DASTNI010000084.1, read as the reverse complement.
GTTCGCCGCCATGCGCGAAAACGGCGGCAGCATTGCACTTTTTACTTCCAGCTCGTATACGCGCGGGCGCGCACGGTCGGCGGTCTATTCGGCCACCAAGGCCGCGGTGGTCAACCTGATGCAGGGGCTGGCCGAGGAGTACCTGCCCGTTGGCGTGCGCATCAACGCCATCAACCCGGAACGGACGGCAACCCCCATGCGCACGGAAAACTTTGGCATGGAACCCGCGGCAGCGTTGCTGGATGCCGACACGGTGGCACGGGCCACGCTGACCGCTTTGCTGTCCGAAGCGACTGGCGAGGTCATCGACGTACGGCGTTGACGCAGGCAGGCAACGCGCAGAGTGGGCAATACCCCACTCGCGACGGCTACTGGAGCGCGCGTCGCAGGCGCTGAGTGCATCGGGCCGCCGCCCGCCCGTCCGCACAACTCCCGAATACCGCCTCACGAATGCGGGCCGCTTCGTCCCGATGCGCAGTTTGGTATGCGGCGGGATCAGTCAGATAGTGCTCAAGCGTGCGGCACAGTTGGTCGAGGCTGCCGACGATCTCGCCGTAGCGGTAGCTCCCATCCAGCGTGTGGCCATGGGTGAACGGCGGCGGTACGTCGAGAAATACGGTCGGGCGCGCCAACAACAGCCAGTCAAAAACGATGGATGACCAGTCGGCGACCAGCACATCGCTGGCCAGCAACAAGGCTTCCGTGTCGGGGTAGTCGGTCGCCGGGAGCCACATCACGCGCTGGAATGACCCGACTGCTGCCATCCCGGTGTTGAGGTGGGACCGCATGAGGATCGTGCTGCCGGTACGTTGCGCCACCGTCGACAGCGCCGTGACGAACGCGTCGGCCTCCAATCCGAACGGATACATGCTGCGCGTGGCCACTTCCTGCTTCCAGGTAGGTGCGAACAACACGAGCTTTCCGATACCGGCGGCATCCAGTTTCAGGCTGCGGCGAATCGCCGCCACATCCTCGTCACGACGCACCAGGCGATCGATGCGTGCGTAACCCGTGGCGTGGACTTTGGCGGGATCGAAGCCGAAGCGATCGCGGTAAAAACCTGCTTGCAGCGGGGAATCCACCCAGGCCTCGTCGTAATGACGCAGCACGCGAAAGTCGCCATACGCATGCCCCTTGAAGCCGAAGCCATGCCAGACATCAAAAAACCGAATGTCGCTGCGGCCAACCAGCCACTGCATGACGTGCAATCCATGATCGCTGATGACCGCATCGGCGCGGACCATCAGCGCGATGGCTTCGGGCCGGGTGGCGATCGCCACGTGTACGCCGTCGAGCAGCAGTTGCCGGGCGTAGCGCTTGTCCATCGTGAGGAAGGTGAGCGTGAATTCATCGGCGGCATGCCCCTGGATGTACCGGCGCAGGGCCAGCAGGTTGCCGCTCAACTTGTGGCCGTACAGGATCACCCGCCGCGGTTGCCCGCGGCGATGGAAAAACGGCCGCAGCGCCATCGCGGCCAACACGTTCAGGCCAAACAAGAACAGGCACAGCCAGTGCGCGGGGTTGGTCTTGTCGATTTTCATGCGGCGGCAACGATGAGGGAACGCGTGATTTTGCTCGTCATCCCGGAACGGCGAAGCGATATCCGGGATCCAGTGCCCCTAAACATCAAGGCGTTACAGCAGAGTCACTGGATTCCCGCCTGCGCGGGAATGACAAAGGGTGGAGGCGGGTAGGGATGGCAGGCAATCAAGCCAGCATGAGCCGATAGATCAGCGTCGGGATGATGCCGCGCAGCGGTTGCAGCAGCGCATCCGGGGTGGCCCGCAGGATGCGCGTGGCCAGCGCAGATGGGCGTTCGATTTCCAGCGTCTCCCGCCACGCATCGATGCACAGGTTGCGAAAGGCGAAACCCGACGCCTGCAGCATGCGTTCAAGCTCACGTCTTTCGAGCGGCTCGACGTCGTAGAAGTTGCCCCGATGCCGCAGCCGCAGGTACGGCGTACGCCACGCGTGCGGCAGCCAGCTCAGGAACTTCAGGTGGTAGTGCGGCTCGGTCAGCATCCAGCGGTTCGGCACCGCAAGATAGCCCACCCCGGTGGGCTTCAGTACCCGGTGGATTTCTGCAAGGTGCCGGTGCTGGGCCGCTCGATCGCCCACGTGTTCGATCACGTGGTTGCTGATGACGACGTCGAAGGTCGCGGCGTCGAACGGCAAACTCGTGTCATGCACCAGCCGGAATCCGTAGCCATCGCGCGGCACGCGGTTGTCGCACACGTCGACGGCTTCGACCCTGCAACGCAGCATGGAATGCGTGGCGAAATAGTGCGCGATGCCGCCCGAACCGGTGCCGATTTCCAGCAGGCTGATGGGCTGCGCACGATGCGCGAGATCCAGCAGGCGTTCAATCTTCAGCGCCTTGCGCGCGCGTTGCCGAAGATTCATGGAGGCGTGGGGGCTGCGCGCGTGGCCGGGTTCGTTCATGCGGCCACCCGGCAGGTCTGGGCGATGAAATCGGCGTACCCCGCGGCGATGTGGCTCCAGTCGATGCGCCCGATGGCGGCCGCTCGCAGCGCCAAGGCCCGTTGCGCCGCGACGGCCGGGTCCTGCAGCGAAGCCAATATCGCCGCCGCAAGCGCGCGCGGATCACGCGGATCAACGCTGATCGCGTCGGCGGCCGCGCCCAAGAGGTCGCGCACGCCCGCGACGTTGCCGACCACCACCGGGCAACCGCAACCGATGGCTTCCATCAACGCGACCGGGAGGCCTTCCTGGTTGCCGGTGGCGTCCCGGACGAAAGGCGCGACAAACACCGCCGCGCGCCGGTACAGCGCAGGCAGCGCACGCTGCGGCGTGGCCCCTGCGAAGGTGACGCTCGCCGCGATGCCAAGACGCTTGACCTGATCCTGCAGCGCAGGCTGCTCTGGCCCGAAACCCGCGATGGTGAGACGCACGGTCGGGCGCACGGCGAGGATCCCGGGCAGTGCGTCCAGCAGATGCCGCAAGCCTTTCTTCGCGACCAGGCGCCCGACGAACAACAGTTCGTCTGAATCGCGCGATTGTTCCGGGTCGGGGACGAAACGCCCGCGCAGGTCCACGCCCATCGGCAGCACGTCGACGAGCGGCGGACAAAGTTGCAACCGGGTCACCTCATCGCGCATGGCGGTGCTCACGACGGTCATGCCAGCGCAACCCGCGGCAACGCGGCGCTTCAGCGCGGCCGGCAGGCGGCCGCGCAGACCAAACAGGTCACCGCCGTGCGAGGTCACCACGTAGGGCACCGCAAAGACGCGCGCGAGCCGCAACGCCACCAGTCCCTGTGGCAACAGCCAGTGGGCGTGGATTGCGACGGCGCGCGCGCGGCGCAGGATCCACCACGCCGCCCGATACTGGCCCAACACGAAGCCCGGCACCAACAGCCATTTCCACGGCGAGCGCTTCAGGTTGACGGCGATGCCGCCAGCGTTGACCAGGGTTTCCAGTGCGCGCGGCGCGTAGCGGTAGCGCACGACTTCGACGCCGTCGAGTACGCCACTCGGGTCGGCCCCCGGTGCATCCGGCACGACGGCGATCACGCGGAAACGAGCCACCAGGCGTTTGCACAGCTCGTGCACGAAACCCGGCTCGGGATCGTCGCGCCAGCGCGGATAGGTCGACGCCAGCACCAGCAGCACCGGCTTCGGATCTGGCTCAGCGGACATGCCGCCACCACACGTCCGTCGCACCGGTTGGCGCCCCCGCGCCGATGCACGGACGGCACGCGTTCATGCGTCGCGCTTGTAGGTCAGCGAGGTGATCTGCTCGGAAATGAGCCCGATCAGGAAGATGATCACGCTGGCGCTCCACAGGGCCACGCTGATGAGGCTCAGGCGGTGGAAGCCGAGGAACGTATAGACGTAATAGGCCCAGCCCAGCAGGAAAAACACGCCCGCGGTGGGCACGAAGAGCTTCAGCGGGGCGTACAGCGTCGCGATCTTGAAGATGATGAGCAAAAACCGGATACCGTCGCGCACGGGCCTGATGTGGCTCTTGCCGACGCGGTCGGCGGCGCGGATCGGCACGTAGGCAACGGGATAGGCGCTGCGGAAGAACGCCATGGTGCTGGTGGTCGGATAGGAAAACCCGTTGGGCAGCAGGTGGAGGAACTCGCGGAAGCGTTCCGCGCGGGCGGCGCGCAGGCCCGAGGTCAGGTCCAGCACGGGATGCCCCGTCATGCGTGTCGCCAGCCAGTTGTAGAACGTGTTGGCCATTCCGCGGCCGACGTCGGCCTGATCGTCCCAGCCACGCGCGCCGACGACCAGGTCGTAGCCTTCGGCCAGTTTGGCCAGCAGGCGCGGAATGTCGGCGGGGTCGTGCTGCCCGTCGGCGTCCATGAACACCAGCACGTCGCCACGCGCGGCGCGCGCGGCGCGCTTTACCGCGGCGCCGTTGCCCATGGAATAGGGTGTACCGATGCGCACGACGCCGTGGCGCGCGCACAGCGCGGCGGTGCCGTCGGTGGAGCCATCGTCGGAAACGATGATTTCGGCGTCGGGCTGCGAGGCCCGCAACGCCGGCAACAGTTTGGCCAGCGCCGCCGCTTCGTTCTTGGCCGGCAGGATGATGCTGAGCACGCAACACGTCCGCTTGAGATCGCCCGGCATCTTAGCGCAGCATCCCGCGGCGACCGGGCAGGCACCGGTGGCGCGGGACGTGGGCGGAGTGATTCGGTCTGTGGGAGGCGACTTCAGTCGCGGCTCTGGGATGCGGCAGTGCGGTCGGGGCTTCCGCCCCTCCTACGAAACCCGCAAGACCTGGCATGGGGGTCGGGGCTTCCGCCCTTCCTGCGAAACCTGCAAGACCTGGCAAGGGGGTCGGGGCTTCCGCCCCTCCTGCGAAACCTGCATGGCTTGGCAAGGAGGTCGGGGCTTCCGCCCCTCGTACGGCAACGGCGGGGACTGGCGCGTGAATTGCATGCCGCTCAGGCGGTAAACACGCGGCAGTTGGCCAGATTGCGACGCGGGTCTCGCCGCCGCCAGCCTGCCCGGCCGGTTTTGCGTTACATTCACTTTGCGATTCGTGGGTTTGGGCAAACCTCATGGCAACACAGTTGAACCCGATGCCGAGCATGCCCGGCCTCGCCGGCATCGCCCGGCGGCTGGCGCTGGAGGGCGTGCTGACCGAGGCCGACGCGCGCGCTGCGGTCGCCGATGCCGGCAAGCAAAAGCTGCCGATCACGGCCTACCTGGTCGAAAACGGCATGGTCGACGGGCTGCGCATGACGCAGGCGCTGTCGGCCGAATTCGGCGTGCCGATGCTGGACATCTCGGCGGTCGACGTCACGCAGCTCCCGATGGGCGAGCTGTCCGAGGAATTGATCGAGAAGCACACCGCGCTGCCGCTCATGCGGCGGGGCAGCCGCCTGTTCGTGGGCATGAAGGACCCTGCCAACCCGCGCGCGCTGGAGGAAATCAAGTTCCACACCAACTGCACGATCGAGCCGATCCTGATCGAAGCCGAGCAACTGAAGCGCGGCATCGAGCAGGCGCAGAACGCGCAGAGCATCAGCCTGGGCGACGATGACGCCGACGAGGGCCTCGATGGCCTCAGCATCGACGAGGACGACGACAATCCCGAAAACGCCGTGGTGGACCCGAATTCCACCGACGACACGCCCATCGTCAAGTACGTCAACAAGATCCTGCTGGACGCCATCAAGCGAGGCGCCTCGGACATCCACTTCGAACCCTACGAAACCAAGTACCGCGTGCGCCTGCGCCTGGACGGCGTGCTGCGCGCGGTGTCCTCGCCGCCGTTGAAGCTGGCACCGCGGATTTCCTCGCGCCTCAAGGTGATGTCGCGGCTGGACATCGCCGAACGGCGCGTGCCGCAGGACGGGCGCATGAAGCTCAACCTGTCCAAGACCAAGTCGTTCGATTTCCGCGTCTCGACGCTGCCGACGCTGGGCGGCGAGAAGATCGTGCTGCGCATCCTGGACGCCGGCGCGGCCAAGCTCGGCATCGAAAAGCTGGGCTACGAGGACGACCAGCGCCAGCTGTTCGAGGAAGCCATCGCCAAGCCGTACGGCATGGTGCTGGTGACCGGGCCGACGGGGTCGGGCAAGACGGTGTCGCTGTACACCGCGCTCAACATCCTCAACACGGTCGGACGCAACATTTCGACGGTGGAAGACCCGGTCGAAATCCGCGTCGACGGCATCAACCAGGTCCAGCAGAACGAAAAGCGCGGCATGACCTTCGCCGCCGCGCTGCGCTCGTTCCTGCGCCAGGACCCGGACGTGATCATGGTCGGCGAAATCCGCGACCTCGAAACCGCGGAGATCGCGATCAAGGCCGCGCAGACGGGCCACATGGTGCTGTCGACCGTGCACACCAACGACGCCTCGCAGACGATCACGCGCCTGACCAACATGGGCGTCGCCACCTACAACCTGACGTCGTCGATCGCGCTGGTGATCGCGCAGCGCCTGGTGCGGCGCCTGCACGACTGCAAGAAGCCCATCAACCTGCCGCGGGCCGCGCTGCTGGCCGAAGGATTCACGGAAGCGGACATCGACGGTGGTCTGACGCTGTACGAAGCCGTAGGATGCTCGGGCTGCAACGACGGCTACAAGGGCCGCACCGGCATCTACGAAGTGATGCCGATGACCGAAGAGATCCAGCGGACGATCCTGGAAGGCGGCAGCGCGCTGCAGATCGCCGAGGTGGCGCGCCGCCAGGGCGTGCGCAGCCTGAGGGAATCGGCGCTGATGAAGGTGAAACAGGGCATCACCAGCCTCGCCGAGATCGATCGCGTCACCAAGGACTGACCCGCCATTGGCCGCAGCGCACCTGGAGTGCGGGATGCGATGGCACGCTGCGGGACGTGTCGGCGCACCGCAGCGGCTGGCAGGGACGCCGGGGAAAGCAGTGTTTCCGATTGCAACATACAATGGCAGCGCTCCGACCGCGGGGCCTGACCGAATCTGGGGATCGACCCATGCCTAGCGCCACCGTCGCGAACAAGTCCACCACTACCAAGCTGGGCGCCGACCGCGCGGCGGTGAAGCAGCTCACCGTGTACGAATGGACGGCGCTGGACAAGCGCGGCGTCAAGATGAAGGGCGAAATGCAGGCGCGCAACGCCAGCCTGGTCAAGGCCGAGCTGCGCCGGCAGGGCATGAACCCGCAGACGGTCAAGGACAAGCCGAAGCCGCTGTTCGGTTCGGCGGGCTCGCGCGTGAAGCCGCGCGACGTCGCCATTTTCAGCCGCCAGATCGCCACCATGATGGCGGCCGGCGTGCCCATGGTGCAGGCCTTCGAGATCATCGCGGGCGGCCAGCGCAACGTGCGCTTCAAGAAGATGCTGACCGACGTCAAGCAGGACATCGAAGGCGGTTCGGCGCTGCACGAGGCGATGGCGAAGTACCCCGTGCAGTTCGACGAGCTGTACCGCAACCTGGTGCGCGCGGGCGAATCCGCGGGCGTGCTGGATACCGTGCTGGATACGGTCGCCACCTACAAGGAACGCATCGAGTCGATCAAGGGCAAGATCAAGAAGGCGCTGTTCTACCCGGCCATGGTGATGGTGGTCGCGTTCCTGGTGATGCTGGTGCTGCTGGTGTTCGTGGTGCCGGTGTTCCAGAACGTGTTCAAGGACGCCGGCGTGGCGCTGCCGGCCTTCACGCAGATGGTGGTGTCGCTGTCCGAGTTCATGCAGCACTACTGGCTGCCCTTCATCATCGTGCTGATCGTCGCGATCGTCGGAATCATCATGGCGTACAAGCGCTCGGAGAAAATGGCGCACGCGGTCGATCGCGCGTCGCTGCGGATCCCGATCATCGGCAACATCCTCAGGCAGTCGGCGATCGCGCGCTTCGCGCGCACGCTGGGCGTCACCTTCCACGCCGGCGTCCCGCTGGTCGAGGCACTGGATTCGGTGGCCGGCGCGACCGGCAGCGTGGTGTATGGCCAGGCCATCCGGCGCGTGCGCGACGATGTCGCCGTCGGCCACCAGCTGCACCTCGCGATGACCCAGACCAGCCTGTTTCCCAACATGGTCACGCAGATGGTGTCGATCGGCGAGGAATCGGGCGCGCTCGACAAGATGCTGTTCAAGGTGGCCGATTTCTACGAAGAGGAAGTCAGCAACGCGGTGGACACGCTGTCCACCTTGCTGGAACCGCTCATCATGGTCATCATCGGCGTGCTGGTCGGCGGCATGGTGATCGCCCTGTACCTGCCCATCTTCAAGCTGGCAGGGACGTTCTGACGATGCGCCTCCCCCTTCCGAACGAAGGGGGATCGAGGGGAATGGCAGCTGATTGCCACCCCATCTCATCCCCCCGATGCTGCGCATCGACCCCCTTCCTCTGGAAGGGGGTGAACGCTCCATTCCTCCCCCGATGCTGCGCATCGACACCCTTCCTCTGGAAGAGGATGAACGCCCCATCCGTTCCCCGATGCTGCGCGTCGACCCCCCACCTCGGGAAGGGGGTGAGTATCCTCCCCCTTCGGAACGAAGGGGGATCGAGGGGGATGGCTTTTGGCCGCTAACCTGACTGGCCTCCCCTTCGCGTTCTGGATCGCCGCCGGCGGCGTGCTGGGCGTCGTCGTCGGCAGTTTCCTCAACGTGGTCATCCTGCGGCTGCCGGCGCGGATGGAGTACTTCTGGAAGCGTGAAGCGCGCGAGATCCTGGCGCTGCCGGAAGCCCCCGAGGCGCCACCGCCCGACCTCGTGCGCAAAGGCTCGCACTGTCCGCACTGCAAGCACCCGCTGGCGCCCTGGGACAACATTCCGCTGCTGTCGTGGCTCGTGCTGCGTGGCCACTGCCGCTACTGCAAGGCGCCGATCTCGATCCAGTATCCGCTGGTCGAGCTGCTCACGGGCGTCGCCAGCGCGATCGTGGTCTGGCACTTCGGTCCCACGCTGCAGGGTGCGGCGGGGCTGGTGTTCACCTGGGTGCTGGTCGCCGCCGCGGGTATCGATTTCCGCACCCAACTGCTGCCGGACGCCTTGACCCTGCCCCTGCTGTGGCTGGGGTTGCTGCTGGCGCTGGCGCCGGCGTTCGTCGACCCGCGCCAGGCGATCATCGGCGCCGCCGTCGGCTACCTCGCGCTGTGGTCGGTGTACTGGCTGTTCAAGCTCATCACCGGCAAGGAAGGCATGGGCTACGGCGACTTCAAGCTGTTTGCCGCAGCGGGCGCATGGCTGGGCTACGCCGCGCTGCTGCCGATCATCATCCTGGCTGCGCTGTCGGGCGCGATCATCGGCATGATCCTGCTGCGCGCGCGGGGGCAGGATCACGCCGTGCCGTTTGCATTCGGCCCTTTCCTCGCCATCGCCATGTGGGTGTGGTTGATCGCGGGGGATCCGATCCTTGCCGCGTACCTGCAGCTCACCGGCTTGCGCTGACGACCACGCGGGCGACAATCGCAATCTTCGCCTGAGCCCGCCACCCTCCCCATGAGTACAGCGCTCTCCAGCCGGCGCCTCGCCGCAGGCGCGATCACTTTGCTGATTGCGTTGCTGATGCTGCCGAATCTCGTCTGGCTGGCCCATGACGCCGATGCCGCGGTGGCCGCGCTGGTGCTGCCGCTTGCGGGCCTGGTGATCCTGTTCGCCATCTTCGGGCACCGGCCCTGGATCGCGTGCCTGTTGCTGACCCCGTTTGCGCTGCTGGCCCCGCTGGAGGCGTTCTACATCGCGCAGTACCACCACCCAACCTCGGCGCAGATCATCGCCACCATCATTGCGACCAACCCGCTGGAGGCGCGCGAATACTTCGGCCGTGAGCTGATCCCACTGGCGCTGGTGCTGATCGCGGGGCTCGTGCTGGGGCTGGTGTCCGCGTGGCTGGCCGGCCGGGCGCGACTCGCGCTGCATGGGCGGCAACGGATCGCGCTCGGCGTCATCGGCATCGTCGCCATGCTGGTGCCCGCTGGCACGGGCCTGGCGTCGGCCCGCTCGGCGCGCGTCGAAACCACTACGGCATCCACCAGCGCATGGAGCGGGTATGCGCAGGCGCTGACGGACGGTTACCCGTTCGGCGTCGTCCCGCGCGTCGTCCGCTATCGGCAGGAGTGGGACCAGATGCGCCGCGAGGCGTTGCAGTTCAAGGACTTCAGTTTCCATGCCCGACGCGCGGGACCGCGCGTGGCGCAACGCCAGGTCTACGTGCTCGTCATCGGCGAGAGCAGCCGCCGCGCCAACTGGCAGTTGTTCGGTTATCGCCGCGCGACCAATCCCGAGCTGTCGACGGTGAAAAACCTGGTGCCGCTGTCGCGCTTCATCACCACCTGGCCCGAGTCCATCGCGGCCATCCCGATGATCCTCACACGCCGCAAGCCCGCCATGGCCTGGGACGCCCCGTGGCATGAGGCCTCGATCCTGCGCGCGATGGGCGAAGCCGGCTACGAGACGTACTGGATTTCCAACCAGCAGGCGATCGGCGAATTCGATTCACCGGTCTCGATGTACGCCTACGAAGCACAGCACGTGGAATGGCTGAACCACGCCTCGTGGACCGCGCCCAACAGCTACGACGGCGATCTCATCCAACCCTTGAAGGACGCGCTGGCGGCCAACCACCGCGACCTCTTCATCGTGCTGCACATGATGGGCAGCCACGTGAAATACGACTACCGCTATCCAGGCTCATTCAAGCACTGGACGCCCACGCAGGTCTCGCCCGCAGGCGAGGGCAACGCGATCGAGCGGGCGCGCAACAGTTACGACAATTCCATCCTGTACAGTGACCACGTGCTGGCCGAAGTCATCCACGTGCTGCAGTCGAGCGGGGCGGTGAGCGCGCTGTGGTTCGAATCCGACCACGGTGAGCTGATCCCGACGCCCACCTGCGACAAGGAAGGCCACGGTGTCGGCACCGTCCCCGAATACGAGATTCCGGCGTTCGTGTGGTACTCCGACTCGTACGGCAAGGATTTCCCGGCGCGCGTCGCCGCGCTGCGCGCCAACGCCGACCGGCGGACCCTTTCGGCCGACACCTTCGAATCGCTGATCGACATGGCCGGCGTCGCGTTCCCCGGACACGACGAGAGCTGGAGCGTGTTCAGCCCCAAGTGGCGCTATCACACGCGCTGGGTTGCGCAGAACCGGCACATCGACTTCGACACCGCACGTATCGGCAAGGCCTGCCAGCGCGTGCTGCCGCCGCGCGCGGCGGCCGTGCCGTCCACCGCGACGGGGCTGCCGTGACCGCGGCGCGAGCCGCACACCGACGCGCCTACGTCGTCGCGCTGACGGGCGGCGTCGCCGCGGGCAAATCGCTGGTCGCCGGGCATTTCGAAACACTGGGGATTCGGGTGTACGACGCCGACCGCGCCGCCCGTGAGGTCGTTGCGCCCGGGGCGCCCGCGCTGGCGGAAATCGCGGCGGCGTTCGGCACGGAACTGCTCGGCGCCGATGGCGGTCTGCGGCGGCGGGCGCTCCGTGAGCGCATCTTTGCCGACCCTGCGGCGCGCCAACGGCTCGAAGCGATCCTGCATCCGCGCATCACGACGTGGCTGCGCACGCATGCGCAAGCCGACCCCGGGCCCTACTGCGTAGTCGTGGTGCCGCTGCTCGCGCACCACCGGGTCGACTACGGCTGGGTCGACCGGATCCTGCTGGTCGATGCCCCCGAGGCGCTGCAGGCCCAACGCGTCATGCAGCGCGACGCCGTCTCCCGCGCGGCCGCGCGGCGCATGCTGGACGCCCAGGCGACCCGCGCGGAACGCCTGGCGATCGCCGATGACGTGATCAGCAACGATGGCGATGCAACAGCGCTCGGCGCCAAGGTCGCGAGACTGCACCAGCAATACTTCGCTTTTGCGGAGCGCCATCGGGCAGTCGACTGAAGGTCAACGTTGCACCAGGGCAATCTGATCGATTACCTGTCCGCACTTCGACCGGCTCAGTACGAACGAGTGACGCGCTGATTCCGTTCGTGGCAACCCCGTCGAACCATGAACAGGATCATCCAAATCAGCGGTTCCCAAGCACTACACGCAGCATCTCCTCGACGCTCGCACGCCGCGGCGACTCAACTCGCGTGATGCGGGCCCAGCGGCGTTTCCAGCACCAGCCGCGGATCGCCGACGAACAACCCGTCGCCCGCGATGGCGCCCGCATCACCACCGTGCTGGTCCGCGACCCACGGCGCGGGAGTCACGGGGCCCGGCAGATATGCGCACCAGCTCCCGTAACGCCGTTGCGCCGTGCAGGCAAAGCTGCGCGTGGCGGGCAAGATGAAGTTGATCGGCACCGTCACGGTCCAAGCGCCCTTGAGGGCGTCCGGGCCTTCCGTCGGCGCACGAAATATCCATTTGCGCGCGGTACGCAACGAAGCTTTTGCAAGCATGTTGCGGTAGTACGCCGCATCGGACGTCTGCGTGTAAAGGTTGACCTGGTGCACGATGGCCTGCACCACCTTGCCGTCACGCCCAATCTGCAGCATCAGCAGGACTTCACCACTCACGCCATTGCGCGCCGCAGCAACGGGATACGGGGGCGGGCGGCGCTCGGAATAGCTCACATTGCGATCGGGCGGACAGGCGGCGGGCGTCCCTGAGGCGCCCTTCCACGCCTCGCAGCCAAATGAGGCACCCACGATCTGCAGCAGCGCGCTATCCCCGTGCGTCACGGTTGCGACCACGTGCAGCTGCATGCCGGTGGTGGTGACCGTCGTCGTGGGCTTGCCGTCGATCCGTATCGGCTCGAACGTCCACATCGGCAACGTTTGCGCGATGACCGCGCGCACCGGCGGCGGCAGTTTGTCGGGCTCATGCAGCGTGTAGCCCTTGAACGTACCGTCGGGGTTCACGCTGATCGTGCCCGGGACGACCATGCTTTCCTGCAATTGCGGTGGCGCAGCCAGCGCCACCGTCGGCAGGCCAAGCGCGAAGACCAGCCAAGCCCAGTGCTTCATGGTGCCACCCTCCGTGAAGCCGATCGGCGCGATGCTACGCCGAATTTCAGCGCTGGGTGACCTGCATGCCGCTGATGTGCAAACTGCCGGCGATGGCGCTGCGCAGTTGTTCGGCCGCGCTGCGGCTGATGACCGGTCCGGCGCGCACGCGCCATTGGGTGCCGGCTGGCGCCTGGGCGGTGTCGACGTAGCTTGCATAGCCAAGCTGCTGCAGGCGCAGGCGCAGGCTGTCGGCGGTCGCGCGGTCGGTAAACGCGGCCACCTGGACCGACCACATGCCGGTAGGCACGACGCTGGTCGATGGATCCGTGCCGAGCGGGCGCACCTCGGCCGGGGTCGGCGTGGGTGCCGCCGGATCGGCCGGAGCCGCGGGCGCCGCATCGCTTGCCGGTGTCACGGGCGCCATGGCGCCGCCCGGCAGGATGGGCTTCAGCGATTCGAACTGGGTCTCGTACTGGTCGGTGACGCGGCGCGCGTCCTCGGGATCGCGGATTACGCGCGGCGTGATGAGAACGATCAATTCACTGCGGCTCTTGGTGCGGTCGGTGGTGCCGAACAGGCGCCCGAGGATCGGGATTCGGTTGAGGAACGGCACGCCATTGTCCTGGGTGGAATCGCTCTGCTGGATCAAACCGCCCAACAGCACCGTCTGGCCGCTTTGCACCGCGACCTCGGTGCTGAGCGAGCGATTGGCGATGGTGTAGTTGCCGTACTGGTCCTTGGTGGTCGGATTGCTGACGATCTGCTGCACGTCCATGTACACCAGCCCACCGGGGCTGACACGCGGCACCACGTCGAGCAGCACACCGGTGTCGATGTACTGCACCTGGCCGACGTTGCCGGTGGTGCTCGAGCCCCCGACCGGCAGACCCGGGGTATAGAAGGTCTGCACCACCGGAATCTTCTGGCCCACCTTGAACGTGGTTTCCTGGTTGTTGAGCACCACGGTCGAAGGCGCCGACAGCACCTTGGTGTCGCCGCTGGTTTCCAGCGCCTGCAGCGCAAACTGCAGCTTGTTGCCCGCGAACGAATAGAACAGCGCGGGCGGGTTGGTGGCGTTGGGCGCGACGCCGCCCAGGCCCACCGAGCCCTGGTGGCGGTGGTAGGACTCGTTGGTGTTGGGCGGCGAGCCGGGCTGCGTGCCGATCAGGCCACCGAGGTAATACTGCACGCCAAACTGGAACTCGCCCTGCAGCGTCACCTCGAGCACCTTGGTCTCGATCTGCACCTGCAGCGGCTTTTCATCCAGTCGCTCGATCACCGGCAGCAGTTTTTCCCACTGCCCGGGCTTGGCGCGGATGAGGAGCTGGTTGTTCTCGTTGACCGCCGCGATGCGCACGCCCTCGGAGGTCGTGAACGCCACGCTTTGCGTCTGCTGCTGGCGCCGCGCCTGGGTCGCCCCCGACACCATGCCGGCACCCACCCCACCGCCGCTGCCGAGGCCGCCGCTGTCGGTCCCGCCCATGCTTTCATCGGGCGTGAAGCTGCCGAACCCCTGCTGCGCGCCCATGCCGGTGGACTGTTCCAGCTGCGAAAAACCGGGTGCCACCGCACCGGCCTGTCCCGCGCCGTTGCCGGTGCTGTTGCCAAACAGCTCGTTCAAGTGGCGGGCCAGGTCCGAGGCCTTCACGTTGAGCACGTTGTAGACGTACAGGCCCGAGGAATTGCCGGCGCCGTTGTCGATGGTGGTGACGAGCTTGCGCACCTCGTCGATGTAGGACGGCTGTGGCGTGATGACCACCAGCGAGTTGCTGTGCTTCAGGGGCAGCAGGCGGATGAGGCTCGACATCTGCTTGCCCTTGCCGTCGGACTGCTCGCTGAAGAGGTTCTCGAGCTGGTTGACCAGATCGTCGGCCTGCACGTGCTGCAGCGGGATCACCGCCACCGACATGCCGCGCAGCCAATCGACGTCGAAGGTACGGACGATGCGCTGATAGTTGGCCAGCTCTTCGGGCGTGCCGCCCATCACGATCAGGTTGCGCAGCGGATCGACCAGCAGGAAGGCCTTGGGATCGGCAAACGGCTTCAGGAGCTTCTGCATCGCGTCGGCGGACACGTAGTGCAGCGGAAACAGCCGCGCGGCATACCCCATATCCGGCGCGACCGCGCTCAGGCCCGGCACGAGATTGCCGGGCGCCGCCTGGTCGACCGGCACCACGAGATACCGGTTGTCCTGCCGGACCAGCGCGTTGCCGGTCCACGACAGCAGCATCTGCAGGATGGGCAACACCTCGTCGCGCGATACCGGGCGGGACGTCGAGAACGTCACGGTGCCCTTGACGTCGGGCGAAATCGAGTAGTTGGCCCCCAGCACGTCGCCGAGGATCGCCTTGACCGCAGCCTGCACCGGCTGGTTGTCGAAGTTGAAGACGATGGTGCCCTTGGTGTTGGCCGCGCCGCGCGTGCCCGGACGGCCCGCGGCGACGCCATTGATGAAGACGCCGGTACCGTACTGCTGCTCGGCCGGCGCCGAGGCGGCCAGTGGCTCGTTGTTTTCACTCGATCCCAGGTGCAACGGCTGCGGGACGGGCTTGTGGGTGCCCTCGATGGCCTCGCGCTGGAGGCTGTAGTCGGGGCTTGGCTTGATCTGCGGCGCGCAGCCGGCCAACGCGGTCAGGGCGCCGATCAAGGCCAACGTCGCCAGCTTCTTCAACACGTTCCGTTCTCCCGACGATCAACCGCCATCGTGCTGTTCGGCACGCCGGCGCTCGGCCTCGATCCGCGCCTTCAGCGCGCGCGCGCGCTCCGCGGCCTGCGCCTGCACCTGTGCGGGCGTTTCCCCTGCCGCGTTACGGGGCGTGACATTAGCAGAAGTCCCCTGCGCCGCGGCTTGCGCTGGTGCGGATTTTCCAGCGTCGGGCGAGGCGGCCGGCACCAATTGCAACTGCACGCGGCCCCCCGAAGCCTCGACGACCGCGCTGCGCGGCTGCAAGGCGACCAGCACCGGTCCGTCGCGCGCGGGCTGGCCCTCGACCAGGCGATAGTCGGTGTTGTGGCTCTTGTCGTGCACGATCGCCATGTTGAGGCCGGGCACCATGATCACGCCCGTCAGCACGAGGTCGCCCGTCGCCGCACCATCCGCGCCCGCCACCGGCTGCGGCAGCCGATCGGGGCTGAACAGCGGGTGCTGCCACACCAGCGCATAGCTTTCGAGCGGCGCCACGGTCGGCGCGGGCAATACCGTGCCGGTCGGCGGCAACTTGGGCGGCACCGCATCGTCATGCCAGTTGGCACCGCGCCCGACGCCCAGCCACAGCACGATCAACGCCAGCAGCAGCACCGCGGCGAGGATGCCGAGTGCGGGACTCAGGCGGCGGCGGTCGGCGGCGTTCATGGCGTCGCCAAGCCCGCGGACGCGCCGCTGGCGGCATCGGTACCCGTCGCCGTCGGGCGCAGATAACCCGAGAGCGTCATCTGCGCCTGCAGACGCCCGGTCGGCGAACGGGCCACGTTGAGGTTGTCGACGAAGAGATACGGCAGGCCGCGCTCGAAGTCATACAGCACCGCGGCCAGCGGCTGGATGTCGCAGTCCAGCGAAATGCTGACGCTGACTCGGTGGAACGGCTCCTTGTTGTCCGGTTGTTCGATCGGCATCTTGGAAGGCATGTTGCAGCCACCGGCTTCCTGCGCGTGCGCCGCCACCACGTCGGTCGCGCGTTGGATCAGGCCCGCGGCCGCGGCACTCGGATCGTCGCCCGGCAGGAATGCACCGACGGTCGCGCCGCCGCGCCGCAGCTCGGCCACGCGGCGCTCCAGCAGCGGCTGCTCGGCGATCGCGGCGGCGTATTTCGCGTGCAACTGGCGCAGGTCGCGCATCTGGCTGTCGACGCGCAGCAGCGGTGCGACGAACCACCAGTGCAGCAGCAAAAAGTAGGCAAGCACCAGCGTGACCAGCGCGAGCGCGAGGGCGGCCAGCCGCGACTGCGCGGGGGGCAGGCGCTTAGCGTCAATGCGCATCCGGCCCCCTCCGCTGCTGCACGCGCGCGGCCAGCTCGAAGCGCTCCTTGCCGGTCTTGGGGTCGGGCTGGATCACGCCCTGGAGCTTCGGCTCGCCGAAGACCTGCGAATTGCCGAGGGTGTCGATCAGCGCCGCCGCGTGCTCGGCTTCGCCCTTGATGTCGACGCCGCCGGAGTCATCCAGGGTGAAGGTGTCCAGCCAGGTGGTGGCGGGCAGCCGCTGCGTGAGCTCGTCGAGGATCGCCAGCGGCGGCGGGCTGCCGGCCTTGCGCTGCACCAGGAACTTCGAGGCCGCGATCGCCGCGAGCAGCTGCGCGCGCAGTCGCTCGGACCGGGTCGCCTGCGTGCGCATCGCGTCGACCTGTTGCTGCATCTGCGCCAGCGCCGCACGCCGATTGCCGAGCCACTGGCCCAGCACCAGCACCAACAGCAGCACGCACGCCCCCGCCAGCAGCCAGTTGAGGCGCTCGCGCTTGTCCACGCGCCGCGGGTGCCGACCCGGCGGCAGCAGGTCGACCCCCGCGAGGCGCGCGGCGTCGAGCTGCACGTCCACCGCGTCGGGATGCGCGCCGATCAGCGCCAGCCGTTCGAGCATCGGGTCGAGCTCGGCCTTGGGCGCAACATACAAGTCGAGTGCCACCTGTCCGGCGGGCGCCGGATCGGCGCTGACCCGCACGTCGTAGTACACCTGTTCGGCGCGGAACGGGGTCTGGCGATCCAGCTCATAGCCGACGACCTTGCGCGGATCGGCCGCCGCCGCCAGCGGCATCACCAGCCGCCGCTCAAGGACCGCATCGGCCGCGACCACCAGCACGAGCTTGCGATCGTCGGGATCGGTGCCGGCGCACGCCTTGGTGAACGTCGCGCGCTGCACGTCGATCGGCAGTTCGCCCGCGATCGTCGCCAGCACCGCGCCGGTGCGCACGCGCCGTGCATCGAGTCCGCTGGCGTCGACGCTGAGCCACAGCACGTCCGGTCCGCGCTCGAGCCACGCCCGCACGCGCACGGGCAACAGCGCGACCAGTTCACCGCGCCACCACCGCAGCAACGCCGGCAGCGGCGAGCGCGACCAGGCCAGCTTCAGGCGTTCCACCGATTGTGCGCGGGTGACCGGCATTGCAGGATTTTCTCAGAATCCGGGCGCAAGCATGCGCCACGCCAGCACTTTGTACGGGCGCGCCATGGTTCCCGTCAATGCCATTCTGAGGGTGGCATCCAGCCCCACGCGGGTGCCGTCGGGCATTTCGGCGACGCTGAAGACCCGCTGCACCACGCCGCCGTAGCCCGCGACCAGCGGCCCATTGGCGACCGCGCCGAAGGCTTGTCCGTTGGTCACCCCCCGCTGCGCGGGCTGCCGGCGGCGGCTATCCACCAACGACTTGGCCTGCTGCGGGGTCACCCCGCGCAGCGCGGCCAGCACCGCGCTGCCGGCAAACGAGACGTCGGGAAAGTTGCGGCCGGAAAACACCGTCACGGAAGGAGCCACCCGGTCGTACAACGCCAGGTCCACGCCCGGCACGCGCGCCAGCTGATCGATCGCCCGGAAGGGTCCACGCGCCTGGTTGAGCGCCGCGCTGGCCTGACCCCGCGCGCCGGGCGCGGCGCCGCCCGCCGCCGGCGCGTTGGTCGGCAGCGGCGTCGCGCTGCGCCATTGGACGATGGTGTCGGCCAGTCGGCTGGCGTCGGTGTCGTTGACGCCCACGGCGGTGAACAAGGCCTGCAGCAGCCGCGGCGGCGCGGCGTTCAGGTCGACGAGCCCATTGACGTCGACGACCCGGACGGTCACCTGCGCACCGTCAAACTCGAAGTGGTACGGCCGGCCGTCCGGCACCCACTGGTGCGCCAGGTCGGGCGCCCGCAGGCCGGCGACGGCGTGGGCCAGGCCCGCTTCGGCTGCAAGTTCCGCGCGCACGCGCTCACTGCCGTACAGCGCGGCCTGGCTCTGGCTGCGCGAAGACGCCGCCACGCCGGCAATCAGCGCCGCCAGGAGGATCGTCGCCCAGAGCACCAGCAGCAGCGCGGTTCCCCGCTGGCGCGCGTTCATGGCACCGTGCCCGCGCCGATGCCGAACCCATCGCCCGCCCGCAGCGGGATGACCAGGGTCGGCGCCAGCACCCGCGTCGCCCATGCGGGCTGCAGCCGGATCCGCACCGCCAGTGGCAGGCCCTGCGCCGCGCGCCAGTCATCGCTCCAGACCGGCGCGGCGCCGTAGGTCGCGGTGCCGAGGTATTCGAAACTTCCGCCGGCAAGGTGCCGCAGCAGGACGTGATGGACCGGCTGCGCGTCCGCGGGGCCGCCCGGATAGGGGCGATAGTCGAGCTCGAGCGCGGTATCGCCAGCGTGGGTGTCAAGGCTGAGGGCCTGGATGTAGAGGCCCGCGTGGCCCGATTGCATCGGCAGGGCGGCGACGAACTCCATCGACGTCGCGGTGCCCCGGAACATGCGTGGCGCGCCGCCGTCCGCGGGCACGAACGGCTGCGGCATGGCGCCGGCCAAGTAGCGGCGCAGGAACTGCTGCACGGTACGCACCGCCTCGCTCTGCGTCATGATCGCGTCGGCCGATTGGGTCAGGCGGCTCGCACCACGCAGGGCGCCCCACACGCCCAGCATCACGAAGGCCAGCAGCACCAGCGCGAGCAGTACCTCGAGCAACGTGAACCCGCGCGCGCCGCGGACCCCGCGGGAAGCGCCGCGAGACCACCTCGCGCGGGTGCGGATCGCGATCATGGGCTGCCCGGCAAGCCCGCCTGCGCGCGCTCGGTTGCCAGCCGCAGCGTGCGCCCGTCGCCGTACTGCACGGCGACGTCGATCTGGAACACATCGATCGTGCCGGCCTGCGCGCCCAGCATTCCGCCGTGCTGCAGGGGTACGGACGCCAATCCTTCCGGCGTGGGGCGGGGCATGAGGCGGACTTCCAGGGTCCAGTGCATGCCATCGTCGAAGGCCCCCGACAGATCTGCGTTCTTGAGCGGCGCCTCGAGTCCCTGCTCGGCGATCAGGGTCTGCGCACGTTCGACCGCGGTGTCCAGCGCCGCGCTCGTGGCGACGTTCTGCGCCGACTTGCCGAGCGCGCCCAGGCCGATCGCAAACGCGAGGGCCAGCAGCGCGATGGCGGCCAGCACCTCGATCAGGGTGAAGCCGCGGGCACGCCGGCTGCGCATCAGTCGCGCTCGACCTTGTCGGTGACGGTGACCGCGCCGGTCAGCCAGTCGACGTCCACGCGCAGCACGCGATGGCGCTCGCTGAGCGTGATGTGGCCGCCGCTGGAACTGCCGTCGGGAAAATAGCCGATGCGCGCGACGCCGGCCGGCTGCGGGCCCACCTTGGCCGTGGTCGCCGCGAGCGTCGCCGCCGCCGGCAGACCGCGGGGCGGGCGACCGGGCACCCGGTAGGCGTGGGTTTTCAGGTCCAGCGTGAACCACTCGGGCTTGCCGTGCGCCATGGCGCGGGTACGGGTGTCGCGCAGGCCGGCGGCAATGCCCTGCGCGGCAGCGCTCAACTCACCGCGGCTGCGGCCGTGCAGCGACACCGCGGCGACGCTGGCGCCGATCGCGATCAGCACGATCACCGCCAGCATCTCGATCAGGGTGAAGCCACGAAAGGGGGTCAGGTTCACTTCCCGCGCGCTCGTGCGCCCGCGATCCACGCCGTTGGAAAGCGAACCCGGCCCCCTTTCGTTTCCGGCGCTATTGCCAGTTGCCGTAGTCACGGTCGATGCCCTCGCCCCCGGGCTTGCCGTCACGGCCGTAGAAGATGATGTCGTACTGGCCGTGCTTGCCAGGATAGAGATAGCCGTAGGGATGTCCAAACGGATCGATGAGGTCCGCCGGCTTCGCGTAGGGCCCATTCCAGGACGGCGCGTTGTTCGGCTTGGTGATCAGATCATCGAGCGAAGCCGGCGGCGAGCCGTTGTCGAGCGCATAGGCCTGGATTTCACCATCCAGCTTCTGCACGCCGATCTTGCCGGCGTCCCACTTGCCGGTGTCGACCCGTCCCGACACCGAACGCGCGACGATCACGCCGACGATGCCCAGCAGCACGATGACCGCCAGCATCTCCAGCAGCGTGAAACCCAAATGCCGGTGCCGCGTGCACGAACGATTCAGCGAAAGCATTGCGCAGTCCTCTTGGCACCCGTCGGGCCGGGCGCGTTGGCCGTTCCCCAGCGATGCGGCTGCGCGCGGCCCGACGGTTGGAGGGGCGCAGTGCGATCGGCAGCGCGGAAGTTTCTCACAACACGCAACGGGTTCACTGAATGCTCCCGGTCAGGCTGAGGAGCGGCAGCAGGATCGCCATCATGATGCCGGCGACCAGCAGCGCCATCACGATGGTCAGCACCGGCACCAGCGCGGACAGCATCTTGTCGATCGCGGCCTTGACCTCGCCGTCGTAGGTTTCCGCCGCGCGCAGCAACATCTCATCCAGCGTGCCGGACTCCTCGCCGACCAGCGTGATCTGGATCGCGAGCTTCGGAAAGCGCGTGTGCGCGGTCAGCGCGTGCGAAAGCGAATCGCCGCCCTTCACGGCCTCGATCGCGGGCTCGAGCTGCTCGCCCAGCTCGCGGTTGCCGACCACCTGGCGCGCGATGCCCAACGCCGCCAGCAGCGACACGCCGTTTTTCAGCATCGAGCCGAGCGTACGCATCAGGCGCGCGGTATCGACCTTCAGCAGCAACGGGCCCAGGACCTTCACCCGCAGCAGGCGCGCATCGAACCGGCGCCTGACCTCGGGATCACGCATGCGCGAGGCGCCGTACAGCCCGCCCGCCACCAGCAGCACCAGGAGCAACAGGCCCCAGTCGTGCAGGAACGTACCGAACGCCATCAGGACCCGCGTGATGAGCGGCACGTGCACATTCATGTCGTTGAAGATCGGCACGAACTGCGGCAGTACGAAGGCCAGCAGCAGGACCAGCGAGCCGAACACGCCAAACAGCAGGAACGCCGGGTAGACCAGCGCGCCGATGACACTTTCGCGCAGCTTGCGCGCGCGCTCGAGGTAATCGGCCAGTCGCAGCAGTGCAGCGTCGAGCGCGCCGCCCGCCTCGCCCGCGCGCACCATGCTGAGGTACAGCCGACTGAAGACGCCGTGCTCCTCTTCCATCGCGCGCGACAGCGCGGCGCCCCCGCGCACGCGATCGCGGATGCGCTCGACCACGTGGGGCGCGCGTTCGCCTTCGGGCAGTTCCAGCAGCATCTGCAGCGCGCGATCCAGCGGCAGGCCGGCGTGCAGCAGGATGCCCAGCTGGGTGGTGAATTCGACCAGCGCCGCGCCCGCCAGCGGCCTCTTGCGCAGGCCGGCGAACAGCGAACCGCCACCCGCGGCATCGCTGGCTTCCAGCGGCACGTTGCCCTGGTCCTGCAGGCGCTGGATGACATCGTCGACCGACGCCGCGTCCATGCGCCCCTCGACGGTCTCACCGGCCGGCGTGACGGCCTTGTAGCGGAACGAAGCCATGCGTCACCCGCCGCGGGCGCGCCGGCGCGCGGGCCATGCCACCGCCAACGGCGAGCGGCCACGGTCACCGGCAACCAGGCGCCTATTCTTCCTGGGTGACACGCAGCACCTCTTCGACGGTGGTCAGGCCGGCCAGCGCCTTGCGCAGCCCGTCCTCGTACATGGTGTGCATGCCGCTGGCGCGCGCCGCGCGTTCGATGTCGCTGGCGTCGGCGTGCTGCATCAGGAGTCGCCGCAGCTGATCGTTCATGGTCAACTGTTCGATGATCGCGATGCGGCCGTGAAAGCCGCTGGGATCGTCGGGGCTCGGCCGGGCCCGATAGAGCTTCAGGGGGCGCTCGTCGGTAAGCTTGTCGAGGCCGAGTTCGGCGACCATCTCGGGCACCGGCTCGTACGCCTCGCGGGTGTCGGGGCCGAGGCAGCGCACCAGGCGCTGGGCCATGATCGCGTTGACGGTCGACGCGATGAGGTAGTCCTCGACACCCATGTCCAGGAGGCGCGTCAGTCCGCCCGCGGCGGAATTGGTGTGCAGCGTCGAGAGCACCATGTGGCCCGTCAGCGCCGACTGGATCGCGATCTTGCAGGTCTCCAGATCGCGCATTTCGCCGATCATGATGACGTCCGGATCCTGGCGGACGATCGAGCGCAGCGCGCCGGCAAAGTCGAGCCCGATCGTGGGCTTCACCTGCATCTGGTTGATGCCTTCGATCTGGTATTCGACCGGGTCCTCGACGGTGATGATCTTGCGGTCGGGCGTGTTGATCTTCGAAAGTGCGGTATACAGCGTGGTCGTCTTGCCCGAGCCCGTCGGGCCGGTGACCAGCAGGATTCCGTGCGGCTGTTCCAGCAGGCGCAGGAACGGCGGCAGGGTGTGGTCGTCGAAGCCCAACGCGTCGAAATCCAGCACCACGTTGCCGCGATCGAGGATGCGCATCACCACCGACTCGCCGAAGCTCGTGGGGATGCACGACACGCGCAGGTCCAGCTCCTTGCCCTGCACGCGGACCATGATGCGGCCGTCCTGCGGCAGGCGGCGCTCGGCGATGTTCATGCGCGCCATGATCTTGATGCGCGAAATGACCGCCGCCGTCGATGAAGCCGGCGGCGCTTCGACGTCGTGCAGCACGCCGTCGATGCGGTAGCGCACCTTCAGGCGGTTCTCGAAGGGCTCGATGTGGATGTCCGACGCACGGCCCTCGACCGCGCGCTGGATCAGCAGGTTCACCAGCCGGATGACGGGCGCTTCGGAGGCCAGGTCGCGCAGGTGCTCGATGTCGTCCTCGCCGGCGTTTTCGGTGCCCTCGCCTTCCAGCCCTTCGACGATGGTGCCGAGCGCGCTGCGGCCGGCGCCGTACCAGCGCTCGATCAGGTCATCGACGTCCGCGCGCGCCGCGACCAGGAGGCTGACCCTCCGGTTGGTCGCCAGTTGCACCGCGTGCGCGATATACGGATCACCGGGGTCGGCGGTCGCGATGGTGAGGCCGGAATCGGATTCCGCCAGCGGCACCACGTGGTACTGCTTCATGAAGCGCGGGCTCAACGCCACCGCGGGCGGCGCGTCCGGCGCATCCTTGGCCACCAGCAGCGGCAGGTGCAGGGTGTCGACCCAGGCGTCGGCCAGGTCGCGCTCAGACACCAGGCCCAGGCGCACCAGCAGCGCAGTCAGGCGCGTTTCCGGGGCCTCGGCCAGCAGCCGCTCGGCGCGCGCCAGATCGTCCTGCTTCAAGCGGCCGCGCTCGACCAGCAGCGCACACACCCGGGCTTCGGGATCCGGGCGGGGTGCTTCGCTCGTTTCGGCACCTGGCTGCACCACTGCCGACATCCGCGATTACCGTGCGATGACTGGGGTTCGGGCCGCCATTGGTAGCACACTCGTCGTGGCAATGCGAGCAAGCCGAGCGCGGGGTACGCGGCACCGGGCAGGGCTGCGCCGGATCAATCGCGTGGCCCCGGGCTGCCGATAGACTGCGCGTGCGCCGGCGCCCCGAGGCCGGCTCCCGGCGCGACGTCCACCTGTGGGAGGGATCGCCATGCACCTCATCCTGGTCCAGCGCGACGACTGCGAGTTGTGCGACGAAGCCACCCGCGTGCTGGCGCTGGCGGGGGCGCCGGACTTCGAAAGCGCGTGGATCGACGACGACCCCGAACTGGAACGGCGCTATGGCATGCGGGTGCCGGTCCTGCGCGACGAGGCCAGCACCCGTGAGCTCGATTGGCCGTTCGACCCCGCGGCGGCGCGCGCGTTTCTCGCGACGCTCGCCTGAGGCCCCGCGACCGGCCGCGCGGCGGCCCCCCGAGCCTCGACGGGGGTCAAAAGACATCGTTGTCATATTTTCACACTTCTTGACATTCCTTGGCCTAGAATCGGGCGCCGCCCTGCTTCTGCTTGTCCAACAGCGCGCTCGATAACCCCAGACAAGATGCAACGTTGCACGGACGGTACTGGCCTGCGCCGCGTCATGGAGCTTCGTTGCGGTGCGACCGCGCCACGCCCGTGCCTACGAAGTAGTCATCCATACTTTAGGGAGGGCAGTTCGATGTCTCTGAAACACACCAAGCTGTGGGAGTCACTGACCCTGGGCTCGGTGGTGGGCGTGTTGGGCCCGGCATTCGCCGTCGCCGCACTCACCGCCGCACCCACGTCGGCCGTTTTCGCGGCCACCCCCGCCGCGGCCTGCGCCGCGCCGTGGAGCGCCACCGCCGTCTACAACGGCGGCGCCACCGCCAGCGAGAACGGCACCAACTACGTCGCCAACTGGTGGACCCAGGGCCAGGACCCTGCGACCAACAGCGGTGCCGGGGGCTCAGGCGAGCCGTGGACCAGCCAGGGCGCCTGCTCGGGCGGCACACCGCCTCCGCCGCCGCCACCCGCACCGCCGCCGCCCGTGCCACCTGGGCCACCGGCACCCCCGCCGACGTCGCCGCCGCCTTCCGGAAGCTGCACGGTGTGGGCCGAAGGCGGCACCTACACGGCCGGCGAGGTCGTGACCTACAACGGCGCCAACTACACCGCGACGGTCAACCAGACCGACTGGGCCGGCACCGGCTGGAATCCGGCCAATACGCCGGCGCTCTGGTCGCCGGGCGGCACCTGCAGCGGTGGCCCGACCCCGCCACCACCCCCACCACCTCCACCGCCGGCGCCGCCGCCACCGACCCCGCCCGGTCCGCCAGCGCCGCCCCCACCGTCACCGCCACCGGCCCCGCCACCAAGTGGCCCGGCGCCGAACTTCATCTTCAGCCCGTACAAGGACGTGACGATCAGCATGAACTACAACACCAACACGATGGGCTCGGCAGTCACGGGCACGTCGCTGCCGCTGTTGGGTTCCACGGGCGTCCTGGCCACCGCCATCCCCAACCTCAAGACCATCACCCTGGCCTTCGCGACCGGCACCTGCGGCAGCGAAAACTGGGGCGGCGTTGCGGGCAGCACGTGGGCGGCCGCGAACATCGCCGCGCTCAACAGCCAGGGCGTCCAGTACATCATCTCCACGGGCGGTGCCGCAGGCACCTTCACGTGTCCGACGCCGGCGGGCTTTGCCTCGTTCATCCAGACCTACATGGGTACGGGCATGGTCGGCGTCGACTTCGACATCGAAGGCGGCCAGAGCGAGACCGACATCCAGAACCTGGTTGCCGATGTCGCTGCGGCGGAAAGCCAGTTCCCCAGCCTGCGCTTCTCGTTCACGCTGGCCACCCTGGCCGCCTCGGACGGCAGCTATGGCGGCGTCAACACGCTGGGCGATGAGGTAGTCAAGGCGGTCCTTGCCGCCGGCCTCAAGAACTACACCATCGACTTGATGGTGATGGACTACGGCGGCGCCACGTCCGGTACCTGTGTGATATCGGGCGGCGCCTGCGAGATGGGCCAGTCGGCCATCCAGGCGGTGGAAAACCTCGAGCACACCTACGGGATTCCCGCGGCCAACATCGAGATCACGCCGATGATCGGCGACAACGACTCCGGCGGCGAGACCTTCACGCTGCAGGACGTCACCACCGTGGCCAACTACATCAACGCCAACGGCCTCGCGGGCCTGCACTTCTGGTCCTTCGACCGCGACACCCCGTGCGGTGGCGTATCGACCTCGGGCATCCACGTGCTGGCCTCTTCGACGTGCAATTCCGCGTCGGGCGCCGGTGTGCTCACCTTCACCAAGGATTTCCTGAGCGCATTTGGCGGCAAATAGGCAAGCGCAACACTTGCGAAGTGACTGCGGGGTCCGCGCAACACGGACCCCGCTTTTTTGCGACGACCGTACGGCCGTGTTTGCGCCCGGCGCGACATCGTTGTCATGTCTTTCACATTCGTTGACAGTTTTTGCCTAGAATCCAGACCCGCCCGCCTGTGCTTGCCCAGCGGCGCGTTCGAGCAGACAGACAAGCTGCAATGTCGTACGGAGGGGGCGTGGCCGGCGCCGCATCAGGCTGTTCAGGCGGTGCGACTGCGACGCCCGAGCGTTTGAAGTTCGTCATCCAGCCTTTCGGGAGGGCAGTCCAATGCGTTTGAAACACACGAAGCTGTGGGAGTCGCTGACGCTGGGCTCGGTGGTGGGAATCCTCGGCCCGGCGCTGGCCGCTACCGCGCTCACCGCCGCACCCACGTCGGCCGTTTTCGCGGCCACCCCCGCCGCGGCCTGCGCCGCGCCGTGGAGCGCCACCGCCGGCCCCTCCGGGCCCGCCGGCGCCGCCGCCCAGCGGTCCTGCGCCAGGTTTCGTCTTCGGTCCCTACTAAGGACATGGGCACCAACCTCAACTGGAATACCAACGTCATGGGGACGACCCTCACGGGTACGTGGATCCCGATCGTGGGCAACGGTGGCCTGTATGAGACCCAGGTGCCGAATCTGCCGTCGATCACCCTAGCCTTCGCCACGGGAAGCTGCGGCAGCGAGAACTGGGCGGGCGTGTCGGCCGCGGCGTTCCAGAGTGCGAACATCCCCGCACTCGATGCAGCGGGCTCGACTACATCGTCGGTACCGGCGGCGCGGCGGGCAACTTCACGTGCGCCAGCGCGACCGGCATGGCCACGTTCATCAACCGCTACATGACCGCGCACATGATCGGCGTCGACTTCGACATCGAGGGCGGCAGCGCGGCCAGCGCGCAGCAACTCGTGGCGGCGGTGGCGGGCGTGCAGTCGCAGTTCCCGAACCTGCGCTTCTCGTTCACCATCGCCACGCTCAGCGCGAGTGACGGGAGCTACGGCGGCGTCAATTCGCTGGGCGACGCGGTGGTCAAGGCGGTGAAGAACGGCAACCTCAAGAACTACACCATCAACCT
>DASTNI010000083.1:0-38763 GCA_035720985.1 Rhodanobacteraceae bacterium | reverse complement strand
CGCCTGCCGCACGCTGCTCGTACTCGCGCGCGCCAGGAGCGTCAATTGCCGATGTTCGTCTGCGCTCAAGGTGATCTTCGCCGCAACTCGCATGCACTGTCCTCCGTGTTCCATTGTCGGACAGCACGCACCATCACAAGTTCCTTTATTTACGAAGCACTACACTAGCTGGTGCTCGAGGACTGCAGTGGTGGCTTCGGAAGGTTCGGCCGTATCGGTGGCGCGGGCGGCGATGCGGTCGCGCAGAACGACGGGATCGGCGTGGCAATCGACGATCCGGAACGGCACCGCGGCTTCGTGTGCCAGGCCGCGGAAGCTGTCGCGCTGGGCCCGCGCGAGGAACGCTGCGTCGACGATGATGGGGTAGCCGGCGTCGAGGATCGGACGGGCGAGGTCGGCCAGGCGGTTGTAGCTTCTGGCGCTGGCGTCTGCGCCGTAGAGTCCGGCGCCCACGGCCGATTGGCTGTCGGCGGTCGCGGCGAGGCCGAACAGGCGCTTGCGCTCGACGTCGGAGCGCAGGCGGATGGCATGCAGAGTTTTGACCAGCGCCGCCGCGATGCGGCTTTTGCCCGACCCGGATAGCCCGTGCATGATGATGAGCGCCGGCTTGGCGCCGTGCGCAACCTCATCGGCGAGTTCGATGTAGTGGTCGGTGGCGGCCTGCAGCCGTGCCGACTCGTTTGCATCGTCGCCCATTTGGCGCGCGCGCAGCGCGTGGACCTTGGCGCGCACCAGCGCCCGGTACGCGAGGTAAAAGCGCAGTACGGCGACGCCGGCGTAGTCGCCGGTGTGCGCGAGGTAGGCGTCGAGAAAACGATACGCCAGCGTGGGCTGGCCGCGATCGAGGAGGTCCATCACCAGGAACGCGACCTCGCTCATCACGTCGATCCAGCGGAGCTCATCGCTGAACTCGATGCAGTCGAAGGGCACCGGCTGATCGTCGAGCAGCACGATGTTGCGCAGGTGCAGGTCGCCGTGGCATTCGCGGATGAAGCCGCCCCGGTGGCGCGCCGCGAGGGTGGGCGCGAGTGTGCGGTACGCGTCGCGAGTCCACGCCGCCAGCCGATCCAGCGCCGTGCGGCGCCCGGCGTCGGCGTGCGCAGTAAGTTCGGTGAAGTTGTCCAGCGCCGGCTGCAGCACGCGTTCCGGGGTGCCGAACGCGGGCTCACGCGTGACCGGCGCCTCGGTGTGAAACCTGGCGATGCGCTCGGCGAGCCGGTCTAGGTGTTCGGGACGCAGGCGGCCGGCAGCGAGCAGGTGATCGAACATCGCGTCCTGGGCGAAGCGGCGCATGCGGACGGCGTAGTCCAGCGCTTCGCCGGCACCGCCGAATCGCGGCGCGTCCGGGCGGCCGGTGATCGGTACCACGTCGAGATAGACCTGCGGCGCGAGTCTTCGATTAAGGCGTAGCTCTTCCTCGCAGTAGTGGCGGCGGGCGGCCAGCGTGCTGAAGTCGGCGAACGGCAGCCTGACTGGTTTCTTGACCTTGTACGCAAAGTCGCCCGCGAGCAGCACCCACGAGATGTGGGTTTCCAGCACCTCGGGCGGCGTGCTGGTTTCGGCCGCGAGGGTCTGCATCAACGCCGTGATGAGCGTCGCGTGCTCGCTCATGCGCGTGGCCCGGCAAGCTCCAGGCGCGCCTCGACGATGCCTTCGCCCGGAGACTCCAGGTGAAAGCCGAGTTCGCGACACAGCGCCAGCATGGGCCGGTTGTTGGCTAGCACCGCGCCGGTGACGACCCGGACGCCGATGCCGCGGGCGTAGTCGAGGATGACGTGCATCAGGCGCCGGCCGATGCCGTGGCCGGCGAGGTCGTCGATGACGGTGATCGCGAACTCGCCGCGCTCGCGGTTGGCGTCGCTGATGAGGCGCACGCCGCCGTACAGCACGGCTTCACCCGCGGGTTTGTCTTCGCTGATGACGAACGCCATTTCGCGGTCGTAGTCGATCTGGGTGGCCCGCGCCGCGAGGGCGTGCGGCAGTTCGCGCAGCACGTCGAACATGCGCAGGTAGCGGCTCTCGGGCGACAGGCGCTCGAACGCGCGGCGCAGGGGCAGTTCGTCCTCGGGCCGGATCGGGCGCAGCAGCGCGCGCGTGCTGTCGGGCAGCTCGAACGGACGCTCGAGCTCGCGCGGATAGGGCACGATCGCCAGTCGGTCGATGGCGCTGCCGGTGGCGGCGCGCAGCCGCACACGGGCATCGATCGCGGTGACCCCGCCCGGCCCGGCGAGGATCGGGTTGAGGTCGAGGTCGACGATCTCGGGAAACTCGCACACTAGCTCACTCAGGCGGATCAGCAGCGCCAGCAGCGCGTCCAGGTCGGCCGGCGGTACGCGGCCGTTTGCCCCCTTCAGCACCCGCGCGATCCGCGTGCGCTCGACCAGCTCGCGGGCGAGGTTGATGTCGAGCGGAGGCAGCGCGATTGCAGTGTCCTGCACGGCCTCGACCGTGACACCGCCGGCGCCGAACACGATGACCGGGCCGAACACCGGATCGAGCGTCAGTCCGGCGATCAGCTCCTGCGCGTTGGCGCGGTCGACCATGCGCTGCACGGAAACCCCGTTGATGCGCGCCTGCGGGTGCGCTTCGCGCAATCGTCCGAGCATGCCCGCGGTAACGCGCGCGACCTCGTCAGGGCTCTCGATGTTGAGCGCCACGCCGCCGACTTCGCTCTTGTGCAGCAGGTCGGGCGACAGGATCTTGATCGCGTACGGCCCCTGCATGTCACGCGCGACGGCGCGTGCTTCGTCTGGGTCTTTGGCGCGCCGGCTCTCGTTGACCGGGAAGCCCGCGACCGCCAGCAGGTGCTTGGCGTCGGCCTCGTCCAACCAGTCCGCGCCCGCCTGCAGCCAACCGTCGATCA
This sequence comes from Rhodanobacteraceae bacterium, assembly GCA_035720985.1. Lineage (GTDB taxonomy): Bacteria > Pseudomonadota > Gammaproteobacteria > Xanthomonadales > Rhodanobacteraceae > 66-474. The sequence goes on along the minus strand of DASTNI010000083.1, from coordinate 35,900 downwards.
ACCGCCGAACGTCCCCGCGGCGCACCTCGCCGCGCAGCGGGAACGCCGGCACGGTCTGCATGAGCCGCTGCTGCTGGCGGCGCCGGCTGTCGAGCTGCAGGAAGCCGCGGACCAGCGCCTCCGGCGTATCGAAGTTGGGCACGTGCAGCGCGGCGAAGGTGTGGCTGGCTGCGGCCGCCGCGGCCGGCCCCAGCCAGGCGGCCAGCACGGGAGGGCGAAATGGCCGCGCGCGCAGCGCTTCGGCAACCCCGGCCGCCGCCGCAACGGGATCGCCGAGGCCGGTTGGGCAGTACATCACTGCGACCGCGTCGACACCCTCGGCGCCGAGTACGGCGTCGAGCGCGGCGCGATACCGCTCGGGCCCGGCGTCCCCAATGATGTCCACAGGGTTCGCGTGCGACCACGCCGCGGGCAACGCGGCATCGAGCGTGGCCATGGTGGACGCGTCGAGTTTGGCCAGCGTGCCGTCGGACGCCAGCAGTTGGTCGACGGCGAGGACGCCCATGCCGCCGCCGTTCGTGACCAGGGCCAGGCGCTCGCCGGCCGGCGGCCGCGCGTACGACAGCGTTTCCGCCGTTTCTAGCATCTGCGTCAGCGTGGCCACACGCTGAATGCCGGCGCGCCGGAAGGCGGCGTCGAACACGGCGTCGCTGCCCGCCAGCGCGCCGCTGTGCGAGGCCGCAGCCTTGGCCGCGGCGGGCGAGCGCCCGGATTTGAGCGCGATGACCGGCTTCAGACGCGCCGCATGGCGCGCAGCGGACATGAACTTGCGCGCATTCGGAACGCTTTCGAGATACAGCAGGATCGCGTGCGTCTGGGCGTCGGTCGCCAGGTAGTCGAGCCAGTCGGCGACGTCGACCTCGGCCATTTCGCCGAGCGACACCAGGGCGGAAAACCCGACGCCGCGCGCGTTGGCCCAGTCGATGAGCGTGGTCAGCACCGCGCCCGACTGCGACAGGAAGGTGAGTCCGCCCCCCAGCGGCAGCGCCTGCGCGAAACCTGCGTTGAGCTCGGCGCGCGGCGCCAACATGCCGACGCAGTTGGGGCCGAGGATGCGCAGGCCGGTGGCGCGCGCCGCCACCAGCATTTCCTCGCGCAAGACCGCGCCGGCGGCGCCGGCCTGGGTTTCGGAGAAGCCCGCCGACAGCACCACGGCGGCGCGCGTGCCGAGCCTGCCGAGGTCGGCGATCACGCCGGGCACTGCCGCTGCCGGTACCGCGACGATCGCGAGCTCCGGCGCGCGCGGCAGCGCCGCGACCGTCGGGTATCGGCCGGCGGGGACGTCGACCGCGAAGTTCCGGTTGATGAGAAACACCTCACCGCCGAAGCCCGCGAGGTTGCGCGCGGCGATGGCGCCGACCGATCCCGCGCGGCGGCTGGCACCGACGAGCGCAACCGATGCCGGTTGCATGAACGCTGCGAGGTTGTAGGTGCTCATTTCGACCTCAACGATTCGGCGCGTCGGCGTGGACCCGGGCAGCGGCCGATTTCGATGTCATCGATGCCGGCCGGCGCTGCACCTGGTTGGCCGCCGGGACGGTGCCCGACCCGGTTGCTGACCTTGCGCGTCCCAAGCTCCGAAGTCCACTACAACCACGTTGCGTGCCATGCCAATCGCTACGGCGTGAGTGCTTTCCAAGTCGGGTCGGTGAAGTGGCTGCCGTATTCGTTGTACGCGTCGATCACTTCCATGGCAGCGGCGCGATGCGCGATCGGACCTGCGTCGGCCCGACGCAGCCGCGCGGCGGCCGTCGACATGCGCCCAATGTATCCATGGAGCACACGGTCGGCTTCTGCGGGCAGGCGGCATTCGCGGATCATCGTGTTGACGCGCGTTTCGACTTCCTGGCCCAGCGCGGCGTAACCCGCGGCATCGAGGCGGCCGTCGCGGATGGCCGCATGCTGCGCGACAAAGGCTTGGCGGATGCCCGCCATCTCGCGGCTGAGCGGCTGGTCGGCATGGAAGCGCGTCTGCGAAGCCGCGTTTGCGTTGGGAGTGGCGTGCGCGTGCTGCGCGATGGCTGGCGCGGAGGCCGCCAAACCAAGCAGTATTGCGATGGCGACACGTTGGAAGACCATGGCGTGGACACCTGAGGCGGGTGGGTCAGCGTCGCAGCGATCACGGCGGGGCTTGTTGATGCCGGTCAACCGCAGCGTACATCGGCGCGCCCGCGTACGCGTCGCAGTGAGCCTGCCGATCGCCGGGTCCCAACCCACCCTGAACGCCATGGTTCCACCTGCTCCGTTGTTGACGCTGCTCAACCCGGGTCGGTGCAGAGTGCCGAGCATGGCGGTTGCGAGCGTGTGGCGCGGCCGCCCATCCACGGCTCACCACCGTTTCCGCCCGCCCGCTCAAATGCTTCCCGAGCGGAAGCGCCTCAACTCAACGCAGGAGGATGCAGCATGAAGACCTTTTACATCGCGACGCTCGCGGGCGTCATCATCGGCGGATTCGCAATTCCTGCCCTGGCTTCCACCTACAGCGGGAGTTGCACCAGCGAGCCGCAATCAAAATGGCTCTCGACGGCCGCGGTCCAGCAGCAATATCAGAAGCAGGGCTACACCGTGCGCCGCGTGAAAGCCGGCGGCACTTGCTACGAGGTGTACGCGGTCGACAAGGCCGGCGCGAAGGTTGAGTTCTTCGTCAACCCGGCGACCGGCGCGCTGGTGCAGCAGGCCGGCAAGCCTGCCGCGAAGCCCGCCGCCAAGCCATGACGATAGCCCCCGACGCGCGGGCGCTGCGCGAGGCCATTCGGCCGCGCATGATCCCGGTGTGGGATCCTTTCATCCGGATCTTCCACTGGTCGCTGGTCAGCGCCTTTTTCGCCGCCTATTTGCTCGGCGACGGCGGCGGCACGTGGCATCAGGCGCTGGGCTATGCGGCGCTCGGGCTGGTCGCGTTCCGGCTGCTGTGGGGATTGATCGGCAGCCGCTACGCGCGGTTCGCGCGCTTCGTGCCCGGGCCCGCGCGGTTGCTCGCCTACCTGCGCGCCATGCTCGTGCGTCGGGAGCCGCGGCACCTTGGCCACAATCCGGCGGGAGCGGTGATGATCCTGCTCCTGCTGGCCGGGATCGTCGTGACGGGGGCCACCGGCTGGCTGATGACGACCGATCGCTTCTGGGGCGTTGGCTGGGTGCAGGACGTGCACGAGTGGGCAGCCAATGTGATGCTCGTGCTGATCGGCTTGCATGTCGCCGGGGTGATCTACGCGAGCTTGCGGCACCGCGAAAACCTGGTGCGCGCGATGGTCACGGGTCGCAAGCGGCTGGACTAGCCGTCATGTGCGGCGTGCGGAGCGTGACCCGACAGCCGACGGTGTCCGCGGGCACCGAACCCCGTGCACCGATGCAGGCGGCCACCGCGCGGGGACTGACGTGAGGCGCCATTGGCACATCGATCTTGCCGTTCTCACCGCCACGCTGATGGGTCTTCTGATTGGCGGCGCGCTGTGGGCGATCGGATCGCGTAGCGCCGCCGACTGGGCGTGGATTGCGGCCAGCGCGCCCGCGGCGATCCTGTCGGCTTGGCGGATGCTGGTGGCGCTGTGGCGGCGTGAGACCGGGCTGGATTTGCTGGCGCTGCTGGCGATTGCGGGCGCGCTGGCGTTGCACCAGAGCCTCACCGCAGGCGTGATCGCGCTGATGCTGGCGACCGGCAATCTGCTGGAAAGCTTTGCCGAGCGGCGCGCCGGGCGTGCGATGGCGGCACTGGTGGCGCGCGCGCCGCGCACGGTTCAGGTGTACCGCGATGACACGCTGGCGCAACTTCCGGTCGACGCAGTGCAACCGGGCGACCGCCTGCTGGTGCGGCACGGCGAGGTGATCGCGGTGGATGGACGGCTCGCGGTCGACCGGGCGGTGCTCGACGAGGCGGCGCTGACCGGCGAGTCCGTGCCGAACACCTATCATCGCGGCGCGCTGCTGCGCAGCGGCGCGGTGAACGCCGGCGATGCCTTCGACCTGCTGGCGACGGCGAGTGCCGCGGCCAGCACGTATGCAGGCGTCGTCCGGCTGGTCGAAGCCGCGCAGCGCGCCAAGGCGCCGGCGATGCGCCTGGCCGACCGCTACGCCGCCTGGCTCGTCCCGCTCGCGTTGGGGCTGGCCGGCATCGGCTGGGCCGTGAGCGGCGATGCCATGCGCGCGCTGGCCGTGATCGTGGTGGCAACGCCGTGTCCGTTGCTGCTTGCCGTTCCGGTCGCCGTGATGTCGGGCCTGTCGCGCTGCGCCGCGCGCGGAGTCCTGGTCAAGGGCGGCGGTGCGCTGGAAGCGCTGGCCGCGGCGCGCACGCTGTTTTTCGACAAGACCGGCACGTTGACGGGGGGCAGCGCGCTTGGTATCGATCGAGCCGACGGCAGCCTTCGACGCGAATGTGGTGCTTGCCATCGCCGCGGCGCTGGAGCAGGCGTCCCACCACGTGACCGCCGCCGCGGTGGTCGCGGCCGCGCAGGCACGCGGATTGGCGTTGAGCGTACCCGCGGAGGTGGTCGAAGTTCCGGGCGCCGGCGTGCGCGGCATCGTCAACGGTACCCGTGTCGCGGCCGGATCGCGGGCCTATGTCGAAGCCATCGCCACGGTGCCGGAGGCGCTCGGCCGGCGCCTCGACGAGGCCGAGCGCGACGGCATGTCGGCCGTGCTGGTGGCGGTGGATGGCGCGCTGGCGGGCGTGCTCCTGCTGGCCGATCAACTGCGCCCCGAGGCGCCGCGCGCGCTGCGGCTGCTGCGGCGCGTCGGCGTCGCGCGGATCGTGATGCTGACGGGCGATCGCCCGGATATCGCGGACGCGATTGCCGCGGGCTTGGGAATCGACGAGGTGATTGCCGGGCAGGCGCCAGCGGACAAGCTGGCGGCGGTCGGGTCCGCGGCCGGGGCGGGCACGACGATCATGGTTGGCGACGGCATCAACGATGCGCCTGCGCTGGCCGCCGCCGATGTCGGCGTTGCGATGGGCGTGCGCGGGGCGACCGCGGCCGCCGAGGCGGCGGGCATCGTGCTGCTGGTGGACCGGCTCGACCGCCTGGCAGAGGCGCTGCACATCGCGCGACGCACCCGTGCCATCGCGGTGCAGAGCGTGCTCGCGGGCATGGGACTGTCGATCGCGGCGATGCTGTTCGCGCTGTGGGGCTGGCTGCCGCCGCTCTATGGTGCAGTCCTGCAGGAAGCCATCGACGTGGCGGTCATCCTGAACGCGCTGCGGGTGCTGAGAATCCGCCCACCGCGCGCGAGCCGCCGGGGCCTCCGGCCGGAGGAGCTGGCGCGTTTGGCCGCGCAGCATGCGCGGCTGGCCCCCGTACTCGACCGGCTGACGGCGGTGGCCGATCGCCTGCCGACGCTGGACGGCGTTGGCGCACGGCAGGCCCTGCAGGCGCTTGACGCTGCGCTGCGCGATGAACTGTTGCCGCACGAACGGGACGATGACCGCGAAGTCTATCCCGCGCTCGCGCCGCTTTTGGGCGGCGATGATCCGCTGGCCGCGCTGAGCCGTACGCATCGCGAGATCTTTCACCTGCATCGGCGCTTCAGCGGCGCGCTGGCAAGGCTCGATCCAGAGCATCCCGATGCCGATGCCTTGCGCAGCGTGCAGCGCACGCTCTACGCGCTGGACGCGATCCTGCGCCTGCACTTTGCGCAGGAAGAGGAGATCTACCAGGGCCTGGCCGCAGACTGAGCCCGTGCGCTGCGAGACGGGCAGCTGTCGGGCACCTCCGGTGCGTCCGCAATCCGCGCCGTTGGTGACCGGCATCAAGTTGGCGCGCACGGGCCGGCGGAACATGGCGAGGACACCAACCACTCGTGAGGGAATCCACCATGTTCCGCCACTTGCTTGCCCTGCTGGCCCTAGCGCTGTGCTCGACCCCGCTGTGGGCCGCCAACTGCTCGACCACGGTTCTTGCCAATGACGCCATGCAGTTCAACGTGGCCAACGTCAACGTTCCAAAGAGCTGCGCGACCTTTACGGTGACGTTGAAGCACACCGGCGCGATGCCACGGAACGTGATGGGTCACGACTGGGTGCTCACGAGTGCGGCCGATCAGGTGGGCGTGGACGCGGATGCTGCGCAGGCGGGGCTCGAACACGAGTACATCAAGCCGGGCGACAAGCGCGTCATTGCCGCAACCAAGGTCATCGGTGGCGGGCAGACCACGTCGGTGAGCTTCAAGCCGGCGGCGCTCAAGGCGGGAACGAAGTACGTGTTCTTCTGCTCGTTCCCGGGGCACTCGAGCATGATGCACGGCACCGTGACGTTGGTGAATTAGCAGGTTGTTGAAAGAGTGCGTTCCTGCACTTTTTCAACGCGCCGAGCCCGGCACAGGTCCGGACTCGGCTTCGCCGAATCAAGCGCTTGAAGCGCTCGATTCGCGGCGGCCCCGTCCATGGGCCGCACTAACAGGGCGTCTTTCAACACCCTGTTAGTGCCGCGCGGCACGTCACGCACAAGCTGTCGTGGTGCGCGCTGGCGCCGCAGTTGCGCTTTGCACCGTTACTACGGCACGTGGAGGGGTTCCATGAGCGAATTGGGTACGGCACGGATTCTGGAACTCGCCGCTCTGATGGATCGACGGTTTGCGCGCGCGGTCGCCGAGATTCGCCGCGGGATCGAGCTTGTGCAGCGCGTCCCGGTTGACGGTCCCGCGGCGCCGAGCCTCATCGGGGCCGCGGACGACGCAATGGTCGTGTGTGCCATCGCCGGCAACGATGCCGCCGTCCAGCGGGATCTCAAGGAGATGCGCGACATCCTTGCGGCGCGCGCGCGGATTCGCGCCGGCGTTTACGGACGCTGCATCGACTGTGGCGATGCGATCGCGTACCGGCGTCTGCTGGCGTACCCCACGGCCAAGCGCTGTCTCGCATGCCAGCGCGCGCACGAGGTTGCCACGCCGCGCGCCGATTGTGACGCGCACTGAGCACTGCGCGCGCTAGAGTCCGGCCATGCGTGCAGTGGTGCTCGAACGAATCGGAACGCCGCTGGTGCTGCGGGAGCTGCCCGACCCTGCGCCGGGGTCGGGTGAGGTGCGCGTCCGCATCGAGGCGTGCGGCGTGTGTCGCACCGATCTGCACGTGGTCGACGGCGAACTGCCGAACGTTCCGACGCCCATCACGCCGGGCCACGAAATCGTTGGCGTTGTGGAGGCGGCGGGTGCGGACGTCACTGCGTTGGCGCCCGGCGTGCGCGTCGGCGTGCCGTGGCTGGGCGGCACCTGTGGCGAGTGCACGTACTGCCGTGCGGGGCGCGAGAACCTTTGCGATTACCCCGAGTTCATGGGCTACACACGTCCCGGTGGCTTCGCGAGCCACGTCCTCGCGCGCGCAGCCTATTGCGTGCGGCTGCCCGCTGCCGGCGACGCCGCCGCATTGGCGCCGTTGCTGTGTGCAGGCCTGATCGGCTGGCGCTGCCTGCGGCGCGCGGGCGACGCGCGCAGGCTCGGACTGTACGGCTTTGGCGCGGCCGCGCACATCATTGCGCAGGTCGCGATCGGGCAGGGACGCGAGGTCTACGCGTTCGTGCGGCCGGGCGATCGCGCGGCCGTCGAGTTCGCGCTGTCGCTGGGGTGCGCGTGGGCGGGCGACTCCGATGCGTTGCCGCCCGAACCGTTGGACGCAGCAATCATCTTCGCGCCGGTCGGTGCGTTGGTGCCGGCGGCGCTGCGCGCCGTGCGCAAGGGCGGGCGCGTCGTCTGCGGCGGCATCCACATGTCGGACATTCCCGCGTTTCCGTATCGTTGGCTGTGGGGCGAACGCGAGATCGTGTCGGTCGCCAACCTGACGCGCGAGGATGCGACAACCTTCTTCGCATCCGACGCCGTTGGCAGGGTCGAGACGACGGTGACCCGCTATCCGCTGGCGCGGGCCAACGAGGCGCTCGCCGACCTGCGTGAGGGCCGCCTGCGCGGCGCGGCGGTGCTCGTGCCCTGAGATGCCGCCTCACGCTTCGCACGACCCCCTTCGTGCCGAAGGGGGTGTCTTGCTTCGCCGCGGCGCTTGGCGACCACTTCGCGGTGCGGGCGACGCTTACGCTGCAAACGTGATGAGCGGTTTGATCACGCCGTCGAGCTTCTTGTCCATCAGCTCGAACGCCTGCGGCAGCTCGTCGAACGTGAAGGTGTGCGTCGTCATGCGGGTGGGATCGACGCGGCCGGCCTGCAGCACCCGCAGCAGGCGCTGCATGCGCAGGCTGCCGCCGGGGCAGAGTCCCGTCCGCAGCGTCTTTTCCGCCATGCCGACGCCCCAGGCCAGTCGCGGGATGGCGACGAAGTCGCCGTGACCGTGGTAGCCGGCGTTGGAAATCGTGCCGCCGGGTTTGGTGACGCGGATGCAGTTCTGCAGCGTGGCCTCGCTGCCCAGCGCTTCGATCGCGGAATCGACGCCGACGCCATCGGTGAGTTCCAGGATGCGTGCCACGGCATCTTCGCGCGTGTGATCGACAATGACGTCCGCACCGTAGAAGCGCGCCAGTTCCTGGCGTGGGGGCACGGACTCGACGGCGATCACGAGGCCCGCGCCCAGCAGGCGTGCACCAGCGATCGCCATGAGGCCCACCGGCCCCGCCGCAAACACCGCGACGGTACCGCCGATCGGGATGTCGGCGTTCTCGGCGCCCATGAAGCCGGTCGAAAGCATGTCGCAGCAGTACACCGCAACATCGTCGGCCACGCCGTCGGGAATGATCGCCGCGTTGGCGTCGGCCTCGTTGACGTGGAAGTACTCGGCGAATACGCCATCCTTGATATTGGCGAACTTCCAGCCACCAAGCGCCTCGCCGCTCTGCGAGGAGTGACCGGCCTGCGAGGCGGCGTCACCCCAGTCCGGCGTGATCGCGCCCACGACCACGCGGTCGCCGGGCTTGAGATGCCGCACCTCGCTGCCGACTTCGTGCACGACGCCGACCGCCTCGTGGCCGAGGGTCAGGTTCTGGCGCTCGCCGAGTGCGCCGTGGACGGTGTGGGCGTCCGAGGTGCAGATCAGCGCGCAGGTGGTCCTGATGATCGCGTCGTTGGGTCCGGCGTGCGGAATGGGCTTTTGGGCAAAGCCCACGTGGTCCAGGCCGTTCATGACAAAACACTTCATGGCATTTCTCCTTCGAGTGGATGACCGCTGCGATGCGTTTGCCGGCAGGGGCGGGTGCCGCGGGGCGGAATCAGGATTCGGGTTCGTTCTTCCCCGGCGCGGCAGGTGTTGGCGCCGCCTTCTTGTCCGCTGCGTCACCAATCTCCTTGCGGAAGTTCGCGATCGCGCCGCCGAGATCGCGCCCGGCGTGGCGGAGCTTGCCGGTGCCGAAGATCAACAGGGCAACGACCAAAACGATAAGCCAGTGCCAGATGCTTCCGAGTCCGAACATGGGCATTCTCCGTGGGAGGGTTCAGTGGATGCCGGCGTCACCGCGCGCGCCGCGGGGCTCCCCGGTGGCCGACTGCGCGGCGGTGACGCGGCATGGGATGGTGCTGCCGTTGGCGGCGACCTCGGGTGCCGGACAGCGGCCCGGAAGGTCGGCAATCAATGGCAGCGTGACCTGGTTGAACGCCAGCACGGCCCCGCCGTGCTTGCGCACGAATGCCGCCGCCTCGGCGCGATTGGCGAACGGCGCCAGCGTCGGGCCCATCGAGCCCGGCAGCGGTTGCCAGGCGACGTACACCGCCCGGCGCGCGTCGATGAAGCTCGCGGCGTCGCGGCCCGGCTGCTGCCAGTCGATCCGCGCGGCGTCCTGCACGAACAGCTCCTGCAGGCTGGCCTGGTTTTCGGGTTGCAGGATGTAGGCGAAGAAATCGCGCGTGGAGTCGAACATCAGCGGCCGCGCGCGGCCCGCAACCCAGGCCTGTGCGCGTGGCCCGGGCGAATGTGAAAGCTCCATGCCGCACACGGCGCAGGTGTCGTCCGGCTGCACCGCGACGGCGGTGCGCGCCGGCGCGTGGGTTCCGCTGCAGGCCGCGAGCAGCATTGCGATCGCGAGCGGCGCGGCGATGCGCGCAAATCCGATGCGGCCACTGATCCACGTGGCCATGGTCAAACCTCCTTCCCGCGGAATGCGGCCGTCGCCCACGCGAACGGCAGCGCGGCCCAGCCGAGCAGCACCGCGTACAGCAGCGCAGGGGCGTAGGCGTACCCGGCGGTCATCCCCGTCAGCAGCTCGTTGCCGGCGCCGTTGCCGAGCGCCGCGAGGTTGACCAGCCGGAACACGTCGACGGGATTCAACAGCAGCAGGTACGGATAGACCGCGCGCTCCAGCGGATTGCCGCCGCTCATGACCAGGAGCGCCAGCAGCACGAGATCGAACAGCACCACGCTGGCTAGCCAGCCAATCAGCGCGAGGCCGGCGGCGCGCGACTTGCTGGCGGTTTGCACGCTGATGAGGCAGGCGAAGCCGACGAAGCTCGCGCCCAGCAGCGACGCGCTCAGGATGAAGCGCCCGATGTAGAGCCACGCCGTGAGCGTCTGCGCCGCCGGCTGCATCACCTGCATGATCGCGACCGCCAGCGCAAAGCCTGCACACGTTGCAACCGCCAGCGCCGCGCAATGGCCGAGGAACTTGCCGCCGACGAGCTGCCCGCGCGCCAGCGGATAGCTCAGCATGAGGAGCAGCGTGCCGTCGTCGCGATCGCCCACCACGGTGTCGTAGGCGATCAGGAGGCCGATGAGCGGGATCACGAACGCGCCCAGCGTCGTCAGGCTGGCCAGCGTCGCGTCGAACGAGGTGAAGCCGACCCGGCCCGCCGCCGCGCCGCCGAACCACGCGATGCCGAGCGCCAGCAGCGCGAACAGCACCGCGATCGCGATCGTCCAGCGGTTGCGGAAGTCGTCGCGGAACTCCTTCCAGGCAACGGTCAGGATGGCGTGCATGGGCTTGCCTCCGCGGATGCCGGCCGGCCAGCGCCGAGCCAGTCATAGAGCTGGGTGAGGGTGGGTTCACGCACATCGAGGTCGGCGACCGCAGGATCGCCCACCAGCTCGCGCAGCGCGCGCAGCTTGTCCGCGCGCGGGAGCTGCAGCTCGACGCGCCCGTCGGGGCGCGCCTGCGCAGGCAGGCTGCGCGCGGCGAGGCGCGCCAGCAGCGCCTGCACCTCGTCGGCGTGCGCTCGCAGCACCACGTGCGCCGGCAGCGCCGCGCGCTCGCTGAGCTCGACGAGCGTGCCGGCCGCGAGCAGCCGGCCCTGACGCAGGATCAGCGCGCCGTCGATGTGGGGTTCGAGCTCGGCCAGCAGATGCGAGGAAATGACGACCGAGCGCCCGCTGGCGCGCAGCTCGCCGACGATGCGGTAGAGCTCGCGGCTGGCCTGCGGATCGAGGCCGGTCGTCGGTTCGTCCAGCAGCACCAGCTCGGGCGATCCCAGCAGCGCCTGGGCCAGCCCGAGCCGCTGGCGCATGCCCTTCGAATAGGTGCCGACGCGGCGCTTGGCGGCGTCCGCAAGACCCACGCGCCCCAGCAACATCTGCACCTGCGCGCGCTCGGCGCGCTTCAGCCGCGCGAGGTAGTCGAGCAGCTCGCGCCCGGTGAGGTTCGGATGGAACGCCGCGTTTTCCGGCAGGTACCCGATCCGCTGGCGCAGCCGGTGCGCACGCCAGGGGTTTTCGCCCAGCACCGAGAGGCGCCCGCCGGTCGGCGCAATCAGTCCGAGCACCAGCTTGATGAGGGTCGACTTGCCGGCGCCGTTGTGGCCGAGGAGCCCAATCACCCGCCCGGACGGCACGCCAGCGGTGACGTCCTCCAGCGCGGCAAGCGCGCCGTAGCGCTTGGTCAGGCCCTCGCATTCAATCGCGTACGACATGGTCGACTCCGGTGATGGCGCGGACGCGCATCAGAGGATGGCTGTCCTGCACCGAGGGCGGCGTGAACACGGGAAATGCGCGCTGCACGTAGCGCAGCAGCAGGATCGCCGGGCTCGACATCAGGCTGCGCGCGGCTGGGTACTTCCAGAGCAGCACGTCGACGCCGTCGTTGGGGCGAAACGGCACGTCGCCGATGCCGTTGCCGTCGAGATCCCAGCCGAGGTAGTCGCTCCAGTAGTTGCCGCGTCCGTGCACCGACCATTCCTGCGCGAGGTTCTGGACGTACTTCACCTGCACGCGGTTGTCGAGGAAGCGGTTGCCCCACAGCCGGTTGTGCTCGGAGCCGGCGGTCATGTGGATGCCGATTTCCGAATCCGCGATGACGTTGGCGTGGAAGTCATTGAACTGCGAGAGATACACGAAGACGCCCTTGCCCTCGCCGCCCTCGATGGTCATGCCGCGATCGTCGCGCAGGCCGGTGATGCGGCGCGCCTCGTTATCCGCGAAGGTGCTGTAGGAGATGTAGTTGAGAAGGAACCCGTAGGACTGGTCGTCTTCGGCGAGATTGCCCATGACCTCGAGATGGTCGGACGACATCAGCGCGTAGCCCGCGACGTTGCCGCGGCTCACGTTGTCGACCAGCACGTTGCGGTTGGAATACATGTAGTGGACGCCGTAGCGGACGCCGTGAATGACGTTGCGCGCGATGGTGTTGTGCGGGCTCACGTACACATAGATGCCGTCGCGCGTGCCTGCGATGTCGTTGCCCTCGATGGTGCAGCCGGTGTCGTTCCACAGATGGATGCCGTCGCCGCGGTCGGCGACGTGCAGCGTCGGCAGCCCGCGGATGACGTTGCGGGTGACGCGCACGTCGTGCGGGCCGTCGAGGTACACGCCGAACAGGCTGTCCTCGATCTGGTTGTGGTCGAGCGTGACCTCGCGGGCCGACTTCTCGATGAACACCGCGGCGTTCTCCGCGGTGAGGTCGCGCCCGCTGCCGCGCAGGGTCAAGCCGCGCACCATCACGTTGGATGCCGTGATGCGGAGCACGTCGCCGACGCCGCCCGCGTCGAGCACCGCGCCCGGCGCGCCGTCGAGCGTCACCGGCTTGTCGAGGCGCAGCCCTTGTACGCGATGCACGCCGGCTGGCACCGCAATGGTCGCGCCCGGCGGTGCGGTTGCGATCGCATGGGCGAGAGAGGACCCGGCGCGCGCCGTCATTGCCAATGGCAATACCAGGAGCAGGGCAAGGAGCGCGCGCACGGTCATGTTGCAGTCGCGGTGCCGACGGGTTGCGGTGCGGATCGGGAGATGGATGCCCATCCGCTTCCCGACCTCCGCCCCCTCACCCAGCGCTGCGCGCTCGGCCTGCGGCCGCCTCTCCCCCAACGGCGGAGCCGTTGGGGGAGAGTGGGATGCAACGACGGCGCTGCTGGCGTACGTCGGCCAGGCGCCGGCGTGCGTCGGTCCGGCGCGACGCAGGTTGCGGGCAGCGAACGCACTTCCTGGCGCTCCGCGCCGCCGCATGGCTCAGGCCTCCACCAGCATTCGCCCCTTCATCTCCATGTGCAGCGCATGGCAGAAGAAGGTGCAGTAGTACCAGTAGACGCCCGGCTTGTCGGCGGTGAACGTAACCGATGCCGTAGCGCCCGGGCTGATCTCCATGTTGATGCCGTAGTCGACGATGCAGAAGCCGTGCGTCACGTCTTCGATCGGATCGATGTTGGTCACCGCCACCATCACCTCGTCGCCCTTCTTCACCTTGAAGCTGGTAAGCCCGAACACGGGCGCGGCCGAAGTCATGTACACGAACACCTTCTTGCCCTGGCGGATCACCTTGCTTTCACCGCGCACGTTGACGCCCTGGCTCTTGGCCAGCGCCACGGTGTTCGCGAAGAACGGGTCGTTGACGTCCCAGACCTTTTTCACCCTGTCCATCAGGAATCGCTTGTGCAGCAGCACGGCGTCGTGCGGCTCGGGGTACACCGGGCCGTCGGCCACAAGCTTCATCGTGTCGCCGGAGATGTCGATAAGCTGGTCGTTGTCGGGATGCAGCGGCCCGGTCGGCAGGAAGCGGTCCTTCGAGAACTTGTTGAGCGACACCAGCCACTTGCCATCGGCGTCACGGGTTTCGCCCATCGAGGAGTGGTTGTGGCCCGGCTGGTACGCGACGTCGAGCTTCTGGCGCAGGTAGCTCACCTTCTTGCCGTTGTGGGCCGCGATCGCATCGGCGATGTTCCACTTCACGACCTGGCTGTCGATGAAGAGCGTGGTGTAGGCATTGCCGCGGACGTCGTAGGCGGTGTGCAGCGGCCCCAGGCCAAGTTCGGGCTCGGCCACCACGGCGCCGCGCGGATCCTTGAACTTGCCCGCGAACCAGTCGTCGATCTTTGCCCACTCGATCACCGACGCGGTGGGCGAGAGCTTGCCGGCGGCGATCACGTACTTGCCGTCCGGACTGGCGTTGATGCCATGCGGATTCTTCGGGATCGGGATGTACATGGTGAGCGGCGAGCCGTGGCGCCCATCCACCACGGGGACCTTGGAGGTCCCGATGGTCTTGAACTGCCCCGCTTTCACCGCGGCTTCGATGCGCGGGATGTTGAACACCACCGCCCAGTCGCGCTCGGCCTGCATCATTTCGGCCAGCGTGACGCCGCCCTCGCTGTTGTAGCAGGTGCTGATCGCGTACTTGCCGGCGTAGTCGGCCTCGGTGTTGTCGAGATTGCCGTCAACCAGCACCTGCCAGGCCACCTCCATGGTGTCGCCGTTGATGGCGCTGAACATGGTCTGGTATTTCTTCGGGTCGTCGAGGTTGCGTCCATCGTTGGGCGAGGGCACCTGCTCCTCGGCGTTGGCGAAGACGTAACCGGTGCGCGGCACGCGCTGCACGCGCAACCCGTGGATGGCCTGCACGTTGGGGATGCTGATGATGCGGTCGGTGCGCCACACGTCGCAGCGGATGCGCGCGACGCGCGTGTGCGCCTTGTCGTTGATGAAGACGTAGCGGCCGTCGTAGTGGCCGTCGGTCTGGGTCATGTGCGGGTGGTGGCAGTCGCCGCCCGGCGGGAAGTTCGGCCCCAGCACGCGCTTGCTCTCGTTGGTGATGCCCCAGCCGATCGTGAAATCGGGGTTGAAGACCGGCACGCGCATCAGTTCCCGCATCGAGGGCAGTCCCACCAGGCGGATCTCGCCTGATTGGCCACCGCTCCAGATGCCGAAGTATTCGTCAAGCTGGCCCGGCGGCACATAGTCCTCCGGCATGCCTTTGGCATCGGTGCTGGTCGTGGCGGCGGTGGACGTCGCCGCCTGGCCGGACTTGCCGGCGCCTGCCTTGCCGCACGCGGCCAGGGTCACACCGGCGGCCCCGGCGAGCCCGGCCATGGCGGTGGTGTGGATGAAGTGCCGGCGTGACGGGTCGCCCGGCCGGTCGTCGGTCGAGTCCGCACTGGAGACAGGGGTGGGATCGCGGACCTTGCTGGTTTCGTCGTTCATGGCGTTGCGTCCTCTTCTTTCGCTTTCGGGATGGCTGGCCGCTGGGGCGGCCGGAGGGGAACGGGGTGATTGATGCCCGGGCTCATCGCGGGCTGGGCCGCGCGCTCGGCGGCCACCGCTGCCGACTTGGCGGCGCGCTCGTAGACCTTGCGGCGCTGGACCAGTGGCGGGCACTTGTACGCGTCGTTGTAGTCGACCTGGCATTCCAGGCAGTAGACGCATTCGTTGTAGTTGATCTTGCCGAGCGGATCGATCGCCTTGACCGGGCAGTCGACCGCGCAGATCTGGCACGGGTGGCCGCACTCCTTGCGCCGGCGCAGCCACTCGAACAGGTGGAACTTGCCCGATACCGCAAGGCCGCCGCCCAGCGGGCAGACGTAGCGGCAGTAGAAGCGCTCGTTGACCGCCGACACGGCGATCATGACAACCGCGTACGCAACGAACGCCCAGGACCGCGCGAAGTGCAGGATGATCGCCGTCTTGAAGGGCTCGACCTCCGCCAGCCGTTCGGCGGCCGCGACCGACTGCAGCGATACGCCGACGAGACCCAGCAGGATGATGTACTTGATGGCCCACATCCGTTCGTGGACGAACGGCGGGAATTCGAGCTGCGGCACCTTGACCTTCTTCGCGACGCGGCTCACCAGCTCCTGCAGCGCGCCGAAGGGGCACAGCCAGCCGCAGTAGATGCCGCGGCCGAACAGCAGCAGCATCACGGCCACGAACGTCCAGAGGATGAACACCATCGGGTCCATCAAGAAGGTGTTCCAGGTGAAGTGGTTCAGGACCGAATGGATGAACGTCAGGATGTTCACCACCGAGAGCTGCGCGAGCCCGTACCAGCCGATGAACACCAGGGTGTAGATGAGAAAGCCGACACGCACGCGCTCGAACAAGCGCTTGCGCTTCGTCAGCCAGTCCTGGAACGTCAGCGCCACCAGCAGGAAGCCCAGGCCCGCGACCAGCACCGCGATCTTGTAGCGCTGCGCGTACCACACCTGCATCCACATTGGCGCATTGGCGGGCAGGATGCCGAACGCCGTCGCGCCCGCGCCGTTGATGTACGCGGCGGGCATCCGGTAATTGGCGGTGAAGGTGTGGTAGATGCTGTCCAGCGGACCGACCTGGCGCCGCACCAGCAGTTGCAGCGTCCACGGCTGAGTCGCGTCGAAACTGCCGCCGTGGTGGGCAATGAAGATGGCCTGTTCCGTGAATGCCGGTTTGCCCTCGAGCGGCGTGTCACCCACCTGCACGAGGTCGCGGTCCTTGAACAGGGTCAGCTTGCCGTCCTGCAGCAGGTGCACGCGGTCGAACACGCCGCCGCGCACGTAGCCGAGACCCTTGAACGAGTAGATTCCGTTCGCCATCAGTGCCACGGCGGTGTCGCCGGGCTTCAATTGCCGCATCAGGTCGCCGTAAGCGGATTCGCCCAGCAGGTTCCGCCCGACCGTGGGCGGGGTGACATCCGCGAAGTACAGGTCGATGAACGTGTCGGTGCCGTGCCCAGCCGGTGGCGGCGCGGTGGGATCGTCGATCAAAGTCGCCGGCGCTTCGCCATTGAAGCTCGCAGCCACTTCACTGCGGGTCAGCCGCAGATGCGCGATCGAGCCGTTGCCGGTGAGCTTCGCCCAGTCCGCGCGCTTGAAGTTGTCGGTGCGCACATGGGCAAACACGCCGGGCGTACCGAAATCGGACGCGACCAGCTTGCGCGACGCCGCGACCTCCAGCGCCGAGTTCATGATCGTGTCGTTGGCGACCATCGCGGTGACGGTGGCGCCGCTGATGGCGTCGATGTTGACCGTGCCAGGCCCGCCGCCCCCGCCGACCACGATGTGGTCCTGCACGTGATGGCCGATGTAGCGGGCCACGAAGTCGTACAGCTTCTGCACCGGGATGCCGACCAGCAGGATCGGCTCGTCCTGGTACAGCACGCGGGTGGCGCGGATGCTGCCATCGGCGCCGATCGCGACCAGCACGTTGATCGGCTTGCCGGAATACGCCGGAATCGGCGCGACCATGACAGTCTCGAAGGCGTAGCCGATCACGTGGTTGTCGTGGTACACGGCCGCGGCCGGCGGCGTGCCCTCGATGTCGCCGAAGCGCGTGGCTTCCGGGAACACCTTGCGCAGCTCCGGGTATTTCGTGTCGATGCCGGCGAACGCGGTAGCGGCCTGCAGGCAGGCGAGCAAGGCCACCATCACCAGCAGGGCGCGGCTGAGCCGAGGCGCACGCATCAGACGATCACCGCATTGCCGGCAACCAGCGGCAGGTCGCGTGAGCGCCAGCGCCGGTCGCCGGTACGCGATACCACCAGCCACTGGTGCGACCGCATCTGCATCAGCGCCGCGAGCTGTGGCAGGCCCATTGAGAACGCGCCCGTGCTGAGGCCGTCGGCCTGCACCGAGCGCTCCGCGACGACGCTGACGCTGGAGTACGCCTGCGGAGAGCCGCCCGCGTGCGGATCGACGATGTGGAACAGCCGCCGATCGGTCGAGAAATACACCCGATAGTTGCCCGAGGTTGACAGCGCGGCGTTGCGCACCTGGATCACAGCGGCAACCCGGCTAACGTCCTGCGGATCGACGATGCCGATGTTCCAATGGCGGTTCGGATCGCTGCCGCAGAGCGTCCGCGTGTCGCCACCGGCGTCGACGATCGCGTATTCGATGCCTGCGGCCCGCAGCGCGGCAATGCCCTGATCGACCACGTAGCCCTTGGCGATGCCGTCGAGCGTCAGCGCCACGTCGGGCTTGTCGAACGACGCGCCGCTCGCGTCCACAACCACGTCGCGGTAATCGATGTTGCGCGAGCGTCGCGCCATCTCGGCACGCTCGCGTGCGTCGGGCGTCGTGATGCCGCGCAGCGTCTCGAAGTAGCGCAGTTCCGGCAGCACCGTCGCATCGAACGCGCCTGTGGTCAGTTCCGAAATCGACCGCGCCTCACGCAGCACCGCGTGCAGGTGCGCGGGCACGACGGCCAGGCGACCGTCACGGTTCAGCCGCGCCAGCGGGCTCGCGGCATCGAAGCGCGTCAGCTCCGCCGCCGTGGTGCGCATGTGCGCGAAGGCCGCATCGATCGCCGCGGCCGCGGCCTCGCGATCGTCGGCCAGCGTCGTGATCGACACCGAAGTGCCCATCAGCGCCTGCTCGCGCTGCACCTGCCAAAGATTTGCCTGCCGCTTCGCGACGGCCCAACCGCCGGCCGCGAGCACGCCGCCGGCCAGCGCGCCGACCGCGGCTTGGCGAAGAAATTTCCGGCGCGTGGGCAGGGCCGCGTGACCGGATTCGTGGGAAGGAGTGGTGTGGGACATGGTTGGGTGCCTGAAGGCGAGAAGTTGTCGACACGCCGGCTTTACGCCACACGCCGCGCCGGTTCACCCTCGGGGTCGGCGATCGGGCGCACGCCAAGGCGGCGCTGCAGCAGCGGGCTGGTCGTCGTGTACTGCAGGGGCACCTTCTCGCCGGGATTGAGGTGCTCGCGCGCGGCGAACGCGCACAGCGCGGCCTCGTGAAAGCCCGAAAGGATCAGCTTCTTCTTGCCGGGATAGGCGTTGACGTCGCCGACCGCGAAGATGCCCGGCGTTGGGGTCTGGAACGTGGCTGCATCCACCATGAGCTGCTGGTGATCGATCGCCAGCCCCCATTCGGCGATGGGTCCGAGCTTGGGGTGCAGGCCCCAGAGCACCAGCAATTGTTCGGCTTCGATGCGACGCACCACGCCGTCGCGGCCGCGCACGCGCACGCACTCCAGCGCGGCGTGTGGCGCTTCGAGCCCGACGATGTCCCCTTCGAGAAACTGCATCCGCCCGGCTGCGCACAGCGTTTGCATCTGTACGACGTGTGCCGGTGCGGCGCGGAATTTTGCGGAACGATGCACCAGCACGAGGCTGCGCACGCGATCCACCAGCGCCAGTGCCCAGTCGATCGCCGCGTCGCCGCCGCCGGCGATCACGAGATCGCAATCGTCAAACTGCGATGCCTCGGCGACCTTGTAGTGCACCGAGCGTCCGACCAGCGCCGCGACCTCCGGCAGGTCCAGCGTGCGCGGCGCGAACGCGCCAAGCCCGCCGGCGATGATCACGACGCCGGCATCCAATTCGAGTGCGCCGCTGGTCTCCACGTGAAAGCGCCCGGCTTGCGTGCGCGCGAGCGCGGTAACGGTATGGCCAAGATGGAAGACGGGTGCAAACGGACGAATCTGCTGCTGCAGGCGTTCGATCAGCTCGCGCGCGCTGCACACCGGAATCGCCGGGATGTCATAGATCGGCTTGTCGGGATAGAGCTCGGCGCACTGGCCGCCGACGACGGGCATCGAATCGACGACGTGCGCGGATAACCCGAGTAGCCCCAGCTCGAATACCTGGAACAGACCGACCGGACCCGCACCGATGATGACCGCGTTGCAATGGAGCATGCCTGCGTGCACCCGAGTAACCGGCGTGCAGCATGCGTTCGCGCGCGAAAGCCCAATTGATTTTCATCACACAAACCGCGATCGATCCACGTGCGCAGCCTGGCGCGCGTCCAGGGGAGCGCGGCGTGTCTGTTTATTGACGGTCGTCATAGTGCGTGCCCGGGCCTCCCGCATAGTTGGCATATTCACTGGGAGTGCGTCATGCGCGATCGGGTCGTGATCGTGGGCGCGGGTCCGAACGGGTTGTGCCTGGCCAAAGCGTTGGCTGCGCGGGATCTTGCGATCGAGGTGGTCGAGCGCCAGCCGGCGGAAGCGCTGGCCGAGCCCGCGTTCGACGGACGTGAAATCGCATTGACCCACGCGTCCATGCGCGTGCTGCGCGAGCTCGGCATTTGGCAGCACCTGCCGGCCGATGCCGCGGCGCCCGTGCGCGCGGCGCGCATCCGCGATGCCGCGCGGCCGGGGTTCGAGATCGACGGCGCGGCGTTTGGCCGCGAGCGGATCGGCGCGCTGGTCTCCAACTGCCACATCCGCGCGGCCGCCTGGCGGGCGGTGGCCGAGACGCCGGCGATCCACGTCCACACGGGCGTCGCGGTGGAGGCGGTCACGGCGGACGCGGACCGCGCGTCGGTGCGGCTGGCGGACGGGCGCGTGCTGGAAGCCGACCTGCTGGTTGCGGCCGACAGCCGGTTCTCGCAGACGCGGCGCCTGCTGGGCATCGGCGCGTACGAGCACGACATGGGGCTCAGCATGCTGCTGGCCCGCGTGCGCCACGCGGTCGACAACGCGGGTATTGCGTGGGAGTGGTTCGACCACGGCCAGACGCGCGCGCTCTTGCCGCTCGAGCCACACGTTGCGTCGATCGTGCTGACGCTTTCAGGCGCCGAGGCCGCGCGCCTGATGGAAGCCGCGCCCGAGGCGTTTGCCGCCGAGGTGGCGCGCCGCTACGCGGGCGAGCTCGGCGCGGTCGAGCTCATCAGCACGCGCCACAGCCATCCACTGGTCGCGACCTTCGCGCATCGCTTTGTGGGGACGCGGTTTGCGCTCGTGGGCGATGCCGCGGTCGGCATGCATCCCGTCACCGCGCACGGCTTCAATCTCGGGATTTCGAGCATCGAGCGGCTGGCTGCCGCGGCCGCGGGATCGCTGCGCCGGCATCAGGACGTCGGACATCCGTCGGGGTTGGCGCGCTACCAGCGCCAGCATCGTCTCGAAAGCGCACCGCTGTTTGCGGGTACCCAAGCGATCGCCGGCCTGTTCACCGATGAGCGCGCGTTGGCGCAGCCGCTGCGGCGCGCCGCGATCGGGCTGGGTCGGCGCGTGCCCGCGCTGCGTCGCGCGCTCGCCCTGGCGGTGCTGGACGATGCCCCGCGGCCACTCGGTCCACGGCAGCACCTGCGCCTGGCCGCCGCCGCGCTGCGGCCCCGGCTGGCGCCCCGTTCATCCTGAGGAAATCCCGATGCCCACCGCGCACGCGCCAAATCGCCAGGCGATCGAATTCGACCCGGACCTGATCGAACGCTACGAGGGCCCGGCGCCGCGCTACACCAGCTATCCGACCGCGCCGCAGTTCCACAAGGGCTTCGGCGCAGTCGAACTTGCGGCTGCAATCGAGAGATCCAATCGCGCGGTCCCGGCCCGGCCGCTGTCGCTCTACGTGCATATTCCGTTCTGCTGGAGCCCGTGCTTCTACTGCGGCTGCAACCGGATCATCACGCACGACAAGGGCCGGTCCGATACCTATCTCGCCGCGCTCGACTGCGAGCTCGACCGGCTGGCGCCGCTGTTTGCGCCGGGGCGGCTCGTCCGCCAGTTGCACCTCGGCGGCGGCACGCCAAATTTTCTTGCGGTCGAGCAGCTCGCGGCGCTGATGGCGTCGCTCAAACGCCGCTTCCATTTTCCGGACGACGCGGAAGACGTCGAGGCCGGCGTCGAGATCGATCCGCGCTTTGCCGACGCCGACTACATGCGCCGGCTTGGCGCCATCGGCTTCAACCGTGTATCGATCGGCGTGCAGGATTTCAACCCCGCCGTGCAGCAGGCGGTCAACCGCATCCAGAGCGTGGCCGAAACCGAGGCCGTCGTCACGGGCGCGCGGTCGGGCGGTTTTCGCTCGGTGAACATCGACCTCATCTACGGGCTGCCCAAGCAAACGCTCGCCGGATTCGCCGCGACGCTGGATGAAGTCATCCGCATCGCGCCTGATCGCGTCGCCGTGTACGGCTACGCGCACATGCCGCGGCTCTTCAAGGCGCAGCGGAAAATCCTGCCCGAGGACATGCCCGACCCCGCGCTGCGGCTGCGGTTGCTGGGCCTCGCCATCGAGCGGCTGGGCGCCGCGGGGTATCTGTACGTCGGCATGGACCACTTCGCGCGGCCGGAGGACGAGCTGGTGCGCGCGCAGGACGCCGGCACGCTGCAGCGCAATTTTCAGGGCTACTCGACGCGTGGCGAGTGCGACATCGTCGGCCTCGGCATGAGCGCGATCGGGCGCATCGGCAACACCTACAGCCAGAACGCGCGCGACCTCGCCGGGTATTACCTGGAGCTGGGCCACGGCTGGCTGCCGATCATGCGTGGCATCGAGCTCGATGCCGACGATGTATTGCGGCGCGCGGTCATCAGCGAGCTCATGTGCCACGGCCGGATCGACATGGCACCGTTCGGCGCGGCGTATGGCATCACGTTCGCGGACTACTTCGCGTGCGAGCTCGAGCGCCTGTCCAGCCTCGTGGACGACGGGCTGGTCGAGTTGGAGCCCGGCGCGATCGTGGTTACGCCGCGCGGTCGCCTGCTGCTGCGCGTGATCGCCGCCGTGTTCGACGCGTATCTAGCGGAAGAGCGTGGTACAGCCGAGCCACGCTACTCGCGCGCCATCTGATTGCGGAAAGCGATGCCGACATGAGCGGAAACCTGGCCACCGGGCCGCGCGGCCGCGCGGGCACGAAGAGCTCCGCGGGCGACGTGCCAACCGCAGACCCATCGCCAGTAGACCCGCAGCGCACCGAAGATGCGCTCCGCCGCCGCTGTCCGGTCGCGCACGACGAGGCGGGTTGGACGCTGCTGCGGCACGCCGACGTGCTGCACGCGCTGCACCACCCCGAGGTCTTCAGCAACCGAGTGTCGCGTCACCTCATGGTGCCGAACGGCATGGATGGACCCGAACACGCGCGCTACCGCGCGCTGATCGACCCGTACTTCGCGCCGGCGCGTGTCGCGGAATTCGCGCCGCGCTGCCGGCGCCTGAGCGCGGCGCTGGTGGCCGCGCTGCCGTGCGAGGGGCCCGTGGAAATCATGGCGACGCTGGCCGAGCCGTTCGCGGTCGCCGTGCAGTGCGCCTTCATGGGCTGGCCGGAATCCATGCGCGCGCCGCTGCTCGCGTGGATCCGGCGCAAGCACGCGTCCGCGTCGGCAGGGCCGGGAGCCAGCGGCGCCGACATTGCGAGCGAATTCGATCACGTGATCCGCGCGCTGCTGGACGAGCGCCGGCGCGTGGGCGCCGGCGGCGATGACGTCACCGCGCGGCTGCTGGCCGAGCGCATCGAGGGCCAGCCGCTGTCGGACGAAGTGCTGGTTAGCATCCTGCGCAACTGGACGGTCGGCGAGCTTGGCAGCCTCGCGGCGAGCGTCGGCATCATCGCGCACTATCTCGCCGAGCGTCCCGCCCTCCAGTCGTACCTGCGCGCCGCGCCCCATCGCGTGCGCGCGGCCAACGATGAAATCCTCCGCATCCGCGGGCCGCTGTGCTCGGCGCGTCGGCGAACAACGTGCCCGGTGGCGCTGCATGGCACGGCGCTTCCGGCCGAGGCGCGCGTAGCGTTCTCCTGGACGTCGGCCAATCGCGATGAGGCGGTGTTTGGCGATCCGGACGCGTTCCGGCTCGATCGGGACCCGGCCGCCAATCTCCTCTACGGCGCCGGAACCCACGTCTGTCCGGGCGCCGACCTCGCGCGGCTCGAACTCGAAGCCATCGTCCGCGCGCTGCTCGTGCGTTTTTCCACGTGGCGCGCGGTAGCCGACCGGCCGCCGCTGCCGGCGGAGCCGCCGGTCGGTGGCTGGCGCCGCGTGTGGGTGACGTTGATCGATGCGCTGGGTTAGCGCTTGTCCGTACCGGGCCGTTGCACTGCGGGCAGCGCCAGAGGCGCCGAGTCGAAGCGCCGCGTGCCCCGGCACGGCGCACCTTCCCCCTGTTTCGATTTCGCGAAACTGCGCTTCGCCATGCACAACGCGAACGGCAATTTGTGGACAAGCCCCTAGGCGCGTCGCGGCGGTCTTGGCAGCTTGCGACAAAGCGCTGCACCGGGGTTCCCGGGATGCGCGTGCCCACTTGATTCAGGTCACGGTTCCGGGGCGCGTTCAGGCGCGCAATAGCCGCCATCGGGTGACGGGTCGATCGACCCTGACCCGCAGTGGACGATCATCGCGTGAACACGGCACACGTTGTTCGAAGCACAATTGGTGACACCATCCCGGGTTTTTGCGAGACCTGCACCTTGCTTCAGAGCGAAGCGAAATCCGGGGGCGGCGCCGAGCTCATCCGACTGACCCATCTGGTGGAAGCGCGTGGCCCGTATCGCGCGGGTGAGTACCTCTTCCGCCAGAACGAACCTTCGGGTGTGCTGTTTGTGGTGCGCTACGGCATCGTCAAGATTCGCTACCCCGAAGTCGATGGACGCGAATGCGTCGGCGCGTTTTACCTGCCCGGCGACGTGATCGGTCTGCGCGCGATCCACGCCCGGCGCTTCGCGTACGATGCGGTCGCGCTCGACACCACCTACGTGTGTCGCTACGCGTTCTCCGCGATCTGTGCGCTGGCCGAGCGTCGGCCCGCCATCCAGGAGCACCTGCTCCGCCTGCTCGGACGGGAGTTGCATGCCAGCCGTGTCTTGGCCGCGCACTACAGCGCCGAGGAGCGCATCGCGGCGTTCCTGGTGCATCTCGGCGAACGCTACGCGCGGTGTGGCCAGTCCGCGACCGTGTTCCAGTTGCGCATGTCGCGCGCCGACATCGGCAATTACCTGCGCCTGGCCACCGAAACCGTCAGCCGCGTGCTGACCCGCTTCCGCGACCGGCAGTTGATCCACCTCAAGGCGCGGAGCGTCGAGCTGCTGGCGCTCGAGCGCCTCCGGCAGGTCGGCCGCCCGCTGCTCACCTACTGAGTGCGCCCACCGACCGCGAATCGGTCGCAAAACTGATCGCGGTCAATTTCACGCATGGGTCATGGTCCCGAAAATGTGTGCGATGTCGGCGTCGTAGTCTCGCAGCGCTTGCTGTGCGGGGATGTGCGCACCGATCCGGTTTTGGTGGCGGGAGCAATGCACATGGCGCAGCGGGTGACCGATCTGATTCTGTCCGCACTGGCGACGGTGGTCGCCTTCGGGCTGTCGTGGCCGTTCTGGCGGCATTTTGAATACTGGGCGGAATCGCGCTTCGCGTGGCGCGCGTATTTCGTCGTGGGGTTCGTGCTCGCGTTCTACGTGTTCTACGTCTTCCTGCGCGCGATCCACACCCTGTTCCGGCACGACGCGCTGGCGCACGCCGCGTCGGCGGCGTCGGAGTCCGCGCGCATGGATGAGGGGAGCGCGCCATGAGCTGTGGCACGGGCGGCGACTGCGGGGAACCGATCAAGCGCAACGTGGCGATCGTGGTGCTGGTGCTGATGGGCGCGGTGTTCTTCGTGCTCTCGGGCCTCTCCTTCATCAAGGACCGCGGGCAGGCGGTGCCGTCCCAGGTCGACTTCGGCCAGTACAGCGCGATCGCCGGCAAGAAGGTGTTTCAGGCCTACAACTGCATGGATTGCCACACGCTGGTCGGCAACGGTGCGTACTTCGCGCCGGACCTCACCAAGGAATACGAAAGCGTGGGGCCGGCGTGGCTGGCAGCGTTCCTGCCCTCGGCCGGAAGCTGGCCCACCGAAACCGCGGTGCGCACGCAGCTCCTGACCAATGCCGTGGTCGAGAAGGCGGCGGGCGTCACGGACCTCAAGGCGTACTACGGAAAATTTCCCGGTGCGCAGCGGCGCATCGAGCGCCGCGGCGGGCAGAAGAGCTTCATGCCCGACCTGCCGTTCACGCAGCAGCAGATCGGTGACTTGATCGCGTACCTCAAGTACACGTCCGACCTCAATACCGAGGGCTGGCCGCCGAAGATCGAAACCGGCTCGCTTGCGCATCGGCTCACGCTGATCGATCAGGGGCAGGCCCCGACCGCGGCGGCAGCGCCGGCGGTGGCCGCCGTGGCTGCGCCGGCCAGCAGCGCATCGGCGGCGCCGGCGAGCGGCGCGGACCTTGCCAAGCAGGGCGAGGCGCTGGTGGCGCAGTATGGCTGTACATCCTGCCATTCCACCGACGACAAACGCATCGTCGGTCCGCCGTGGGGCAAGCTCTATGGCTCGGTCACGCACTTCACCGATGGCAGCAGCCTTACGGTCGACGAGGCCTACCTCACCGAGCACATCCTCAATCCGAACACCCGGATCCCGGTCGGCTACCCGGCCAACGTCATGCCCGATTACGGCAAGCTCATGGCGAAGCAGCAGGCGCAGGCGATCGCCGCGTACATCCGTTCGTTGAGGGAACACTGATGGCCATCCAATACCAGACGCAGCGCCTCAGCCTGCGGTTCTTCGTCCTGATGCTGGTGCTGTTCGTGCTGCAGGTCACCGCGGGCCTGATCCTGGCCGCGCAGGAAGCCGATCCGACCCTGCTGGCCGGCGTGCTCAACTTCAACGTGGTGCGTGCCGAGCACCTGAACCTTGCGATCGAATGGATCCTCGCCGGGTTCATGGGTGCGATCTTCTTCGTCGGGCCGATCCTGTCCAAGCGCGAGCTCGCGGCGCCGTGGCTGATCAAGGTGCTGTTCCTCGCGTACACCGCGGCTGTTGTCTGGAACGTGCTGACGCTCGGTCTTGCGATGAAGGGCATCGGTGGCTGGTGGATGGACCAGCCGTGGCTGCAGCAGGGTCTTGAATACCTCGAAGCCGGCCGCGCAACGCAGGTCGCGGTGCTGTGCGTGCTGGGCACCTTCGCGTACATCATCCTCAAGACCTTCCCGCCGATCCGCGAGTGGAACGAGATCCACTGGGGCATCGGGCTTGGCGTGGTCGCGCTGACGCTGGTCTACGTCTTCGGCATGTTCTTCGTGGCGCGGCTGGACCTGCAGGAATACTTCCGCTGGTTCGTCGTTCACTACTGGGTCGAAGGCGTGTGGGAAATCATCCACATCAGCCTCGTGGGCATGCTGCTGGTGCTGTTGTTCAAGGTCGACGTGAAGTCGGTCGGCTACGCGGTGTTCTGGGGCGTGGCGCTGGTGTGGCTCTCGGGCCTGCTGGGCAACGCGCACCACTATTTCTGGGTCGGCACGCCGGCGTTCTGGCAGTTCTGGGGCTCGCTCTTCAGCGCATTCGAACCGCTGCCGCTGGTGTTTTGCTTCTGGCACGTCTACATGGACGCGCACCAGAACCGCAAACCGCTGGAAAACGCGCCCGCGTTCTATTTCGTCCTGGGCTCGGTGGTGCTGGAGCAGGTGGGTGCCGGCATCCTCGGCTTCAGCATGACCTTTGCGCTGACCAACGCGTGGTCGCACGGCACCTGGATCACGGCGAGCCACGCGCACCTCGCGCTGTTCGGCACCTTCGGCATGCTGGTGTTGGGCGTCGCCTACCACGCGGTGCCGGCGGTGCGCGGGTTGAAAGCGTTCGACCAGCGCGTGGGGCGCCTCGCGTTCTGGCTGGCGCTGATCGGCATGATGGGGCTCGCGCTGAGCTTCGCGCTGGGTGGCACCATCGAGGTCTACGTCTATCGCACGCTCGGCCTGCACTGGTTCGGCAGCGAGCTGTTCCCGAGCATGGGCGTCTACCGCCTGCTGCTGATGGTGTTCGGCCTGGTCTTCGCGGTGGGTGCTGGCCTCGCGGCGTTCGACCTCATCACGATGGGCCACCGCACGGTGTCGGCTACCGCCACGCCCGCGCTGCCGCCGCGCGGCGCCACCGGCTGGCGCCGTCCGCTGACGGGCTTCGAGGCAGGCACCTGGCTGGTTGGCATGTGGGTGTTCGGCGGCATCATCACCTTGGGTCTCCTGAGCGACAACCTCGCGCGGGTGCGTATCGATGGCGACGCGACCTTACCCTACCTCTTGGCGGGCATTGGCTATCCGGGACTGCTGCTGGTGACGCTGCTGTTCCTGTGGCGTTTCCTAGCTTCGATGGAGGCGAGGGTCGCGACGGCCGGTGCAGTGCCGTCCGGCAACCTTGTGCAACCCGCCGAGGCGCGCGCCTGATCGTGGTCAAAGTTGGCGAGCGCGGGCGCGCTACCGTGGACGTCCTTGCAGCAGGCGCCCGACCATGAACAACCATCCAGTGGCGGTCCTGCGGGGTTCGTTGGCGGAAGAGGTCGCCAACAGCGTCACCCACGGTGTCGGGATTGCGCTCAGTATCGCCGGGCTCGTGGTGCTCGTCGCGTGGGCGGCGCTGCATGGTGGCGCGTTGGCGGTGACGGCGGCGAGCGTCTTTGGCACCACGCTGATTCTGGTCTACACGGCGTCGACGCTGTACCACGCGATTCCGATCGCCGCCGCAGCGCCCGTCCTGCGTGCGCTCGACCACATCGCGATTTTCCTGCTCATCGCCGGCACGTATACGCCGTTCACGTTGCTGGCCTTGCCGCCGGCCTGGGGCTGGAGCCTGTTCACGGCGATCTGGGCCTTGGCGATCGCCGGCATCGTCATGGAGCTTGCCTGTCCGCGTCAGGGCCGAAAATTGCCGGCGGCCTTCTATGTTGCGATGGGCTGGCTCGCCGTCGTCGCCATCGTGCCGCTCAAGGCCAGTTTGCCCACCTCAGGGTTCGCGCTCCTCCTGGCCGGCGGTGTCGCGTACACGTTCGGCGTCCCGTTCTATCTGCTGCACCGCATGCGCTGGCACCACGCGGTCTGGCACGTGTTCGTGCTGGCCGGAAGCGTGCTGCAGTATTTCGCCGTGTTGTTGTACGTGGTACCGGGCGCGCACTGAAGCTGGGACTACTTCACCCGCGGTGTCGGCGCAACGTGCCGGCCCGCGCTCGCGAAGCGCGTTGACACGGCCCGGTGCCAGATCAGCCGATGCTGTCGCCGCCACGTTCGGAGGCGTCCAGCAGGGCGGCCGTCGCACGTGCGATCACGGCTTCCTCGTCGGTCGGAATCACATAGACGTCGATTCGGGAGTCCGCCGTACTGATGTGCTGCGCGTGCGCGGCGTTGGCAGATGCGTCCAGGCTCACGCCCAGCCACTGCAGCCGGCTGCAGATGCGCGTCCGCATCGTCGCGTCGTGCTCACCGATGCCACCGGTGAATACCAGCGCCTCCAGGCCGGCCAGGGCAACGCATTGCGCTGCGATGGCGGCCGCGGCGCGCTCGGCGAACATTTCCAGTGCCTCGCTGGCGCGTGGATCGGTACTTGCCTCAAGCACCTCTACGTTGTCGCTCACTCCCGATACGCCAAGGAGCCCGGATTGGTTGCCCAGCAAATCCGCGAGGGCGTCGACTGCCATCCCGCGCTGCTGTTGCAGGTAAAGCAACACGCCCGGATCGATCGCACCGCAGCGGGTGCCCATCATCATCCCGTCCAACGGCGTGAACCCCATGGTGCTCGACACGCTTCGCCGGTCGTACATGGCGCACGCGCTCGACCCGCTGCCCAGGTGGGACACGATCACCTTGCGGTACGGGCGTGCACCCGCGATGCCCGGCAAGACGCCCGCTATGTATTCGTACGACAGTCCGTGGAAGCCGACCCGGACGATCCCGGATTCGCTCAACGCGCGCGGCAACGCAAACCACCGCTGCAATTTCGGCTGGGTGTGGTGGAACGCCGTGTCAAAGCAGGCGACCTGCGGCAGTCCAGGCAGCAAGCCCTGCATCTGCTCGATGATCGCAATTTCGATCGGTTGGTGCGCGGGTGCGAGCACCGCGAGCGCCTCCAGCCGGTTCAGCACCGCCGCGTCGATGCGCACCGGTCGCTCGAAAGAGACACCACCGTGCACCACGCGGTGGCCCACCCCGACCACGCGCACCTCGGGGCGCCGCTCGTGCAACGCCTGCAGCAGCCAGTGGACGGCCTCTTTGGTATCGCTGGGTGCGGGCATGGGTGCTGCAACACGCTCCGCGGACGCCGCGCGCGTGGAGGCCGTCGCCCGGGCACCCTTCGCGATCCGCGTCACATTGGCGCGCAGCAGCGGGGCCTGCGTCGCTGCGTCGAATACCGCGAGTTTGATGCTCGAAGAGCCTATGTTGAGCGCGAGAACGCAGGCTTTCATGGTGGGCGTGGCCGGTCGCGTCTGGTGCGAGCGTGTGCCGTTGAGGCGCGGCGATGTTGACGGAAATCAACGGCCTCTCGATGCGGGCTGACACGCTGATGGTGCGCGGGATTTGGACGACGTGCGTGCGGATCACGGTCATGGACAGCAGCTTGCGAATTTTGGGTGCTGGTGCCACTCGAATTTCGGGTGGCGGTTTTGCTCCGTTCGATCCGGGTACCGATGTTGGCAAGCCCGACACCGCCGCACGCCTGGATGGACACCAGCAAGCCGGGATCGATCGATGAGTCGTGTGTCGCCACTATCCGGGGACGCGCTCCAGCTTCTCGATCGCTACTGGCGCGCATCCTTGTACTTGTGCGCCGGCATGTTGTACCTGCGGGCAAATCCGCTGTTGCAGGAGCCGCTCACGATTGAGCACATCAAGCATCGGCTGCTCGGCCACTGGGGTTCGGACGCCGGGCAGACGCTGGTGTGGACCCACATGAATCGGGTGATCCGCGAACGCGACCTCGACGCGATCTTCGTTTCGGGGCCCGGGCACGGCGCACCGTCCGTGCTCGCGCATGCTTGGCTGGAGGGGCGCTATGGCGAGGTTTATCCCGACAAGGGGCCGGGGCTCGCGGGTCTCACGCGCTTCTTCAAGGGTTTTTCGTTTCCCGGCGGCATCGGCAGCCACTGCACGCCGGAGACGCCCGGGTCGCTGCACGAGGGCGGCGAGCTCGGCTACAGCCTCGCCCACGCCTACGGCGCGGCGTTCGATCATCCCGAGCTGCTGGTCGTGTGCATGGTCGGGGATGGCGAGGCCGAAACCGGGCCACTGGCCACCGCCTGGCACTCCAACCAATTCCTGAACCCCGCGCGCGACGGCGTCGTGCTGCCGGTCCTGCACCTCAACGGCTACAAGATCGCGAACCCGACCGTTTTGGCGCGCATTCCGCACGGGCAGCTCGATGCCCTGATGCGCGGCTACGGCTACGAGCCGTACTTCGTCGAGGGCGACGACCCGTTCGCCGTGCACCGGCAACTTGCGACGACGCTGGACACGGCGCTCGACCGCATCGATGCAATCCGGCAACGCGCACGGGCCGGATCGTTCGACCCGCCGCCGGCATGGCCCATGATTGTGCTGCGGACTCCGAAGGGCTGGACCGGTCCGAAGGAAATCGACGGCCACCGCGTGGAGGGATCGTGGCGCGCACACCAGATTCCGCTGGACCCGCATCGGGGACCCGACCATTTGCGGCGGCTCGACGAATGGCTGCGCAGCTACCACCCCGAAACCCTGTTCACGGCCGACGGTCGGCTGGTGCCGGAACTGGCGGCGCTGGCGCCGGCCGGCCATCGCCGGATGAGCGCCAACCCGGTCGCCAACGGCGGCCTGTTGCGCCGGGCGTTGGTCCGGCCCGACTATCGCGACTACGCGGTCAGCGTCGCCAAGGCTGGTGTCGACACCGCGGAAAACACGCGGCCGACGGGCCGCCTGCTGCGCGATGTGATGCGCGCGAATCCGGACCGGTTCCGCTTCTTCTGCCCGGATGAAACCGCGTCGAACCGATTGGACGACATCTACGAGGCCAGCGGCAAGGCGTGGATGGCGGCGCTGTTGCCTGAAGATGCCGACGGCGCCCACCTGGCCCGCGACGGGCGCGTCATGGAAATCCTGTCCGAGCACACGCTGGAAGGCTGGCTGGAAGGCTACCTGCTGTCCGGCAGGCACGGTGTGCTGGCTTCCTACGAGGCCTTCATCCACGTGATCGACTCGATGTTCAACCAGCACGCGAAGTGGCTGGAAAAGGCCCTGGACGTGTCCTGGCGGGCCAGCGTGTCTTCACTCAACATCCTCGTCACCTCGACGGTGTGGCGCCAGGACCACAACGGCTTTTCGCACCAGGATCCCGGCTTTCTCGACGTGGTGACCAACAAGAGCCCGCGGGTGACCCGCATCTACCTGCCGCCGGACGCCAATTGCCTGCTGTCGGTGATGGATCATTGCCTCGACAGCACCGACAAGGTCAACGTGATCGTCGCCGACAAGCAGCGGCACCTGCAGTACCTGACGATCGAGGAGGCTGCCCGCCACTGCACCAAGGGCCTCGGGATCTGGGAGTGGGCCAGCAATGACAAAGGTGCCGAGCCGGACTTGGTGATGGCGTGCGCGGGCGACACGCCGACGATGGAGGCGCTCGCGGCGACCGCATTGCTGCGCGAATACTTTCCCCAATTGAAGGTGCGGTTCATCAACGTGGTGGACCTGTTCCGGCTGGTGCCGCCCAGCGAGCACGCGCACGGCCTGCCGGATGCCGTATTCGACAGCCTGTTCACCCGCGACAAACCCGTGATGTTCAACTTCCACGGGTATCCGTGGCTGATCCACAAGTTGATCTACCGGCGCTGCAACAACGCCAATTTCCACGTCCGCGGCTACAAGGAACGCGGCAACATCAACACTCCCATGGATCTCGCCATCCGCAACCAGATCGACCGCTTCAACCTCGTGATCGACGTGATCGAGCGCGTTCCGGGACTGCTCGTCGTCGGAGCGCACGTGTGCGAGCGCATGCGTAACGCGATCCTGGCCTGCCAGGAATTCGCCTCCAGCGAAGGCCATGACCCGCCTGAGTTGGCGAACTGGTGCTGGCCTGGAGCCGCGGAATGATGGCGTGGGCCGTCTTGACGATCAGGTACGCGTTTCGAGCTCGCGAACGTGCTCGCGGGTGAGCGCGAGGCCGAGTTCGCACAGCTGGGCGCCCAAGGTGCCGTAGATGTCGTCGGCGCTGATGATCCCCGCGAGGTTCCCCTCGGCGTCCACGACCGGTAATCGGCGAACGCCGCGCGTGCGCATGATGCGGATTGCGTCGAACAAATCGTCGTCTTCGGCGCAAGTCGCCGGGGATCGGGTCATGACATCGCCCACGGTCAATGAGTCCGGATCGGCACCGGATGCCGTGACGGCGAGCACGATGTCGCGGTCGGTGAGGATGCCGAGCGAACCGCGCTCGCTTCCGGGGCTCTCGGTGACGATCAGCGAGCCGACGTGACGCTTGCGCATCAGTTCGGCGGCGGCGCGTACCGACGCCGACGCCTCGGTGTGCACCGTCCTCCGCGTGCAGATATCAGCGACTCGCATGGGGGCAGCCTCCTGCTTCATGGAATACGTCGGACGTCCGACCAATGTGGCGCCGTTCTGGCGTTGACCGTTGTCAACGCCACGCAACGCCACTTGAACGTGGGATGCACCCCGGAGCGCAAACCGGGATCACTCGTCATCGCCGAACAGGCTGTGCAGCTCGCCATCCTGGTCAAAATCGTCATCGGGCACTTCAACGAAGGTGCTTTCGATCACCAGGCACGTGTCGGCAGTGACGGGAATATCCGCCTGCGCTGGTTTGCGTGTACCGCGTGGTTTTGCTTTGCCGCGCGGTGCCCGCTTGGCGGCGAGCGGCAGCCCCGTCGAGCCGCGGCGCTTGCGTGGGGTGGGGCGCTTGCTCGATGACTTGTTCATGCGGATTCACCGTTGTGGGTACCAAGGATGAAACCGACGTTAGGCAACACGCACTCCGCAACGTTGATGTGCATCAACAACCAGGCGGTTTGGGACCGCAGCATTGCAGCATCGATGGCGGGCGGCGGCGCAAATGCCGCATCGATAGGGGTTGCGCACACAAAGCGGAGGTGGGCAATGAAGATGGCAGGGTTGGCATTGGTGGCTGGATTGTCAGTTGCGGTGACGGCAATTGCTCCGGCATCCGCGGTCCAGGGTGCTGCGCAAGCGCAGCAAGGCGGGCTGCCGGGCGCACCCCCGGCTTGCCCTTCGTCCCAACAGATGGGCGCGCACATGGCGCGCACGCAGGCTATGCATCTCGCAGTGGCGGGAGCGAAGACGGTCGCTGAACGACAGCGCTTGCTCGACGAACAGCGGCAACTCG
Source organism: Rhodanobacteraceae bacterium (assembly GCA_035720985.1). Lineage (GTDB taxonomy): Bacteria > Pseudomonadota > Gammaproteobacteria > Xanthomonadales > Rhodanobacteraceae > 66-474. The sequence continues at coordinate 2,019 of DASTNI010000083.1, read as the reverse complement.
CCCGCGAGGGCATCGAGATGATGCAGCAAATGCCGGTAGGCCACATGGGAGGTATGGGAGGTGCGCCGCGCATGGGTGGCCGCGGCATGCGTGGTGGTCTCGGTGCAGACGGGTGCATCGGCCAACGACTGGAAATGATGGGCCTCATGATGCAGTCGCTGCTGGGCGTCACGGCGCCACCGGAGCCGACGCGAAAGCTTCCGCAGCGGCTCCCGCGATAGCGGGTGATCCATCGGCCCAAGCCGCGCCGTTCGCTGCACGGTCGCGTCGCCGGGATGCGAGATGAGCCGGGCCCGGTCGCCGAATTTGACCGGTTTGGCGGCGTCAATCAGGTTCCGGCGATCCGCGATTGCGCAACGGTGATTGTCGTACCACAGGTACGCGACTGTGCGCGGCAAGTTTGTCCGACGCGTTGGCTTCCGCACGCCGGTAATCGCCTGCGTGTGTCACGCGTGTCCGTGGCCACGTCCACCCGGAACCGACTGGCAGCCCCGATCCGGATTGCATGGTCACCCACCGTGACGATCGCGTCGGGAACCGGTCTGCCCGTCATGGTGTCCACGACCGCTCCGGAGGCCTCGCGTACTGTGGTCGGTTCGGCGTTGCCCAACAGCACGGCCGCTGCAAGGAGCGCGTGCAACAGCGTGCGGACCATGGCTCGCCGCCTTCGGCGATCGCGGCGTACCACCGCCGCGCGAACGCGCTCGCGTCGGCGACCGATCTCCATCCGGCTTGATCGGCATCAACGGACCTTGCGTTGCGCCACCCAGCATGGCCGGGTCGCGACGGCTCGATGGAGAGGGGTCGTGGAGCAACAGCATGCCGAGGTGCTGGGTGGGAACGTCTGGCGCCCGAGGATTCCGGGTTGGCGTGATCTCGCGGCAACGTCCCTGCTGCTGGGCAGCGTGGTCCTGCTCGGCGTCGGGGCGCGAGCAATGGTCGGGCCGTTCGCACCCGAGCACGCGTTGCCGATCTCGCTGTCGCCGACACGGTTGCCGTACTACACCCTGCGCACGATCACGCGCATGCTTGCCGCGCTCGTCGCATCGCTGATCTTCACCTTCACCTATGCGACGCTGGCCGCAAAAAGCCGGCGCGCCGGCAAGGTGCTGATACCGGTCCTCGACGTGCTCCAGTCGGTACCGATTCTCGGCTACCTGTCCGTCACCGTCGTGTTCTTCGTGGCACTGTTCCCGGGCAACGTGCTGGGGCCCGAGCTGGCGGCCGTCTTCGCCATCTTCACCAGCCAGGCGTGGAACATGGCGTTCAGCTTCTACCAGTCACTGAGCACCGTTCCGACCGACCTCGACGAAGCCAGCCGCAGCCTGCGCGCTTCAGGCTGGCAGCGCTTCTGGCGCCTCGAGGTGCCCTTCGCGATGCCGGGGCTCATCTGGAACATGATGATGTCGATGTCGGGAGGCTGGTTTTTCGTCGTCGCTTCGGAGGCGATTTCCGTCGGCAGCCTGCAAATCGCGCTCCCGGGAGTGGGGTCGTATGTGGCCCGCGCCATCCAGCAGCACGACCTTGCCGCGGTCGGCTGGGCGATCGTCGCGATGACGATCGCAATCGTGCTGTATGACCAGCTCCTGTTCCGTCCGCTGGTGGCGTGGGCCGACAAGTTTCGCGTCGAGCAGACCGCGGCCGGAGCAGGGCGACGAAGCTGGGTGCTCGACGTGTTTCGTCGCGCGACCTTCGTGCACGGGCTTGCGGCGCCGATCACAGCGGTCGCGCGCAAAGCGGCGCGGGCCCGCCCCGTCACGCCGTGGCATCGCCTGCAGGCGATGCCGTGGTCGTTTCCGCCGCGGCTCGCGGATACCTTCTGGCTGGCCGCTTTGATCCTCGTGGCGGGCGGCGTGGCGTGGGGGTTCGCCCGATTCGCCGGCTCGGCGCTGTCGCCGACGGATGTGAAGATTGCCTTCGCCGACGGCGGGCTCACGCTGCTGCGCGTCGCTGTCCTGATCGCGCTGGCGTCGATCGTGTGGGTGCCGGTCGGTGTCGCGGTGGGCCTGCGCCCCACAT
>DASTNI010000082.1:0-68678 GCA_035720985.1 Rhodanobacteraceae bacterium | reverse complement strand
CAGGAAGGCAACATCGGCCTCATGAAGGCCGTCGACAAGTTCGAATACCGCCGCGGCTACAAGTTCTCGACCTACGCCACGTGGTGGATCCGCCAGGCCATCACCCGCTCGATCGCCGACCAGGCGCGCACCATCCGCATCCCGGTGCACATGATCGAGACCATCAACAAGTTGAACCGCATCTCGCGCCAGATGCTGCAGCTGTACGGCCGCGAGCCGACGCCGGAAGAGCTGGCCGTGGCGATGGAAATGCCGGAAGACAAGATCCGCAAGGTGCTGAAGATCGCCAAGGAGCCGATCTCGATGGAAACGCCGATCGGCGACGACGAGGATTCCCACCTCGGCGACTTCATCGAGGACCAGAACGCCGGCTCGCCGGTGGAATCGGCAACCGATACCGGCCTTACCGAGACGGTGCACGATGTGCTGGCGGGCCTGACGCCGCGCGAGGCCAAGGTGCTGCGCATGCGTTTTGGCATCGACATGAACACCGACCACACGCTGGAAGAGGTCGGCAAGCAGTTCGACGTCACCCGCGAACGCATCCGCCAGATCGAGGCGAAGGCGCTGCGCAAGCTGCGGCACCCGTCGCGCAGCGAGCAGCTGCGCTCGTTCCTCGAGTTCGAGTAGGAGGGCCGGAAGGCCCGATCGGCTTCGCGCCAACGGCCAATGGCAGGAGGGCCGGAAGGCCCGACGGGCTTCGCGCCAACGGCCGATGGTAGGAGGGTCGGAAGGCCCGACCCCGGTCGACAGATCGCCCGATTGCCGATCGCCAACGCATGACACCGCGAGCCGTGTTGCGTACGATGGTGCGGCCTGATCGGATTTCCACATGGACCGCATCGCCGCGTTCATCGACGCCGGCTATTTTTTCGCCTCGACCAGCGAGCTGCTGTTTGGCACCACGCTGCGCCGCGGCGAGCTGGGTCTGGCCAACGCCGAGTTCACGCAATTCCTCGCGCACACCGCCGAAGCCATCGCCGGCTGTCCGCTGCTGCGCATCTATTGGTACGACGGCACCAACTCCGGACCCACACCCGCGCATCTCGCGCTGGCCTACCTCGACAACGTCAAGCTGCGGCTGGGGTTCGTCAACCAGTCAGGAGAGCAGAAGGGCGTCGACGGCCTGATTTTCGCCGACCTCACCACGCTGGCCCGCAAGCGTGCGATTTCCGACGCCCTGCTGCTCGCAGGCGACGAGGACCTGCGCATCGGCGTGCAGCAGGCGCAGGAATACGGCATTCGCGTGCACCTGCTCGGCATCGAGTCACGCGATTCGACGGGCAACCAGTCGTCGGCGCTGCAGCGCGAAGCCGACACACGGCGCCAGCTCGACGCCGCGACGCTGACGCCTTTCCTCACTCGTCGGGAACCCGCCATCACCGTGCCCGCCCCGGGTGTCGTCGCCGACGAGGTGCGCGTCCTCGCGCGCATGCAGGAACTCGCCGGCGAGTACGCCACGACGCTTCAGGCGCCCCAGCGCGAACTCATCCTCGCGCTGCCCGAGCGCACGCCGCTGCCGCACGAACTCGACCGCGAACTGCTGCTGCGCGCCAGCGAACTGCTGGGCCGCAAGCTCGAGGAAGCCGAAAAGCGTGCGCTGCGCGGCGCGCTGCGCGCCGCGGTCACGCCCGCGGCTTGATTTCCGTTGCGGTCTGTCCCCGTATCCACCAGCCGCCCACTACCTCCCCCTTCCGCAAGCGGACGGGAGGAATGATCGTCGCGCTGCACGCGACCACGTGATTTAATTGGAACGGGGGCCTGTAGCACAACCGGTTAGTGCAGGGGACTCATAATCCCTTGGTTCCAGGTTCGAGTCCTGGCAGGCCCACCACGCGCTGCGCGCTATCGACCCGGCTTTGGTCATGACGGCATAAAGTGGCAACTTTGACGCTTTATGCCGTCAGCCGGTTTGACATGAATTGCCGTCATGGTCCCAGCTGGATGGCGACGGGCTCTCGCCCATCCCATACGCGATGGCACAATCATCCCGAACCGCTACTTCCGAGTGACTCGGAAAAACGAGGACGCTTCAAGTTCAACCAGACAGATCAGGAGGCTGTAACAAGGCTCGGGTACTGGCACTTTGCTAAAGTCTGCCTATGACATGGAGCCATCCTGACCGCGTGCGCAAGCCTGGGGGACGTATGGCCGGGGAGATCAAAAGTCCAGCACGCGCAGGACGTTACGTGACCCAACTCAGGGCTATCGGGCGTTCATCCCTGCGCCGCTGCCCCCCTTCACACCGCCGGTGCGGCTGACTGGGCAATTGCAGGGTCTGCTGTCGGCCGCCGACCGTGCGCTGGGGCGCCTGGATGGCTCCGTGCTCACCTTACCGAACCCCGACCTGTTCGTGTTCATGTGTGTGCGCAAGGAGGCGGTGCTGTCCAGCCAGATCGAAGGCACGCAAAGCTCGCTGCAGGATCCGCTGGCAGCCGAGGCGAAGCTGTTCGACCGCGACCTGCCGCAAGACGTGGACGAGGTGCTGAACTATGTGCGCGCTATGCACCACGGACTGGAGCGGCTGCCAACGCTGCCGGTTTCCGTACGGTTGATCCGTGAGATCCACACCGAATTGATGCGCGGCGTGCGTGGCGGACGGTTGCTTCCGGGCGAACTGCGCACCAGCCAGAACTGGATCGGGCCGGGGGGATGCACACTCATGACGGCCACGCACGTGCCGCCGCCGCTGGTGAAGATTGCAATGGCGCACGCGCAGTTCGAAACCATCCATCCGTTCCTCGACGGCAACGGCCGCACGGGTCGCCTGCTCATCACGTTCCTGCTGACCGAGCGCAGCGTGTTGCACAAGCCGGTGCTGTATCTCTCGCATTACTTGAAGCGCCACCGCCAGGAGTATGACGAGCGCCTGCAGGCCATCCGCGATCAGGGTGCCTGGGAAGAATGGCTGGCGTTCTTCCTGCGTGGCATCGCCGAAGTGTCGGATGAAGCCGTGACGATGGCACGACGCATCCTGGAGTTGCGCGAAAAGCATCGAACCGCCATCACCGAAACCTTGGACGCGCCGCGGGCAATGGCCACAAGGTATTGGAAGTGTTGTTCGACCGGCCCATCGTGTCGGTGAACGATATCAAGGCCTTGACTGGCACTTCCTATGCCGCGGCGAACGGCCTTGTCACGCGGCTGGTAAAGCTGGATGTGCTGGCGGAAATGACCGGCAACTCACGCAACCGCCGGTTCCGTTACGCGCCCTACATCGCGCAGTTCTCGAACGGCACAAACGATACGCCATGACGCAGTTCGCCTTCCTCCGGCGCGAGTGGCCGGTGATCGTAGGCGCGGCAAAGCGTGCGGAAGCTGCGGTGCGCGAGCTGTTCCACGTGTGCTACTGGCTGGCACGCACGTATGGCCGCGTTAGTCGGCCCGAACCGGCATTGACCTTCAACCCGGCGGCGTTGCCACAACCGGCACGCATCGCGGCGCAGACCGCCGAGCAATTGCAGAAGCTGCAGGAACAACTACACGCCAAGGATGAAAGTCTGTCGGCGCTGCCGGCCGACAAGTCATCGCTGGATGAAGAACTGCAACGCCTGCGGGCCGAAGTCGCCGCGGCAAAGAAAGCAGCCGCCGCGCAGCCGGACAACCACGACTATTCCGAAGCGCAAACTCGCGACCTCTTCATCGACCTGCTGTTGAAGGAAGCCGTCTAGCCACTGGATCAGGCGCGTGACCGCGAGTTCCCCGTCACCGGCATGCCCAACAACACCGGCGAAGGCTTCGTTGATCACGTGCTGTGGGGCGATGACGGCAAGCCGCTGGGGCTGGTCGAGGCCAAGCGCACGCGCCGCGATGCGCGCGTGGGCCAGCAGCAGGCCAAGCTGTACGCCGACTGCCTTGAGGCGCAGCTTGGCCAACGGCCGATCATTTTCTATTCCAATGGCTACGAGCACTGGATCTGGGACGACAACTATCCGCACTACAAGGCCGAGTTCGCGCGCGCCGTCACCTTCAAGACCGAATACGCGCAAAGCCTGATCGATGCGTTCTCGATCAAGGACAAGCGGCCGCACATCGCGATCTCGGTGGATATGCCGGATACCGGCATCGACGTGCCCGAGGTCGTGAACCCGCGCCACACGGAGCTCTCGATCGCGACGAGTCCGGCGCGCGGTTTCCGCCAAATCAACGGCTGGCGCAGCCTGACCCGGCGGAAACCGAACGGCCTGCGACGCGCTCGCAAATTTGCGGAAATCGCGCCTGTCGTTCGGGTTCCGCCCTACCGAGTGGCGCGAATCCGGCGATGTGCGTTTTTCGGATGCGCCGCTACGCGCGCTGGCACCGCGGACAGTAGAACAGCGGTCGGGAATTGAACGGCACCTTTGCGATCGGCGTGCCGCAGCGCTCGCAGGGTTCGCCCGCGCGCTTGAAGACGTGGAAGTGGAAGATTTTTCCTTCGTGCGCCTGATAGCCGGGGTGCATGCCGGGACGGGGTTCGACGCCGCGGGTCGCGTAGCTCAAGCGCGCGATGGCAAGGCAGGCCTCGGCCAGCGCGTGCAGCCGGGTGCCATCGAGATCACAGGGGTGCGCCGCCGGGTGCAGGCGCGCGGCAAACAGGACCTCGCAGCGCAGGTAGTTGCCAAGGCCCGCGAGGAAGCCTTGGTCGAGCAGCAGGCCACCGAGTTCGCGATGACAGAACGCCGGCAAGCGCAGGCGCGTTTCCACGGCGGCGACGTCGATCCCTGGATCGAGCACGTCAGGGCCGAGGTGCCGCAGGAACGGGTGGGATTCGATCTCGGCGCTGCGCCACATTTCGATATCGGATGCCGAGTAGAGCAGGATCGCGGTCTTCGCGGTCTCGAGCACGACCCGCAGGCTGCGCTTCGTGGCCGGGCGCGTGCCAGCGGGGGCGATCTTCCAGACGCCGTAGAGCTGGTTGTGCGAATACAGCGTCCAGCCGTCGTCGAACGCGGTCAGCAGCGCCTTGCCACGCGCGGTAACGGCGACGACGGCGCGTCCGCGGAGTTTGCGCTCGAAGGGGTGCAACGCCGGGAACGCGAACTCGACGTGGACCAGCGGCTGGTGCAGCACCGCCGCGGCGAGATGATCGGCGGTGCGGTGGATTTCAGGACCTTCAGGCATGCGTTATCCATGCGGGCGGCGCATTGGCGTGGCGCCCAGGTGCCCGGTCGGCACATCGGCGCCGTCGTCGACGCGGCGCCGTGCAGTGTAGTCGGGTGCCTCGCGCGAACGTTGCGCCGGATCAGGCCGCTGCACGCTGGGCCCGGCACGCCTGGCAGCCACGCCGTCGAACCACCCGGCAACCCGCGCGCCACGCTGGCGCACGTTCACGCCAGCAACTGCCCTTCCAGCCGCAGCAGCTCGACCTTGCGCTCGATGCCACCCGCATAACCGGTCAAGCTGCCGTCGCTGCCGAGGGCCCGATGGCAGGGTACGAAAATGGACACGGGGTTCATACCGACTGCCGCGCCGACGGGATGGTACGAGCCCGGCCGACCGATCCGCTCGGCGAGTTGTGCGTAGGTGATCGTCTGGCCGTAGGGCACCTCCAGCAGGGCGTTCCAGACCTGCTTCTGGAACGCGGTACCCGGCAGCGACAGCGGCAGGTCGAACGCCCGCCGGTGCCCCGCGAAATATTCGGCCAGTTCCGCGCGAGCGTCGGCGAAAGCCCCGTCGTCGCGCTGCCAGTCGGACTGGACGGGACGCGGATGCTTGTGGTGCTGGAAGGTCAACTGGCAGATGCCAGCATCGTTGCGCGCCAGGAGCAGCGTACCGAGCGGCGACTCAAGGTATCCGTAGGTGATCATGCCGTGCGGTGTCGCACGCCCAAGCGCGGTCGCGGACCGTGCGCCGCGCTTCGGCCGTTCCGGTTTCGCCGATTCCATTCCTGGTTCGGCAGCCTCACCGCGAACGGTGCCGCGTGACGTCCGTTCGCACTCGGATTCCACATTGCAGATCCTCGATCAGGGTGCACGCCGATGGGTTCACGTCGACCTCTCGCAGCGTCCAGCAAGAGGCTTCGTTATAGCGCCGCTGACGTGCGGGCGCACGGCGTGGCGCCGGTGCCACGCCGATCGAACCCACGCATTCGGGCCGCGGGGTCCAGCCGGAAAACATGCGCCCGTCCACGAACGCCGATTCCAGTTCCCCATCGTTGGCCTCTGTTGCGGCGCGACCACAACTCAAACGCTCAGGGATGCCGCGATATTGCTGACTCCATTCATGCCGACAAGCTCGCCACAAACGGAATCAACGCGTCCTCCGTTCGCCTTGGGCGTCTCGAAGGACGCGCGGGCGTTTGGTCAGGGTATCCCTGGTTGTGCGTCATTCCCCTGACGAGTCGTGGTTGATGTCACCCGACGGAAAGGCCATGACGTGCGGCAGCAAGTCATTTGCCCATGAATCTACAATGCGGGTCAGGGACGCGCCCGCCAGGCCCCGTTGCCGCTGCGACACGACCGCAGTGGCGCGGACACGGCAGGAGCGCCGCGCGCCGTGCGCTCCACCGACCGCAACGGCGCGTCGACTTCCACTGCATTCGAGATTGAAATGACCACTTCCGCCTTTCACGCCGCCCCGCTTAACTGGGGCCACGGCGCCAACGCGTTTGAAATCTTCATCGAGCCCACGTGCCCGTTCTGCGCCAAGGTCATCGGCAAGTTCGAGGCGCTGCTGGCCACGGTCGACCCGGACGCGGTGACCGTGAAGCTGCGCCTGCACTCGCAGCCCTGGCACCTGTTCTCGGGCGTCGCCACGCGCTGCGTGCTCGCGGCTTCGACGCTGGACCACGGGCGTGATCGGGCGTGGGACGTCCTGAAGGCGATCAAGGAACACCGCGAGGAGTTCGTGCTGGAACACCACGCGACCGGCACGGCGCGCGAGCGCAGCGTCAACGGCACGCTGGCGCTGATCGAACGCTACAGCGGCATCAAGCTTGCCGACGCGTTTGCCCAGCCGGAACTCGAAGGCCTGATGTCCTGGCACGCGAAGTACTCGCGCCAGAACGGCATCCACGTCTCACCGACGTTCATGGTGAACGGAATCGTCGCCCCCAAGCTCGGCAGCGGCGATCCCATCGAGACCTGGATCGCGGCGATCCGCGACGCGGCGGGCAATGCCTATTAGGCGCGTCACTTCACCGCTTCGACGGCCGGTTTTGCGGTGCCTTTCGAAGCTCCTGTCGTTGCGGCCACGTTGCCGATCATCGGCAGTACGCCGTTGCCGCCAACGACCGTCGGCAGTACGCCGTTCCATGCTTCGACGGCCTTCAACTGGATGATCTCGGGCGTCAGCGTGACCTGCAGCAGCTTCTGCGCTTCAGCCTGGCCCTGCGCCTTGGCGACGGCCTGCTCGGCCTGGATCTTGACGCGCTGCAGGTCGTAGGTGGCCTGCAACGCGTGCTGCTGGGCAACCTGTTTTTCCTCGATCGCCTGCGCGTAGGCCGGGCTGAACTGGAAGTCGGTGATGTTGACGCCCTGCACCTGCACCTTGTACGGCGCCAGCGCGGTGACGATCTGGCTTTGCACTTCGCGCGCGACACGGTCGCGCTGCTCGATGAGGTCCTCGGCGTTGTAGCGCGCCGCGACGGCCTTGACCGCGTTCGAGACGACCGGTGCGATGACCTTGCTGGAAAGCTGCGATTCATCGCCGAGGTTCTGGTACACCCACTCCGCGTCGTTCGGATCGATCGACCAGTTGACGGCGACCTGGGTCTTGACGTTCTGCAGGTCGCGACTGGCAGCGGTCTCGTCGGTCTGCGACTTCTGGATCTGCACGTTCATCGCCTTGACGGTCTGGACGAACGGCACCTTCATGTGCAACCCGGGCGCCAGTACACCTTTGTGCACCGCGCCGAAGGTCATCAGCACGCCGCGTTCGCCCGGCCCGACGGTGACGAAACTCGAGCTCACCAGGACCAGGACCACGATGACGATGATCGCGATGATGATCGCCTTCGGCTGTCCGCCACGGACGCCGCGCACGTGTGTGTTCCAGTCGAAGCCCATGATGCCTCCCGCTTGCAAGGGTTGGTGCCGGCCCCAAGGCGCAGCCGCGGCACTGTAACAGAGCGTTGCCCCGGCGCGGTGGGACGCGAGGATCGCGGTTAACCCACGCCCAACACGGCGCCGGCGTGCGCCCCGTCACACGTCCGGACGCGTGCCGCGTCGCTAAAATGGGCGGGTTGCCACTCGAAGCTTTCCGGCGGCAACGATCCAGCCGAAATTTTCCATCGCGCGAGTCGATCGCCCGTACCGCCGGAACCCGAACATGCTGAACACTTCCACCGCCGCCGCGCCGTGGCGCGTTGCCCGCGCGCCTGTGCGGCTGGCGCCACCGGCCTCCGCCGAACCGCGGCGCGCGGTCATTTTCGCGACCGTCGCGCTGGCGCTGATGATGATGTCGATCGATGGCACCATCGTCGCGACCGCGCTGCATACGCTGCAGGCCGACCTCCACACCACCATCAACTGGGCGGCGTGGGTCATTACCGCCTATTCGTTCGGCTTCGTCCTGATGCTGCCGGTCAGCGGCAAGTTGAGCCGCCAGTACGGCCATCGGCGCGTGTTCCTGGCCTCGGTCGCGGTGTTCGCGACGGCGTCGCTGGCCTGCGGTCTCGTCGGCAACATCTACGCGCTGATCGTGCTGCGCGCGTTGCAGGCCGCGGGCGGCGCAGGCTTCACGCCGTCGGCCACGGGCATCATCGTCGACCACTTTGGCAGCGCGCGCGATCGCGCGGTCGGGCTCTTCGGCAGCATCTTCCCGGTGGGCACCATGATCGGCCCGATCTTCGGCGGCCTGTTCGTGACCTGGTGGAGCTGGCGCGACATCTTCTTCATCAACGTGCCGATCGGGCTCGCGGTCGTGCTGCTGGCGCTGAAATACATCCCGCGCGATCCGGCGGTCGGTGGCGCGCGGCGCTCCGGCATGGACGCCGCGGGCCTCGCGCTGGCCGGCGTCGCGGTGTTGACCACGATGTTCGCCGCGAGCTACCTCGGCGAACCCGCGGCGCGCCTGGCGTCGCTGGAATTCCTGCTGCCCGCGCTGGCGGCGCTGCTCGCCGCCGCGCTGTTCGTGCGCCACATCCGGCGCGCGGGCCAGCCGTTCATCGCGCCGCGCATCTTGTACGGCCAGGGTTTCGGCGCGGTCAACCTCATCAACGTGACCTTTGGCGGCGTCACGGGCGGCATCATCCTGCTGACGCCGCTGTATGCCGCCAACCGCTACGGCATCGATCCATTGGGCGCGGGCACGCTGCTGGTGGCCGAGGGCGTGGCCGCGATCGGCCTGTCGTTCACGGTGACGATGGCGCTGCGGCGCACCGGGTACCGCGTGCCGCTGTACGTCGGCTGCCTCCTGATCATCGCGGGCGCGCTGCTCCTCGCGGTACCGCCCGCCGCGGGCTTTTCGCCGTGGGCGTGGCTCGCGATGGCGACGTTCCTGGTGGGCGCGGGCGGCGGCACCATCAGCCCGCCCAGCCGCAACGCCGGCCTGCAATTGGCGCCCGAGGAGTCCTCGACGCTGGCCGCGATGCGATCGCTATTCAACCAGCTGGGCGAGATCGGCACGGTGTCGATCGCGACCGCGATCATGGCAGGCACCGCGCGCCCCGGCGTGAGCCAGGCGTGGATCTACGTCGGCATCGCGGTGTTCCTCCTCGTCTGCCTGCCGCTGATCGCGCGCATCCCGGAGCATCACGGCACGTGGTAAGCGCCGCTCCGACTCCGCGCGTGGCGCTACGATGAGGCGCGCGCGGGGAGGTTCGGCCTGATGGGCATACGCTTGGCGGATAGCGGCCTCGTGATCGACGGACGCGGCGTGCGGGCGACACTCGCGCGCGGGGTCGACACCGTCCTGCGCGGCATCAGCCAGGTGATGCTGCAGGACAACAGCTACGCCGGCGCGCTGTTCGTCATCGGCATCGCTTGGAATTCGTGGCTGTTCGCGGTGGCCGCGCTGGTGGGTTGCGGCGTCAGCAGCGCAACCGCGGCGCTGCTCGGCATGGATCCCGCCAAGGTGCGCGCGGGGCTGTACGGTTTCAACGGCGCGCTGGTCGGCATTGCGCTGCTGTATTTTCTTGCCCCTAACGCGCTGACCTGGCTGGCGCTGGTGCTGGCGACCGCGTGTTCGACCGTCGTGATGGCCGCGCTGGAGACGCTGCTGGCGCGCTGGCGGCTGCCCGCGTTTACCGCGCCGTTCGTGTTCGTGTCGTGGTGCTTCTTTCTGGTGACCGCCCGCTTCGGGCGCCTCACCGCCACCGCGCTGCTGCCCGCTGCGGGGTTGCCGCACGGCACCCCGGTCGAAGGCGTGGTGGGCCTGGCAACGGTGGCGCAGGGGCTCTTCAACGGCATCGCCGAAGTGTTCTTCCAGGCCAACGTCATCACCGGCGTGTTGTTTGCGCTGGGGCTCGCGCTCGCCTCGTGGCGCATCGCGCTGGCGGCGCTGGCGGGGGCGTTGAGCGGGCTGCTGGTCGCGTGGCTGATGGGCGCGGCCGAGCCCGCCATCCGCGCCGGCGCGTTCGGGTTCAACGGCGTATTGGTCGCGATCGCGCTGGCCGGCGCGCTGGGCGTCGGCAACGGGCGGCGCGCCGCGTACGCACTAATGGCACTGCTGGCAACGCCGTTCGTCTACGCGGCACTGTCCGCGGCGTTGCAGCCCTTCGGGATTCCCGCGCTGACCTTCCCCTTCGTGCTGGTGACGTGGACCTTCCTAGCGGCGTTGCCGGCGCTGACGCCACGCGATCACACCGCGGCCGACCCAGGCTGACCCGATCCGCGACGCCGCGCTCAAGCGCGCCGATTACCCTTTGCACCCGTCAACAAGTGGAGCAGCAAGATGGATTTGAACATCGCGGGCAAGACCGCATTCGTGTCGGGATCGACCGCGGGCATCGGCCTCGCAACCGCCACGCGGCTCGCGCGTGAAGGCGCACATGTGACGGTCAACGGCCGCGCGCAGGCGCGGGTGGACGGCGCGATCGCGCACATCCGCGCGGCGGTTCCCGCGGCCGGGGTGTCGGGCGTCGCGGCGGATCTGTCCACCGCCAACGGCGCCGCCACGGTCGTGCACGCGCTTCCGGATGTCGACATCCTCGTCAACAACCTCGGCATCTTCGAGCCCAAGGCGTTTGCCGACATCACCGATGCCGACTGGCTGCGCCTGTTTGAAACCAACGTGATGTCGGGCGTGCGCCTCGCGCGCGCGTGGCTGCCCGGCATGCGCCGGCGCAACTGGGGCCGCATCGTGTTCGTGTCGAGCGAATCGGGCGTCGACATCCCGGCCGAGATGATCCACTACGGCATGACCAAGACCGCGCAGGCGGCCGTTGCGCGCGGACTGGCCGAATCGCTCGCGGGCACCGCCGTCACGGTCAACACCGTGCTGGCCGGGCCGACCGCGTCCGAAGGCGTCTCGACGTTCGTCGCCAAACTCGCCGCGGAACGCGGCGTCACACCGGCGGCGATGGAAAAGGAATTCTTCGCGACCGCGCGGCCGTCGTCACTCCTGAAGCGCTTCATCCAGCCGGACGAGGTCGCCAACCTCATCGCTTACCTCGCCAGCCCGCTCGCGTCGGCGACGCAGGGCGCAGCCCTGCGCGTCGACGGCGGCGTGGTGCGCGCGGTGTTGTAGTGGATTACGCCGGCTGCTTGACGGCTTCGATCTGGATGTCGAGGTGCACGTCATCGGGCACGCCCATCTCGAGCCCCCAGTTGACGCCCCACTGGCTGCGCTTGAGCGTGGTCTCGAAATCGCCGCCCAGCACTTCGGCCTTGTGCAGCGGATTGTCGTAGACCGCGAAGTGCGTGCAGGCGAGCGTCACCGGATGGGTCTGGCCTTTGAGCGTCAGCTCGCCCTCGATGGTGGCGGGTGCTTCGCCCTTGAACGTGACGCGCTTGCCGACGAAGTGCGCGGTCGGAAACTTGATCACATCGAGAAAATCGGGGCTGCACAGGTGTGCATTGAAATACGGCGTGCCCGAATCGACCGAGGTGGTCTCGATCGTGATGTCGGCGGTGCCGGTTCTGGCGGCGCGATCAAAGTCGACCGTACCCGCAACGCCATCGAAGCGCGCCTTGACCGTCGAGCAGCCAAAATGCCGCACGCCAAAGGTCACGAAGGTGTGGTGGGGGTCGCTCACATATCTTGTGTTGCTCACTTTCTCATCTCCAAAACGGATTTGGATCGTCGCGCGGCACGCGCGACCATCGCAGCCGGTCATGCTAGGCGCACGCGGGTGTAGGACGCGTCGACACCTTGGCCGCGCTCACCAGGTGCCGTGGTGCTCCGGCACCCGCGCGACCAGCGGCAGCGCGACCAGCAACAGCGCGGCCGCGGCCACGTAGATCAGCGCCTGTGCGGATCCAGGATGCAGCGCACCCGCGAGGATCGCAGTCGCAATCGAGATCGTCGTGATCGAGCCCGTCTGCCCGCACATGGTGCGCAGCGCGGCGAGCGTCGAGGAGCTTGCCGGCGCCAGCTGCAGGCCCGCATTGCGGCTGGCGGGATTGATTGCCCCGCGCCCGATGCCGACCACGAACGCCGCGCCCGCGAGCCACGCGTACGGCGACACCGATCCCTGCGCGCCCAGCGCCAGCAGCAGCAGGCCCAGCGCGATGACGGCACCGCCGGCATAGAGCGGCGGGCGGTGGCCCGTGCGCCGCAGCGCCAGCGCCGCCACCACGGACGCCACGATGGTGGCCGCACCCTGGGCGATGAGCAGCGTGCCCGACGCCAGCACGTCGAGGCCGTAGCGGTTGACCGCGTACAGCGGAATCAACACCGAGCAACCCGAGGTCACGCCGCCATACACGAGGTTGACGACGTTGACCGCGCCGAAGCCTTCGCCGTGGATGAAGCGCGGCGCGATGAACGGCCGCGCGGCGTGGCCGACGTGACGGAGGAATCCCCAGAGCGCGCCCGCGGCGATGACGGCCGGCACCAGAAACAACGGCGACCACGCGCGCGCGGAATGCTCGCCCAGATAGCTTACGGCCAGCATGCCAGCAATGAGGCCGCAGCCCAGCAGCGCAAGACCGCGCAGGTCCATCGGCGCACGCGCCTTCGCCATGTAGGCGTGATCGTGCGGCACGTAGCGCCAGGCCAGCGCGATCACCGCGAGGCCGATCGGCACGTTGATGAAGAACACGCCGCGCCACGTCCAGTACTTGACGAACAAGCCGCCGAAGATCGGCCCGATCATGTAGCCGATCGGAAAGATGCTGCCGAAGAGACTGACCGCGCGGTCGCGCCAGTCGCCGAAGTGGTCGACCACGATGCCGGTGGCCGAGGGCGTGAAACCGGCGCCGCCGGCGGCCTGCACGGCGCGCAGCGCGATCAGCGCGTAGATGTTGTCGGTGAGCCCGCAGCACAGCGAGGCCAGCGTGAAGGCCACCACCGAGGCGATGAACACGCGTCGCCGGCCGTAGCGCTCGGACAACTTGCCGCTGACGGGCAGCATGACGACGAAGCCGAACGAGTACGCCGTGAGGGTCCACCCGGCCCAGTTGATCGAGGTGTCGAGGCCGCCTTCGATCGCGTGCAACGCGGTGGCGACGATGGTGCCGTCGATCGACATCATCATGAGCGCCAGCGCGACCGTCACGAACACCAGCACGCGCCGGATCGGCGGCCTGGGGTTGGCGCCCGCCGGGTCGCCAACGTCACGCACAGCTCGTTTCGTGTCCACGATGGTCGGGTTCCGCGCGTTCCGGTCGATCTGCCGCCCGGCGGCGCCGGACATCACTACGCCATGGCAGGGCAAACGGCCGCGCGTTGCACACGCTGCAACGGTCCCGGCACCACCACGCAAGGCACCACCACGCGAACGCGCCGGTGGGCACCACGCAATCATAGGATCGCCGCCGCAACTGCGCACGCGCAACGTGGAAATCCGAAGCGCGCCGGCGATCGCCACTCGCTAAGCTACGGGGTCCATGTCACCGTCCTCCCTTCCTTCCGATGCCGCGCCACCGGGCGCGGCGCAGCACCGTGCGCTGTGGTGGCTGGCGGCGGCGATGGTGCTGCTGGCCTTCAACCTGCGGCTCATCTTCCCGAGCCTGTCGGTGCTGCTGCCCGAGATCCTGCGCGCGACCGGACTCTCGGCAACGGGTGCGACCTACCTCACCACGCTGCCCATCCTGTGCATGGGTGCGTTCGCGCCGCTGGCGCCCTGGTGCGCGCGGCGCTTTGGCACCGAACGCACGCTGCTGGGCGTGCTGGTCCTCATGGCAATCGGCACCGTCCTGCGTGGCTGGCACGGCGCGGCCGGGCTGTTCCTGGGCTCGGCCTTGGCGGGCGGCGCGATCGCCATCGCCAACGTGCTGCTGCCCGCGCTGGTGAAGCGCGACTTCGTGCGTCACGTGGCCGGCATGACCGCGCTCTACACCATGTCGCTCAACGCCGGCGCATCGGTCGCCGCCGCCGCGACGCTGCCGCTGACGCACGCGTTTGGCAGTGCGTGGCCGGCGGGCGTCGCGGCATGGGGCGCACTGCCGATCGTCGCGGCCCTCATCTGGGCAGCGGCCACGCGCCGTGCGCGAGGCCCCGACCCCGGCGCGCCGGCACCCCCGCGTGGCGGCGTGTGGCGCAGCCCGCTGGCGTGGCAGGTGACGTTCTTCATGGGCCTGCAATCGGCGATGGCCTACTGCGTGTCGGGCTGGCTCGCGCCGATCCTGCGCGCCCGTGGTCTCGATGGCACGACCGCCGGCCTCGTGACCTCGGTCTGCATCCTCATGAACGCCGTCGGCAGCCTCGCCATGCCGCCGGTGCTCGCCCGCTTTCGCGACCAGCGCTGGGTCAACGTGGCGCTCAGCGTACTGACCGGCGCGCCGCTGGTGGCGCTGCTGTTCGCGCCGCTCTCGCAGGTGTGGGTGTGGGCGATCGTGCAGGGTCTCGGCCAGGGCGGCATGTTTGCCACCGCGCTCACCGTGATCGCGCTGCGCGCGCCGGATACGCGCAGCGTGGCAAGCCTGTCGAGCATGGCGCAGACCATCGGTTACCTGCTGGCGGCGGGGGGGCCCCTCGTGGTCGGCCTGCTGTTCAGCGCGACCGGCGACTTCGCGGCCTCGGGCTGGCTGTTCGTCGCGGTGATGACGGGCGCCGGGATCGCCGGCTTCGGTGCGGGGCGCGCGCTGTTCATCCACCCGCATGACGCCGGCGGACGCACGCCGCCGCTGGCGCGCACCGCGCGCTGACGAGCGCTACGACTTCATGCCGCAGGCGGTGGGTGCGGCCATGTCCTGCAGCAACTCCGCCAGCGGGGCGGATCCCGGCCGCAGCACCATCTGGCGGGTAGCCTTGTCGCAGTACACCAGCGTCGGCGTGGAACTGGAGCCCGCGCGCTGCAGGGCGTCGTTGTTGGCATCGATGGTCGGCAGGTACCGGGCGTAGATGGACGCGGGCGCGATCGGGTAGGCGCCCTGCTCGCTGGGCGCATCGAAACCGGCCTCGTTTTGCGCGATGGCCTGCGCGAGGTCAGGCGCGGCGAGGAGCGAGGCGGCGCGTGCGGCGCTGTTGGGGCGAATGATGCCCACCAGTACGTAGCGCACGCGAAGCTGCCCCTTGGCGATGCCGGGCTGCAGGTTCTCGTAGAGCAGATGGCAAAACGGGCAATTGGGATCGACGAAGGCGGTCAGCAGCGGCCCGCGCGCACCCAGCGTGAAGCCCCGCGCGGCCGGTGCGGCCGCATAGTTCCAGAGCTGGATCGGCGACGTCCGCAGCCCTTCCTGCACTTCGGCAAACTTGGTCAGGTCCTGTTGGTCGGCGTCGATCACCGCGCCGGGGATCACCGCCTTGCCATCCGGCGTCACCCACGCGAAGCCATGCCCGGTGGTGCCCACCCTGAACACCACGCCGTAGAGCCCGGTTGCATCCGGAAACACCCGTTCGACCACGAAGGCATCGTTGCCGCTGGAGCGGCGAAGCAACTGCTGGACCTCCGCGGGACTGGGCGGCATGGTGCAGGCGGCCAGCAGCAGCGCCGACAGGCCAAGCGTCGCGATCAGGACAAGGCGATTGTGCATGCCGGCATTATGCCGTGGCGTCCGGCGGACCGCGCGCGTACGGCCTCAGCCCGCGAGATCGAACAGCAGCACCTCGCTCGCGGTCTTGGCGCGAAAAGCCAGCCTGCGGGCGCCGATCCACGCCACCGCATCGCCGGCGCCGAACTCGCGCCCGTCCACTTCGACCGTGCCGCGTGCGACCTGCAGCCACGCGCGACGGTTGGGCGCGAAGGTCTGCACCAGCTCGACGCCGGCCGCGGCGCGCGCGACGTACAGTGACACGTCCTGGTGCACGCTGATGGAATCGTCGCGCCCATCGTGCGAGGCCACGAGGCACAGCCGGTCGGCGAGCTCGGCATCGGCAAACCCGCGCTGCGCGTAGCCGGGCGTCAGGCCTTGCCGTTCGGGCAAGAGCCAGATCTGCAGGAAGTGCAGCGGTTCGGCCTGCGAGGCGTTGAACTCCGAGTGGGTGACGCCGGTGCCTGCGGTCATGCGCTGCAGTTCACCCGGCCGCAGCACCTCGCCCGAGCCCATGCTGTCCTTGTGCGCCAGCGCGCCCTCGAGCACCCACGAGAGGATTTCCATGTCGCGGTGCGAATGTGTATCGAAACCCGCGCCCGGCTGCACGCGATCCTCGTTGATGACCCGCAGCGTGCCGAAGCCCATGAAATTCGGGTCGTAGTAGCTGGAAAACGAAAACGTGTGGCGGCTGTCCAGCCAGCCCAGGTTGGAGGTGCCGCGCTCGGCGGCCCGTCGAACGGCTTGCATGCTCGTGTCTCCGTGAGGGGAAAACCGATCCCGCGGATCGATTCAGGCGGTGATGGCTGGGGCAACACGCCGGCGCCGACGGCGCGCATCGAGGCTCCACGCGCCGGCGCCGTGCGCGACCAGCAGCAGGAAACCACCGGCGCAACCCAGTTCGGCCCAGAGGATGATCTGGTTGGTCTCGGCGCCCAGCGGGAGGTGGAAGAAGACCAAGGTCAGCAGCGTGAAGCCGGCCAGCAGGAACGCGACGATGCGCGTGTGCCAGCCCAGCAGGATCAGGAGGCTGCCTGCCAGTTCGGTGAGGATCACCAGCGGCAGCAGCACGCCTGGTACGCCGTGCGCGGCCATGTAGCCCGCTGTGCCGGAATAGGCGCCCAGCTTGCCGATGCCGGCCGTGACGTACAGCACCACCAGGAAGACGCGGCCAAGCAGGTCGGCCGCATCATGGAGCGGGGAATGGGCAGTCGTGTTCATGGACATCTCCAATCTGGAAAGACCGTATTCAAGCCGCCTCAGCGCGCTCCGGAGTGTCTGCGGCGGTGGCCAGTCGCGCCGCCAGCCGCGCGACGTTGGCGCCCTGCGCGCGCGCGATCGCCAGCTCGTTCGCGGTCGGCCAGCGCGAGCCGTCGCCGCCGGCGATGGTGCTGGCGCCGTACGGCGAGCCGCCGCTGACCTCGTGCAACTCGTACAGCTCCTTCACGGACGGCGGCACGCCGGCCACGATGAACCCCTGGTGCAGCAGCGTCGAGTGGAACGAGGTGATCGTGGTTTCCTGGCCCCAGTGCTGCGAGCCCGAGCTCGTGAACACGCTGCCGATCTTGCCGATGAACTTGCCCGCCGCCCACAGTCCGCCGGTCTGGTCGAGGAAATTGCGCATCTGCGCGGCCATGTTGCCGAAGCGCGTGGGCGTGCCAAAGATGATGGCGTCGTAGGCGGCGAGCTCGTCGACCTTCGCGATGGGCGCCGAATGGTCGGCCTTGTAGTGGAACTGGCGTGCGACGGGTTCGGGCACCAACTCGGGCACACGCTTGATATCGACCTTTGCCCCCGCGCCGCGGGCACCTTCGGCCTCGGCCTGGGCCAGCTTTTCAACGTGCCCCCACGAGCTGTAATACAGCACCAATACCTTTGCCATGACATCGTCCTTCAGGTGTGTGGATCAACGAAACCGAGTATAAGGTTCACTTTACCGATGAAATAGCGCAAAATTTCGCGCAATCCAATCAACAAAATAAATAGATGACGGCATCGATCTTCTTGCGCACACCACGCGTCGCCCTGGAACAGTGGCGCGTACTGCGCGCGGTCGTCGATGCGGGCGGTTACGCGCAGGCCGCCGCGACGCTGCACAAAAGCCAGTCGGCCGTGACCTACGCTGTGCAGAAGCTCGAACGCCTGCTGGGTGTCAAGGTGTTTGAGCTCAAGGGCCGCAAGGCAGCGCTGACGTCCGCCGGGCAGCTCCTCTACCGCCGCGCCGGTGCGCTGCTGGACGAGGCCGCAACGCTGGAAGGCGCCGCCGGCCAGATGGCGCAGGGATGGGAGTCGGAAATCCGGCTGGCGGTCGAAACCGCGTTCCCGACCTGGTTGCTGCTCGAGTGCCTGAGCCGCTTTTCCGACGAACGGCCGGCGATCCGCATTGATCTCTTCGAGACGGTGCTGGGCGGCACCGAGCAGGCGCTCATCGACCACAGCGCGGACCTCGTGATCGGCTGGAAAGTGCCGCCCGGCTTCATGGGCGATCCGCTGATGCGGCTGCGCTTCGTCGCCGTCGCGGCGCCCAACCACCCGCTACATCGCCTGGGCCGGCCGCTCACCAACCAGGATCTGCGGCGCTACCGCCAGCTCGTGATCCGCGATTCCGGCCCCGCGCGCAAGCGCGACGAGGGCTGGCTGGGCGCCGAGCAGCGCTGGACGGTGAGCCACAAGGCGACGTCGATCCGCGCCACCTGCATGGGCAAGGGCTACGCGTGGTACCCCGAGGGCATCATCCGCGACGAGCTGGCGACGGGCGCGCTGCAACCACTGCCGCTCCGCGAGGGCGCCGAGCGCTACGCCGAGCTCTACCTCATCTTTCCCGATCGTGATTACGCGGGGCCCGGCGTCACGCGGCTCGCCGCACTGCTGCGGGATGCCACGCGCACCGCGCCGGGCGCGGCCCCCGCCTGAGCGACCCGCGCCACACCCGCGAGGCCCCGCAGCGCCTGTTGCAGCGCCGCCAGCGACAGCATGCCGACGTGCAGGTCGCGCACCTGGCCCGACGGCGCGACGAACAGGGTCGAGGGGCAGCCCGGAAGCTTGTAGTGCTGCATCAGGCGACCTTCGGTATCGAGCAGCACGTGCGCGGGATCGAGTCCAGCGCTCGCGAGATAGCCGCGCACCGTGGCCGCCGACTCGCCGTGGTCGACGAACACGAAGCGCACGTCGCGCATGCGCCGGCTGGCCGCCACCAGCATCGGCAGCTCCGCGCGACACGGCCCACACCAGGTCGCCCAGATGTTGACCACCATCGGCTTGCCTTCGAGCGTCGCCAGCGGCACGTCCCGGCCCGTCAGCGTCTGCAGCGTGTAGTCGGGCAGCGGCGGCTGTGTTGGGGGGCGCAGCCCCCACGCCACCAGTCCGACCAGCGCCCAGACCGCAAGGCCCGCGCCAACGCTCGCCGGCAGGGCGCGCCGCACGCCGGGCCTGCGCCACATCCACGCCAGGGTGCCGAGCACCAGCACGGCCACGCCGACCGGCCAGGCAAAGCCACCGTCGCGAACGTCCAGCATGCTCCACGGCGCGGTGCGATACGCGCTCCAGCCGGCCAGCACGAAGGCCGCGCGCGCCACTACCAGCGCCGCCATCAGCAGCACCCAGAGCGGCGTGCCCACGTCGACGTGCCAGCGACGCTTGGCGAACCAGGCCACACCGTTCGCCGCCAGCCAGCCCAGCACCAGCGCGATGAGGCCGATCGCTACCACCCAGGGTCCAATTGCCAAGGCTTGCATGTCGTTACTCCACCGCTCCACCGCGCCCACTGACCCGCCCGCGCGCCTGGGGTTCCAAGGGTCGAGCCGCGTCGCGCGTCACGCCACCGGCGGCGCACCCGCCAATTGCGCCGCGATTGCGTGCGAACGCAGACGCGCCGCGTGGTCGTACATGTTGCTGGTCACGATCAGTTCGTCGGCACCGGTCCGGGCGATGAACGCGCGGATCTGGTCGGCGACCGCACCGGGCGCGCCAATCGCCGTGCAGGACAGCACCTGTGTCAGCATGTCGCGCCACTGCTGCGGCAAGGTTTCCACGTAGCCCTCGACCGGCGGCGGCAAGCGTCCTGGACGTCCCGACCGCAGGTTGACGAACGACTGCTGCCAGCTCGTCGCGAGGAAACGCGCTTCGGCATCCGTGTCCGCGGCGAACACGTTGTAGCCCAGCATGGCGTAGGGTTTGTCGAGAAACCGCGACGGCCGGAACTGGCCGCGGTACGCCGCCAGCGCATCCATCAGCATCGCCGGCGCGAAGTGGGACGCAAACGCGTAGGGCAGGCCCAGCATGGCCGCCAGTTGCGCGCCGAACAGGCTGGAGCCCAGAATCCAGATCGGCACGTGCTGGCCTTCGCCGGGCGTCGCGTGGACCGGCGCGCGGCCCTCGAAATACGCGATCAATTCCAGCACGTCGCGCGGGAATTCCTCGGGATCGCTGGTGAGGCCGCGGCGCAGCGCGTGTGAGGTGTGCTGGTCCGAGCCCGGCGCGCGCCCGAGGCCCAGGTCGATCCGCCCGGGATACAAGGCTTCCAGCGTGCCGAACTGCTCGGCAATCACGAGCGGCGAGTGGTTCGGCAGCATGACGCCGCCGGCGCCCACGCGGATGCGCTGCGTCGCGCCCGCCACGTGGCCGATCAGCACCGCGGTCGCGGCGCTCGCGATGCCAGGCATGCCGTGGTGCTCGGCCAGCCAGAACCGGTGGTAGCCCCAGGCTTCAGCGTGGCGCGCGAGATCGACGGTGTGCGCGAACGACTCGCTGGCCGAACCCTGCTCGTTGATCGGCGCGAGGTCCAGAACCGAAAACGGAATCACGACCCGCCCCGCAAGTCGTGCCGCACCGCACGTACCACGTTGCCCACCGCCAGCTCCAGCCGCCAACCCAAGCTTGGAAGTCTAGCGCGGCCCTGTCGGCACGCCCCGATCGAGGTCAACGCGGCGCCGCACCGGCGGTGAGATCGGTCACGCGCAAAACCTGTCTTCGAAACGCGGGTGATACGCCACAGCGGTCAACCGCGGCGACTCGGCAGCTTCCGGGCCGTTGCGGCATCCACGCCGCGGTGCTGCCCGGTAGGAGGGCCGGCAGGCCCGACCGGCGGGTGCAGGACGGATTGATCGCACCGTCGATCGCGGCTTCCGCCGTTCCTGCCTGCTCGCTTTGGATCCGAAGCGGTGGGCGCACACGCGCGAACGTGTCTCGTCACGCGCGAAAAGCGACTGGGCGATCCCGGGCTCCAATCGCCCCCGCAGACAGCCCCAAATCAAATCAGCGCGCCAATGCGCTCTTGCGGCGGCGGTAGCCCAGAAATCCGAGGAGGGCAACACCAAGGCCGAGGAATGGCAGGCCGGAGGGCTCGGGCACCGGGACGGGCGGCGTACCACCATCGCCGCACGGCGGCTGCGACTGGCCAACGCCGCAGATCGTCTGCAGGTTGGCGGTGATGCCGTTGCTGAGGAAGCTCGCGCCGTTGAGCGTGAGTCCGTCGCCCAGGACCATCCGTACATTGGTGTCGGCGCCCAGGAACGTGCCCCGCAGGGTCGCGGCCCCCACGTTGAAGTTGGTGTTGTTGCCGGTGACGTTGAACAGCACGTTGCCGGGATTGACGCCATCGAGAACGATGGACGCGCCAGCGCCCATGGACAGGCCGCCCGAACCGATATTGATCACGAACTGGTCGGTCCCGTCGCCATGCAGCGTCAGGCTGCCGCCGTTGAGGTTCAGGCCACCGAGGTCAAACACCGACGTTCCGGCATAGCTGTTGAAGGTCTGAGTCGAGGTGACGTTGCCGAAGGTCTGGCCCGCGGTCATCGCGGACGCCGCAGCCGAGGCGCTGTTGAGGTCGGCCTGCAGGGCACTCCAGAATGCGGCGCCGGTCTGCTGCGCGGACGTGCCGGTGATCGTCGGTGTTCCGTTGAGATAGCCGTAGTCCGCATTCCCGTGGATCACCACTCCGGGCGAAGTTCCCAGGTAGTACTGGGCCCCCACATTGCCGTACACCTCGGCGTTCGAGCCCAGAATGAGCGTGCCATTCGGATTGGCGCCCGTCGCCAGCAGGGTGTAATTCCCGGCATTGCCCAGATCCACGGGTACCGCGAACGACGCGCAGGGGATGGCCACCAGGGCCAAGGCTGCCGCCGCTGCGAGTGCGTGCTTCATCATCTCGATCCTTCCCGGGCAAGGGCTGGCCGTGCCAGCCTATCTGTGTGGTGAAGCAGAAAATGTGCCACTTCGTATTACCATCGCCAATCAACAGGTTGTCGCCACAAGAACCGTGGATCGGGACGAAACTGTAAAAAGCACCAACACCGTGGCGCGGCGGCGCGCGGCGGCCGCCTGAACGCTGGAAAGGTCACCCGCGGCACATGCCGAACCAACCCGCGATTAGCATGGTGCGATGCGTTCACCCGACAGGCGCGCGTCAAGCATGCTTCCCACCGGCAACCTCATCCTCAATACCGACAGCTACAAAGCCAGCCACTGGCTGCAGTATCCGCCCGGCGTCGACGCGACGTTTTTCTATCTGGAAAGCCGCGGCGGCGAGTACGAACGCACGTTGTTCTTCGGCCTGCAGTCGATCCTCAAGGAATACCTGTCGCGCCCGGTGACGCCGGCCATGGTGGACGAGGCGCAGGCGTTTTTCACCGCCCACGGCGAGCCCTTCAACGCCATCGGCTGGCGGCACGTCGTGGACCAGCACGGCGGGCACCTGCCGATCCGCCTCCGCGCGGTGCCCGAAGGCACGGTGGTGCCGACGCACCAGGCCCTGATGACCATCGAGAGCACCTGCCCCGCCTGCTTCTGGGTGCCCTCGTACGTCGAGACCCTGCTGATGCGCGTGTGGTACCCGACCACCGTCGCCACCGTGAGCTGGCACGTCAAGCAGGCGATCCGCGGGTATCTTGCGCGCACCAGCGAGCGGGCCGCCGAAGAACTCCCCTTCACGCTCCACGACTTCGGCGCGCGCGGTGTCTCCAGCGCGGAATCGGCTGCGCTGGGCGGCATGGCGCACCTGGTCAACTTCCGCGGGACCGACACCATCCTCGGCGTGCTGGCCGCGCGCGAGTACTACGGCGAGGCCATGGCCGGCTTTTCGATCCCGGCCACCGAGCACAGCACGATCACCGCCTGGGGACGCGAGCATGAGCTCGACGCCTACCGCAACGTGCTGCGGCAGTTTGCCAGACCGGGCAGCGTCGTCGCCTGCGTGTCGGACAGCTACGACCTCTACCACGCGATCGAGGCCATGTGGGGCGGTGCGCTGCGCGAGGACGTGATCAGGAGCGGCGCGACGCTGGTGGTGCGCCCCGATTCGGGCGACCCGGCCGAAGTCGTGCACAAGACGCTCAGCCTGCTCAATGCGGCGTTCGGCAGCACGATCAACGGCAAAGGCTATCGCGTGCTGAACCACGTGCGCGTGATCCAGGGCGACGGCGTCAACCCCGATTCGATCCGCCTGATCCTCGAGCGCATCACGCACTCGGGCTATTCAGCGGAAAACGTCGCGTTCGGCATGGGCGGCGCGCTGCTGCAGAAGCTCAATCGCGACACCCAGAAGTTCGCGTTGAAGTGCTCGGCCGCGCGCATCGATGGCGCCTGGATCGACGTCTACAAGGATCCGGTGACCGACCATGCCAAGACCTCCAAGCGCGGGCGGCTGACCCTGGCCCGCCACCGCGCGCACGGCACCTTCAAAACGATTGCGCTGCCTGGCAGCGCGGTGACCGCCAACGCCGACGCGCTCGGCCCGGGCTGGGAGGATGCGCTGCAAACCGTGTGGGAAAACGGCGAGCTCAAACGCGACTGGAGCTTCGCCGAGATCCGCGCGCGCAGCGAAGCCGTCTGACCTTCGCACGCGGACTCAGGCCGACACCTCCCGTGTGGGCAGTCCGTCGCGGGCCGAATGCCACAACCAGGCCGCGGCCAGCAGCAGTACCGCAGTGGCCGCCAGCAGCGCACCGACGAAGCCGCCGCGCAGGTGCGCGACGGCGCTGACGACCACCGGACCGACCACCTGCATCAGCGCGAAGCTCGCGGTGACCGCGGCGATCAGCGCGGTCGCCTGCGCGCCCCCGATGACGCGCGCTTCGGCCAGTCCCGCCATCGTGCAGATCATGAAGGTGCCGCCCACCAGCAGCGCCGCGATCAGGATCGGCGCGAGTCCGCCCAGCACCGCCGGCAGCAGGTTGCCGACCGCCATCGCGACGTAGGCCAGCGCGAGCAGCCTGCGGTTGTCGAACCGCGGCAGCCAGCGCGACGACGCCCAGGTCGAAAGCGCCGCCGCGGTGCCGAACACGGGCCACGCCCAGCCGAATACGAAGGGATCGGGGATGTAGGCGTGCGCCATGTTCGGCAGGTACGTCGCGGGGATGATGTAGCCGAAACCGAACGCGCCGTAACACACGGCGAGCCTCACCCGGTCGGCATTCCAGCGCAGGCGCACCGGACCGCGTGCGGGTGGCGCGGGCGCGGTGGACGAGCTGCCTTCCCCGCGCAGCGCCTTCCAGCAGGCAATGGTCAGCACCAGCGAAAGCACGCCGAAGATTTCCCAGGTGCCGCGCGAATCGATCCGTGCCGCCATCAGGGCCATGCTGATCAGGCCAGCACCGGCGATACCGATGCCCACGCCGGCGAACACCACGCCGTTGCTGCGGGTGCGCCGCAAGACCAGCAGCCGCGCCAACGCCCATGCCGACACGTGGACCAGCACCCACGCGCTCGCCACGCCGGCGATGAAGCGCAGCACGAGCTGCAGCGCGAAGTCGTCGGCGACGCCCATCGCGAAGGTCACGACCGCGGTGATCAGCAGTCCGCCCCGCATCGCCCACGTACGCCCGACGCGTGCGGCGCACAGCGCCCCGACGAGGTAGCCGAGATAATTCGCCGCCGCCAGCCAGCCGGCCGCGCGCAGGGTCAGGCCCGCGTCAGCTTCCATCATCGGCATGATCGGCGTGAACGCGAAACGACCGATGCCCATGGCCACCGCAAGCGCCACGAGCCCCGCCGCCGCGACGGCCAGCGCGCTCGGACCCGCGACGGATGCCGCTGTGGCAGGATCGTTGTGCATTGCAGCATTCTACCGCCACGTGCCCTCGACTTTCGGTCATTCCAGGCGGTCCCGGGGTGCGAGCGAGGTCCGGAATCCGGTCCTGGCATTCCAACCAGGCGGCAGCACCCAGTGGCCCGCGACGCGAGCGCTCTCGCGTCGCACGGACTGAGAACCCGCGCGTGCATACTGACGCGATCGTCATCGGGGAATCCGCGCGGGTGTTCCGGCTCATCACCTCCAACGATGCCGCCCGCCTCGCCGACCAGCTCGGCGCGCGGCTGGGCGCACCGGTGGGCGACCCGCTGGTGCCGGCGCGCGTGCTGGTGCCGCAGGCGGGCCTCAAGCGCTGGCTGCAGGTGCACCTCACGGAAAAACTCGGCGTGCTCGCCAACGTCGAATTCACGCCGCCAGCGGAATTCGCGTGGGCGCTGCTGCGCGCGCACGAACCGGGCGCTCCCGAGCGGTCACCGCTGACGCCGGCCATCGCCCGATGGCACCTCTACGCGCTGCTGGATCCCGGGAATGGCTCGCTGCCATCCCGCCTCTCGACGTACCTCGAAGACGGCGATCCGCTGCGCCGCGCCGCCCTGGCCGGAGAGCTGGCGCGGGTGTTCGAGCGTATGCAGGGCTACCGGCGCGCGACGCTGGCGCAGTGGGAGGCACGGCGCGATGGCGACAACTGGATGGCATGGGCATGGCGTGCGCTCGTCGCACGGGCAGGTGGTCACTCCCGGGCCGCGCGCGTCGAAGCGTGGCTCGCCGCGTTCGACCCCGAACGCGGTGGCCACGACGTGCCGCCGGGGCTGCCGGCGCGCCTCGACGTGTTCGCCTGTTCCAACGTGTCACCCGACGTGCTGCGGATACTGGCGATCGCAGGGCTGCACTGCGATGTGGACTTCTATCTGCCACTGCCGTCGATGGAGTATCTCGGCGACCTGCCGCGCACGCGTGCCGCCGTCCGCGCGCGCCTCGCCGAGCGCAACAGCGAGAACCCGCTGATCCTTTCGCTGGGCGGCGCGCTTGGGGAGTTCCTCGATCTGCTGTTCGGCTACCAGTACGTACAGCCCGACATCGAGCACGATCCCTACGATGACCGCATCGCGGGCGATTCGCTGCTCGCGCGCGTGCGCAACGACATCCTGCACGACGCCGCGCCGATGACTGCCGGGCGCCTGGCCGCGCCCGACGCGAGCCTGCAATTCCACGCCTGCCACACGCCCGTGC
This sequence comes from Rhodanobacteraceae bacterium, assembly GCA_035720985.1. Classification (GTDB taxonomy): domain Bacteria; phylum Pseudomonadota; class Gammaproteobacteria; order Xanthomonadales; family Rhodanobacteraceae; genus 66-474. Next base: position 42,425 of record DASTNI010000082.1, on the reverse strand, counting down.
GCGAGCTGCAGACGCTGCGCGACGCGCTGCTGGATCTCTTCGACGATCCGCGTTTCGACCCGCCGCTGCAACCGCGTGATGTCGCGGTGATGATGCCGGACGTTGCCGCGTACCGGCCCGCGATCGAGGCCGTGTTCGGCAGCGTGCCACGCACCGATGCGACGTACATCCCGTACAACCTCGGCGACCTCGGCGCCACGGCCCTGCACCCCGCGGCGGGGCTGCTGCTGCAGCTGCTGGACGCACCGGCCTCGCGCTGGAAGATCAACGAACTCACGGACGTGCTGGAGACACCCGGAGTGCTGCGGCGGTTCGACCTCGACGCCGATGCGGCAGCGCGGCTCCACGCCCGCCTGGTGGCCGCGGGCGTGCGCTGGGGCGAGGACGCGGCGGCCCACGTGCGCGCCGGCGCGGGCGACTACCCTGAGTTCAGCTGGGCGTTCGCGGTCGACCGGATCGTCGCCGGTTTCGCGGCTGGCGACACCGGCCGCAAACGCATCGCGGGGACGGCGCCGTTGCCGGGGGTGGAAGGCGAAACCGTCGCGCAGCTCGACGCGGTGCTGGCGATCACCGACATCTGGCGGCGGCTGCGCGCCGAGGCGGAACGCCGCCGCCCCGCCGCCGATTGGCAAAGATTGCTCAACGAATGCTTCGATGCGCTCTACCGTCCCGATCCGGCCGACGTCGCCGAAGTCCATGCGGTGGAGCGCGTGCGCGCAGCCATGGACCAGCTGGCGCGCGATTGCGATGCCGCGGATCCCCAGCCGACGCTGCCGTGGCCGGTGGTGCGCGTGGAACTCATGGATGCGCTGGCCGCGCCCGACCCGGCGCAACGTCTCTTTACCGGCGGCGTCACCTTCTGCGGCATGGTGCCCCTGCGGGTCGTGCCCTTCCGCGCGATCTGCCTCATCGGGATGCAGGACGGCGCGTTTCCCCGCAGCGAAACCGATGTTCTCGGCGCGCTGAGCGCCGAGCGCCAGCCGGGCGATCGCGACGTGCGGGCCGACGACCGCCTGCTGCTGCTGCAGCTCGTGGCCGCCGCGCGCGACGTGTTCTATGTGAGCTGGATCGGACAGGACGTCCGGTCCAACAAGCCGCTGCCGCCCTCGGCGGTGGTCGCCGAACTGGTGCGGATGGTGAAGGGCGGTTACCTTGCACCCGGCGCAGGCACGGATGAACTGCCACGCCGCGAGCCGTTGCACCCCTTTTCCGTGCGGCTCTTCGACGGCGGGCGGCCGCGCAGCCACGCGGTCGAATGGATTCCGACGGCCGGTTCGCGGATGCAGGCGGCGGCGTCAGCACCCTTCGCCACCGCCAGCTTGCCGGCAGCGGCACCGGACTCGGCCGCGGTCGCGCTGGCGGACCTGAAGCGTTTCTTCGACAACCCGGCGCGCGGTTACCTCGAACGCGGCCTGCGCATGCGCCTGCCGCGGAACGCCGAAGCCGAGCCCGATGTCGAGCCGCTGCAGCCTGACGATACGCTGCTGCGCTACACGCTCACGCGCGAGCTGTTGGTGCTGGACGATGCTGCCGTGGACGAGCAGCAGCAATTGTTGCGGGCCGAAGGCCGGCTGCCGCCCGGGGCGCTCGGCGACGCCGCCCTCGACATCGCGCGCGAGCGCAGCGACCTGCTGGCGGCGGAGGTGCGGAAATTCACCGGGGGCGCTGCGGCGATGGCCGTCGACGGCGCGGTCGAACTCGGCGAAGGCATCGTCCTCGCGGGCCGCGTCGAAGGCCGGTACGCCAACGGCCTGCTGCGTGCCGACCCGGGCAAGCTCAATGGCCGGCGCGTGCTGCGCGCGTGGCTCGACGCGCTCTTTGCCAGCGCGCGCGGCGACGCCGCGATCGGGTGCCGGATCCTGACGCTCGATCGCGTCAAGGGCGAACCGGCGATCGTCGCGCGGCAATTGCGGCCGATCGAGCCGGCCGATGCGCGGGCTCGGCTTCGCGATCTCATCGAGCACATGCACCGCGGCCTCGGCGCGCCGCTGCCGCTCCTGCCGAAACTCGCGTGGGACGCCTTGAAATGCATGCGCCAGAAAGGCCGCGCGGACGCGCACGAATTCGCACGCAACCTCGCCGACGTCGCGGGCCGGGAACCAGGCGCGTTCGGGGAGCGGTTCGAGCTCGACGACGACGCCGTCGCGATCGCCTGGCGCGGTTTCGACTTCACCGCGGCGGATCGGCTCGGCGCCTGGTACGAAGCTGCCACGGCGGTGCTGCCGCCCGACGATGACATCCTTGGTGCGAACGGGGGTGAGCCGTGAACGCTCCGGTCGATGCCCTGGAACTGCCGCTGGAAGGCATTCGCGCGGTCACCGCCAACGCCGGCACCGGCAAGACCTTCACCATTGCGACTTTGTACCTGCGGTTGGTCCTGGAAGACGGCCTGACGCCCGAGCAGATCGTGGTCGCGACCTTCACCCGCGCCGCCACCGCCGAGCTCGCCGACCGGATTCGCGGTTGGCTCGCGCTCGCCGAGGCGCTGCTGCGCGACCCCGATCCCGGCCGCGCCCGTGCCGACGACGGTGCCGAGCAGAAGGTGCTGCGCGGTGCGATTGCGCGGGCGCTCGGCGGCACCAACGCCGACGGCAGCACACGCCGCACGGACCTCCTGCACGCGCGTGCGCAAGGCGCGCTGCTGGCGGTGGACACCGCACAGATCTCGACGCTGCACGGCTTCTGCTTCCGCGCGCTGGGCGAGCTGGGCTTCGACGCCGGCCAGCCGTTGCGCCGGCCCGAACCGATCGACGATCTGCGCGCGCTCGATCTCGAAATCATCCGCGACTTCTGGCGCCATGGCGGTGCCGACGCGGCTACCGCGCGGCTGCTGGCCGACACCTGGGGCGACCCCGCACGGCTCGCGGCCGAGGCCGGCAACGCGCGCTGGGAAAATCTGCCGGGCGGGTTCGACGCACGCGTGCCGCTGCCCGACGCGGCGATGGACGCTGCGGCCTTCGCGACCGCCCGTACGCGCATCGCGGCCTGGGATGGCGCCGATCAAGGCACGTTCGTGGCCGAGCTGACGCGCTGCGTGAAAACCGCGTCGACGCGCACCGCGCGCACGCGCGATTGCGAGGCGCTGCGGGCCTGGGCCGCCGCACGGGGCGCCAGTGTGGAAGGCCTCGATGCGAAGGCGCTCGGCAACCTGCTGGCGGACAGGCTGGAGGGTCTGCAACCCAAGGGCGCGCGGCCCGAAGGCCGGGTATTCGACGACCTCGCCGCGCTGGACGCAGCGGCGGCCGCAATCCGGTCGTACCCGCGGCGGCAGGCCAGAGCCCGCGCCGCCAATCTGCTGTGCGCTGCCCGCGAGGTGCTGGTGCATGAGCGCGCGAAGCGGCTCGCCGCACGCGACCTCGCGAGCCAGGACCAGGCCGTGCGGGCGCTGCATCACGCGCTGCAGGGGCCATCCCGTGCGGCGCTGATCGCGCGGGCACGAGGGCGCTGGCAGGCGGCGTTGGTCGACGAATTCCAGGACACTGATCGCGCGCAGTGGGAAATCGTCGAGGCGCTGTTCGGCAAAACGCGCCTCGTGATCGTGGGCGATCCGAAGCAGGCCATCTATGGCTTCCGGGGCGGCGACGTGTTCGCGTGGCAACGCGCCTACGGCAAGCGCGAGGGCGAGCCGCTGCGGCTGCACACGAGCTACCGCTCGGGCACGCGCCTGTGCGCCGCGGTCAACGCGCTGTTCGGCGGCAAGGATCCATTCCTCGACGCCGGCATCGATTACGCGGACGTCACGGCGTCCGAGCGCTCGCGCGCCTGCGCCGTCATCGGGGACGGCAACGCGTGGCCAGGAATCCGCTTCTGGCACTACAACGCGGACGCGCTGGGGCTGCCATCGGGCCCGCACTCGCCCCCGGGCAAGGGCAGCGTGAAGTCCCACATCGAGGCGCGCACCGTCGGACACATCGCGTGGCTGCTGCAGCACGCGCAGCTCCGCGGGCGCGAGGGCGGCATCGTGCCGCTGCAGCCAAAACACGTCGCGGTGCTGGTCAACAGCAACGCCGAGGCCGCATCCCTGCAGGCGCGCCTGGGCGCGGCCGGCATCCCCGCCGCGAGCAACCTGCAGGCCAGCGTCTACGCCAGCGAGGAGGCCGACGATCTGGCGCTGCTGCTGGAGGCCCTGGCCGATCCCGCGGACGCCGACCGGGCGCGCGCCGCGTGGGCCAGCCGCCTCGTCGGCCGGTCGGCGACGGAGATTGCGGACTCGCTGGACGCGGGCACCGGCGGCGCCCAGGCAGATGTCACGGCGTGGGCCGGTGAGCTCGCGCGCCACGGCGCCCTTGCGTGGATGCACCGGATGCTCATCAAAGCCGCGCCGCGCCTGCTGCGGGAATCGGGCGGGACCCGCCGGGTTGCGAACTATCTCCAACTGGCCGAGCTGCTGGACGCCGGACGCGGGGCGGACTCGGGCGCAGCCCCGTTGGCCGCACGCTTTGCCGTGGCGCGCGCCAGCGTCGGCACGGGGGAGCGCGGCGATGCCGACGAAGCACGGCTGCGGCTCGAGACCGACGCCAACGCCGTGACGGTCGCGACGGTGCATGCGGCCAAGGGCCTCGAGTACGACGTGGTCTTCCTTCCGTACGCCGGAATGGGGCGCAACCCCGAGCGCAGTCGCGACGCGGTGCGCGCCGCCTGGTATCACGATGAGGCGGGTACCGCGAGGCTTGCGCTGGGCGAGATTCCGCCCGAAATTGGAGCGCGCTCGCAGCGTGAAGCACTCGGCGAGGACGTGCGGAAGTTGTACGTCGCGGTCACCCGGGCGCGCGCGCTGTGCGTGATCCCCTGGGGGCGGGTCAATGACGGTGAGCGCACCGCGCTGTTCCATTTGCTGCGCGGCGCGGGCGGGGAATACTCCGACGCTGGCTGCAGCGCCATGCTGGCGCGCCTCGCCGAGCGGGCGCCCGACGCCATCGACGTCGCGGCGTGGGACGACATTCCCACCGCAACGGGCTACGCCGCCCCAAAGATCGACGAAGCCAGGCTCGAGGCCGCGCCGTTCCGGCGCACCGGCCTCGAACGCGACTGGCAGGTCTGGTCGTTCTCGCGCCTCGTGCGGGGCAGCCCCAACGATGCGGCGCCCGATCCAGCACCCGGCACCGGCGATGACGCAGAAACGCCTGGGATACCGGTGGTCGGCCTCGCGGGCCCGCGCTTCGGCACCGCGGTGCACGCGGTGTTCGAACAGACCGATTTCGCCGCCTGGTGCGCGGCGACGGCAACGCCGGAATCCGAACGCGCGCTGGTCGAAACCAGCCTGCGTGCGCAGGGGTTGCCGGATCGCGGCGTCGGCATGGAAGCCGCGATCCGGCAGGTCGGCGACTGCGTGCGCGGTGCGCTCAACGCGACGCTCCCCTGCGGCATGCGCCTGTGTGACTTGCCGCGAGGCGATCGCCGCGCCGAGATCGAGTTCCACTTCGCGCTCGCGCCCGCCGCGACCGGCGCGCTGTATCGCACGCTGCACGCGCACGGTTACCAGCGCCACCGCGAAGGCCTGGCGCCCGCGCGCCTGCACGGCCTCATGACCGGGCGCATCGACCTCACCTTCCGCCACGCCGGCCGCTTCCACCTCATCGATTGGAAGACCAACCTGTGCGCGGCCTACGACGATGCGACGCTCGACGCCGAAATCGCCCGCCACGACTACGACCTGCAGTGGCTCATCTACACGCTCGCCCTGCACCGCTGGCTCGGCCAGCGCCTGCCGGGCTACGCCTACGAGCGCGACGTGGGCGAGGTGTACTACCTCTTCGTGCGCGGCATGGCGGCGGGTGCCGGGGTGCACGTGGCGCGCCCGCCGCGCGCGCTGATCGAGGCGCTGGACCGCGTGCTCCGACCGGCAGGTACCGCATGAACGCGCGGGTCGACAGGCTCGCCGCGTCCGGCCAGCTCCGGCGCGTCGACGTGGCGCTGGCGGACTGGATCACCCGCGCCTTTCCCACCGCCGCGCCGGAAGTCGCACTCGCCGCAGCGCTCGCCGCACGCGCCATCGCCGATGGCCACAGCGCACTGGAACTCGCGCGCGCGCAGGACTGGCTCGATGGCCTTGAAGGCACGGGCCGCGCACCACGACTCCCCGCAATCGACGGGTGGCTCGCGGCGCTGCGCGCCGCCCCGCCGGAGCTGCCGATCGCCTGCGATGTCCAGGGGCGCGTGTATCTGCGTCGCTACTACGACTACGAACGGGCCGTCGCGCGCGGCCTGATTGCCCGCGCCGGTGCGAACGCGCCCGTGCCCTTCCTCCCCAGCCCTCCGCCGCGGGCGGGAGAGGAGGACAAGCGCGCGCCGGCCCCGCAAGCAGGCGAAGGGAACGAACACGCGGCGACCTCGCAGGCGAGCGGAGGAAGCGCCCACGCCGACGGAGCGCCGTCGGCAGCAGGAACCCGCATCAGGGGGTCGGCGGAGTCGATGGTGCCGGTGGACCCGGAACAACGCCGGGCGATCGAGGTGGCGCTCACCCATCGCCTCGCGATCGTCACGGGCGGTCCCGGCACCGGCAAGACCTGGAGTGTGGTGCGGATGCTGATCGCGCTCGCCGCGCGGGCGGCGGGCGAAGGCAGGCGCCTCGGGATCGTGCTGGCCGCGCCGACCGGCAAGGCGGCCGCGCGGCTGCGGCAGTCGGTCCGCTCGCAGCTCGAAACACTGCGGCTGCCCGCGGACCTGCGGGTGCAGATGCCGGCCGATGCGACCACGGTCCATCGCCTGCTCGGCATTTCACCCCGGCACGCCGCGCCGAAACACCATCGCGACGCGCCGCTCGGGGCAGACGTCGTCGTAGTCGACGAAGTCTCGATGGTCGACCTCCCGCTGATGGCGAAACTCGTCGACGCCGTCGCGCCCGAAGCGCACCTGATCCTGCTCGGCGATCCGAAGCAACTCGCCGCCGTCGAAGCCGGCGACGTGCTGGGCGCGCTCGCCGCCGCCGCCGAAGCGCCGCCGCTTGCGGGCTGTCAAGTGGCGCTCACCGTCAACCACCGGTTCGGCACCGATTCCGTACTCGGCCAGCTCGCCGCGGCGATCGCGGACGGCGATGCCGACGCCGCGATCGCCTGCCTCGGCAGCGGCGGCGGCAGCGGCGGCGTCAGCCTCGAATCAGCCGGGCCTCGCCAGCTCGTCGCCACCGCCGCCGAAGCCTACCTGCCGGTTGCCACCGCGGATTCGCCTGCGGCGGCGCTCGCCGCCGCGCGCCGCTATCGCGTGCTCACCGCATTGCGTCGAGGACCCGCCGGCTGCCTGGCACTCGATCATGCCATCGCCGCGGCGATCGTCCGCCGGTTGGGCCTCGCCCCCGACGCACGCTGGTGGCGCGGCCGGCTGGTGCTCATCACCGCCAACCGCCCCGAGCTCGGTCTGTACAACGGCGACACCGGCGTCGTGTTTCCCGATCCGGATGATCCACGCCGTGCGCTCAAGGCCTGGTTCGATGGCGCCGACGGCGCGGCGCGTGCCTTCGCCCCCGCTGCCCTGCCACCCCACGAAGGCGCATTCGCCCTCACCGTCCACAAGGCACAGGGTTCCGAATTCGAACGCGTGGCCCTCGTCACCGGCCCCGACTCCGCGGTGCTGACCCGCGAACTCCTCTACACCGGCATCACCCGTGCGCGCGATGGCGTGACGCTCCACGCCGATGCCGGTACCGTGCGCGCCGGCATCGAGCGGCCGCTCTTGAGGATGACGGGGCTCGCGGACCGGCTGCGTGAAGCGACGGCGGCGGACTGACCGGCTTCCCGGGGTCCGCCGCCGCGCCACTGCCGATCAGAACCTCAGCCTGGCGCCGAGGTTGAAGCTGTTGACGCTTTGGCTGGAATCCGAAAACCGCCCGTCGTAGCCGATCCAGCCCGAAAACCGCGGCGTGAAGTCGGCCGCCAGGCCCACGCCAGCGTCGCCCCAATTGCGATCCGGCACAAAGCCCGGCAGCGCAAACGTGCCGGGCATGGTGACGATGCCGGCCGTCACGTCACGCGGATTGGCGTCGCTGTCGTGGTTCCAGGCGACGCGCGCGTAGGGATGCAGCATGAGGCTGCCCGCCGCGAAATCGGCCTGGGCCTGCCAGCCCAGCGTGCTGATCAGCGCGTGCCGATCCTGGTTGCCGAAAGTCATCGCAGTGGCGTCGTTGCCGTTTTCATCAAACCCGTTGACGTGGATGTGCTGCCAGCCGATGTTGGCAAACGGGCCGGTGCGCCACTGCCCGAAGTCGATCCACCAGCCGCCGGTCAGCGCGAATGCCAGGTGCGAGCCCGAGGTCGATCCCGTCTCGTGCAGCAGCGCCGGCCCGATCGCGACGTTGCGGTAGATGTCGCTGTAGCCGAGGTGCCCGAAGCTGCCGATCGCACCGACGTAGGCGTCGTCGAATCCAAACATGACGTAGCCCGTCGCCAGCAGGTCCCGCAGCTTGAAGCCGCCAAGGTTGTTGGCGAAATCGTCCTTCTGCTGCCCCGCGGTGAACGCGATGCCCGCCGTCATGATGTCGGCCGGATGCACGTCGGCGCCCACGCTCAGCGTGTTGAGATCGTTGCCGCTCCGGGGCGCATCCGCCTGCGCGTCGAGGGTCTGGTTGGTGTGGCCGTAGTTCGCCCACACGCGCAGGCCGTCGCCGGCCGCGCCGCCGAGGCGGCTGGTGGCCTGGGTGACGATGCTGCGGTTGACGGTCTCGTTGACCAGCAGCGGCGCTTCGCCCAGCAGCGACATCTCGCCGGGCGCGGCAATCACCGATTCCGCGTACTGCGCGAGCATCGCGTGCGCGGCGGTGGTCGGATGTACGCCATCGGCAAACAGGTAGGTATTTTGCGTGCCCGGCTGGTAGGTGCTGGTCGCGCCCGGCGTGCCGGCAGGCAGGCAGCCAAACGAGCTGCCGGTGCAGGCAGGCTGGGTCACGTTGGTCAGGCCGTACTGCGCAGGATTGGCCGCGATCTGGTCGAGCAGCGCAAACGTATTGATCGGGATGATGTTGAGCCCGCTCGCCGCAAGGCCCGTGTTCAGCGTGCTGTTGAAGGTGATCGAAAGCCCCGTCAGCTGCGCCGCGGCGGCGGCGCCCCCCGCACGTCCGTCCGGGGTCAGGCCGATGTTGGGCAGATTGAAGACCATGACGTAGCGGGCGCCGGCCTTTTGCAGCTGGCCGAGCATGCCAAGCTCGGTCGCGGCGGCCTGCTGGATGCTGGCCTGCACCTGCGCCGCGTTCATCAGGCTCGAAACCCCGGCCTGCGCCTCGGCGGCCGGCACCACCTGCGCCGCGACCGCGGCGGTGACCTGCTGCGTCAGCGCCGCGAGTGCGGTGGGGTCGCCGGCCAGCGCGGGATTGGCGGTGACCGCGGCATTCACCTGCGCCGTCACCAGCGCCTGGATCTTGGCCTGGGCGGCGGCCGCGGCGGCGCCGGAAGTCGCGCCATAAAAGATGTCATTGGCACCACCCCAGACGGTATACAACGTGGTCGGATCGGCCTTGCCGCCGGTAGCGGTGAAATAGGTCGCCAACTGCGCCGGCAACAGCGGCACCCCGGCCGGCGTGCCGGGCGAGTTGTTGACGAGGCCCGCACCGCCAACTGCGAAATCAGTGCCTCCCGCCAGCGACGGGCTGAGCGGCGCCCCCAGCGATTGCGCGACTTCTTCAATCGCGGTCTGGCCAGGGTTGGTGGTGAAGCGCACGATCGCCGGCAGCCCGGAAGCCAACGCCAGGTTGCCGTCGTCACTCAGGCTGTCGCCAAACACCACGACGCGATCGAACGGACCGACGGTGTCGGACGTGGCCGCCGGCGCCGGCTGTGCAAGCGCGACGGAACTGGCGAGCGCCAGCGCCACGGCGCAGGCGAGATGACTGGGGCGAAGCATGGGAGCGACTCCGTGTGCGCCGGACGGCGGGACGCCGCCAGCCTAATACAGACGTTTGAATGACGCCACGGATGGAGCCCGCGTTCCCCGAAATGCGCCGACCTTGCTGGGTCCGCCCGTGGTTCGCCAAGCTCACCACGAACGGAATCCATGCATTACCCGTTCGTCCCGGGCCCGTCGCAGGACGCGCAGCAGGCTTGACAGAGCGCCCCTAGGCCGCGCGCTGGCCACCCGCGCGCTTCAGGTGCACCAGCAGCAGGGAGATGGCGGCCGGCGTCACGCCGCTGATGCGCCGCGCCTGGCCGACGGTGACGGGACGCACCTTTTTGAGCTTCAGTGATACCTCGGTCGAAAGCCCGCGCACGCGGTCGTAATCGAAATCGACCGGAATGGGCGTGGCCTCGTGCCGCTGCTGGCGCTCGATTTCCGTACGCTGGCGCTCGAGATAGCCCGAATACTTGGCCGCGACTTCGACTTCCAGCGCCACGTCCTCGCGCGCCACGCGCGGGCCGAAGCCGTCGATCGCGGTGAGCGCGGCGTAGTCGAGCTCGGGCCGCCGCAGCAGATCCAGCGCGTTGGCCTCGTGCGTCAGCGTCACGCCGCGCGCCGCCGCCAGCGCCGTGCCCAGCGCATTGACCGGCGTCGCCCAGAGTGCCTTGAGGCGCTGTGTTTCGCGCTCGATGGCGTCGCGGCGTTCGCGCATGGCATCGAAACGCGCCTGTGGCACCACGCCCAGCTCGGCCCCCTTTTCGGTCAGGCGCAGGTCGGCGTTGTCCTCGCGCAGCTGCAGCCGGTACTCCGCGCGCGAGGTGAACATGCGGTACGGCTCGATGGTGCCGTTGGTCGTGAGATCGTCGATCAGCACCCCGATGTAGGCCTCGTCGCGCCGTGGCCACCACGGCGCTTCGTCGCGCAGGCCGCGCACCGCGTTGAGGCCGGCGACGAGCCCCTGCGCCGCGGCTTCCTCGTAGCCCGTGGTGCCATTGATCTGACCAGCAAAATACAGCCCCGCGATCGCCTTGGTTTCGAGCCAGGGTTGCAGCCCGCGCGGATCGAAGTAGTCGTATTCGATGGCGTAGCCGGGGCGCGTCAGGTGCGCGTGCTCGAAGCCCGGAATGGAATGCACCAGGTCCTGCTGCACGTCGAACGGCAGCGACGTCGAAATGCCGTTGGGGTAGATCTCGACCGCGTCCAGCCCCTCGGGCTCGATAAAGATCTGGTGCGACGCCTTGTCGGCAAAGCGCACCACCTTGTCCTCAATCGACGGACAGTAGCGCGGGCCCACGCCGTGGATTTTCCCCGTGTAGAGCGGCGAGCGGTCCAGCCCCGCGCGAATGATTTCGTGCGTGCGCGCGGTGGTGTGCGTGATCCAGCACGGTACCTGGCGCGGATGCTCGGCGCGCGTACCGAGCATCGAGAACACCGGCAGCGGGTCATCGCCCGGCTGCTCCGCGAATACCGCATAGTCCAGCGTGCGCGAATCGAGTCGCGGCGGCGTGCCGGTCTTCAGGCGCTCGGCGCCCAGCGGCAATTCCCGCAGCCGCAGCGCCAGCTTCGTCGCCGGCGGATCGCCCGCGCGGCCACCGGCGTGGTTCTCCAACCCGATGTGGATCTTGCCGGCGAGAAAGGTGCCGACCGTCAGCACCACGCGCGACGCGCGAAGGGTCACGCCCATCTGCAGCACGACGCCGGCGACGCGACCCGATTCGATGACGAGGTCGTCGACCGCCTGCTGGAACACTTCGAGGTTCGGCTGCCGCTCGACGATGTGCCGCACCGCCGCCTTGTAGAGCACGCGATCAGCCTGGCAGCGCGTGGCGCGCACCGCCGGCCCCTTGGACGCGTTGAGGGTGCGCCACTGGATGCCGGCCAGATCCGCGGCGTGCGCCATCGCGCCGCCCAGCGCGTCGATCTCGCGCGCGAGGTGGCCCTTGCCGATCCCGCCGATCGCGGGATTGCAGCTCATCTGGCCGATGGTCTCGATGTTGTGGGTGACGAGCAGCGTTGCCGCGCCCATGCGCGCCGCGGCCAGTGCGGCTTCGGTGCCAGCGTGCCCACCGCCAACGACGATCACGTCGTATTGCTTCATCAGACTTTCTCCGCACCCCGACCGGCACCGCCGGTCACTACGCTCGAACTTCCTGTTCTCGCCAAGTGACCCCGCCCTCGGCTCCTGCCTCGGGCGCTCGACGGCGCGAACTGCCCCCCGGCAGTTCGCGAAAGCTCCGTCTCGCCCCGCGTGCCCACCGCCAACGACGATCACGTCGTATTGCTTCATCAGACTTTCTCCGCACCCCGACCGGCACCGCCGGTCACTATGCTCGAACCCTGCTTCACCAAAGCCTCCGCCGCTGCACGCCGGAATCGCGGCGCGTCACGATTGGTCGGAGCGCGTCACCCGCGGGTGACGGACGCGGTGGAATGAACCGCCGCGTGGGATGCCCCACGCCGCGCATTCGCGAGCACCCGTTGCGCATTGTCGCAGCCCGCGTGCCCGAGTCACAAAACGCCGCCCGCGACACCAGAGTTTGCACCCGTGCGCGGCCACACGCAGCGCACGATGCCGGTGTTGGCACGCGACGTGCAGGATACCCAGCGCGCAGCCGCCAACGCAGCCGGCGGATCCGGAAAGCCAGATCCATCGCGTCGGCGGGAAAGGTCAGGAAGGCCGAACCAAGTAACTGGCGCCCGGCGGTCATTCTAGGAACAGGGGGAATCCAGAGTAACCGTGGTCCGGGCGCCAGATTCGTAAAAACGGGCGTTGCAACGATCAGTGTCATCCCCTTGATCGTCGCGGCGGAGAGTATCAGCGGATCCGGATGAATGCCACTTGAAGCTCGTGCAGGCATCCGGGCCCCGCGTAAACGAAGGAGTGGAGGTATGCACAACTTTGCCATAAGCGAACAGGAACTGGACGCGATCCGCGAGCACCACGACAAGCTGATCCAGATGGGCACGCTCGAATTGCGTGCGGAACACATCCGCGAAACCAGTCCCGCTGCGCTCCAGCCGCGAATGCTGCGGCCGATCGAAACCCAGATGCACGAGCTGGACGAGGTGATCGCCCACCTGCGCGCCTGAAGCCCGCCGGCGATTCGTCGCCAGCCCAAACAAATTGCGGAACAGGGGGAAGCGGAGGGCGCGGGTTGCGTCCTCCGTTTCTTTTTGCGTGAACGGAGCGTCAGCGCGCCTCGCCACGGGAGTACGTCCCCCGGGCCGGCCCGGCGGTACGGACGACGGGCGCCGCGATCTGCAGGCCCCGTGGCATCGGTGCATAGGCCCGCGCGGCACCGTATTGCGAATCGCGCGCGAAGGCGCCCATGGCCGGGCGTCCGCGCCACGTCGGCGCTGCGGGCCGCGGCATGTCCATGCCGGCTCGCGCCGTCCACGGCCGCATCGGCGCGTGGACGAAGTCCCGCGCAGCAAAACCTGCCGCAGCGCGCGGCATGCGCATCATCCCGCTCTGCGCGTTCGCCTCGACGCGGGCGCGGTAATCACCGCCGATCGGGGCGTGCGACCCATATCCCCCGTCATGACGCCACCCACCGCGGCCCATCCGCGGGTGACCGTAGTAGTGCGCGCGACGCTGGCGGCACTGCCACCGACAACTCCAGACGGGCGCACCCGTGGCGTACCAGGGTCCCCAGTAGCCCGGAAAATTCCACACGCTCGAAAACCCGAAGCCGAGCGCGAAGGGCGGGTCATAGCCAAAACCGAAGCCCGAGCCATACCAGCCGCCCGCGCCCGTGTACGGCCAGATGCCGTCGTAGTAACCCCACCCCGCGGTACCCGCGTAGTAGGGTCCGGTCGCCCCGGCATCGTAGTAGCCGGTGCCCGTATACGCCTCGCCGCTGTAATACGCGCCCCCGCCGGTCCCATCCGCCTGCACCAAGCTGTATCCCGTCGCACAGCCGCCCAGCACCGCCGTCGCCACGCCCAACGCCAGCAGCCGGAGGGCGCGTTCCCACACGGCGGGCAAAATCGTCGCGCGCATGACGCACCTCCACATCGGCACTTTCCGGTACTCGATGCTACGCCTTTGCCGATCGACATTCAGGTGGCGCGGAGCGCCTCGGCGCGTTCCGCGGCCAGCACGCGCGTCAGTATCTCGGTGAGGTCGGGTGACCAGGGACCGTCGGCCAGCAGATCGCGCAGGACGTCGCGGGCCACGCCGCGCCGCCGGGGCTCCAGCCGCGTCCAATCCTCGAACGCCTTGGCAAGCCGGGCAGCAAGCTGCGGGTTGCGCGCATCGAGCTCGGCGAGCTTGCCGGCAAACCAGCGGTAGGCCGCGCCATCGACACGATGGAACGCCACCGGATTGGCGCGCGTGAAGGCCCCGATCAGCGCGTAGACGCGGTTGGGATTGGCCAGCGTGAACGCCGGATCGGCTTCCAGGGCCTGCACGGCTTCGAGCGTGGCGGGCCGCGCGACCGTCGCCTGCAGCGCAAACCACTTGTCGAGCGTCAGCGCATCGCCATCGAAGCGCTCGCGGTACGACTTGAGCGCCGGCGCCGCCTGCACCAGGCCCGCGCGCACCAGCGCGGCGAGCGCGGCCAGTCGATCGGTCATGCCGCGCGCCCCACGGCACTGCTCCAGCGCGGCCTCGCCGCCCGCAGCCGGAGCACGCCGAACCCACAGCGCCAGCACGCGCGCCTTGAGGCGCCGGCGGGCCGCGGCCGCCGGGTCGAGCGCACCCGACTCGCCGGCGTGCAGTTCGCGGTAAGCATCGGAAAGCTCGTCACCGAGACGCGCGGCTAGCGCCGCTTCCAGCGCCTCGTGCGCGGCGTGGATCGCGTCCGGATCGAATGGCGACCGCCGCGCCCCGAGTTCCAGCTCCGAAGGCGGCGTCAGCAGCTCGGCCAGCAGCGCCGGATCTTCATCGGCGCGGTTGCGGAACAGCTGCGCCATGGTGTCCAGCCAGGTGTTGTGGCCGTGCTTGCGATCCTTACCCGCGAGCACGTCGTCGAACGCGCGCACGCCCAGCTGCTGCGCGGCGTTCCAGCGGTCAAACCCGCCGGTTTCCCGTTGCACCAGCAGCGCAAGCTGCACCGCGGTGTAGTCGTAGACGAGCCGCACCGGCGCGGAAAATCCGCGACCCAGCGAGGGCGTCGGCAGCGAGGACACGTCTTCGAACACGAACGTTTGCTCGGCGGCGGTGAGCTCCAGCACGCGTTCGCGCGCGGGCGGCGTCCGATCACCCGCCAGGCGCAGATCGACGGGCTTGCCGTCGTGGACGAACAACGCCACCTTCATCGGAATCGGCACGGGCCGCTTCACCGGCTGGCCAGGCGTCGGCGGGGTGCGCTGGGCCAGGGTCAGCGTGTAGCGCTGTTCGATTGCGTCGAACTCGTCGCGCGCGCGCACCTCGGGCGTGCCCGCCTGCGCATACCACGCAAGATACGGCGAGAGGTCCACCCCGTTGGCCTCGCCCAGCACGGCGAGCAGATCGTCGATGGTGACGGCCCGCCCGTCGAAGCGCGAAAAATAGAGGTCGGTGCCACGGCGGAAGCCTTCGGCGCCAAGCCGCCCCTTCAGCATGCGGATCAACTCGGCGCCCTTCTCATACACCGTGGCGGTGTAGAAGTTGTCGATCGCCTGGTACTCGGCCGGGCGCACCGGGTGCGCCAGCGGGCCCGCGTCCTCGGCAAACTGCACGCGGCGCAGCATCGCGACGTCCTCGATGCGCTTCAGCGCCGGCGAGTGGAGGTCCTCGCAGAAACTGTGCTCGCGGAACACCGTGAAGCCTTCCTTCAGGGACAGCTGGAACCAGTCGCGGCAGGTGACGCGGTTGCCGCTCCAGTTGTGGAAGTACTCGTGGCCGATCACGGACTCGATGCGACGGTACTCGTCGTCGGTGGTTGTATCGGGATCGGCCAGCAGGTATTTGGAGTTGAAGACGTTGAGCCCCTTGTTCTCCATCGCGCCCATGTTGAAGTCGTGGGTGGCGACGACGTTGAACACCGGCAGGTCGTAGTTGCGGCCATAGGTGCGCTCGTCCCAGCGCATCGCGCGCTCGAGCGCATCCAGCGCGTAGTGGCAGCGTTCGATCGCGTCCGCCTCGGCCCACAGGCGCAGCGCGACATCGTGGCCATCGGCGGTGCGATACGCGCGTTCGAGCTTCTCGAGATGCCCCGCGACCAGCGCGAACAGATAGGACGGTTTCGGATGCGGATCGACGAAGCGCGCGAAGTGGCGGCCTTCGTCCAATTCGCCGGATTCGACGCATTCGCCGCCCGCCAACAACACGGGGAAGCGCGCCTTGTCCGCGGTCAGCGTGACCTGATAGCGCGCGAGCACGTCCGGGCGATCGGGGAAGAACGTGATGCGGCGAAAGCCCTGCGCTTCGCACTGCGTCAGCAGGAACCCCCGCCCGCGCGACCCCGACAGGTACAGGCCGCACAGCTGGGTGTTGGTCGCCGGATGCGTGCGCACGTCGAGCTCCAGCAGGCTGCCGTCATGGGCGCCTCCGATCGTGAGTCCGGCGGCATCGAGCCGGTACGCGCCGGGGTCGAGCGCGCGGCCGTCGAGGCGCGCGGCGATGAGCTCGATGTCCTCGCCGTCCAGAAACAACGGCTCGTCCCGATCACGTGCGAGCGTCAGCTTCGAATGCACCAGGGTGGCGTCGAGGCCAAGCTCGAACGCGAGTTCGACATCGGTGACGCGCCACGCGGGCGGCCGGTAATCGGCGAGGCGGACGGTGCGGGCGGCAGGTGTTGCGGCATTCGTATCCATCGCCGGATTTTACCAGCGCGCCCCGGAGCGCACGGGCCGGTCCGTAGACCGTCGCCGCGTCCACGCTGGCGCCCGCGCGGCGCGGGCGCTAAGGTGCGCGGGGCTCATGAACGCCTTCGCCGCTCCAACGCTCGTCGATGTCCGCACCGCCGCCGCAAGGATCGCGCCTTACGCGCGGGTGACGCCGGTGCTGACGTCGCCCGAGCTCGACCGGCGCGCGGGCGCGCGGCTGTGCTTCAAGTGCGAGCACCTGCAGGTGGGTGGTGCGTTCAAGTTCCGCGGGGCCTGCAACGCGGTGTGGTCGCTCACCGATGACGAAGCGCAGCGCGGCGTGGTCACGCATTCCTCCGGCAACCACGGCGCGGCACTGGCGCTCGCCGCGGCCACGCGCGGCATTCCGGCGCACGTCGTCGTGCCCGAGGGCGCGGTGGCGGCCAAGCTCGCCAACATCGAGCGCGCGGGCGGCATCATCCATCGCTGCGCGCCGGGCACCCCTGCGCGCGAAGCCGCCTGCGCCGAGGTGCAGCGCGCCACCGGCGCCACCTTGGTACATCCCTACGCTGACGCGCGCGTCATGGCCGGCCAGGGCACCATCGTGCCGGAGCTCCTGCGGCAGGTGCCCGACCTCGACGTGGTCGTGACACCGGTCGGCGGCGGCGGACTCGCGTCGGGCTGCGTGATTGCGTTGCGTGCGTTGCGGCCACAGGCCGGGCTGGTCGCCGCCGAGCCCGCCGGCGCCGACGATGCCGCGCGATCGCTCGCGCGTGGCGAGCGCGTCACCAGCGTGGTACCGCACACGATCTGCGATGGCCTGCGCGCCAGCATCGGTGCGCCCAACCTCACGCTGCTGCGCGAGTACGGCGTCGAGGTGATCACGGTCGATGACGCAGCCGTACTGGCTGCGATGCGGCTCGCGTGGGCCGAGCTGAAACAAACCATCGAGCCGTCTTCGGCGACGGTACTGGCCGCGGTGCTGGCTCAGCGCGACCGTTTCGCCGGGCAGCGCATCGGCTTGGTATTGACCGGTGGCAACCTGGACTTGGACGCGATTCCGTTCGCCACGCGCGCCTGATCACGCGACTGCGCGGACCTGTCTGCGGGAAGGCTCGGCGCCCAATGCCCCCGAAACCATGCGGACAGTATGGCGTGTCGGCAAATGGGCGGGACGCGCCTGTTTCTTCAGGACTCGACCGCAACCGCAGGTCGAACGTCTGCAGGCCTGCGTGCGGAACCTGTTGCCTTGCTCTCGCTGCCCGCCGACGCGGCCGCGGCATTCGCGCTCATCCGGCATGCGGGCACATTGTTGCGGCAGAACAGTTCTTGCACCCAGTCAATGAACGCGTGGACCCGCGCCGACAGGTGCTTCTTCTGCGGGTAGACGATCCACACCGGTGAACCCGTCGAGATGGTGTCTTCCATGATCACCTGCAGTTTGCCGTGGCCGATCGCGCTGGCGGCCAGCCAGTGCGGGACCTGGATGATGCCGAGGCCCGCCATGGCCGCCTGGATCACCGATTCGCCGTCGTTGATCAGGAGATGCGCGTCGACGTCCAGCGCGATGCGACCGGCCGGCGTATCGAATTGCCACTGGTACGGCCGACCGCTCGCCGGGTAGATGTAATTGATGCAGCGGTGGCGCTTGAGATCCTCGACGGTCAACGGCGTGCCATGGCGCGCGAGATACGCAGGCGAGGCGCACAGCACGTTGTTGAAGTAACCCAGCTTGCGCGCGACCAGGTTGGAGTCCGCCAGCTCACCCATGCGAATCGCGCAATCGATGCCTTCCTCGATCAGCCCGACGTTGCGCTCGCTCATCGACAGTTCCAGTTGAATGTCGGGGTAGCGTTCCTCGAAATCGGCGAGGTTCGGGATCAGCCCGGCGCGCCCGATCGAGACGTTCGTTGCGACCCGCAGCTTGCCGCGCGGTTCGGTGCGCGCGTACCCCATTGCGTCCACCGCGTCGCCGAGGTCGGCCAGGATGTCCTTGCAGCGCCGGTAGAACGATTCGCCGTCGTCGGTGAGATTGAGCGCGCGGGTGCTGCGAAACAGCAGGCGCACGCCAATGCGCTCTTCCAGCCGCGATACCGCGCGGCTGACGCCGGATGGGGTCATGCCCAGTTGCGCCGCGGCGCTCCGGAAACTTTTGGCTTCGACTACGCGGACGAAGCTCGTTATCGCTGAGAAGTCTTCCATTGGATCAAGCCTCCATTGATTGGTGACTGGGAGTCACGGCTGGAATGCCCGACGGAGGGGTTAACTGTACTCGCGGGTGTTCTTATCTCGTGCGTGCTTCCGGGATTCGCAATCCCGGGCACGACATTCCAGCAGAGAGCGCGACGATGAAAAAGAGACTGACCCTGATGGGCTTGTTGGTGGCCGCGGTGGTGGTCACGTGGGCCGCCATCGACCATCGCAGCGGCAACGCCCAGGTTCCCCCGCCGGGCCCGCCCCAGGTCACGGTGTCCGAGGTCATCGAGCGCCCGGTCGCCGACAGCGCCGATTTCATCGGCAAGGTGCAGGCGATCGATACGGTCAAGGTGCAGCCACGCGTCAGCGGCTACGTGCAGGCGGTGAAGTTCACCGAAGGCGCGCTGGTGCACAAGGGCGAGCTCCTGTTCAAGATCGATCCACGTCCGTTCCAGGCCCAGGTGGACCGGCTCGCCGCGCAGTGCGCGCAGGCCCACTCGCAACTTGAATTGGCCCGGGCCAACGCCCGGCGCGCGAAATTGCTCCTGGCCAAGCATGCCATCGCGCAGGAAGACGCCGATCGCCAGATCACCGCCGCGCAAAGTGCCAAGGCGGCCCTGGCGGCGGCCGATGCCGCGCTGGCGGCGGCGCGGCTGAACCTGGATTTCACCGACGTGCGCGCGCCGATCGATGGCCGCGTCAGCAATGCCCGCGTGACGCCCGGCAATCTTGTGACCAGCGCCGACGTGCTCACGACCCTGGTTTCGGTCAACCCCGTTTACGTGTACTTCGATGCCGACGAGCACACTTGGTTGAAATTGGATCACGCGCGCGCAGCGGCACGGGCCGACGGACGCAACGCGCGCATGGCGGTAAACATGGGCCTGGCCGACGAGCAGGGCTACCCGCACGTGGGGCACCTCGACTTCGTCGACAACCAGTTGCACAGCGACTCGGGAACCATGCGCCTGCGCGCGGTGTTCGACAACGGTCGCGGGTTGCTCACGCCGGGCTTGTATGCGCACGTGCGCCTGCAGGTCGGGCAGCCGAAGCCGCGCATCCTGATCGACGACCGTGCGGTCGGCACCGACCTTGGCAATCAGTTCACGTACGTGGTCGACAAGCACCACAAGGTCCAGTACCGCAAGATCGCCACCGGTGGCCTGTTCCACGGCTTGCGGATCGTCGATGCCGGCCTGGAGCGCGGCGACGTCATCGTGGTCAATGGCCTGCAGCGCGTGCGCCCCGACGTCGAGGTGGCCCCGCAGCGGGTGGCGATGGGCAACCGGCTGGACGCGCGGGACAAGGCGCTGGTTTATGCCGGCGGCGCCCAGCCATCGAACGGCACACGCACGGCGCAAGCCGTCGCAGTCGCTGCACAGAATCCGCAACGCTGAGTCGATCCCATGAAAAACATTGCCCAGTTCTTTATCGACCGACCCATCATGGCGGCAGTGTTTTCGCTGCTGCTCCTGATTGCCGGTGGCATCGCGGTATTCCAGTTGCCGATCAGCGAATACCCCGAGGTGGTGCCGCCGACCGTGGTGGTACGTGCGCAGTACCCGGGCGCCAATCCCGAGGTCATCGCCCAGACCGTCGCGACGCCGCTGGAACAGTCGATCAACGGTGCGCAGGGGATGCTGTATTCGTCCTCGCAGGCCACCAGCGACGGCGTCATGACGCTCACCGCCACCTTCGCCCTCGGCACCGATCTCGACGAGGCCCAGGTCGAAGTGCAGAACCGCGTGGCGCAGGCCTTGCCGCGCCTGCCCGAAGAGGTCCAGCGGCTCGGCGTGACGACGCAAAAAAGTTCGCCCGACCTCACCATGGTGGTGCATCTGGTCTCGCCGGATCACCGCTACGACATGCTGTATCTGTCGAACTACGCGCGCCTGCACGTGCAGGACGTGCTGCGCCGGTTGGATGGCATCGGCGACGTGCAGATCTTTGGTGCCGGCGAATATTCCATGCGGGTGTGGCTGGATCCGCAGAAGCTCGCCCAGCGCAAGCTCACCGTCGGCGACGTGGTGAATGCAATCCGCGAGCAGAACGTGCAGGTCGCGGCCGGCAAGCTCAACGCGCCGCCCGGTCCGGGCAACTCGGCCTTCCAGCTCAACATCAACACGCGCGGACGACTGAGCAGCGTGGACGATTTCCGGAACATCATCGTGCGCACCGACCCGGATGGCGCGGTCGTGCACCTGCGCGACGTGGCGCGGGTGCAATTGGGCACCGACCAGTACGCACTGCGCAGCCTGCTGGATGGCCAGCCGGCGGTGGCGATACCGATCTTCGCGCGGCCCGGTTCCAACGCCATCCAGATTTCCGATGAAGTGCGCGCCACGATGGCGCAGTTGAAGCAACAGTTCCCGCAGGGCGTGGACTACCGGATCGCGTACGACCCCACCGTGTTCGTGCGCGACTCCATCCACGCCGTGGTGGAAACGCTGCTGGAAGCGATCGTGCTGGTGGTGCTGGTGGTGATCCTGTTCCTGCAGACCTGGCGGGCGTCGATCATCCCGCTGATCGCGGTGCCGGTGTCGTTGATCGGCACCTTCGCGGTGATGTATCTGATCGGCTTCTCGCTCAACGCGTTGTCGCTGTTCGGGATGGTGCTGGCCATCGGCATCGTGGTGGATGACGCCATCGTGGTGGTCGAGAACGTGGAACGCCACATCGAGCTCGGCCAGGCGCCGAAGGAAGCCACGCGTCGGGCCATGCGCGAGGTCACCGGACCGATCGTGGCGACCGCGCTGGTGCTGTGCGCGGTGTTCATCCCGACCGCCTTCATCAGCGGGCTCACCGGCGAGTTCTATCGCCAGTTCGCGCTGACCATCGCGATCTCGACGGTGATTTCGGCGTTCAACTCATTGACGCTGAGTCCGGCGCTGTCGGCGATCTTGCTGTTGCCGCACGACGCGCCCAAGGACCGCTTGACGCGCGGCATCGAGCGTACTTTCGGTTGGCTGTTCCGACCGTTCAATCGCCTGTTCCAGCGCGGCGCGGATCGCTACGTGGAAGGCACACGCCGCTTGCAGGGCAAAGGCGTGGCCGCGCTGGCGGTCTACGCCGGGCTCATCGCGCTGACCTGGTTCGGCTTCACGCACGTGCCGAGCGGTTTCGTGCCCACGCAGGACAAGCAATACCTGGTGGCGTTCGCACAACTTCCCGACGCGGCTTCGCTGGATCGCACCGACGAGGTGATCAAGCGCATGAGCGCGCTCGCGATGAGGCAGCCGGGCGTGATGAACGCGGTGGCGTTCCCGGGCCTGTCGATCAACGGTTTCACCAACGCCTCCAATTCGGGCATCGTGTTCGTGACCTTGAAACCGTTCGACCAGCGCCGCAGCGCCAGCCTTTCCGCAGGCGCGATCGCGGGCGCGTTGAACCAGAAGTTCGCGTCGATCCAGGACGCCTACATCGCGGTGTTTCCCCCACCGCCGGTGATGGGTCTGGGCACGATCGGCGGATTCCGGATGCAGATCGAAGATCGCGGCCAACTCGGCTTCGACGAGCTGTACACGCAGACCCGGAAGCTGATCGCGGCGGGACGCAAGGATCCCGCGCTGGCCGGGTTGTTCTCGAGTTTCCAGGTCAGCGTGCCGCAGGTGGACGTGGACGTGAATCGCGAGCAGGCCAAGGCCGAGGGCGTGGATCTCACCGACGCCTACCAGACCATGCAGGCGTATCTCGGCTCGTTGTACGTCAACGACTTCAACCGCTTCGGGCGCACCTACCAGGTGAACGTCTCGGCCGAACCCGAGTTCCGCCACGACCTCGCCGACGTCAGCCAGTTGAAGACGCGCAACGCCAGGGGCGACATGGTGCCGTTGGGCTCGTTCGTCACGGTCAAGCGCGGCGCGGGACCGGATCGCGTGATGCACTACAACGGTTACCCGACCGCCGAGATCACTGGCGGCCCGGGTCCGGGCTACAGCTCGGGTCAGGCGCAGGCGGCGATGGTGAAGCTGGCCAGGCAATTGCTGCCGAATGGCACGAGCTTCGAGTGGACCGACCTGACCTACCAGCAGATCCTCGCCGGCAACACCGCAGCGCTGGTGTTCCCGTTGTGCGTGCTGCTGGTGTTCCTGGTGCTGTCCTCGCTGTATGAAAGCTGGTCGCTGCCGCTGGCGGTGATCCTGATCGTGCCGATGGTGCTGCTATCCGCAATCGCCGGCGTGTGGCTGTCGGGCGGCGACAACAATATCTTCACCCAGATCGGCCTGATCGTGCTGGTGGGGCTGGCGTGCAAGAACGCGATCCTGATCGTGGAGTTCGCCCGCGAACGCCAGCTCGACGGCTTGCCCCGCCACGAGGCGGTGCTGGAAGCCGCACGCCTGCGCCTGCGTCCGATCCTGATGACGTCGATCGCCTTCATCATGGGCGTGGTGCCGCTGGTGACCTCGCACGGTGCCGGCGCCGAGATGCGCCACGCGATGGGCGTCGCGGTGTTCTCCGGGATGCTTGGCGTGACGCTGTTCGGGCTTGCGTACACGCCTCTCTTCTACGTTCTGATTCGTGCCTTCGTGGAGCGTCGCGAAGCGCGCAGGCGCGCGCGTGCCGAAACGCAGCCGGCACTGGAGGGTCATTGAGATGAACGCCTTGATAAGAAATGGTGTGCTGGTTGCGGCACTCGCGCTGGCCGGCTGCGTCACCGTCGGGCCGAATTACCACCCGCCGGCTACGCCGACGCCGCACTTGCAGGGTCTGGATGCGGCGCGTGAAAGCGCCGCGAAATTCCAGGCCGCCTGGTGGAAACAATTCGGCGACCCCGTGCTGGACGCGCTGATCCAGCGCGCGGCGGCAGGCAACCTCGATTTCCGCATCGCGCTGGCGCACCTCGACGAGTCGCGGGCCCGGCTCGGTGGCGCCAGGTCGCACTATCTCCCGAACATCGAGGCCGGCGTGTCGTACACCCGCAGCCGCGAACAGACGCCCGGCATCAGCGCGCAACGCAACACGGTGACGGCGTACCAGGCCGGCTTCGATGCCAGTTGGGAGATCGACCTGTTCGGCGGCGTGCGCCGTTCGGTGGAGGCCGCACACGCCGATTTCGGCGCCAGCAAGGCTGCCCTGCAGGATGTGCAGGTGAGCCTGTTCGCCGAAGTGGCGCGCAACTATTTCGATCTGCGCGGCGTGCAGCAGCGCCAGGCTATCGCCCGACGTGACATTGCCAACCAGCAGGACACGCTGAAACTGATCCGCGCCCGCGCCGAGGTCGGTACCGCCTCGGACCAGGACGTCGCCAGCGCCGAGGCGCGCTTGAGCGCCGTGGAAGCGCAGTTGCCGCTGTTGGCCATGCAGGCGCACGCGGATGAATCACGGCTTGCGGTGCTGCTGGGCGAACAGCCGGGCGCACTCGATGTCGACGTGTCGCCGAAAACGTTCAAGCCGATCGCTACGGTGTTGCCGATGGGCGCGGCGGGCGATGTACTGGCGCGCCGTCCGGACATTCGCGTCGCCGAGCGCGAGTACGCGTCGGCGATCGCGCGCATCGGCGTTGCCAAGGCGGATTTCTTCCCGCACATTTCGCTGGGTGGCTTCCTCGGGTTCCTGGCCGGACGCAGCAACGACTTCGGCGGCCCGTCCACGCGTGCGTGGTCGCTCATGCCCAGCATCACCTGGAACGGTCTCGACGTGCCGCGTGTGCGCAGCGAACTGCATGCCGCCGAGGCAGGCGCCGACGCGGCGCAGGCGAACTACCAGCGCACCGTGCTGGGAGCGATCGAGGACGTTGACAACGCGGTGGTCGACTACAACCAGCAGCACGCGCGCGTGGACAAGCTCATCGCGCAGGCGCAACAGAGTCGTCGCGCCGCGGGACTCGCGCGTATCCGCTATCAGGAAGGCGCGACGGGCTTCCTGGAACTGCTGGACGCCGAGCGTGTGCAACTCGCGGCCGAAGATGCCTTAGCGCAGGGTGAAACGGCGATCGATGTCCGCGCGGTGGCCTTGTACAAGGCGCTGGGCGGCGGCTGGCAGGCCTGCGGCGATGTCCGCTGCAGCGGCATTGCGCGGGCCGACGACGCGACAAGACAGGGCGCCCGTTGATCACCACCCGGAACGCCTCGCCGTCGGATCATCAACGATCCGGCGGTCGTTTTTACCAAGCGTGCCGCCGTATCGTACCGGCTCACTCGACGGTAACGGATTTGGCGAGGTTGCGCGGCTGGTCGACGTCGGTGCCGCGCAGCACGGCCACGTGATAGGCCAGCAGCTGCAGCGGCACGCTCAGCACGATCGGGGCGATGAAGTTGCCGCCGGTGTCGACCTTCATCAACACGTCGCGCCCGCCGGCGGACGCCAGCTCGGCGCCCGCGTCGGCCACTACGTAGAGCTGCCCGCCGCGCGCGCGAACCTCCTGCAGGTTCGACTCGAGTTTTTCGAGCAGCTGGTTGTTGGGCGCCACGGCAATGACCGGCATGTCCTCGTCGACCAGCGCCAGCGGCCCGTGCTTCAACTCGCCCGCGGGATAGGCCTCGGCGTGGATGTATGAAATCTCCTTGAGCTTCAACGCGCCCTCCATCGCGACCGGATAGTGCGCCCCGCGGCCCAGGAACAGCGCGTGGCGCTTGCCGACGAAGGCCTCGGCCAGGCCGGCGATGGTGGGCGCCAGTTCCAGCGCACCCGCCAACCGCTCGGGCAGGGTCGCGAGTTCGGCGGTGCACGCGGCGATGCGTTCACCCTCGACGTTGCGCACCTGCGCCAGCGCCAGCGCCAGCAGCGCCAGGGCGGTCAGCTGGGTGGTGAAGGCCTTGGTCGAGGCAACGCCGATCTCGGGGCCGGCGCGCGTCATCAGCGCGAGGTCGGATTCGCGCACCAGGCTCGATTCAGGCACGTTGCAGATGGCCAGCGCACCCAGGTAGCCCCGCGCGTTGCGGAGCGCCGCCAGGGTGTCGGCGGTTTCGCCCGACTGGGAAATGGCGAGCAGCAGCGTGCCCGGCGGCACCACCACGGCACGATAGCGGTATTCGCTGGCCACCTCGACCGTGGTCGGCACGCCCGCCATGCCTTCCAGCCAGTACCGTGCGACCATGCCGGCGTGGCAACTGGTGCCGCAGGCGACGATGTGGATCTGCTGCACCTGGCGCAGCAGCGCTTCGGTGGCGGGGCCGAAGATGTTGGGCAGCACGTGGCCATCGGCCAGCCGGCCTTCCAGCGTGCGCGCCACGGCCGCGGGCTGCTCGAAGATCTCCTTCAGCATGTAGTGGCGATACGGTCCGCGCTCGGCCGCGTCGGGCGCAAGCTCGCTCAGGCGCACCGGACGCTCGACCCGGCCGCCATCGGCGGCGTAGATGGCCAGCGTGTCAGGGGTGAGGTCGACGATGTCGCCGTCTTCCAGGTACACGATGCGGTGGGTCACCTGGATCAGGGCCTGCACGTCCGAACCCAGGAAGTGCTCGCCGATGCCGATGCCGACGCACAGCGGGCTGCCCCGGCGCGCGCCCACGATGCGGTCGGGATGCCCACGGTGCAGTACCGC
Source organism: Rhodanobacteraceae bacterium (assembly GCA_035720985.1). Classification (GTDB taxonomy): domain Bacteria; phylum Pseudomonadota; class Gammaproteobacteria; order Xanthomonadales; family Rhodanobacteraceae; genus 66-474. Next base: position 16,195 of record DASTNI010000082.1, on the reverse strand, counting down.
CAACGCGTAGGTGCCGCGCAGGCGCCGGGTGGCGCGGATCACCGCTTCGCGCAGGTCGGTGCCGTCGGCCATGAGCTGGTGGACGAGGTGCGCGATGACCTCGGTATCGGTATCCGAGGTGAACACGTAGCCCGCGGCCTGCAGTTCGGCGCGCAGCTCCGCATGGTTTTCGATGATGCCGTTGTGGACGACCGCCACCGTGTCGCGCGACACGTGCGGATGGGCGTTGGCCTCGGTGGGCGCACCATGGGTTGCCCAGCGCGTGTGGGCGATTCCGGACCGGCCGTGGGGCGGCAGGGATTGGCACAATTGGTCCAGCCCGGCGACCTTGCCCGGCACGCGCAGGCGGACCAGGCGACCGCCATCCAGCACGGCCAGACCCGCCGAGTCGTAGCCGCGGTACTCCAGGGCATGCAGACCCGCCAGCAGAATGGGCGCGATCTCGCGCTGGGCGCAGCCGGCAACGATTCCACACATGGTGAGCTACTCCGTCGGTCGCTGGAAAAGGCCGGCGCCGCGGCACCGCGGGCCGGCGGCGCGCCGATGACGATGAAGGCCTGGCATCGGCATGATTCGTGCAGGGAAATCAAGCAAGCGTGGCCGATGCGGCCTGCGAACCTGACGAAACTGTGACCCGCGTCACATTGTAGTATATGCCCCCCGCCGAACCGCTCGACGGGGCTGGAAAGAACGTCTCACCGGAAGGGATGCGGCATGTATCGATTGCTCCGACAACGTGCGCTCCGCTGGCAGATCCTGCTGGCCACCGTCGAGTTTCTGCTGCTGTTCGCGTGTGTCTACGTCGCGGTGGCGGTGCGCTTCTGGGGCAGTATCCAACTGCGGGCGCCGTTTGGACAATCGCTGGGCTGGCGCCCCGCGCTGGTGGCCGGCGTGATCGTGCTGGCGATGGCAGCGCTGGGGCTGTACCAGGTGCACCTGCGCGCCAACTGGCTGGGCCGCCTGAGCCGCCAGGGCGTCGCATTCTTTCTGGGCGGCATCGCGCTCATGGTGTTGTATTACACCGTGCCCCAAACCTACCTCGGCCGCGGCGTGTTGGCGATCGCGCTCTTCATCGGCTACTTCAGCGTGCTGGTCTGGCGCGTGGCGTTCCTCAGCGTGGTCGATGCCGACCTGTTCAAACGGCGCGTGGTGATGCTGGGCGCCGGCAAGCGCGCCGCCGAGGTGACCCACAAGATGCGCCGGCGCACCGACCAGCGCGGCTTCAAGATCCTGGGCTACGTGCCGGTGGGCCAGGATCGCGTGGCGGTCCCGGCCGCCCAATTGCTGCATCCTGGCGCGGTCCTGTGCGACTGGGTCGCCGCACTGGGCGTTGATGAAATCGTGGTCGGGCCCGACGATCGCCGCGGCACCCTGCCGGTGGCGGCGCTGCTCGATTGCAAGCAGCGGGGCATCGCGGTCACCGAGCTGGCCGAATTCTTCGAGCGCGAAGCCGGCAAGATCAAGATCGAGCTGACCAACCCGTCGTGGCTGGTGTTCTCGGACGGCTTCAACATTTCGCCGGTGCGCCGCGCCATCAAGCGCACTTTCGACATCACGACCGCGGCGCTGGTGCTGCTGGTCGCGTGGCCCTTCATGCTGCTGACGGCGCTGGCGATCCGGCTGGAATCGGGGCCCGGCGCGCCGATCCTGTATCGCCAGGAGCGCGTCGGCGAAAACGGCCGGCTGTTCTCGGTCATCAAGTTCCGCAGCATGCGCACCGATGCCGAAAAGGACGGGGTTGCCCAGTGGGCCAGCCAGCACGACGATCGCGTCACCAACGTGGGTCGCCTGATCCGCAAGGCACGCCTGGACGAATTGCCCCAGCTCTGGAACGTGCTGCGCGGCGACATGAGCGTCATCGGCCCGCGCCCGGAGCGCCCACAGTTCGTCAACGACTTCAACACCCGCATCCGCTACTACTCGCTGCGGCACTGCGTGAAACCCGGCCTGACCGGCTGGGCGCAGCTGCGTTATCCCTACGGCTCGTCGCTGGAAGACGCCGAGGAAAAACTCAAGTTCGACCTTTTCTATGTGAAGAACCACAACTTCGTGTTCGACCTCGCCATCCTGATCCAGACCGTGGAAGTGGTGTTGTTCGGGCGCGGCGCGCGCTGAAACCAGGAGATCCCCATGAAGCAAGTGCAGCACAAGAGCGTGTTTTGGCTGGTACTCGCGGCAACCACCCTGCTGTTGCTGGGCGGCTGCAGCACCGCGCCGACGGTCAGCGGCGCGCCCGCCACCACGGCCGCGCCGACCGAGCACTACATCATCGGCCCGGGCGACACGCTGGACATCTTCGTGCGTGACAACCCCAATCTGTCGACGACCGTGCCGGTGCGTCCGGACGGCCGCATTTCGATCCCGCTGGTGCAGTCGATCATGGCCGCGGGCCGCACGCCCGACCAGCTCGCCGACGATCTGCAAAAGGCGCTCAGCCAGTACATCCGCTCGCCGCTGGTGACGGTCATCGTCAAGAGTTTCGTGGGCGCCTACAGCCAGCAGGTGCGCGTGGTCGGCCAGGCCACCAGTCCCAAGGCCGTGCCCTACCGGAGCGGCATGACCGTGCTGGACGTGATGATCGACGTCGGCGGGCTGACCAAGTTCGCGGCGGGCAACAACGCCAAGATCGTGCGCCGGACGACCGACGGCGCGGAAGAGACCATTCCCGTGCGCCTGAGCGACCTCATGAACGGCGCGATCAAGGACAACGTGACCATGCGCCCGGGCGACATTCTGATCATTCCGCAGGCGTTGTTCTAACGCAGGCAACGCGGTCGCGCGGGAGCGAGGAGTACATCGTGGCACAGACTCAGTCATTCGACCTGCATGGGCTGCTGCAGCGCGTCATGCTGGAAGCCCACGCGGCGTGGCGCTATCGCTGGCAAGCGCTGATCGTGGCCTGGTGCGTGGCGATCGTCGGGGCCATCCTGGTGTTCGGGCTGCCCAGCAAGTACCAGGCGGGCGCACAGGTGTACGCCGATACCGATGCCCTGACCAACCCGTTGCTGCGCGGCATCGCCGTGCAGCCCGACGTCGACGGGCGCCTGGACATCATCACGCACACCCTGCTGTCGCGGCCGAACCTCGAAGCGGTCGCCGACAAGACCGGCCTGGCGCTGCGCGCGACCACGCCGGGCGACAAGGACGCGCTGCTGAACAGGCTCGGCGAGGGCGTCAAGATCAAGGACGCCGGCGCCAAGAACCTCTACAACCTCGCCTACGCCGACACCAACCCGCAGATGGCGCAGAAGGTCGTGCAGGCCTTCCTGCAGATCCTGATGAACGACACCCTGGGCGCCAATACCGCGTCGACGGAAAGCGCCCAGAACTTCCTGCAGCAACAGGTCGACGACTACAGCAAGCGCCTCAACGCCGCCGAAGAGAAGCTGGCTGATTTCGAGAAGGCCAACATCGCCTTCATCCCCAACCAGAGCGGCGCCGACTACTTCACCCGGCTGCAGAACGCGCAGGCCTCGCTGGCCTCGCTGGAAGCGCAGCGCGGAGCAGTGGCCCACGGCCGTCCGGTGCGCCATGTGGCGGGCGCCGCCGTCGATCCGCGCGTCGCCGCGCTCGACAAGCAGATCGACGCCTACCAGGAACGCCTGGGTACGCTGCTGCTCTCCTACACCAACGAATATCCCGACGTCGTCTCGACCCGGCGCGCCATCAGCCAGCTCGAAGCCCAGCGCGCCGCGCTGGCCAGCGGCAGGCCCGCGGCCGGTACGCCCTCATCCACCGTGGCCGCTGCCGAGCCTGCCGACACCCGCGCGCTGGATGCGCAGATCGCGGCCCAGCAGCAACAGGTCGCCACGCTCAAGCAAAACCTCGACAAGGTCGCCAGTGCGCAGGTCACCCTGCAGCACCTGACCCGCGACTACGACGCCACCAAGCGCCAGTACACCGAGCTGGTCACGCGCCTCAACACCGCGCAGCTCTCGCAGGACGCGTCGCAGAGCGGCAACAACCTCAAGTTCCGCGTGATCAATCCGCCGTTCGTCGCCCCGCACCCGGTCAGCCCCAGGCGCGGGTTGCTGCTGCTGGTCGTGTTCGTGTTTGCGGTGGGCATCGGCGGCGCCTTCGCGTATTTCCTGCACCTCATCAAGCCCGTGTTCGTCAGCATGCAGAGCCTCGGCGAATTCAGCGACTACCCGGTCATCGGCGCGGTCAGCATGATCGTGTCGCCGGCGCGGCGGCACCGGCAACGGCGTGAGGCCACCGGCTTCATCGCGGGCGTGGGAGCAATGGCGCTGGTGATGGCCGTCGGACTGGTGTTCGACGGGCACATCGCCCACGTCGTGCAGCACGTGTTCGCGCTGGGGGCCCTATGAGCATCGTCGAGAAAGCCGCGGAGAAGCTCCGCGCGCGCGCGCCGGAGCCGGCGGTGGCACCGCCAGCGCTGCCGGCCGAAAACGTCCCCGCGCCCGTGCACGCCGCGCCCACGGTCGAACGCCTGCAGGAACGCCGGCAGGCCGCCGAGCCCGCGGCGCCGATCGAATCCGCACCGCTGTGGCACGTCGACTACCCGCGCCTGAAGCGCCTGGGCATCCTGCCCGATCGCGACGATGCGGCCGTGCGCCTGGCGAACGAGCTGCGCCGCGCGAAGCGGCCGCTGCTGGACAACGCCAACGGCAAGCGCGCCGATGCGCCACCGCACGCCGACCGCATCGGCGTGACCAGCGCGATCCCTGGCGAGGGCAAGACCTTCACCGCGATGAACCTCGCGATGAGCCTCGCCCACGAACCCGACTTCGAGGTGCTGCTGATCGACGGCGACATTCCCAAATCCGACACCACGTACATCCTCGGGCTCGAGGACCACCCCGGACTCATGGACGTGCTGGCCAACGACGCGCTGCATCCCGAGGCCGTCGTGGTGCGCACCGACATCCCGAACCTCTCGGTGATTCCGGTCGGCAAGCCGCACCCGCTGACCGCCGAGCTGTTTGGCAGCCAGCGCATGGAGTTCGTGCTGGAGCAGCTGTCCGGCGTGCGCCAGCGGCGACTCGTCGTGTTCGACTCCTCGCCGCTGCTCGCGACGCCCGAAGCGCCGATCCTGGCGGCCCACATGGGCCAGATCGTGATGGTCGTCGCCGCGGGCCGCACCAGCCGGCAAGAGGTCGCGCTCGCGCTGTCGGGGCTGGGCGGATCGCAGTTCGTGGGCATGATCCTCAACAAGAGCCACCTGCCGCCCGGCGAAAATCTGCCCTACACCTACTACAGCCGCTACCACTCGCAGTCGCCGCAAGGGGAGGCGTGATGCGCGCGCTGTCGGTGCCCGTCGTACTGTCCTCGCTGGTGCTGGGCAGCTGGCTGCCACGCGCCGCCGCGCAGGACGCCAACGTCGGCGCGCTCCCCGCGCCGGCCCCGACGCAGGGCGCCCAGGGGCAGGCCGCCGACGAGGCGCCCGCGCCCGGCACCATTCCGCAGCCGACGCCGGACAATCCCGGCATCGTCACGGGCATCACGCTGGGCGAGCTCTACACCGACAACCTCAAGCTCGCCGCGCCCGGCCAGCCCAAGGACACGAGCTGGGTCACGACCGTCGAGCCCTTCGTGCGCGCCGCGGTCGGCGGCCAGCGGTTTTCGGGCTGGGCCGACTACCAGCTCACCGGCTATCTCTATTCGGGCGGCGGGTCGACCGCCCAGGTCGCGCAAAACCTCAACGCGCAAGGCACGCTCAGCGTCCTGCCGCAGCACCTGTTCGTGGACGGCCTGGTGTCCTACGGCCGCGCGATCATCAACAACCAGTTGCCAAGCGGCAGCGGCACGTATTTCCTTTCGGGCAACCAGGCCAACGTCGCCAGCGGCACGCTGAGTCCCTACTGGCTGCAGGACCTCGGCCGCCTTGGCACCTTCAGCGCGCGCTACGCGATCGGGCGCGTGAGCTACAACCGCAGCGGGATTTCCAACGATGCCGCGGGCACGCTGTCGGGCATCCCCGATTTCACCAGCCAGAGCGTGCAGCTGGCGCTCAACAGCCCGCAGTTCGAAACCTGGGGCTGGAACGCGCAGTATTCACAGCAGCGCATCGAACCCGACCAGGGCCGGAGCATCCGCTTCGCCAACGCCAAGATCGGCATCTCGCGGCAGATCTCGCTCAACGGCCGCCTGTTGGCCGACATCGGCAAGGAGGACAAGTACCTGCCCGACGGCACCATCAAGCCGCTGGGCGCAGGGCTGTGGGACGTCGGCGTGGAATGGTCGACCGCGCGCGACAGTTTCAAGCTCATGGGCGGGCACCGTTTCTACGGCCACAGCGCGGACCTGTCGTGGACCCACACCGCGGCGCTCCTGACCACGGTCGTGAGCTACCAGGAGCAGCCCACCAGCCTTGGCCAGCAGCTCCTGGGACAGAACTTCGGCGCCTCGCTGGTGCCGCCGACCAACATCGGCGGGCTTGGGGGACTTGGCGGGCTCGGTGGCCTCGGCGGGATCGGATTGCCCTCCGGCAGCCTCGGGCAGATTCCCTCGCTCGCGAACCGTCAGGTCTACCTGATGAAGCGCGCCACCGCGTCGGGCACCTACGAGATGCCCAGGAGCAACCTCACGCTGACGCTCTACAACGAAACGCGCGACTACTTCCTGTTCGGCAGCGGCCAGGAAAAAGTTGCCGACGCCCAACTCGGATGGCTGTGGAACCTGGGCCCCTACACCACCTTCACGCCAACCATCGGCTGGCAGCGCTACAAGTTCATGGATGGCGCGATCAACTACACCCGCTTCGGGGAACTCGACCTGGTCCACCAGATCAACCCCGGAAATTTCGCCAGCCTGAAGTTCATCAACAACTCGCGCAATGCCTACACCCCCGTTCCGGGCGCGCACGATTATCGGGTCAATGTGGTCTATTTCCAGTGGACCCACCTGTTCTGAGAACACCATGTACGAATCGTTCTACAAGTTGCGTGGCAAGCCCTTCCGGCTGACGCCCGATCCCGAGCTGCTGTTTCCCAGCAAGGGCCAGAAGCGCGCCATGTCCTACCTGTTGTACGGGCTGGAACTCGGCGAGGGCTTCGTGATGATCACCGGTGCCGTCGGCACCGGCAAAACGCTGTTGATCCAGAAGCTGTTGGCCGACCTTGCCCAGCGCAACATCGCCATCGCCAGCATCGCGTCGGCCAACCTCGACGGCGAGGACGTCCTGCCCGCGGTCGCGGCGGAATTCGGCCTGGCCTACGAAGGCCGCGGCAAGGAATCGCTGCTGCAGGATCTGAAGCAGCACCTGGTTGCCCTGGCGACCCGCCACACGCACGCGCTGCTGGTGGTCGACGAGGCGCAGACGCTCACGCCGGCCGCGCTCGAGATGCTGCGCATCCTGTCGAACCTCGAACAGAAGGGCCGCGCGTTGATGCAGGTGTTCCTGGTCGGCCAGAGCGAATTGCGCCAGACGATCGTGACCCACCACATGGAGCAGCTGCGCCAGCGCATCGTGGCGTCGTACCGGCTGGAGCCGCTCGACGCCGAGGAAAGCCGCGCGTACATCCTCCACCGCCTGCACGCGGTCGGCTGGAACGACGATCCCCGGCTGGATCCCGCCGTGTTCGGCGCCGTCCAGCAGGCCAGCCGCGGCATCCCGCGCAAGATCAACCTCATCATGGATCGCCTGCTGCTGTACGGCTTTCTCGAGGAAACGCACGCGCTCGACCGGGCGGCGATCACGACCGTGCTGGATGAAATGCGCGAGGAAATGATCGGCACCAGCATGACGTTGGAGCCCGTCCCGACGCCCCAGGCTTCGGCGCCGCCGCGGCGGCGGCCAAGCTCGACCGCGGCCCGCGAAAGCGAGCTCTCGGAGCTGGACTTGAAGCGCAACACGATCCTGTTGCAACTGCTGCGCGAGGAGATCCGCCTGAAGCAGATCACGCAGTCCGGGCCCACGCACGCGAGCCGGGCCGACGATGCCGCGATCACCGACGAGGCGATCGCGGAACTCCAGCGCCTGCGCGCGGGGCACCAGGGCCCATGAATGCCGTGGCTGCCCTGCCCGACCCGATCGTCAACGCGATGAGCGTCGACGTCGAGGACTATTTCCAGGTCGCGGCGTTCGACCACACGATCCCGCGCGCCGACTGGTCCAAATGGCCCGTGCGGGTGGAAGCCAACACGCATCGCATTCTCGACATCTTCCACCGCCACGGCGTGCACGCCACGTTCTTCACGCTGGGCTGGGTCGCGGAACGGTTCCCGGCGCTGGTCCGCGAGATCAGCGCCGCCGGCCACGAACTGGCCAGCCACGGCTTCGGCCACGAGCGCCTGACCACGATCACGCGCGAGCAGTTCCGCGAAGGCATCGTGCGCACCAAGCAGCTGCTGGAAGACACCAGCGGCGTGCAGGTGCTGGGCTATCGCGCGCCGAGCTATTCCGTCGGGCCAACGACGCTCTGGGCGCACGCCGAGCTGGCCCACGCGGGCTATCGCTACAGCTCGAGCATCGTGCCGATCCATCACGATCTGTATGGCATGCCGTCGGCGCCGCGCTTTCCGTTCGTCGCCGAAGGCTCGGGCATCGTCGAGGTGCCGGTGACGACCGTGCACGCCTGGGGCCGCAACTGGCCCTGTGGCGGCGGCGGGTACTTCCGCCTGCTGCCGTATTCGGTGTTCCGCCGCGGGCTCAACCGCGTCAACCGGCAGGAAGGCCGGCCTGGCGTGTTCTATTTTCATCCGTGGGAAGTCGATCCCGGCCAGCCGCGGGTGCCGGGCGCGCCGCTCAAGAGCCGGTTCCGGCACTACCTCAACCTTGCGCGCACCGCGTCACGGGTCGAGCGCCTGCTGGGCGACTTCCAGTTCGATCGCATGGATCGGGTGTTCCTGGCGCCGGCGCATGCCAGGTATCCGGTGGTCTCGCTCGAGGCCAGTCCGGCCGACGCGTAGGGAGGATGCCCATGCTCGATCACAAGCGCGAGGGTGACCCGGCCGCCGCGTGCGCGATCCGCCCCCTGCAGGACATCGACGCCACGCGCTGGGATGCGTTCGTCGATGCCGCGCCCGACGCCACCTTCTTCCATCGCGCGGCCTGGCGCGAGGTGCTGCGGCGGGGCCTGGGACACCGCTGCCATTACCTCTATGCCGAGCGCGGCGGCCAGGTGACGGGCGTCCTGCCGCTGGCCGAGATCAAGAGCCGCCTGTTTGGCCACGCGCTGATTTCGACGCCGTTCTGCGTGTACGGCGGCGTGGTTGCCGCCGATGCCGAGTCCCGCGCGCGGCTCACCGAAGCCGCCGCCGCGCTGGCCCACGAACTGCGCGTGGATTACCTCGAACTGCGCGAGCGCGAACCGCAACCCACGGACTGGCCGATCAAGCATCTCTACGTGAGTTTCCGCAAGCCGCTCGCCGACAACGACGACGCCAACCTCAAGGCCATCCCGCGCAAGCAGCGCGCGATGGTGCGCAAGGGGATCGGCGTTGGCCTCGAAGCCCACCACGGCGGCAGCCTCGATGCGTTCTACCGCGTGTACTCGGAAAGCGTGCGCAACCTCGGCACGCCGGTGCTGCCCAGGCGCTGGTACACGCGACTCAAGGACACGTTCGGCGAGGCCTGCGAAATCACGGTGATCCGCCACCAGGGCGAACCCGTCGCCGCGGTGATGAGCTTCTATTTCCGCGACGAAGTCCACCCGTACTACGGCGGCAGCATCGCGCGCGGGCGTGACCTCGCGGCCAACGACTTCATGTACTGGTCGGTGATGCGACGCGCCGTGGCGCGCGGCGCGCACGTGTTCGATTTCGGCCGCAGCAAGGAAGGCACCGGCTCGTACGCCTTCAAGCACCACTGGGGCTTCGAGCCCAAGCCGCTGCCCTACGCGTTCCATCTCGTGAACCGGGAGACGCTCCCGAACGTCAGCCCGACCAACCGCAAATATCACCTTTTCATCGAAGCCTGGAAGCGGCTGCCCTTGCCGGTCAGCCAGCTCGTCGGCCCGTGGCTGGCGCGGAGCCTCGGCTGACATGCGCTCGATCCTGTTCCTCTGCCACCGCTTGCCCTGGCCGCCCGCCAAGGGCGACAAGATCCGCTCGTACCACGTGTTGCGGCGGCTGGCGGAACGCCACCGGGTGTATCTCGGCACCTTCATCGATGACCCCGCCGATTGGCGCTGGCAGGGCGAGGTCGAGGCGATCTGCGCCAGCACCTGCATCCGCCCCCTCGGCAAGTGGCAGGGCCGCGTGCGCGCGCTGGGTGCGCTTGCGCGCGGCGAGGCGCTGACGCTGGGGCTCTATCGCGATCGTGTGCTGCAACGCTGGGTCGACGGGCTCGTGGCCACGCGCGCCGTCGACACGGTGCTCTGCTATTCCTCGGGCGTGGCGCCCCTGGTGCTGCGGCACGCCGGGCTGCGCCGCGTCATGGATTTCGTCGACGTCGATTCCGACAAGTGGCGGCAGTACGCCGAGGCCAGGCACGGTCCCGCGCGCGGCATTTTCCGGCGTGAAGCCAGGCGCCTCGCTGCATTCGAGCAGCGGGTCGCGCTGGCATTCGATGCCAGCGTGCTCGTCTCGGACGCCGAGGCCGCATTCTTCCGCGCGCTGGCGCCGGCGGCGGCCGGCAAGGTGTACGGCATCGCCAACGGCGTCGATGGCGATTACTGGAACCCGGCGCGCGCTTACGCCAATCCGTACCCCGCCGGCGCCCGCGCGCTGGTGTTCGCCGGCGCGATGGACTACCGCGCCAACGTCGACGCGGTGGTTTGGTTTGCGCACGCCGCGTGGCCCCGCGTCCGCGAACGACACCGCGACGCGCGGTTCTACATCGTGGGCGCCCACCCGACCGACGCGGTGCGCGCGCTGGGCCAGGTCGCAGGCATCACGGTGACCGGACGCGTCGAGGACGTGCGACCCTACGTCGCGCACGCCCATGCGGTCGCGGCGCCGTTGCGCATCGCACGCGGCATCCAGAACAAGGTGCTGGAAGCGCTGGCGATGGCCAAGCCGGTATTGGCCACGCCCGAGGCCTGGGAAGGCATCGGCGATTTCGCCGGACGGCTCGGCTGCATCAGCCGCGAGCCGGACACCCTGGCCGAGGAGGCCGTGCGCTGGCTGGAACTGGCGGAGCCGGCGACCGCGCCGATGGCGCGCGCAACGGTGCAGGCGCGGTTCGATTGGCAGCGCAATCTCGATGCGTATGAAGCGGTGCTGGAAGGCAGCAATGAGGAAAGCCCCGCGCGCGCGCCGACGCCGCTGGATTCCCGCCTGCGCGGGAATGACGAGCAAAACCCACGTCGGACCGAGGAAGGCCCGGTGCAGTCGGGCCCGCCGCTGGATTCCCGCTTACGCGGGAATGACGAGCAAAACCATTACACCGTCGAAGACGGCGTTGCGCAGCCAGACGCGCCGCCGGATGCCCTTCCGCGCAGGAATGACGAGCAGGAACAGGTGCTGTGCGGTGACAGCAGCGCGGCACATAAAGCCACGGAAGACTACTCGTCATTCCCGCGCAGGCGGGAATCCAGTGACCCGAGCGGTGCGAGGCAAAAGGCTCCGGATGACTCGCCGCATCCGCGGCTCGCCCCCGGGGCCGCGGGCTCCGCCGACGTTCGCTTCGGCGTCCTGCCTGCGCAGTCCCGCCTGCGCGGGAATGACGGGCAAGAACCGGCGCATCGACGCTCCGGCGAGGCGCGCCCATGAACCGCGAGATGGCGCTCAAGGCGGGCCTGCTCGAGCGCGGTTCGGGCTGGAAGCTCGCCGTGCCCGCCTTCGCGATCGCCGTGGCGCTGGTGCTCGCCGGCTACTGGCGCACGGTGGCATCGCTGGTCTGGACGTGGGACCACGACGGCACCTATCAATATGCGTTCCTCATCTTTCCGATCAGCCTCTGGATCGCCTTCACGCTGCGTGACGAGCTGCGCGAACGCGCGCCGGCACCAAGCGTCTGGGGACTCGTCGGGGTCGCGTTCCTGGCCAGCATCTGGTATGCGGGGCACGCGCTCGCGGTCAACCTGCCGCAGCACTTTGCCCTCATCATGCTGTTTCCGGCGCTGGTGCTGGCGTGCTGGGGCTGGCGCGCGCTGCGCACGTTGATCTTCCCACTCGGCTACCTGCTGTTCGCGGTGCCGTGGGGCGATGGCCTCGTCGGCCCACTGCAGGACATCACCGCGCGCTTCGCGGTGCACGCGTTGAACCTCACCGGCACGCCGGTGCTGCTGAATGGCCGCGAGATCCTCACGCCCTCGGCGGTGTGGATGGTGGCCGACGCCTGCAGCGGCGTGAAGTTCTTCCTCGCCTGCGGCGCGCTGGGCTGCCTGTACGCGTACCTCATGTACCAGCGCTGGTGGAAACGCGCGGCATTCGTGGCCCTGTCGGCGGTGGTACCGGTCATCGCCAACGGGCTGCGCGTGTATTTCACGATCCTCATCGGCGAAACCTGGGGCCTCAAATACGCCACCGGCACCGACCACATGATCTTCGGCTGGCAGTTCTTCGGCACGGTGCTGGTGTTGCTGCTGGCGGTCGGCTGGTTCTTTCGCGATCGCCTGGTCGTCCGTCCGCGCACCGCCATGACCGACGGCACCTTGTCCGGCCGGCGCGCCGTGATCTGGCCGCTCGCGCTGGTGGTGCTGGTGGCGGCCCCATTGCTCGCGCCAAGCCCGGCAGCCACCCCGCTTCCCGAGCACGTGACCGTTGCGGCACCGCGCGTGCCGGGCTGGGGCGCGCCCGTGACGAGCGACGCGGACTGGCATCCAAGCTTCAAGGGCGCCGCGGGATCCTTCCAGGTGAGCTATCCCGCGCACGACGGCGGCACCGCGATCGAGGCCTTCCACGCCGTCTACGTCGGCCGGCCACGGCGCGGGCACAACCTCATCACCTACGGCAACGACGTCTACGATCCGGCCACATCGCGCATCCTCGCCGGTGGGCGCGTCGCGCTGCCGCGCGGGGGCGCCGGCGACATCGCCGCGCGTGAAATGCGCATCGCGGGCAGCGACGGCTCGCGCCTGGTCTGGTATTGGTACTGCGTGGGCCAGCGCTGCACGTCTTCGCCGATCGCGACCAAGCTGCTGCAGGCGTGGGCGGTCGCGCGCGGCCGCGCCGACGAATCCTCGGTGTGGGCGCTGTCGTCGCCGATCACCAATGGCAACCGCGTGCAGGCACACGCCGCGCTGCTGGGTTTTGCACGCGCGCTGCTGGCCGCCGACGCCCGACAACCGCAGGGCCCGGTTCCGGCCGCCGCGGAGGCCGCCCGATGAGCGCGCGGCCGCTCATCGCGCACGTGCTCTACCGGCTCGACACGGGCGGGATGGAGCAGGTGCTGGTCTCGGTCATCAACCGCACCAGCCAGCGCTATCGCCACGCGATCATCTGCCTCGCCGGCTTCGGCGCGATGCGCACGCGGATCGCCGACGCCAGCGTGCCGTGCGTGTCGCTGGCCAAGCGCCCGGGCAAGGACCCCGGCTGCTACTGGAGATTCTGGAAACTGCTGCGCGACCTGCGGCCCGATCTCGTGCAGACGTACAACCTTGGTGCGCTCGATCTTGCGCCCGTCGCCCGTCTCGCGGGCGTGCGCCGCGTGGTGCACGCCGAACACGGCTGGGACGTCGCCGACCCGCGCGGCGAGAGCCGCAAGTACCGCGCCCTGCGGCGTTGGCTGGCGCCATGCATTGCGCGCTACGTCGCGGTGTCGGCCGATCTTGAAAGATGGCTGCGCGAGGTGGTCGGCATCGCGCCCGCGCGGCTCGCGTTCATCCCGAACGGCATCGACACCGCGCGCTATGTGGCCGCGACGCCGACGTCCGGCGGGCGTCCACTGCTCGGCACGTTCGCGCCGCCCGGTACGCTGCTCATCGGCACCGTTGGCCGGCTGGACGCGGTCAAGGACCAGGCGCGGCTCATCGACGCGCTGCACCTGCTGTGCGCACGCGACGCGGACGCCGGCCACCGGCTTCGCCTGGTCGTCGTCGGCGAAGGCCGCGAGCGGGCGCACCTCGAACGACACATCCAGGACCTGGGATTGCAGGATCGGGTACGCCTGCTCGGCAACCGCGACGACGTACCGGCCCTGCTCGCGGAATTCGACGTGTTCGCGCTCTGCTCGATCGCCGAGGGCATCCCGCTCACGGTGCTCGAAGCCATGGCCGCGGGCTTGCCGGTGGTCGCGACCCGCGTGGGCGGCGTACCCGAAGTGGTGATCGAGGGTGAAACCGGCACGCTGGTGCCGGCCTCGGACGCTGCCGCACTCGCGCGCGCGCTGGACGGCTACGTGCGCGACCCCGGCCTGCGCCGGCGCCACGGCGCCGCCGGGCAGGCGCGGGTGCGCGCCCGCTTCAGCCTGACCGCCATGGTGGCTGCGTACACCGGGCTGTACGACCAGCTGCTGGCCGGGCGCCAACGACCGGCCCGGCGAACCGCGGCGCTCGCCAAGCGCGGGGAGCCCTGACATGTGCGGTATCACGGGCATCGTCGCCGCGCGGGGCAGCACCATCGACGATTCCATCCTCATCCGCATGCGCGACGCACTGCGCCACCGCGGCCCCGACGAAGCCGGCGTACACCTCGCCGACGGCGTTGGCCTCGGCCATCGGCGCCTCTCGATCATCGACCTCGCGCACGGCCAGCAGCCCATGGTGGACAAGACCACCGGGCTCGCGCTGACCTACAACGGCGAGCTCTACAACTTCGAGCACCTCCGCAAGCAGTTCGAAGCGGAAGGCACCGGCTTCGAAACGCGCTGCGACACCGAAGTGCTGCTGCGCGCCTGGCAGCACTGGGGCGAAGCCTGCCTGCCGAAGCTGCGCGGCATGTTCGCGTTCGGGATCTGGGATGCGCGGCAGCAGCGCGTGTTCCTCGCGCGCGATCCCATTGGCATCAAGCCGCTCTACTACGGCTTCACCCGCAAGGGTGATCTGGTGTTTGCGTCCGAACTCAAGGGCGTGCTGGCGCATCCCGACGTCGCGCGCGAGGTCGACCCGCAGGCGCTGGAAGACTACCTGGCATTGGGCTACGTGCCCGATCCGAAGACCATTTACCGCGGCCTCTTCAAGCTGCCGCCCGGCCACTGGCTGGCGTGGCGCGCGGGCGAGGCCGCGCCCACCGCGCGCCAGTACTGGGACGTGCCGTTCAAGACCGATCCGGGCCTAGGCCTCGACCCGGCCATGGCGCAGCTCCGCGCCCTGCTGGATGACGCGGTCGCCAGCCAGATGGTGTCGGACGTGCCACTCGGCGCGTTCCTGTCGGGCGGCGTCGATTCCAGCGCGGTGGTTGCCAGCATGGCGCGCCGCGCGCGCGGCGCCATCAACACCTGCGCGATCGGCTTCAACCAGAAAGGCTTCGATGAAACCGCCTACGCGCGCGAAGTCGCCGCCCGGTTCCACACCCACCACTTCGAGGAACGCGTCGATTCGGACGACCACGACCTGCTCGACCGGCTGGCGTCGATCTACGACGAACCCTTCGCCGACAGCTCGGCGCTGCCGACGTATCGCGTATGCGAGCTGGCGCGCCGCCACGTCACGGTCGCGCTGTCGGGCGACGGCGGCGACGAGAACTTCGCCGGCTACCGGCGCTATCGCCTGCACGCGGCCGAAAGCGCCGTGCGTGCGGCGCTGCCGCTCGGCCTGCGCCGGCCACTGTTCGGCGCGCTGGGCGCGCTGTACCCGAAGGCCGACTGGGCACCGCGGCCGCTGCGCGCCAAGACCACCTTCCAGGCGCTCGCGCGCGACGACGTGGCGGCGTACTTCCACGGCGTCAGCACGACATCGGCCGCGTTGCGCACGCAGCTCTACAGCCCGGCGTTCCAGCGCGAGTTGCAAGGCTACGACGCGCTGCAGGTGTTCCGCGCGCACGCCGCGAACGCCCCCACCGACGAGCCGCTGGCGCTGGCGCAATACCTCGATTTCAAGACCTGGCTGCCGGGCGACATCCTGACCAAGGTCGACCGCGCCAGCATGGCGGTGAGCCTCGAAGTGCGCGTGCCGGTGCTCGACCAGGACCTGGTCGAATGGGCCTCCAGCCTGCCCGCGGCGCTGAAGCTCCAGCGCGGCGAAGGCAAGTACGTCTTCAAGAAGATGCTGGAACCCGTCCTGCCGCATGACGTGCTGTATCGCCCCAAGATGGGCTTTCGCGTGCCACTGGCGGCGTGGTTCCGCGGCCCGTTGCGCGGATCGCTGCAACGCGCCATAGGTGATGGCGCGTTGGCCGCATCCGGCTGGTTCGAGCCGCGCGTGCTGGGCGCGCTGGTCGACCAGCATCTCGCCGGGCGGCGCGACCACAG
>DASTNI010000081.1:0-2819 GCA_035720985.1 Rhodanobacteraceae bacterium | reverse complement strand
CGGTTGTTTCGCACCGATGTGCGGGACCTGATCATCTTCAGCGGAGTCAGTTTCAAGCCCGAGAATGCTCAGCGGGTGCAGATGCAGGGCGTGCAGCTGAGCTGGCGTTACGTAGCCAGGCCGTGGAATGCCCAACTGCGCGGTATCTACCAGAGTGCCCGCAATCTCACCACGCATACGCAGCTCGTGCGGCGGCCGAGGTTCACGATCTCCGCGCGGCTGGATCGCACGCTGGGACGTTTCAATGTGGGGGCAGCCGTCTATGGGACGGGTAGTCGCCCGGATGTGGACCCGCTTACAGGCGCGCAGGGGCCGCAATACGCCGACGGCGGCTATGCCCTGTTCGACCTTCACGCGGGCGTGCGTTTGACGCGCGATCTGCGGCTGCAGGCGCATCTTGAAAACGCCTTCAACCATCATTACCAGACCGCGCAGGGTTACAACCAGTCCAGTAGCGCCGTCTACGCCACCCTGCGCTACACGCTGCCGCTGTAGGCTGGCGCACACGGATTCTCGTTGGAGATCATGGCATGGGAAATCGCTTGAGCAAGGTCGTCACCCGTACCGGTGACAAGGGCACCACGGGGCTGGCGGACAATACGCGCCGGCCCAAGACCGACGCGCGCATCGTTGCCATCGGCACGCTGGACGAACTGAACTGTTGCGTCGGGCTGGTGCTGGTGGAAGAACTGCCGGCTGCCGTGCGCAGCCTGCTCGGCCGTTCGCAGCACGAGCTGTTCGACCTCGGCGGCGAACTCTCGATCCCGGGGGTTGAGGTCATCAAGGCCGAACACGTCACGGCGCTGGAAGATGAGCTGACGGCGCTCAACGACGATCTGCCGCCGCTCAAGGAATTCGTGCTGCCAGGTGGCAACCATGCCGCCGCTGCCGCGCATCTCGCGCGCGCCGTCGCGCGGCGTGCCGAACGTTGCCTGTGGGCGCTGGCGGCCAACGAGGCGGTGAACCCGCACAGCCTGCAGTACCTCAACCGCTACTCGGACGCGTTGTTTGTCATCTGCCGCGTGCTGGCGCGGCAGAACGGCGGGCAGGAAGTGATGTGGAAGCACGAGCGCCAGCGCGGGCCGCACACCGCGGCGCTCAAGTAGCCCTCAGCCGTGGTTCCTCCGCCCGCGCAGAGCGTCGAGGTCGCGGCAGATGGTGCGGATGCCGTCGAGGACTTGCGGGGTGCCGGTAAGTTTTTCGACGGCGACCGGGAAGATCGCATGGTGGGTCACTGCCGGGACATCTGACAGACGCTTCCAGTAGGCCATGATCTCCGCGCGGTTGCTGTCGGCGCTGTAGAACACCGCCTGCGGCTGCCTGGCCAGGACCGCCTCGGCGGAGACCGGCTCGGCGATGCGCGGTAGCTTGCCAAAGACGTTGACGCCGCCGCATACCGCGATCGCAGCACTGACGGCGCTTTCGCGATTGACGGTGTAGGCGGGGGCGACACCGAGCTGGAAGAACACGCGCACCGGACGGGTGTGCGCATAGCGTTGGCGCAACGCGTCAAGCTGCTTGAGGTAGTCGGCGGCAGCACCTTCGGCGGCCGCGCGCGTCCCGAGCCAGTCGCCGATCTGCCGTAGCGCGGTCGCCACGTCGTCCAGGCTATGCACGTGCAGCACTCGCACGGTCAGCCCCAGCCGCTGCAGCCGCGTGACCCATGCCAGCGGCGTGAACTGATCGAGCGCGAGCACCAGGCTCGGGTGCGCGGCAAGAATCGCCTCGTCGTTGATGCCCGAAAAGCCCCCGATGCGCGGCAGCTTCGCGGCCTGCGGCGGGGCGTCGGTGAATTGCGCGACGGCGACGAGGTCGTGACAGGCCCCGGCTGCACACACCAGCCGCGCAAGGCTGGGCGCCAGCGTAATGACGCGCGGCGTGGCGGCAGCCGAAGGCTCCGCTGCAATGGTCGGTACGCATACGCCCATACCAAGCCCCAGGCCCAGCATCAACCAGGCAGCGACCCCGAGGCGACGGTATGGACCCGCGAGACGTGCACTGCGCCACCTGCTGCGCCCGTCCCTCACGACAGCCAGGCGCCCGCGGTGTAGACGGCAAAGCCGGCCAGTAGGATCAACAGGGCACGCATCTGCATGCGCAACACTTCCTTGAGCGCCGCATCCAGATCGGGGACTTCCGGGCGGTCGTTGGCGGCAGCCGAAGTATCGGTCAATGCTGCCGTCGCAAGCCGCGCCAGGAGTTGCCAGCTCCGCGCTTGCCACGGCAGTTCGGCCGGCAGCGCACGGCGTTCCCGCAGCGCCGCGTCCACATTGCCGGCGAGCGCGTACAGCAGGGCCGTGAGACGCAGGGGCAGCCAGGCAGCGAGGTCGTGCACGGTGTCGGCCCAGCTTTGTACGCGACCGTCAGCCTGCGTGTAGACGTGGGGAGCGCGGCTGGCGATGCGATAGAACACCGCGCCGCCGGGGCCGAACACCAGAAGCCAGATCAAGGGACCGAACAATCGCTCATGCGACTGTATGAACAACGAGCCAAGCAGGTCTTTGCGTTGCGCCGCCGGAGCCTCTCCAGCCTTGAGCCGCCGTGTCACGCGCGCAGCGATGGCCTCGTCGCCAGAGGCGCGTGCCGCGACGAGGCGGCGCACGTCGCTGCCCAGATCGCGCGGGCCGAGGCACAGGAACAGGACGGCCGCGGTCCACAGTAACCGCGCCGCCGGTTGGGGCAACGCAATCGTGATCCATGCCACGGCGAGGGTCGGCACCACGAGCAGCACGGCCAGCCACAGCCGCGACTGCCACACCCGAGTCACCGCGAGGTGTTCGCGCCACTGGGCGATCCAGCCGCCGCGATTCCCCCACAGG
>DASTNI010000080.1:0-26248 GCA_035720985.1 Rhodanobacteraceae bacterium | reverse complement strand
CGATCATGGTGCGCGCGCTGACCACCGACGATACGCGCGAGATCGGCCAGTGCCTCGAATGGCTGGCTGCGACCGACGCGGATACGGGCTTCATGCACGAGGCTTTCGACCAGGATGATCCCGCGCACTTCACCCGCGCGTGGTTCGCGTGGGCAAACAGCCTGTTCGGCGAGCTCATCATCGACGTCGCCGAGCGGCATCCCGCGCTGCTCCAGCCGCCGGCCGCGGCGCCCCCGTCACCGGCGGGGCGCGGGTGATGACGCGGGCGCGCGACATCGACGCCGATGCCCGCGGTCGCGTGGACGCGCCACGGCGCGATTTCCTGCGCCTCAGCCTGCTGGCGCCGCTGGCCGCGTTGGCGAGCCCGACGCTCGCCGCCGCACCGCATGGCGGTCACGCGGCGGGGCGCGCGCCGGATGGTCGGCCACACCGGTTCGAACTGTCGCGGCGCGAGTTCCTGCTGGATGGCGACCCGTTTGTCATCCGCAGCGGTGGCATGCACCCGATCCGCATTCCGCGCGCGTACTGGCGCCATCGCGTCCGCATGGCGCGCGCGATGGGCCTCAACACGATCGCGTTGTACGTCATGTGGAATGCACTCGAAGCCGAACCGGGACAGTTCGATCTCACGACCGGCCGGCGCGATTTCGCGCGCTTCATCCGCATCTGCCAGGAGGAGGGCCTGTGGGTGTACCTGCGGCCCGGGCCCTACGTCTGCGGCGAATGGGACTTCGGCGGCCTGCCGCCGTACCTGCTGCGCCACCCCGGCATCCGGGTGCGCGACGGCCATGACGCGACCTACATGGCGGCCGTGCGGCGCTACGTCGCCGCCGTCGCGCCGGTCGTGAAACCGCTGCTGGCGGCGAGCGGCGGCCCGGTACTGATGCTGCAGATCGAAAACGAGTACGCCTCGTTCGGACACGACCTCGGATATCTCGAGGCGCTGCGCGCGCTGTGGCAGCAGCAGGGGATTGCCGGGCCGTTTGCGATCGCCGATGGCCTGTCCCAGGTGCGTGCTGCGCACACCTATCTGCCCGGCGCCGCGCTGGGGCTGGATGGCGACACCGATTTCGCCGGTGCGCAGGCGCTGGCGGGCGAGCAGCCGGTGTGGATGAGCGAGGGCTATACCGGCTGGCTGACCCACTGGGGCGATGCGAAGTTCGCCGGCAACGATTTCGTGCCGACGTTGCGCCGGCTGCTCGCGGAAGACCGTTCGTTCAATCTCTACGTGGCGCACGGCGGCACCAACTTCGGTTTTGGCGCCGGCGCCAACGCCAAGGATGATGACTCGGACTTCCAGCCGGTCATCACGAGCTACGACTACGGCGCGCCGATCGACGAGCGTGGCGTCGCGCGGTCCGATTATTTCCGGTTCCGTGGCCTGCTCGCCGCGCATGTGCGCCAGCGGTTGCCGGCGCCGCCGGCGCCGCCGCCGCTGCTGGAGTTCGCGCCGCTCGAGCCGCGGCCGTTCGCCGCGCTGTGGGACAACCTACCGGCGGGCCGGCAGGTGGCGCGCCCGCAGGCCAACGAGCTGCTGTTGCACCAGGACCACGGCCTGGTGCTGTACCGCCGCCGCGTCGCGCACGGCGGAAGGCTTGAAGTCGAAGGCGTGCGCGACTACGCGCTGGTGTTCCTGGGTGGCCGGTTCGTCGGCGCGATCTCGCGCGTGCGGCATGCCTCGCTGCCCGGCGCGTCGACGCTCGAGCTGCCCCCCATCGCGGGTCCGGCCGAGCTTGAAATTCTCGTCGACAGTTTTGGCCACGTCGGCTATGGCCACGCCATGGCCGATCGCAAGGGGCTGACCGGCGCCGTGCGGCTCGATGGCGACGCATTGCTGGGCTGGGAAGTCGTCGGGCTGCCGCTGGACGACGCCTGGCTCGGCGCCCTGAAGCCCCTCGCGCGGCCAGTACAGCGCGCCGGCGTGTTTTTCCGCGCCGAGCTGGCGCTGGAACGCGTCGGCGATTGCTACCTCGACCTCGCCGCCTGGGACCGGGGCTACGTCTGGGTCAACGGCCACCTGCTCGGGCGCTACTGGCGCATCGGGCCGCAGCAGCGCTTGTTCTGCCCGGGGCCATGGTGGCGCAGTGGGACCAACGCCGTGCTGCTGCTGGACCTGCACCGGACACAACCGGCGGCGATCGGCTGCGCGGCGACGCTCGCATAGCCGGCACAAGGATGGCCTGATCGTGCTGATGCCGATCGTGGTTCGACGGGCTCGCCAGGAACGGAACCGGAGAGCGCCCCGTCACGCTGAGCCCTTCGAGGCGCGAACGGGTGGATGGTCAGGTGCTCCTCGGGCGCGCCGCTGGCGTATCCTTGCGCCACGCGCTTCGTTCCGCGCCACGTCGTGCCAGGGACCGTCCGCGACCGATTGAGCGCCATGCTGATCCATCCCAGCCACCAGCCGGAAGCCCGCCGTGCGCTTGCCGCCGTGGGTGTGCTGCTGGCGGCGCTGGTGGTGCTGGCGGTGTTGCCGGAGTCGCTCAAGACCGTCCGCGTTCACGACTATCTCGCGCTGCACATGGCGCTCGAGACCCTGTCGATCGTGGTGGCGGGGCTGGTGTTCGGAATCATCTGGAGCGTGCGCCGCGAGCATCTCGCGGGCAATGTCGTGCTCCTGGGCTGTGCGTTTTTTGGTGTTGCGCTGCTGGATTTTTCGCACATGCTGTCCGCGGCGGGGATGCCCGCGTACGTCACGGCGAGCTCCGCGGGCAAGGCGATTTATTTCTGGCTGGCGGCGTGCCTGCTGGGTGGCCTGGCGCTGCTGGCGGCGGCCTGGCGGCCGTGGAAGCCGGCGCGCGCCGCCCGCGTCATCGCGGCCTGGTTGCCGGCGATCGTGGTGCTGGTCGTGGCGATCCACGCAGCGTACTTCATTGCGCCCGCGTGGCTGGACGCTTTTGTTGATCACGGCGAGACCACGGCCGCGCTCAGGCGCGAGGCCGAATACGTCGTGCTGGCGATCGACCTGCTGGCAGCGCTGCGGCTGCTTGGTGCGCTGCATGCGCCGCGACAGTTCAACGCGGCGGGGCTGTTGGCGACCGCCTGCGTCATGGCCGAGAGCTCGGTGTTCTTCGCCTGGTTCACGACCGCCGGAGGCCTGTACCTCGTGATCGGGCACGTCTACAAGGTCATTGGCTACGTCTTCCTGTATCGCGCGGTGTTCGTCGAGACGGTGCGCCAGCCATATCACCTGCTGGAGGCGTCGCGCGAACAGCTGCGGGCCACCCTCGACGCCCTGCCCGACCTGCTGCTGGAAATGGATGCGCGGGGTCGGTACCTCGGAGTCCACACGAGCTTTCGCGGCCAGCTCGCGGCCGCCGGCGGCCGCCTGGTTGGCCGGACCGTGCAGGAGGTGCTGTCACCGGCTGACGCGCGGACCGCGATGGCGGCGCTGGACGAAGCAGGCCTGTACGGCGTGTCGCGTGGCAAGGTCATCGCCGTCGACGTGGCGGCCGGCGGCAAGCGCTGGTTCGAGCTGTCGGTGGCGCGCAAGCCCGTGCCCGCCGGCGCCGATCCCCGCTACGTCGTCGTCTCCCGCGACATCACCGAGCGTCGCGCGGCCGAGCACGACCTGCTGAAGTTTTCCCAGGCCGTGGCGCAGAGCCCGGTCGCCATCGTCATCACCGATCTCGAGGCCAGAATCGAATTCGTCAACGCGGCCTTTACGCGGATCACCGGCTTCACGGCCGGGGAGGTCGCCGGGCGCAACGTGCACCTGATGCTGCATTCGGAGCGGACGCTCGAGGCCACCATCAACGAGATGTGGGACACGATCCGGCGCGGCGACACCTGGCGCGGCGAGCTGGTGAATCTCACCAAGGCGGGGCGCGAGATCGTCGAGTCCGTGCTGATCTACCCGCTGCGCGACGCCGATGGCGCCGTCACGCACTACCTCGCGCACCAGGAGGACATCACCGAGCGCAAGCAGGCCGCCGAGCGCATCCGGCAGCTGTCGCGCTACGACCCGCTGACCGGCCTGCCCAACCGCACCTCGTTGTATGAATCGTTCGAAGGCATCAGCGCGCGTGAGCAGACCCTGGCGCTGCTGTGGATCGACATCGATCACTTCAAGAACGTCAACGACCTGCTGGGCCACACGCGTGGCGACCGCCTGCTGCAGGACGTCGCGCGCCGCTTCCGCGCCGCCGCCGGCGGGGGCTGCCTGCTGGCCCGCCACTCGGCGGACGCGTTCGTCGTCGTGGTGCCCGGCAGCGACGAGGTGCGGGCCGCCGCGCAGGCGCGCGGACTGCTGGCGGCCATGTCGCGTCCGTTCGGGGTGGCGGGGCAGGAGCTGTCCGTGACCGCCTCGATCGGGATCGCGCTGTGGACCGCCGGAGCGGGACGCCTGGAATATCTGCTGGGCAAGGCCGAAGCCGCGATGTATCGGGCCAAGGACGCCGGGCGCGACCAGTTTTGTTTTTTCTCGCCCGAAATGCAGCAGCGGACCAGTCGCGTGGTCGCGCTGGCCAGCGCGCTCAAGCAAGCCGTCGCCCGGCGCGAGCTGCAACTGGTGTACCAGCCGCAACTCTCGCTTGCCGACGAACGCATCGTCGGCGCGGAAGTCCTGCTGCGCTGGAACAGCCCGCGGTTTGGCGCGGTGGAGCCCGCCGAGTTCATTCCCATCGCCGAGGCCAACGGGCTCATCGTGTCGATCGGCGAGTGGGTGCTGCGCACGGCGTTGGATCAGTGGCGGGTCTGGATGGACCGCGGACTCACCGGCATGACGCTGGCCGTCAATCTGTCCGCGGCGCAGTTCGGGTTGCCGCACCTGGCCGATCTGGTGTCCGGCCAGCTCGCGCGATCCGGCGTCCCGTCGGACTGTGTCGAGCTCGAGCTGACCGAAGCGGTGGCCATGAAGGCGCCGGAAGTCGCGGCCCGCCGCATGGAGGAACTGCACCGCCGTCGCATCCGCCTCGCCATCGACGACTTCGGTACGGGCTACTCCTCGCTCAGTTATTTGAAGCAGTTCCGCATCGACAAGCTCAAGATCGACCAGTCGTTCGTGCGCGACATCGGCGGCGACCCTGACGATCAGGCCATCACACTGGCGGTCATCCAGCTCGCGCGCAGCCTCGGCATGCGCACCATCGCCGAAGGCGTGGAAACCCTCGAGCAACTGGAGTTCCTGCGGCGACACGGCTGCGATGAAGGCCAGGGGTTCCACTTCAGCCGCCCGCTGGCGCCGGTGGAATTCGAGCAATTCGTGCGCGCGAAGCGCGGCGCCTGACGCGCCCGTCCGCCGCACTGGCACAATGTGCCGCATGCCCGGGTGGCGAAACCGGTAGACGCAGGGGACTTAAAATCCCCCGGCCTTGCGGCCATGCGGGTTCGATTCCCGCCCCGGGCACCAGTGCGGGCACGTCGCGGCGAGCCCAGTTGGCGATCGGTTGTACTCGCCCCACCGCCGACCATCGGCAACACGCGATGGATGCCCGCTTGTGGAACGCTGACGCGGCCGCGCATGGGCCATCCCGCGCGGCAAGTCAATTGCTCGCGCGCGCGTATTGCGCGGGCGACTGGCCGACCGACCGGGCGAAGGCCACGCTGAATGCGCTGGCCGAGTTGTAGCCGACGCGCTCGGCAATCTCGGCAATCCGTTTTTCATTTTGTCGCAGCAGCTGTTTGGCCAAGGCCATGCGCCAAGCGAGCAGGTACGCCATGGGTGGCACGCCAACCGTCCGCTTGAAGCGTTCGAAGAATGCCGACCGGGATAGCGTGGCTTGCGTAGCCAGACCGGCCATGGTCCAAGCGTGTTCCGGGTGCTCGTGCATCGCGCGGATCGCATGCGCCACGCGCAGATCGGCGAGTCCACGCGCGAGACCTTGCGAAGTCGCAGCCTCGGACGTCGAGCGCAGGGCTTCGATGAACAGCACTTCCAGCAGCCGCGAGAGCACGATCTCGCGGGCCGGCCGTTGCGCGCGCGCCTCGTCGCGCACCAGATCGACCAGCTGCGCCAAGCGTTGCGCGCAACGGATATGTACCAGGTGCGGCAACAAGGGGACGAGCAGGTCGGCATCGGGCGAGGCGAAGTTGCAGTGCCCGATCAACATGCGCAGGTCGGTCGACCCGCTCTGCGCGCCGACCCTGAATTGGCCATCGCCGAGTGCGACCAGTGGGGAGTCGTCACCGTCGGTCGGTGGTTCACGGCTGGATACTTCAAAACGGCGCGCCGGAATCAGGACGAAGTCGCCGGACTCGCACTGGATCGATGCGTTGCCGGCGACCGAGAGGCGGCATTCGCCTTCGAGGATCACGCCGTAAAAAGGTTGCCCCGTGTGCGGTGGCGCAATACGCCACGAACCGGCCCCGGCGAGCGTCTTGGAAAACAGCAGGTTCGGCTGCAGCAACGTGACTACTTCGGCCATTGGGTCAATCAATACCGGACGCTCGCGAATGAAATATGGACTTTGCATGATAGGCAGTATGGTCTGAGGCGTCTATCGTGGCTTCCTCATTCGACCACCGAGAAAGCGCGATGAAGACGATTCTGATCACCGGCTGTTCCTCAGGCTTCGGTCGCGAGATCGCCCGTCGTTTCCTTGAGCGTGACTGGCGGGTCATCGCCACCATGCGCACGCCGCGCACGGACGTCCTGCCCGCTTCCGATCGCCTGCGCGTCCTGCGGCTGGACGTGACCGACCCGGACAGCATCCGGAAGGCCGTGGATGCTGCCGGACCGCTCGATGTACTGGTCAACAACGCGGGCATCGGTGCCGCCGCGCCGTTCGAGGTGACCTCGGCAAGGCTGGCGCGTGAGCTGTTTGAAACCAACACGTTCGGCACGATGGCGGTGACGCAGGCCGTGCTGCCCCAGTTCCGGCAGCGTCGCGGAGGCGTCGTCGTCAACGTCACGTCCACGGTCACGTTGATGTCGCTGCCGATGCTTTCGATGTATACGGCCAGCAAGGCGGCGGTGAATGCGTTCACCGAATCGATGGCGCTGGAGCTTGCACCGCTTGGCATCCGCGTGCGCCTGGTACTGCCGGGACGGGCCCCGGACACGCGCTTTGGCGACAATGCGTCGGCAGGCGGACGCGGGCAGGGGCTCGATCACCCGGCCTATGCCGACTTGGCGCGGGGATTCATGGCGCAGCTCGGCAGTACCACGACGCCGGTCACCCACGCGACCGATGTCGCCGAAGCGGTGTGGTATGCGGCGACCGATGCAGCATCGCCCATGCGCATCCCGGCGGGCGAGGATGCCGTGGCGTTGGCGAAAGCGGCCTGACCGCGCACCGATATCCACGGCAGGATGGGCGGCTGCGCGTCGGGGGGCATCAACCCCGCTGACACGCTGCGGATGCAGGAGGCGCGCAGCGGGTCGCTGGCGCGGGCGGTTGAAGCTGGTTGGCGTAGCCGCCTTGCTTTGCATCCAACCCTCGCGTTCGATGCGTTGCGATGTGCTGCAGCACTTCCGCGCGCAGGCACAGGAGTGCGACGGCCTGCGGTGTGTCGGGGAGGGCGTCGAGAGACGCGGCGGCGACGCGCAGGAGATCGAGCCGTCGCACTGTCGATCGGCACGACCTCGGCAATGCGCACCGCTGCGGCCGCAACCGTTTACGGGTTTGCGCGGGACGGCGTCCTCACCACGCGCCGCGGCTCTCGGGTACGCGCGTGACGGTGGGCAGCGCCGCGACCAGGATGGCCGCCGCCACGGCGTAGGTCCAGGCCTGGGTTTCACCAAGATTGCTGGCGCTGGCCAGGACGGCGGTGGTGATCGAGATCATCGCGATCGTGCCCGACTGGTTGGACAGCGTGCGCAGCGCGGCCAGCATCGCCGAATGTTCGGGTTCGAGCTGCAGTCCGGCGTTGCGGCTGGCCGGGTTGAAGATGCCGCTGCCGCCGCCGACGAGTACCGCAGCCAGGGCGAGCCACACGTAGGGCGCCAGGCCGAACGCCGGGCGGATTGCGATCAGGGCGACGCCGCCTGCCGCGACGAGCCCGCCGATTCCCAGCGGCAGGCGATAGCCGCTGCGCCGCAGCGCCAGGACCGCGGCGAGTGACAGGACGATCGCCGCCGCGCCTTCGGCGATCAGCAGCGTGCTGGCGCCCAGCGTGCTGATGCCGTAGCGGCGCGCGGCGTACAGGGGCAACAGCACGATGGCGCCGTTGCAGATGCCCATGTAGATCGCATTGAAAAGGTTGACCGCGCCAAAGCCGCGGCCGTAGATGAGCCGCGGCGCGATGAATGGATGTGCGTGGTGGCGGATGTGGTGGAAGAACCACCAGCCCGCAGCCAGCGTGACGCCGAGCGGCACCAGGAATTTTGCCGACCACGGTGTGGCATTGCGCTCGCCGAGAACGCTCGCCGCGAGCATGCCGGCCAACAGAGCCAGGCCAAGGACCGCGACGCCGCCAAGGTCCATTCCGCTCGGGCGCCGGTCCGCGTCGACTGCATCGTGCGGCACATGGCGCAGCGCCAACCAGGTCACCGCCATCCCGATCGGCACGTTGACGAAGAACGCGCCGCGCCACGTCCAGTAGGTCGCGAACAGGCCGCCGAAGATCGGGCCGATCATGGCGCCGATCGGGAAGATGCTGCCGAACAGGCTCACATAGCGATCGCGCGCCTTGCCGAAGTTGTCGACGATGATGCCGGTCGCCGACGGCGTGAAGCCGGCGCCGCCCATCGCCTGCACGGCGCGCAGGGCGATCAGCACGAAGATGTTGTCGACGAGTCCGCAACACAGCGACGCCAGCGTGAACAGCGCGACCGAGCCGATGAAGACGCGCCGCTGGCCGTAGCGTTCGGCGAGCTTGCCGCTGACGGGCAGCATCAGCACGAAGCCGAACGAATACGCGGTGATGGTCCAGCCGACCCAGTTGATCGAGGTATCGAGGTCGCGCTGCAGCAGGTCGAGGATCGTGGCGACGATGGTCGAGTCGATCGACATCATCATGAGCGCCATGGCGACGATCGCGAACACCAGTGGACGATTCACCGGCGGCGTGTCGCCCGCGCCCGCCGCACGCTTCGCCTGCAAGTCGACCCGCGTCAGCATCGGTCCACTCTGGGCGCGCTGGTGTGAATGCGGCGCGAGTGCAGTTACTTGTGCGGTGGCTGATCGACGTGGCCGCACCGGCTGCAGGTGCGGGCCGTGGTCGAGCCGTAGTAGCGCGCAAAGACCGGCGGGAAGTCGGCCTCGATGCTGTGGAGGGTGAAGTATTCCTCGTAGAGCTTGTGGTTGCAGTGGGGGCAGAACCACATGAGCCCATCCTTCTCGTGCGGCAGCCGGCGGCGCTCGACGACCAGGCCGACGGAGTCGGGCATGCGCTCGGGCGAATGGGGGGTGCGCGGCGGCAGGTAGAAGATGTCGCCCGCGTGCAGCGGCAGATCGCGCTTCACGCCGTCGTCCTGCAGGTGCAGCACCATCTCACCTTCGAGCTGGTAGAAGAACTCGGGGCCCTCGTCCCAGTGGTAGTCGCTGCGCGAGTTGGGTCCGCCGACGATCATGACGATGAAGTCACCGTCGACGATGCACTTGTTGCCCACCGGCGGCTTCAGAAGTTCGCGGTGGGTATCGATCCAGTGCTTGAGGTTGAACGCGGGACCCAGCGCCATGGCTCACTCTCCGTGGAATGCCCGACCGCGGACACGCATCGCAGTGAGTGCGCACTGTCGCGGACGCAGCACCCGCGCGCCTTGACCTGACGCAGGCCAGCGGCGCGCGGTGACAACGGCGTCAACCTTCCACATCGTGCCAACTGCGCCCGTCGCGCTCGATCAGCGCCACCGCCGCGCTTGGACCCCACGTGCCCGCGGTGTACGGTCGCGGCGCTTCGGTGCTGACCGCCCAGGCGTTCAAGATGGGATCGGCCCAGTGCCACGCGGCCTCCACTTCATCGCGGCGCATGAACAGCGTCGCGTTGCCACGCACCACGTCGAGGATCAGGCGCTCGTAGGCGTCCGGCTGAGTGACGCCGAAGGCCTCCGCAAAGCTCATGTCCAGCGGTACGTGACGCAGGCGCAGGCCGCCGGGACCCGGATCCTTGATGGTCAGCCACAGCTTGACGCCTTCGTCCGGCTGCAGGCGGAGCACCAGCTTGTTCTGCACCAGGGGTCCGGTGCTGTCCTCGAAGATGGAGTAGGGCACCGGTTTGAACGCCACCACGATTTCCGACACGCGCTGCGGCAGGCGCTTGCCGGTGCGCAGGTAGAACGGCACGCCGGCCCAGCGCCAATTGCCGATCTCGGCCTTGAGCGCGACGAAGGTTTCGGTTTCGGACGTCGAGCCTTCACCGAGTTCGTCCAGGTAGCCCGGCACGCTCTTGCCATCCTCGGCGCCTGCGCGGTACTGGCCGCGCACCGTGAGATGCGGCGCGCTGGCGGTGTCGATCGGCTTCAGCGAGCGCAGCACTTTGAGCTTCTCGTCGCGTACCGCGTCGGGTGAGAGCGACGCCGGCGGTTCCATCGCGACCATGCACAGGAGCTGCAGCATGTGGTTCTGCACCATGTCGCGCAGCGCGCCGGCGTGGTCGTAGTACCCCGCACGGCGGCCAAGGCCCAGCGTTTCCGCGACCGTGATCTGCACGTGGTCGATGTGGCTGGAGTTCCACAGCGGCTCGAACAACGCGTTGCCAAAGCGCAGCGCCAAGAGGTTCTGCACCGTTTCCTTGCCAAGGTAATGGTCGATGCGGTAGGTCTGCGCCTCGGTGAAGACGCTGCCCACGTCGTCGTTGATGCGGTTGGCGCTGGCGAGGTCGTGGCCGATCGGCTTTTCCAGCACGACGCGCGCGGCGCCCTGGTTCAAGCCGTGGTGCGCGAGCTTCTCGCAGATGTCGACGAAGAGCTCAGGGGAGGTGGAAAGGTAAAACACGCGCACGTTGTCCGGCCGTTCCTTGAGCCGCGCGGCCAACCCGTCCCAGCCCTCGCCCTTGCGCGCATCCAGCGCGCGGTAGCCCAGCATCGCGAGGAACGCCTGGCGCTGCTCGGGGGTGCCGTCCTTCAGTTTGTCCAACGCCTCGCGCGCGATCTGCCGATAGCCGTCGTCGTCGAGCTTTTGGCGCGCGATGCCGGTGACGCGACTGGCGGGCAGGATCTGGCCGGCCAGGTAGCGGTGGAACAGCGCCGGCAACAGTTTGCGCACGGCGAGATCGCCCGTGCCGCCAAAGATGACAAGGTCGAAGGCATCGACCGGCAGGTTGGCTGAAGTCACGATAATCCTCGGATGGGCTGGAGGCGGGCGCATCGTCGCTCGCCGTAACGGGAACGCAGCATCGTACCAATGGAGTACCACAGCGTACCACCCTCGGGTCGCGCCGCGCGCTGCTGGTGCGGGCACCTCGACACCGTGTGACCGCGATTGCCGCTCTGGTCTGTGATTGGTATGTTTGCCGCATGGACCGGATCGTGGCCACCGAATACCGCCGCCTGTGCCGCGACCGCCGCGCGCACCAGCCGCTGGCCTACCTGCGACTGCGGCAGGCGATCCGCGGCGTGATCGAGCGCCAGCTGCTGCAGCCGGGCCACGCGCTGCCGAGCGAGCGCGATCTCGCGCAGGCGCTGGCGCTCTCGCGCGTCACCGTGCGCAAGGCGCTGGCGGGCCTGGTTGAAGAAGGCGCGCTGGTGCAGCGTCGCGGTGCCGGCACCTTCGTCGCCGAGCGCATCGTCAAGCCGATGTCGCGGCTGACCAGCTTCACCGAAGACCTCCACGCGCGCGGGCTCGATCCGCGTTCGGAGTTTTTCGGCTGCGAAGTGGGCGAGGTCACGCCCGAGGAATCCATGGCGATGAACCTGTCGCCCGGCACGCTGGTGGCGCGCCTGAGCCGCGTGCGCTACGCCGGCGACGAGCCGCTGGCGGTCGAACGCAGCGCGGTGCCGGCCGCGATCCTGCCCGATCCGGCGTGCGTGCGCGATTCACTCTACGTCGCGCTCGAAGCCAGCGGCTGCCGCCCGCGGCGCGCGCTGCAGCGCCTGCGCGCGGTGCCGCTGGGCGCGCGCCACGCGCGCCTGCTGCACGTGCCGGTGGGCAGCGCCGGCCTCAACATCGAGCGCCGCTCGTACCTCGACGATGGCCGCGTCGTGGAATTCACGACCTCGTGGTATCGCGGCGACGTCTACGACTTCGTGGCCGAGCTGCACACCGATTGAGCGTGCGCGGTGCCCAACCGCGCGTTCGGAGACCAATGCCTGGCGGGCACACCGACGGACGCAGCGGCTCAGCAGGTGCCTGGATGCGGCGCGTCAGGATGCCAGCCGTACGGGTTGGGCAGCACGGTGAACGGCTGGCTGTAATCCTTGCCATCGACCGCAAGCACCGCGCGATACTGCCCAGGCGCTGCCCACGGCCCCAGCGATCCGCGTGGCGTCCGGCACAACACGGCCGGGCCGGCCCAGTGCGCGGGACCCGCGGGCGGCATCCCGCGAAAATCCCACACGAAGCGGTGCGCGCCCGGGCTCGCCCAGAGGATGGTTGGCGGTGCCCGATAGTATTTCGGGAAGTCCGCCTTCGGCATCTTGATGGGCTTGTCGGCGCTCGAATACCGGCGTACCAGCTTGCCATCGGCGGCGTAGATCGACAGCGTGACCGGGCCGTGGACCGCGTCGCCCAACCAGTAATCGATGATGGCGCCGGTCGGCGGATCGGCGGCGTGCGACACCTCCGGTGGCCGCGCCTCGCCGGGGTAATTGCCGAGGCTGTACTCGACCGCGGGTTGCGGCCGATACAGGTGCGCCGCGCTGTGGACGACGGCCGCGTCGGCCTGCCGCAGGGTCGCGATGTCATCGAGGATCCAGATGCCGCGCCCGTGGGTGCCGACGATCAGGTCCCCCGCATGCACGCGCAGGTCGCGCACGGAGCTGGTCGGCAGGTTCAGCTGCAGCGATTGCCACGCGCGCCCATCGTTGAATGACACGAACACGCCCTGCTCGGTGCCGGCGAACAGCAGGCCGGCGCGATCGGGATCGGCGCGCACCACGTGCACGTAGTCGCCATCGGGAATGCCATCGACGGCTTTGCGCCAGTGCTGGCCGAAATCGTGCGTGATGTAGACGTACGGTTTCAGGTCGTCGACCTCGTGGCGATCGACGGCGACGTAGGCGGTACCCGCCTGATGCGGGTCGGCGGCGATGGCATCCATCCGGCTCCACGGACCCAGGTCCGGTGGCGTCACCTTGGCCCAACGCTGGCCGCCGTCTTGCGTGACCCACAGCCGGCCGTCGTCGGTACCCGCCCAGACGATGCCCTGCCGCACCGGCGACACCGCCAGTGAATAGACGACCGAGTAGCCGCACTGCGCCGCCGTCTTGCGATCGGGCATGTCCGGGCACTTTGCGCGGGCATCCCAGCCCGTCAGCACCGGGCTGATGGCGTGCCAGTGCTGGCCGGCATCGGTGGTGTTGTAGACCTTGCGCGTGCCGGCGTACAGCGTGTCGGCATTGAACGGGGATGGTGCCAGCGCGGTGTTCCATGGCGCGGCGTACCCCGCCACGGAAGGCTTCGCGCCGAACTTCACCAGTGGCTGTGGCGGAATGGGTGTCTCGACCTCGCTTTTGAGGTTGTACGTCGCGACCATGCCGCCAGAGGATGATCCGTACAGCACGCTGGGGTCACCCCGCCTGGCGAAGATGTATCCGGACTCACCGCCGCCGCCGACGGGCTGCCAGTCGTGGTTGGTGATGATGCCGCTGCGCCCGCGCGACGGGATCATCAGCGCGCCCGAGTCCTGCTGGGTGCCGTAGATGTTGAACGGCACCTCGTCGTCCGTACTGATGTGGTAGATCTGCGCGCTGGGTTGGTTGAACCAGCTCGACCAGGTCGCGCCATCGTCGAGGCTCACCGATCCGCCCTGGTCCGCCGTGGCGACGAGATGACGTGGATCCTCCGGATCGATCCACAAGCGCTGCAGGTCATCGCCATCGGGCGAGCCCTTGAGCGCCGTGAAGTGCAGGCCGCCGTCGGTCGAGCGGTACAGCGTCGTGTTGGGGATATACAAGACGTCCGGGTTCTTCGGATCGACCGCGATACGTCCGAAATACCAGCCGCGTCCCGACAGGCGGGGAGCGGCGTTGATCAAGGTCCAGTGCGCGCCGCCGTCGTCCGAACGATAGAGGCCCGTGCCCGAAGCGGAGCTGTTGGCGCCGCCCGGCGTGCCGGTGCTGACGATCGCGTAGAGACGCGGGCCGGACGCGGCGTCGGCCACGGCAAGCCCGACCCGGCCCATGTCCGGCGGCAACCCGTGCATGGGCAGCTTCTGCCAGGTCTTGCCGCCGTCAGCCGAGTGGTAGATCGCGGCACCGCGATAGTGCAGTGGCGGATACTGGAACCACGGCGGCCGGTCCATGCTCCATGTGCTGGCGTAAACGTTTTGCGGGCGCGCGGGATCCCGCGCCAGGTCGATGGCGCCGGTGCGATCGTTGACGTACAGGGTCTTCTGCCAACGCTCGCCGCCGTCGGTGCTGAGAAACACGCCGCGCTGCGTGTTCGGGCCCCAGGCGTGCCCCAGCGCCGCCACGAGGACGTCGTCCGGATCGGTGGGGCTGACCAGGATGCGCCCGATGTGCCGCGTGTCGTCGAGCCCGACGTGCCGCCAGGTCTTGCCGGCGTCGTCCGAACGGTAGACGCCATCTCCGTAGGTTGCGTCCGTGCGGATGGTGTTTTCACCAGTGCCGACGTAGATGACATCCGGGTTGGAACGCGCGACGGCGAGCGCGCCGATCGACGCCACCGGCTCGTGCTGGAACAGCAATTGCCACGTGGCGCCCGCGTTGACCGTCTTGAACACGCCGCCATCGACCGTGCCGATGTAGGCGATGGCGAGCCGGCCTGGAACGCCGGCCACCGCGTCCGTGCGGCCACCGCGGTAGGGCCCGATGAAGCGCCAGTGCAGGGAGGTGAACAGGGCCGGCGGCATGGCTGACGCCGGCGCCGGCGCTGGCGCTGGCGCTGGCGCCGGAAGGGTCGATGCGGCTATAGCCGTGCCACCTGCAGCCAGGCCCACTGCTGCCGTGAACCAGGCCACGCACCACGTTCGCACCATGACTCGATTCCTCTTGGCTGGCTCGGTAGTCCGCGCGCGGTCCGCGCGCGGCACGCAATGCCGCAGAGGTTACTACCGTGTCGACGGGGGCGCCGCTGGCGCGGGCCGATCCTGGCCGCACGCGAAGGCGTTGGGGGTCGCATCGTCGCGGCTGCACGTCGCAGGCCGTCGACGGCGCGGCTGCGGTCGGGGATGGCCGTCGCGCCAAGGGTGTTCATCAAACCCTTTGCGCGTCCTTCGACAAGCTCAGGACGAACGGCTGGCGTGTTGCTTCCTTGTCGTGGTGAGCTTGGATTCCGTTCGTGACGAGCTGATCGAACCACGAACGGAACCGGCGAATCCAGGACACCCCCGGTGCGCCAGCGGGGCCATACTGCAGACGCCGCCCGGTCCGGCGCGGTTTGCCACGCGGCGGCAGGTTGCGAAGGTGGCGCATGTTTACGCTTGGAGTGTCCACATGATTTCACGCGAAACGTTCGTCCCGAGGCGCCCGCGCTCCGCGCGGATCGGGGCCGCTGCCGTGCTTGCGTTCGGCATGGTGCTGGTGAGTGCCCGCGCCGTTGCCGCAGCCGCTGAGACATGGTTTCCGCGGCCCGTGTACGTCACGCTGCAGTCCAGCAACGCCGTCGAGATCCTGCCGTCGGGGCGCGTCTGCAAGGCACTCCCGGGAGCGCACTACCTCGCCGTTACGCCGAGCGGGAAGCAATTGCTGGTCAGCAGCGCGACCCGGCCTGAGGCCTATCTGGTCGATACGCAAACCTGCGCAAGGCTCGCGACGTTCGACGTGGGTCCCGTGGCCCAGGGCGTGACGATCAGCCCCGACGGACGCTGGGGGCTGGTCGCGAGCCAGGGGGACAGCACGGTCGCGGTGATCGACATCGCGTCGCGCAAACTCGTCAAGACTCTCCACTTCGATGCCTATCCGCACAACTCCGCGTTCACGCCTGATGGCAAGTTCGCCTACGTGACGCTGCAGGGTGGCACCGACGTCGCCGTGATCGACATGCGGACGCTCGCCCAGGTGCGCCAGTTTGCCACCATCAAGCTGCCGCACAACCTCGACTTCTCGCCGGATGGCAAGACCCTGTGGATCCGCGATTTCGTCGGCCACGTCGTGGCGGTCGATGCCGCCACGGGCAAGCGGCTTTCGCCCGAGATCCCGGTCGGGCCGAGCCACGCCGGCATCGACGACCCCGCGAACGGGAAATATGTATTTACCGGCGCCATCGGCGGCACCGACGTCGACGTCATCGATCCCGCGTCGTTCCGGGTCGTCAAGCGCATCGATGTGGGCCAGGGGCCGCACGGCGTCCGCTCCAGCCGCGATGGGCGCTGGATCTACGCCGCCGTCACCGGCACCAACAAGGTTGCCGTGATCGATGCACGCACCCTGAAGGTCGTGCAGCAGGTGCCACTCGACGGCAAGTTTCCGTTCTGGATCGCGGTGGCCGGCAAGGATTGATGCCGTTCCGCGCCGACTGCGGTTCCAGTTCGAGCCTTCCTGCGCGGGTTGGGTGTGCGTTGCCGCCGACGGCCTGCGATACCAGACTGGGCTTGGGGCGCTTCACCCGATCACCACTCGTCGGGCGGAACCCGCGTGACGCGGACCTTCCGATCACGACGAACCCGGCACGCGGTTTCCACCGCATCAATGGTGGGTGCTGTTTGCACGCGGCCCATGCGGTCATCGCGGGCGCTTCAACGAATGACTGCTTCGCAAAAAACCGGCCGAGTGTGGTATCGGTTAAGTCGCCCAATCGCGGATGGTCCTGAGTCCAGAATGGCGAGCTTCGCGCGCCTCCGGGCCCAGATAATACGTTTCGAGATATTGGGGCTGGTCAGAATCCGGCTGCGCCTCCGGGTGGTCCTGCCCGCGAGGCGGCCAAGTAGCGCAGCGCCACCAGCGTCGCCGCCAAGCCCGAGACAGCGCCCACACCCAGCGCCCAGCGCGGGCCGAAGTGATCGGCAATCCAACCGGTGATCGGGGCGCCGAGCGTGGTGCCGCCAATGGCGACCGCGATGCGCAACGCCATCACGCGGCCACGCATGGCCGGCGCCGTGGTGAGCTGCATCAAACTGTTGGTACCGGTGGCGAAAACCAGCGCAGCAGCGCCAGTCAACAGCAGCGCCGCAGCGAACGACACTTCATTCGGAGATAGTGCCGCTAGCGTGCAGCCTGCACCGAACAGGGCGCAAGCTGCGCACAGCACGGTGATGCCCGATCGGCTGCGATACGCGGAATAAAGCGCGCCGCACACCGCTCCGACGGCGAATACTGAGGTGAGCAGGCCGTATTGCGCGGCGCCACCGTGGAACGCGGTAAGCGACATGGTCGAGATGAAGATCGGAAAATTCAGACCGAACATGCCGACGAGGAACAGCATCACCAGCACAACCAGCAGGTCCGGACGCCGCCATACGTACCGGAAACCCGCGGCGAGGCCGCTCACCTTGTGCGACTTGCGTTCGTCGTGGTGCAGCTCGCCAACACGGAGTAGCGCCAGCGAAGCCAGTACGGCCGTGAACGAGGCGGCGTTGATGAGAAAAACCCAGCCACACCCCACGGCGGCAATCAGCAGGCCGGCGATGGCCGGCCCGATCATGCGCGACGCGTTGAACGACGAGGAGTTGAGCGCCACCGCATTGACCAGACGCTTCTCTCCCACCAGATCGTTGACGAAAACTTGCCGCGCGGGGGCATCGAATGCGGAGACACAGCCAAGCAGCAAGGCGAAGACATACACCTGCCACAACGTGACCACGCCGGCGACGGTCACCAGCCCAAGTCCAAGAGCCAGCAGCCCGAGCGCTGCCTGCGTGGCGATCAGCAGTTTGCGACGATCAAAACGGTCGGCGGCGTAGCCGCTCCACGGCAACAGCAGCAGCGGAGGGCCGAACTGCAGCGCCATCGCCACGCCCATCGCGCTGGCGTTGTGGTGGGTAAGGACGGTAAGCACCAGCCAGTCCTGCACCACCCGCTGCATCCACGTGCCGACGTTGGATACCAGCGCGCCTCCGGCCCACACTCTGTAGTTCCGGATGCGCAGAGAACCGAACACGCCGGAACCGTTTGCGCTCATGTGTGCTTCGGCGTATTTCCACCGTTGAAGCGGCCAAAGTGGCGTGCCGTGCCAAGGCTCAATAGCAGTGCGCCGGAAAAGGCAGTCGCCATGCACGCAATGTCGTGTATGACGAAGTTGCCGACATGCGCCAGCAGCGCATAGCCAAGCGCGAGATTGAGGAAACCCCACCACACGTTCGTCACCGAAGATGAGAGCCCTTCGCCGTGCGGCCTGGCGAACGGGCTCTGGAACGCACGGCCCATCAGGCCGCTGACTGCGTGCGGCACGGCATTGGCGAGCAAAGCCCCGCCAAAGAACCACGATACGAAGTGAAGCCATGGCATAGCGGTTCCTTCTTCAATTGCGCTGGTCTGCGAGTAGCTCGATGGCTTCGGCCGTACTGCCCGTTTCTCCCAATCGCGGGAAGATGCGCGCGACGGAGTTCTCGTGCGCGTCGGCATTCATGTCGGTCATCGCGTCGGTCGCGAGGGCGACGTTGTAGCCGAGCTCGTAGGCCTGTCGCGCGGTGGATTCCACGCCGATGCTTGTGGCCACACCAACTATCACCACTTGCGTCACATCGAGTTCCTGCAGGTGTTCATGCAGGTCGGTGTGCACAAACGCGCCCCAGGTGCGCTTGGTGACGAAGTGGTCACTCGCCCGCGCGTTCAATTCGGGAATCAGTTCGGTCTGGTCCGCTGGCAGGTCACCCATCCGCTTCGTTTGTTCGATGCGACCCGGTGCGCCGCCGGCCACGTTCACCAATACCACGGGGGCGCTGTGCTTGCGGAACGCTTGCGCAAGCTCCGCCACGTGGCCAATCACGCCAGCCATGGGGGGTGCGCAGCGAAGTTGGACGATACCCTTCTGCTTGTCGGTGACGAGCAGTGCGGTCTCGGGATCGAGCGCGGTCAACGCCATGGAAGGAGTCTCATCGTATGGAACAGGGACGTCTCAGCTTTCGGCCAACCGTTTGAGCAAGGCAACACCGCGCGCGAGGGCGTCCTGTTCGCTGGCGCTGAAGCGATCGAGAATGGCGTGGAACAACCAGTCTTCGCGCGCGGCCCGGTTGGTGCTGATTTTCTCGTGTGCCAGTCGCGTCAACGCGAGCAGGGTGCGCCGCCCATCGCCGGGGTCGGGGGCGCCGCTGACGAGGCCGAGCGCCTGCAGGCTTGCGACCGTGGTGCGCATCGATTGCGGCCTGACGTTCTCGGCGCGTGCCAGGTCGCTGACCGTCGCGGTGCCTTGGCGCTCGAGGTGGATCAGTACCGCGACTTGTGAAAGCGTGAGCCCCTCGACGCCCACTTTTTCGCGCAACAGGCGCTTCAGCTTGCCTGCCAACGCGCGCAGTTCGCGGGCGGTGTTCTGTGCCTGGACGATGCGGGAGTTCGAAGCAACGGATTTCATGGCGGCGCATGTTACACGCTATGCAGGTAACCTGTAAAGGTAGACTGCATATGTGCGCAACGGTCGGGCACACGCCAACCCGACCGCATCTGAGTTCCGCGACTGCCGGCGTGGATGGCGGATCGGTGTCGATGCTGTTAGTGAGGCTGCGTTCACGCGCTGCCCATCGTTGGCCGTTGTCGCGAAAGGCCAGGTGATTTTGAACGGTAAGCGGTTGTTCACCGTGACCGTTCAGCTGTCCGAAGTGGGTCGAAAGCGCCAGTTCGCCGGACGAAGCGGACTGCGAGGGATACGGGCAGCTCGGCGCTGGTGCCTTGGCGACGATTTCCGGCGGCGTGGTCAGGCATTGCTGCGCGCCAGCCAACGAATGGCGGTGTTCTCAGTAATCCTTTGGCGGAAACCGCGCGTTGGCGCCATGCGATTGGAGATGCCCGGCTGCGCGGGTTCCGCCTTGGGTTCGCGCGAAGGGTGTCGCGGCGATCGCGCGCCGGACGGTGTTATGCGCAGAGCAACAGCCGATACGCCGGATTGTCGCTCTCGTCGCAGTGGGGATAGCCCAGCGTATCGAGGAAATGCTGGAATGCGCGTTGCTCGTCCGCGTGCACCTGGATGCCGACCAGGATGTGGCCGTAGTCGGCGCCCTGGTTGCGGTAATGGAACAGGCTGATGTTCCAGTTCGGATGCAGGTGACCAAGGAAGCGCATCAGTGCGCCGGGGCGTTCGGGAAATTCGAAGCGGTAGAGGTGTTCGTCGGAGGCCAGCGGCGAGCGCCCGCCCACCATGTGGCGCAGGTGCCGCTTGGCGAGCTCGTCATCGGTGAGATCGAGGACGTCGAAGCCTTCGGCCAGGAAGGTCGTCGCGAGGGTGTCGCGCTCGGCGCGGCTCGCAATGTGGATGCCGACGAAAATGTGCGCGCGGCGCGTGTCGCTGATGCGGTAGTTGAATTCGGTGATGGCGTGCTGGCCCAGCACGGCGCAGAAGCGCCGGAAGCTGCCGCGCTCCTCGGGAATGGTGACCGCGAACACGGCCTCGCGCTGCTCGCCGACCTCGGCGCGTTCGGCAACGAAGCGCAGCCGATCGAAGTTCATATTGGCGCCCGACACGATGGCCGCCAGCGCGCCGTGCTCGCCAGGATGCTTGGCGGCGTATTGCTTGAGTCCCGCCAGCGCGAGCGCGCCTGAAGGCTCCGGCACGCTGCGGGTTTCGTTGTACACGTCGCGGATGGCGGCGCACAGCGCGTCGGTGTCGACGCGCAGCACGGTGTCGACGTGGCGCTGGCAGAGCGCGAACGTGAGCTCACCGACCTGCTTGACCGCGGTGCCGTCCGCGAACAAGCCGACTTCGTCCAGGGCCACGCGCTGGCCAGCTTCGAGCGAGCGCGCCATGGCATCGGAATCGGTCGTCTGCACGCCGATCACCTGGACGTCGGGGCGCGCGGCCTTGATGACGGTGGAGATGCCCGCGATGAGCCCGCCGCCGCCCACGGGAACGAACACCGCGGCGAGGTCGTCCGGCGCCTGGCGCAGGATCTCGAGGCCCACGGTGGCCTGACCCGCGATCACGTCCAAATCATCGAAGGGGTGTACGAATACCAACCCGCGCTCGGCCTGGAGGCGCGTGGCCTCGGCCTGGGCATCGCTGTAGGAATCGCCGGCCAGCACCGTTTCGACCGTGGCGCCGCCGAGGCGCCGCACCGCGTCGACCTTGACCTGCGGCGTCGTCACCGGCATCACGATGACGGCGCGGGTGCCCAGCCGCGCGGCGCCCAGCGCCACGCCCTGCGCATGGTTGCCGGCTGACGCCGCGATGACGCCGCGTGCCCGCTGTACCGGATCGAGCTGCACCATCTTGTTGTAGGCGCCGCGCAGCTTGAACGAGAACACGGGCTGCTGGTCTTCGCGCTTCAGCAGCACGCGCGTGCCCAGGCGGGCCGACAGCAAGCGGGCATCGTCGAGCGCGCTCTGGCGCGCGACCTCGTACACCCGCGCCGCCTTGGCGCGTTCAACCAGCTCGTCGTCGACGGCGGGCGCCGCCAGGGATCCGTCGGCGACCGCGCTCATGGTTGCGTGGCCACCGCGGTCGTGGGCTGGTCTTCACCGACCAGCGTGAGCGTGTGGACTTCGATGACGTCGATCAGCTTGCGGGTCTGGCGCACGATCTGTTCCAGCACCGCGGTGTTGCCGTGCAGAACCAGCGTGAGCTGCGACACCTTCGGATCGTGCGTGGCGGCGACGGTCAGGGCGTCGATGTTGCAGTTGCGCGCGGCAAACAGCCCGGCCACGCGTACCAGTGCGCCGGATTCGTTTTGCAGCAGGATGGACAGCGTGTGTTTCATGGCGGCTCCGCGGAAGGGGAAGGCGGTTCAGAACATCGACGTCGCGGGAATGTCGGCGGGTGGTTCGACCGAGGTGTCGCGCGAGGCGATGTAATTGCCGGTGATCATCTCGGCGTAGCTCGCGCCCGGGCCGACCATCGGATACACGCCGGCGTCGGGATCGATCATCACCTCCAGGAAGGCGGGGCCCTCATGGGCCAGGAACTCGGCGAGGGTGGCCTCGAGATCCTCGGGACGCTCGAGGCGCTTGGCCCAGCCGAAGCCGTCGGCTTCGGCGGCCTTGATGAAATCCTTGTGGCGCAGGCTCTTGTCGGTGGCCGAAAAGCGGCTCTTGAAGAACAGCTTCTGCCACTGCCGCACCATGCCATAGCCGACGTTGTTGAGCAGCAGCACCTTGACCGGCAGGTTGTAGGTCGTCAGCGTTTCCAGCTCGCCGATGTTCATGCGGATGCTGCCGTCGCCGTCGATGTCGATGACCAGCGCATCCGGGCGCGCGAACTGGGCGCCGATGGCGGCCGGCAGGCCGAAGCCCATCGTGCCCATCGAGCCCGAGGTGAGGAAATGCCGCGGCTTGCGGAATTCCAGGTATTGTGCGGCCCACATCTGATGTTGGCCGACGCCGGTGCTGACGATCGCGTTGCCGTGGGTGTGGCGATTGATGGCCTCGATCACCGCCTGCGGCTGGATCCGGTCGCTGGCGTGGTTGTAGTTCATGGCGTGGTCGCGCTTGAGGTCGGCGACGTGCGCGTGCCACTCGGCCAGCGCCAGGCGCACGCCGTGGGCCTTGCCGTAGTCCGTCAGTTGTTCCAGCGCTGCCGCCAGCGGCCCGATGTGGTGCCACTGCACGTGCTTGCGCTTGCTGACTTCGGCGGGATCGACGTCGACCTGGGCAATGAACTTGGCGTGCGGCGCGAATTTGTCCGGCACGCCCGCGACGCGGTCGTCGAAGCGCGCGCCGACCGCGAAGATGAAGTCGGCGTCGTCCACCGCGTAGTTCGCATATGCCGCGCCGTGCATGCCCAGCATGTGCAGGCTGAGCGGGTTGGCGGTGTCGACGTCGCCCAGGCCCATGAGCGTCGTCGCCACCGGCAGCTTGAACGCCTCGATGAACTGCCGCAGGGCCGGCGCCGCATCGCCCGTGATCACGCCACCGCCGGCGTAGACCAGGGGGTGCTTGGAGGCGACCAGCGCCGCAAAAAAGCGCGCGCATGCGGGATCATCCAGGCGCGCCATCTCGAGTGCGTGCAGGCGCGCGTGATAGCCCGGAATGGGCAGCCGACAGGCACCATCGAACTTGAGCTTGGCGTTCTGGACGTCTTTCGGGATATCCACCACGACCGGGCCGGGCCGGCCGGTACGTGCGATCTCGAAGGCGGTGCGCAGCGTCGCCTCGAGCCGACTGGGATCGGTGACCAGAAACACGTGCTTGGCGCAGGCGCCCATGATGTTGCTGACGGGCGCTTCCTGGAACGCATCGCTGCCGAGCGCGGTGGTCGGCACCTGGCCGCAGATGGCGACGAGTGGCACCGAGTCGGCCATCGCGTCGCGGATGGGCGTCACGAGGTTGGTCGCGCCGGGACCCGAGGTCACCACGGCCACGCCGACCTTGCCCGATGCGCGCGCATAACCCGAGGCCATGAAGCCTGCGCCCTGCTCGTTGGCAGGCACCACCAGCGGCAACGCGTCGCCGCCGTCGCGCCCGGTATGCTGCGCGTTGTAGCGGAAGATGGCGTCGTAGACCGGCAGGATCGCGCCGCCGGAATAACCGAACAGCACGCCGCAGCCTTCGTCCGCGAGAACCTGCACGACGATTTCGGCGCCGGTCATGGGCTGGCCGGCAAGCGGGTGGAAGTCCGGAGAGGGATGCAGCGCGGAAGCGGCGGGCAGCGGCATGTTCACGTCAGGGTTCCTTCGATGGGGGCGGTCAGTTGCGGATCAGTTCGTTGTCGGTGGGGATCGCGTGGACCGGTACCCCGAAGGTCGAAATGATCCTGAGGTCCTGCTCCAGCGTGGAGAAGCGCTCCCACGCGATGCCGTTGACGTCCGTCGTGGAACTGAAGCCCTCGACCGCGTCGTCCTCGAAGCCGAGGTTGCAGAGCTGGCTGGCGTGGGCCGGATCCAGCCGGATCGAAAAGTTCATCTGGTCGGTGCGCCACATGGCGTAGCGGCCGGGAACGACGGCCTGTGGCGGCTGCCCCAGGCGGTTGCTGTAGTCGGTGATCGAAGCGTCCAGGTCGGCGACGGCCAGGGCGATGTGGAAGCGTTTCATGACGGACCTCGTTGGGCGGTAAGCCGGGCCGCGCATGCGCGGCCCGGTGTCGGCGCTAGCCGACGGCTTGCTTGCGGGGCGCCGCGGCATCCGCGGCGGATTTGGCATTGACCTGCAGCCAGGGCATGCGGGCGCGCAGCTGCTTGCCCACCTGCTCGAGCCGGTGGTCGAGATCGGCCTGCTTGGCCTTCTTGTAGTTCGGGAGGCCGGCGTTGTACTCGGCGATCCAGTTGCGCGCGAAGGTGCCGTCCTGGATCTCCTTCAGGACCTGCTTCATGCGCGCCTTGACGCCGGCGTCGATGACGCGCGGGCCGCTGACGAAATCGCCGTACTGCGCGGTCTCGGACACGTACTTCAGCATCTTGGTCACGCCGCCTTCGTAGAAGAGGTCGACGATCAGCTTCAGCTCGTGGAAGACCTCGTAGTAGGCGATCTCGGGCTGGTAGCCGGCCTCGACCAGCGTCTCGAAGCCGGCCTGCACCAGCGAGCTTGCGCCGCCGCACAGCACGGCCTGCTCACCGAACAGATCGGTTTCGGTCTCTTCCTTGAAGTCGGTCTTGATCAGCATCGCACGCGCGCCGCCGATGCCGGCGGCATAGGCCAGCGTGCGCGCTTCGGCGTGGCC
Source organism: Rhodanobacteraceae bacterium (assembly GCA_035720985.1). Lineage (GTDB taxonomy): Bacteria > Pseudomonadota > Gammaproteobacteria > Xanthomonadales > Rhodanobacteraceae > 66-474. Next base: position 1,571 of record DASTNI010000080.1, on the reverse strand, counting down.
GCTGACGTCCTGGTACACGGCCCAGATGTCGGGCACGCCCGCGCCGCGTTCGTATTCGCCGCGGACCAGCGCGCCCGGGCCCTTGGGCGCGACCATGATCACGTCGATGTCCGCACGCGGCTCGATCTGCTTGAAGTGGATGTTGAAGCCGTGCGCGAACAGCAGCGCCGCACCGGGCTTCAGGTTGGGGGCGACCGCGTCGCGGTAGATCGCGGGCTGGGTCATGTCGGGCGTCAGCATCGCGACGAGGTCGGCGCCCTTCACGGCGTCGGCCGGCGTCTTGACGCTGAAGCCTTCGGCAATGGCCTTCTTCCAGGAGGCACCGTCCTGGCGCGCGCCGATCACGACGTCGAGGCCGGAATCGCGGAGGTTCAAAGCGTGCGCGTGGCCCTGGCTGCCGAATCCGAGTACGGCGATGCGGGCGTGGGCGAGCGCGTCGGTGTTGTTGCTGCTCATGCGGTGACTCCTTGGTTGGATGGTTGTTGTTGGGTAGTGGCGTGGCGACGCGCGGCGTCGCCGGGAAACGTGGTGGCGCCTTCGGACGCCGAGCTGACGAGGTAGGCGAACTTGGCCAGCGCGCCGCGCGTGACCTTGGCCTTGGGCGGCTGCCAGCCCGCGCGGCGGGCCTCAAGGTCCGCGCTGGTGCCGAGCTTGCGCGTCTTGGCATCGATGCTGATCGGATCGCCGTCGCGCAGCAGCCCGATGGGGCCGCCGCGTGCGGCTTCGGGCGCGATGTGGCCCACCATGAAGCCGTGCGTCGCGCCGCTGAAGCGGCCGTCGGTGATGAGCGCGACGTCGTGACCAAGGCCGCGGCCGATCAGCGCCGCGGTGACGCCCAGCATCTCGCGCATACCGGGGCCGCCGGCCGGACCTTCGTTGCGGATGATGACCACGTCGCCCTTCTGGATGCCGCCGGTCTGGACCGCGGCGAAGGCGTCTTCCTCGCACTCGAACACGCGTGCGGTGCCTTCGAAATGATCGCCCTCACGCGGAATCTTCAGCACGCAGCCGTCGGGCGCAATGTTGCCGTACAGGATCGAGTAGCCACCGCGCGGTTCCAGCGGGTTGCTGAATTCGTGCACGACCTTCTGGTCCGCAACCTTCGGCGCCGCGGCGATTTCCTCGAAAAGGCTTTTCCCGGTGACCGTCGGGGTGTCCTTCAGCATGCCCGCCGCTTCGAGCTTGCGTGCGACCTCGGCGACGCCGCCGGCCTCGTACAGCTCGACCGCGGTGTACAGGCCGGTCGGGAACAGGTCGGCGATGACCGGCGTGTGCTTGGACGCGGGTTCGAAGTCCTCGATCTTCCAGTCGACGTTGGCCTCGCGCGCGATGGCCAGCATGTGCAGGATGGAGTTGGTCGAACCCGCCGTCGCAGCGACCATGCGCGCGGCGTTCTCGAACGCGGCGCGCGTCAGGATGTCGCGCGGGCGGCGATTGGCTTTCAAGCACTGCATGACGAGCTCGCCGCAGCGGCGCGCCGCGTCGATTTTTGCCGGATGTGTCGCCGGGATGTCATTGAAGCCCATGGGCGAGAGGCCCAGCGTGGTCAGCACCATGGCCATGGTGTTGGC
>DASTNI010000079.1:0-5849 GCA_035720985.1 Rhodanobacteraceae bacterium | reverse complement strand
TACGTGCGCATTGACTATGCCGCCGGTTCGCCCTCACCCGCCGAGCAGATCAAGCATGAGGTGTTCCGCGCGACGCTCGAAGCCGGGCACTGGACCCGGCCGGGCGCCGCAATCCAAGGCGAATCGCTGTGGGAGTTCCTGCATCACCGCGAGGATCTCCTGCGCGATGCCGTCGGCCGCCCGCTGATACCGCTGCTGATCTTCGACCAGTTCGAGGAAATCTTCACGCTCGGCCAGGCAGATGACGCCGGCAAGCGGCGCGCGCATCAATTCCTCGCAGACCTGGCCGACCTCGTCGAGAACCGCGCGCCCGCAGCGCTCGAAGCACGCATGGAGCAGGACGACAACGCCGCCCAGGATTTCGATTTCGCGCGCGCCGATTACCGTGTACTGATCACCTTGCGCGAGGACTACCTCGCGCATCTCGAAGGCATCAAGGACAGCATGCCCTCGATTACCCAGAACCGCATGCGCCTCGCACGCATGAACGGCGCGCAGGCGCTCTCCGCCGTGGTGAAACCGGGGGCCAAGCTGGTTACGCCGGAAGTCGCCGAAGCCATCGTGCGCTTCGTCGCGGGCGGCTCCGAACTCAAGAACGCCGAGATCGAGCCCTCGCTTCTGAGCCTCGTGTGCCGCGAGCTCAATACCATCCGCCAAACCCAGCAGCGCAAGGAAATCTCGACTGACCTTCTGGCCGGTTCGCGCGACACCATCCTCTCCGAGTTCTACGAACGCACGCTCGCGGACCAACCGGCCGGCGTGCGCCGTGCGATCGAGGATGAATTGCTCACCGAGTCCGGCTACCGCGAAAGCCTGGCCGAAGAGCGCGTACAAAAAGCGTTGGCCGCGGCCAGCGCCGCGCCGGACACGCTCGCGACGCTCGTCAACCGCCGGCTGCTCCGGATCGAGGATCGCCTCGACATGCGCCGCGTGGAGCTGACCCACGACGTGCTCTGCAAGGTGGTGCTCGCGAGCCGCAACCTGCGGCGCGAACGCGAGGCGCGCGAGCAGGCCGAGCGCACGCTCGCCACACAGCGCGAGCGCGAAGCTGCGGTTCACCGCGCGCTCAAGCGCACCCGCACAGTCGCCGGCGTGTGCGTCGTGCTGATGCTGGTGGCAATCGCCGGCGCACTCTTCGGCTGGTACAACATGCAGCGGGCGCGCACCGCCGAGACCGAGGCGCAGGCGGCGCGCACCCACGCCGAAGGCCTGTTGAGCTTCCTGATTGATGATTTCTACGCCGAACTCGCGCCCACCGGCCGGCTGGGAACGCTGGCCACGCTCGCCCAGAGAACCATTGCCTACTACGACGGCTTGCCGTCGGAGATGGTGAGCGAGCAAACGCAAATCAATCGCGCCATGGCGCTGGCACGCCTGGGGTCGGTACAAATCGCAGCCGGCGACTCGGTTGACGCCGCCAAGAGTTTTCACGCGGCCCAGGTGACTTTCGAAAAGCTCCGGTCTGCAGGCGACCACTCCGAGCCGGTCACCTACGGCTTGGCCCTGACCTTGTTCAACGAAGGCGACGCGGCCGCCATTACGGGCGTCGGCAGCACCGCACCGCTCAACCAGGCGGCTGCTTTGCTGCGGCCGCTCGCGACCGGTCCCAAGCCCTCGCGCCGGGCGCAGCAACTCTATGCAGACGATTTGGGTGATCTTTGCACGGCCGCGCCCTCGCCGCTGAAAGCGCTCACATATTGCGACGCCGCCCTTCAAATCCTCACCGGCCTCGGCGCCCTCGACCTGACCGACCTCGATGCCTCCGACTCCTGGGTCAACGTCGCCAGCACGAAGGTCTTTCAGCTCGTGTCGCTTGGCCGCATCAGCGAAGCGCAACCGCTCGCGACACAGGCCTTCGCTTTGACCGGCAACATTCTGGCGCGACGCCCGGACGACGTGAAATCGCTCGGCAGTCGCGCCGCGACCGCAGACCTGCTGTCCGAGATTGCCTACCGCCAATACCACGTCACCACCGCCATGGACTTCGCCCACCAGGGTGTACAGGCCGCCGAGGAGCAGGTGCGTTTCGACCCATCCAATCTCGGGGCCTGGGCCAACTGGATATCCGAACTCGACAGGATTAGTACCTATGAGCTCGAGGCCGGCGAAGTGACGCGTGCAATTGCGACGGAACAGACCGCATTGTCCCTGACCGAGGATCCGCGCGGCCCCAAGAACCTCGCTACAGCCATGGCGGTCTTTTGGCAACATCTTTCCATGACGCAGGCGACCGCCGGTAATCGCGCGGGCGCCGAAGAAGCCGCAAAGACCTACGCACACAATCTTCGCACTGCCCTCGCCACCCTCCCGCCGGATTCCTCGCAGCGCCTTCTACAGGAACGTGACGCTCAATCGGTTCAAGGCGAGCTTGATCTCTACCTCGGAGCCGCGCAGTCAGCGCTGCGTGAATCCGCCGCCGGGATGCGCCTGCTCGCAGCGGTCAAGGTGCCGGCGACCGACACCAATGCCATCGGCATGCAGAGAAACCTGCTCGACATCGCCCGGCGCACTGCCGCCTGGGCCGCGCTGCGGCTTGGTCTTTACGCGCAGGCAGAAACCATCGCACGCGCGCGGTTCGCCGAGCCGCCGACCACGAACGGCGCCACAACCGACCCCCGCATCGGACAATCTGAAGCCCGCTACGCGCTCGCCGCAGCCGTCGCAATGCAGGGCCGCAAGCCCGAAGCACTCACGGCCTTGCAACCAGCGCTCGCGTATTACGCTGACCAGGAGAAAGCGGGCGCGCAGGATATTACCTTCCGCCACGACTACGCCTACGCGCTGTATGTCAGCGCCATTTCCCAGCCGGACAACGCTGCTGGCGCGAAGCAACGCGAGCGCAATCTCGCGCAAGCATCCCGGCTGCTCTCCGGCGCATCGCCGGAGGCCCGGCAGCTCTCGTTCATGCGCTACGTCTCCGGCCTGATCAGTCAGGCACGTGTGGACTCGCGGGACTGATGCACAACTTCTGATGCTGCATAACGTGGGCACGTCCGCATGAATGCCGTCACGCCACTGGTCGTGGGCGTCACCAGCCACCGCAATATTCCCGCGCGCGAGGTCCCGGCGCTCCGCCAACACGTCCGTGAATTGTTCGCGCGCCTGCAGCACGAGTTTCCGCATTTGCCGCTCACGGTGTTGTCATCGCTCGCCCAGGGCGGCGACCAACTGGTGGCTGAAGAAGCGCTGCAAGCCGGCGCCAAGTTGATCGCGCCCCTGCCGTTTGCGCGCGAGTTCTATGCTCGCGACTTCGTGGATGCGGCGGTGCGCGCACGCTTCGAGGCTTTGTGCGCGAAGGCGCAGGTGATCGAACTGCCGTTGCTCGCCGGGCACACGCGCGGTGTGGTTGCGCTCGCGAGCGAGCAGCGCAATCGCCAGTATGCACAGGCGGGAACCTTCGTGGCCTGGCATTGCCAGTTGCTGATCGCGATCTGGGACGGCAAACCTTCGCAGCACGTCGGCGGTACCGCGCAGATCGTGGATTACTTTCTGACCGGCGCACTGCCGGGCGGCGTCGGGCCGCGGCGCGATCTGCGTGCTCGCCTGTATGGTGGCGGCGGCGAGCGCCTGATGTATCACCTCGTGTGTTCGCGCGACGTCCTGGAAGGCCAGCCTGCCGCTCCGCTGAAAGCGGGGCAGGCGCTGTGGCGTGGGCCGGACGAGGTTTCGGTTTCCGGTGCGCCCATGCCGCAGGAGGTGCACAAGGTGTTCGCTTACGCCGATGCTTTCAACCGCGACGCGGCCTACTACGCGCGGCAGATCGCGGCGACGAGCCCCGGCATCGCGGAGCCCGAGACGGCCGCGGGCGGCGCAGCCGCCCCGGCGTACGCGTCGGTCATGCGGCTGTTTCACGCTGCCGACTGGCTGGCGAATCTTTTTCAGAAACGTGTGTTGCTGGCGATGCGGGTGATCTACAGCGTCGCGTTCCTGATGGGCCTGACCTTTGCCGCCTACGACAACCTTGCCGGCCAGGACCGGATGCTGTACGTGTTCCTGGCGCTCTTCGTGGTCGGCGTGCTCATGAGCGCAGTCGCAAAATTGCGTGGCTGGCACCGCAAGTACCTCGATTACCGCGCGCTCGCCGAAGGCCTGCGGGTGCAGTGCTATTGGCTGCGCGCCGGTATTGCGCTCGATGGGGATTCCGGCTCGGGGCAGGACAGCCTGCTGCAGAAGCAGGAAATGGAGCTCGCCTGGGTGCGCAACGTGATGCGTAGCGCGGGCCTCGCCGGCCAGCCGGGGGCGGAAGCCTTCGGCGAACGCGCGCTCGCGGGGGTGATCGAGGAGTGGGTGGGCGACGAGCGCCACGGCGAGCTTGGCTATTACCGCCTGCGTACCCGGCAGCGCGAACATGCACACCGCGCCAACGAGGTCATCGGCGCGATCTGTCTGCTGATCGGTCTCGGCATCAGCATCATGATGGCGATACTGATGGACTGGTTGTCGTTCGACGCCAAGCACGACTGGATCGTGGCGATGGCGGCGTTCTCGATCTTTGCGGCGGTGCGCGAGTCGTATGCGTTCCGCAAGGCCGACCGCGAGCTGATCCGTCAATATCGCTTCATGGAGCGTGTGTTCGGCAACGCGCGCGCGGCGCTGGATCAGGCCCACAATGCAGAACAACAGCGCGAGATTTTGCGGGCCTTGGGTGAAGCTGCACTGGACGAGCATGTCGCCTGGGCCGTCATGCACCGGCAGCGGCCGCTCGAAGGCGGGAAGATGTAAGCCATTGCGTATTCGTTTTTGACCAGTCGGCTTTCGGCGGGACCCTCGCTCGCCAAGTACAATGTGCACCAGAGTTTTTCACGGACAGGCGTCGGCGCTGCCTCACTGCTGTGCAGGAGGACATGCCTGCCGCGATGATCCGGAATCGCGGTCTGGAGACCGCTCCTACAGTGGGGCGTCGAATTTGCGCGTCTTGGTAGGAGCGGCTTTCAGCCGCGATGGAATACCCGGTAGCGGGTACGTGTTCACCCTCACCCCTTCCCGGTCGTGCTTCCTTGCCCGACCGAAAAGTCCGGGGCTTGTATCCCTACAGGCCTGCTCGGCAGGAGGGCCGTGATGAAGAGGCGATTCCGCCCTCACCCCCCTCTCCCAGAGGGAGAGGGGCAAACGTTCGAGAGGTAAATTGATTGGAAATCAAAGAAGCTATCAGCCGGATCGTGGACCGCCAGGATCTGACGCGCGCCGACATGGAAACGGTGATGCGCCAGATCATGACCGGCGGCGCCACGCCCATCCAGATCGGCGGATTTCTCGCGGGCCTGCGCGCCAAGGGCGAGACAGTCGAGGAAATTACTGCGGCCGCGACGGTGATGCGCGAGCTTGCGGTGCACGTGGAAGTGTCGCCCGAGCATCTGGTGGATACCTGTGGCACCGGTGGCGACGGCGCGCGGCTGTTCAATATCTCGACAGCCGCGGCCTTCGTGGTGGCCGCAGCCGGCGGGCGCGTCGCCAAGCACGGCAACCGTGCAATGTCCGGGAGCTGCGGCAGCGCCGACGTGCTCGAAGCACTCGGCGTGAAACTGGATCTGCCTCCGGCGCGCATCGCGCGCTGCATTGACGAGGTGGGCGTGGGATTTCTGTATGCGCCGGCGCATCACGGCGCCACCAAGTATGCCGCGGCGCCGCGCCGGGAACTTGGCACGCGCACACTCTTCAATCTGCTCGGGCCGCTCACCAATCCGGCCGCTGCGCCGCATCAGTTGCTGGGGGTGTTTGCGCTGCGCTGGGTCGAGCCGCTTGCCAAGGTGCTGCGCGCGCTCGGCGATCATCATGTGCTGGTGGTGCATTCCGCCGATGGCCTCGACGAGATCAGCATCGCCGCGCCCACGCACGTGGCCGAGCTGCAG
>DASTNI010000078.1:0-5074 GCA_035720985.1 Rhodanobacteraceae bacterium | reverse complement strand
CCCCGGTCCCCGGTCCCGTCGTGTGGATCGAAAACCTCCGCTTCCACCTCGGCTCCATCGCCGCTCGGTTCTACGCCGACCCGTCGGCCACGCTCACGGTGATCGGCGTCACCGGCACCAGCGGCAAGACTTCGACGGTGCAGTTGCTTGCGCAGGCGTTCGCCCGGCTCGGCCGTCGCGCGGCGACGATCGGCACCTTGGGTGCAGGCATGCACGGCGCGCTGCGTGCGGGCGAGCGCACCACGCCGGACGTGATCCGCGTGCATGGCCTGATGGCGAAATTCCGCGATGCCGGCGCGACCCACGTGGCGATGGAAGTGTCTTCGCATGCGCTCGACCAGCACCGGGTCGACGGCGTGCATTTCGATGTCGCGGTGTTCACGAACCTCAGTCGCGATCACCTCGACTACCACAAGACCATGCAGGCCTACGGCGCGGCCAAGGCCAGGCTGTTCGCATGGCCGGACCTGCGTGCCGCGGTCATCAATGGCGACGATGCGTTTGGCCGGCAACTGGCGGCGACGTTTGAAAAAGATACGCGTCATCCCGGCCATGGATTGGCCGGGAACCAGAGCCAGGGACGGCAACAACTCCTGCGCTACGGCGTCCAGTCGGACGACGCGGACCTCCGCGCGCGCGACGTGCACACACACTCCGACGGCATCGATTTCGACCTCTCGACGCCCTGGGGCGAAGGCCGGATCAGCAGCCGGCTGCTCGGCCGCTTCAACGTCGCCAACCTGCTGGCCGTGGCCGGCGTGCTGGGCTCGCTCGACGTACCGTTCGACCAGATCCACGCGGCGCTCGAAGCGCTGCGGCCCGTCGCCGGCCGGATGAACCGGCTCGGCGGGGGCGCGCTGCCGCTCATCGTCGTCGACTATTCGCACAAGCCGGACGCCTTGCAGCAGGTGCTGGTGACGCTGCGTGAACACTGCGCGGGGAAACTGATCTGCGTGTTCGGTTGCGGTGGCGAACGCGACGCGGGCAAGCGCCCGATCATGGGCGCGATCGCCGAACGTCTCGCCGACGTCGTGATCGTCACCGACGACAATCCGCGCGGCGAGGATGGCGATGCGATCGTGGCCGCGATCGTCGGCGGCATGCAGCACCCGGAGCGGGCCAGCTTGGAACGCGATCGTGGCCGGGCCGTCGGCCTCGCGATCGGGCAGGCCCAGGCGGGCGACGTGGTACTGATCGCGGGCAAGGGGCACGAGGCGTACCAGGAAACCGCGGGCATCAAGCGCCCGTTCGATGATCTTCAGGTGGCGCGCGCCACCCTGGAGGCGCAAGCGTGCTGAACCTGCGCCTCAAGGAAATCGCGGTGTGGACGCGTGGCGTCCTCACGGGCGCGGACGCCGACGTATGCGGCGTATCCACCGATTCCCGCACCCTCGAATCGGGCGAGCTGTTCGTGGCGCTGGTCGGCGAACGCCACGACGGCCACGACCACGTGGCCGAGGCAGTTTCGCGCGGCGCCGCCGGTGCTATCGTGTCGCGCCGCGTCGACGCGACGCTGCCACAGATCGTCGTGGCCGACACCCTGCACGCGCTCGGGGATCTCGCGAGCGCGGTGCGCGCGCAGCGCGATGTGGCCGTGATCGGCATCACCGGGTCCAACGGCAAGACCAGCGTCAAGTCGATGGCCGCGCACATCCTCGCGCGGCACGGCCGGACCCACGCCAACAGCGGCAGTTTCAACAACGAGATTGGCGTGCCGTTGACGCTGCTCGCGATGCCCGACGACACCCAGTACGCGGTGCTCGAAATGGGCGCGGGCAAACCGGGCGACATCGCCTATCTCGCCGCGATTGCGCGGCCCCGCATCGGACTCGTCAACAACGTCGGTCCTGCGCACCTCGAGCGCCTGCATACCCTCGAAGGCGTTGCCGAAACCAAGGGCGCGATGTACCAGGCGCTGCCCGCGGACGGCGTCGCGGTGATCAATGCGGACGACGCGTTCGCGACGTATTTCGCGGGCCTCGCCGGGTCGCGTACGAAATTGCACTTCGGCATCGATGCCCCCGCGGAGGTGCGCGCCGCCGATGTCGTGCTGGAAGCGGACGCGTGCCGCTTCACGCTCGAAACGCCCGCTGGCGCGGCCGCCGTGCGCCTGCCGCTGCCGGGCCGCCACAACATCGCCAACGCCGCGGCCGCGGCGGCATTGGCCTTGGCGGCGGGTGCGACGCTCGACGACGTGGTCGTGGGCCTCGCGGCGGCCGAGGCGGTGGAAGGCCGCTTGCGGCGGCGCGAATCGCCGCAGGGATGGACGTTGTTCGACGACAGCTACAACGCGAATCCCGGCTCCGCGCTGGCGGCGGTGGCGACGCTGGCGCTGCAACCGGGCGAACGCTGGCTGGTTCTGGGCGACATGGGCGAGCTCGGTCCGGACGCTGCTGCGTTGCACGCAGGAATCGGCCACGCGGCGTGCGCGCAAGGCGTCGAGCGCCTGTACGTGGTCGGCGCGCTGGCCGCGAACGCGGCCGCAGCGTTCGGGTCCGCCGGTCGAATCTTCGCGGACCAGGCTGCGCTGGTCGCGGCTCTCCGCGCCGACCTGCACGGAGGCGTCAGCGTGCTGGTGAAGGGCTCGCATGCCTCGCACATGGAGCGCGTGGTCGCCGCGCTGCTGGATCCGCAATCGGGGAACGATCGCCATGTTGCTTGAACTCGCGCATTGGCTCGAACCCCACTTCGGACCGCTGCGGCTGTTCGATTTCATCACCTTCCGCACCATCATGGCGGCGCTGACGGCGCTGTTCGTGTCGCTGTTCGCCGGGCCGGCAATGATCCGTCGCCTGACCGCACTCAAGGCCGGGCAGGTGGTGCGCGACGATGGTCCCAGGACCCACCTCGCCAAGGCCGGCACGCCGACGATGGGTGGCACCCTGATCCTGGCCGCGGTCCTGATCGCGACGTTGTTGTGGGCGGATCTCAGCAGCCGCTACCTGTGGGTGGTGCTGCTGGTCACGCTGGCCTGCGGAGTGATCGGCTTCTACGACGACTACCGGAAACTGGTGTTGAAGGACCCGCACGGCCTCGCCGCGCGCTGGAAATACCTCGCGCAGTCGGTGGTGGGGCTCGGCGCCGCGCTGTTCCTGTACAAGACCGCCGACGTGCCTGCCGCGACCGCGCTGTACGTGCCGCTGTTCAAGCACGTCGCGATTCCGCTGGGCGCGGGTTTCATCGTGACGACCTACCTCTGGATCGTCGGCTTCTCGAACGCGGTGAACCTCACCGACGGCCTGGATGGTCTCGCGATCATGCCGGCGGTGCTGGTCGCCGCGGCGCTCGGCGCGTTCGCGTACCTCGCCGGCAACGCGGTGTTCTCGGCCTACCTCGGGATTCCGTCGATTCCGGGCGCGGGCGAACTCGCGGTGTTCTGCGGCGCCCTGACCGGCGCCGGCCTCGGATTCCTGTGGTTCAACACCTATCCCGCGCAAGTGTTCATGGGCGACGTTGGCGCGCTCGCGATCGGCGCGGCGATCGGCTGTGTCGCGGTGATCGTCCGCCAGGAAATCATCCTGCTGGTGATGGGCGGCCTGTTCGTGGTCGAAACCGCCTCGGTGATGCTGCAGGTCGCCAGCTTCAAGGTGACCGGCAAGCGGGTATTCCGGATGGCGCCGATCCATCACCACTTCGAATTGAAGGGCTGGCCGGAGCCGCGCGTGATCGTGCGCTTCTGGATCATCTCGGTGGTGCTGGTGCTGGTGGGGCTGGCGACGTTGAAGGTCAGGTGAGCATGAAGAAGCAAAAGCGGGATCGGGGACGGGGGACCAGGGACCGGCAAAGGCCGGCGGCCCTGCGGCGTCCGGTCCGCGGTCCCCGGTCCCCGGTCCCCGCTGTGCTGTTGCCCGTCCCTGGTCCCTGGTCCCTGGTCCCTGCGGCAAGTGCGAGGTCTGCGGAGTGATCGGCTGGTTCGGCCCACCGCAAGCGGTCCGCAAACTCGGCCCCGAAGGCCGCCACGACCCGTGGCTGCTGCTGGCGATCACGGGGCTGGTCGCGTTCGGGATCGTGATGGTGGCGTCGAGTTCGATTGCGGTCGCCGACGGCGAGCACATCGGCGAATTCCATTACCTGAAACGGCACCTCACGTTCCTGCTGGCGGGCGGCCTCGCGGGGTTGTGGATCGCGTGCCGGGTCGAGATGGACCGGCTGGAGAAGTATTCCGGCTGGCTGATGGTCGGAACGCTTTGCCTGCTGGTGCTGGTGTTCGTGCCGCACATCGGCATGCGCGTCAACGGCGCACGGCGCTGGATCAACCTCGGTATTTCCGGCTTCCAGCCGGTGGAGCTCGCGAAGCTCAGCATCGTGCTGTACGTCGCGAGTTACCTCGTGCGGCACCGCGACAGCGTGGAGACGAAATTCCTCGGCGCGGTCAAGCCCGTCCTGGTTGCGGGGCTCACCGCGTTGCTGCTGCTGGCGCAACCCGATTTCGGCTCGGCGGCGCTGATCGGCATCGTCACGATCGGGATGCTGTGGATGGGCGGCACGCGCATGCGCAATCTCGTGATCATGGCGCTGCCGCTGATTCCGCTAGGGACGTGGCTCGCGTTCTCGACCAATTACCGCGTGCAGCGCCTGACCTCGTTCCTGGATCCGTGGAAGGACCCGTTCACCAACGGCTTCCAGTTGACGCAGGCGCTGATTGCCGTCGGGCGCGGCAAATGGTTCGGCGTGGGACTGGGCGGCAGCGTGCAGAAGCTCTTTTATCTGCCCGAGGCGCACACCGATTTCATCCTCGCGGTGATCGCCGAGGAACTCGGGTTCGTCGGGATCCTCTTCGTGCTGGCGCTGTTCGGGCTCCTGGTCGGGCGCGGCCTGCAACTGGGCCTGCGCGGGGTCGAACTGGGTCAGCATCGCGCCGGCTACGTTGCGTTCGGCATTTCGCTGACGATCGGCCTGCAGGCGCTGGTTTCGGTCGGCGTGAACCTGGGCGTACTGCCGACCAAAGGCTTGACGCTTCCGCTGATCAGTTCGGGCGGGTCCAGCACCCTGATGACCTGCGTGATGCTGGGCGTGCTGCTGCGCGCGGCCTACGAGATCCATCGGGCCGAGGACGCGCGCCGGATGGCGACGC
>DASTNI010000077.1:0-39281 GCA_035720985.1 Rhodanobacteraceae bacterium | reverse complement strand
GACGAAGGCGGCAGGTCGCGCAGCACGTCGGCGATCTGCTCGAGCTTCAGCCGCATGCCGCCGGTGACCCACGGTTCGGCCATCAATTGCGCGTACTCGGTCGACAGGTTGATCGAATCGATCACCTTGCCACGCGCGTCGAGCAGGCCCCCGGTGCCGGTCAGGAACACGATCTTGTATGGCCGCAGCACGCGCACCAGCTCGTTGGCGGCAAAATCGGCGTTGAGATTGAGGATCTGGCCTTCTTCGGTCTCACCCAGGCTCGCGATCACCGGAATCGAGCCGGTGTTGAGGCTCGCTTCGATGCGTGCCAGGTCGATGTGCTCGACCTTGCCGACCAGCCCGCAGTGTTCACGATCGAGGTAGCTCAGGGTGAACACGCCGGTGATGATCGAGGTCGCGCGGGTATCCATCGCGTGCAGCGCGTTGACCAGCGCCAGGTTCTGCCGCTGGAAGACGCGGCGCACGGTGCCGAGCGCGGCCGGCGGCGTGACGCGCAGCCCGTTCACGGTCTGCTTTTCGATCCCTGCCGCGGCCAATTCGGCGTCGAGCTGCGGGCCCGCGCCGTGCAGCACGATCGGCGTGAGCCCCACGCGCTGCAGGAAAGTCAGTGACGAAGCCAGCTCGGCCATCTCGTCGCGCAGCACCGCCCCGCCCACCTTGACGACCGCGAAGCGCTTGGCGTCGAGCTGAGAGAAGCGTTTCAGGTACTGCTCGATCTCGTGCGCGCTGCCCATTGCCGACAGCAGCCGGACGATCGTCGGCCGTACGTCGCCCGCCGCCCCCATATGCGTGCCATTGAAAGCCATGCCCGTCACTGCCCCCGCTCCAGGACCCGCGCGTATGCGCCCGCCACGCGCGCCAATTGGTCAAGTGCCACCCACTCGTCCACGCTGTGCGCCTGCGCGATGTCGCCCGGGCCAAACACCAGCGTCGGCAGGCCCGTCTGCGAAAACAACGCGGCCTCGGTCCAGAAATCGACCGCAACCCCGACCGGCAGTGCCAGCCGCCCAGCCAGCGCCGTCGCGGCCGCAAGGCGCGCTGGTGCATCGCCGGGCGTGCACGCCGGCAACGGCGGGCCACGGAAGGTCTCGGCAAATTCCGCAGGTTCGGGCTGGGTCAAGGCGCGCAGCTCCGTCAGCAGGCCATCGGGGTCCATCGAAGGCAGCGGGCGCATGCCGAAACGCAGCTCCGCACTGGGCGCGATCATGTTGGGCTTGATGCCACCCTCGAGCCGGCCAAGGTTGAAGCGCATCCCGCGCAGGCCGCCAAACTCCTCGTCCGCCTTGGCATTCGCAAAATCCAGCGCCGCGGCGCTCCAGCGTACGGCCTGGTGCAGCGCGCTGTCGGCCGGACCCTGCGCCCGCGAGGCGTGGCCCGCGGTGCCCTGGAACCGTACGCGCACCGACTGGATGCCGCGGTGCGCCAGCACGGCCTCGGCACGCGTCGGCTCGGCCACGATGACGCCGTCGAACGCGCGTGGCGTGGCCAGGAATTCGCGGACGCACTGCGGGCTGGAACCTTCCTCGTCGCTCGTGAACAGCAGCGCGATGTCGCCGGGATGCGCCTGCACCGCCGCCAGCAGCGCCGCCGCCGCGCCCTTGACGTCGCAGGCGCCGAGGCCCACCGCGCGCGCGCCCTCCACGCGCAGCGCAAACGGATTGGCGCTCCACCCCGGTGCGTCCGGCACGGTGTCGAGATGCACGTTGAAGAGGTACTTCGGCGTGCCGCGCACCGCATACAGCGATACCGAACCCGAGCCATGATCGGTGATGGCTACGTCGAACCCGACAAGCTGCCGCGTCAGATACGCGAAGATGCCGCCCGTGCCGATCGCGCGCGGCGGATTGCGCGTGTCGAATTCGACCAGCGCTGCCAGGTGCTGCAACACCCCGTCGAGCAGGTCGGAACCCACGGCAGCCGATGTCGCGTTCGCGCTCACTTGCGGTTGACCTCGGCCCACAGCGACGAGCTCATGCCATAGAGCTTGATGAAGCCCTCGGCCTCGGCGACGCCCCAATCCGCGGCCTGCGCGTAGGTCGCGCCCTTGGCCGCAAGGATGTGCCTTGATTCGATCGCGACCGCGGTGACAATGCCACCCTGGGTTTCGAGCGTGACGTCGCCCTCGACGCGCCGCTGCGAGGACGCCAGAAACGCTTCCAGATCCGTCTTCAGCGGATCGTTGAAGAACCCTTCGTAGACGAGCTCCACCCACTTGCGCGCGACTTCCGGCTTGAAACGATTCTGGTGCCGCGTCAGGACGGCTTCTTCCAGCGCGCGGTGCGCCGCCAGCAGCGCGACCAGCCCGGGCGCCTCGTACACGATGCGGCCCTTCAGGCCGATCGTGGTGTCGCCGGTGTACACGCCACGGCCGACGCCATACGCGGCAAACAGCGCGTTGAGCTTCTGCAGGAGCTTGTCGCCTGCGAGCCGCGCGCCATCCAGCGTCACGGCTTCGCCGTGCTCGAAGCCGATGCGCACGCGGAGCGCCGCGGCCGGCCATTCCGCGCGCGGCTTGCACCAGCCGCGTGCACCTTCGCCCGGCGCCTGCCAGTGGTCGATCTCGCCGCCCGACATGGTGACGCCCAGGAGGTTCTCGTTGATGGTGTAGGCCTGCTGCTTCGAGCGCACGTCAAACCCGCGTTCCTTGAGGAACTGCTGCTCGTAGGCGCGCGTCGGGGTGTGTTCCTTCTGGATCTCGCGGATCGGCGCGACGATCCGGTAGTCGCCCGCGGCCTTGGCGGTGAGATCGAAGCGCACCTGATCGTTGCCCATGCCGGTGCAGCCGTGCGCGATCGCGCGCGTGCCGAGCTCGGCCGCGCGGCGCAGCGCCGCGCCGACGATGAGGTAGCGATCGGACACCAGCAACGGATACTGGCCCTGGTAGCCCTCGCCCGCCCACACGAACGGCTTGACGAAGTGCTGCCAGAGCTCGGGACCACCGTCGACGGTGGTGTGCGAGGCCACGCCAAGCTCGCGGGCGCGCGCTTCGATATACGCGCGCTCGTCGTCGCTCACGCCACCGGTGTCGGCAAACACGGTGTGCACCTGCCAGCCGTGCTCCTTCAGATACGGCACGCAGAAGCTGGTGTCGAGGCCACCGGAAAACGCGAGGACGATGTCTTGGCTCATGGTTGCAGATCCAGGTCGGAAATCAGGAACGGGCGATGACGGTGCGCGGTTCGCAGCGCACCGGGAAATTGACGGAGCTGGCGATAAAGCAGGCACGGTGCGCATCCGCGTGCGCCGCTTCGGCCTTCGCGGGATCGCTGGCGGCGCCGATGGTCACGGTCGGGTGCAGCACGACCTCGGTGAACCGCCCGCCATTGCCCTCCATCGCCAGCGTGCCTTCGGCCGCGTCGGTGTATGCGGTCACCACCACGCCGGCGAGCGTCGCCACGTGCAGGTAGGCCAGCATGTGACAGCTCGACAGCGCGGCGACCAGCAGGTCCTCCGGGTTGTGGCGCGCGGCGTCGCCACGAAACGCCGGGTCCGACGAGCCCGCGAGTTCGGGTTTGCCCGCCACCCGGATCACGTGTTCGCGGCCGTAGCTGCGGTAACCGTCGGTGCCGCTGCCGCGGTTGCCGGTCCACTCGACCGCGACGTGATACCGGTGCGTCGCACCGCTCATGCGCGCGCCACCGGCTGGTCAAGCAGCTTCGCCATCACGGCCTTTTGCACGTGCAGACGGTTTTCGGCTTCGTCGATCGCGATGCAATAGGGCGCTTCCATCACGGCATCGGTCGCCTGCACGTTGCGGCGCAGCGGCAGGCAGTGGCTGAACACCGCGTCGTGGGTCAGCGCCATCTTGGCGGCGTCCACCGTGAAATGACGGTACTGGTCCCGGATGACTTTTTCTTCGTCCCAGCGGCCGAAGTACGGCAGCGCGCCCCAGCTCTTGGCGTAGACCGCGTCGGCGCCGCGGTAGGCCGCGGCGACGTCGTGCGACACCGTGAGCGAACCGCCATTCGCGCGCGCGTTCTCGGCGCCGAGCTGCATGTAACGCGAATCCAGCACGTAGTCGTCGGTCGGACACAGCAGCGTCACGTCCATGCCCATCCGCGTGGCGATCAACAACGCCGAATTGGCCACCGCCGTGTTGAGCGGCTTCGGGTGCCAGGTCCAGGTCAGCACGTATTTCCTGCCGCGCAGCTCGCCAAGATGCTCGCGCAGCGCCAGCGCGTGGGCCAGTTCCTGGCACGGATGGGTGATGGTTTCCATGTTGATGACCGGCACCGTCGCGTAGCGCGCGAAGGCCTTGATCACCCGGTCCTCGCGGTCGACCGCCCAGTCCTTGAATTTCGGAAACGCGCGCACGGCGATGAGATCGACGTAGCGCGACAGCACCTGCGCCACCTCGGCGACGTGCTCCTCGGCGTCGCCGTCCATCACGGTGCCGACCTCGAACTCGATCGGCCACGCGTCCTTGCCAGGCGCCAGCACCACCGCGTGGCCGCTCAACTGGTATGCGCCCAGCTCGAAGCTGGTGCGCGTGCGCATCGAAGGATTGAAGAACAGCAGCGCGATGGATTTCCCGGCCATGGCCGTACCCGCGGGCGAACGCTTGAACGCCGCCGCAGTGTCCAGCAGCGCGTCGAGTTCCGGACGACTCCAGTCCTGGGTGGTGATGAAATGGCGAAGGGTCATGCTGGCCTCTCGTGGGGTTGCAATGGAAACGATCCTGCAGATCCGCGGCGATTGCCGCGGCATGAAAAAACCCGGCCGGGGCCGGGTTTTGTCGTCAAACTCAAACTGCACGCGCGACAGCCTACCCGGCCCGATGAAGGTGCTCCGGTCGGCGCGCGCGCGAAGTCATTCCGGACGCCGCCCGGGCACCGGTCGTAATCATCGCAAGGCTGGCGGCTATCGAATGCATGGCAAACCGGTGACGCACGAATGACCTACTTTCGCATAGATGCCGCTTGCATGCAACGCCGATGCCCCGTACGTACGCGGCGAAGTGCGGCCCGCCGGCGCTCGGTGGCGGCGCACGGTGCCACGCCCATCGTCGGCAAGTCCGGCGCCGTTTGCGCATCAAAACCGCACCGCCCCTTTGGAAGCGCACCCGCGAATTGGCGGGCCCCTCAATCGGCCGGGCTCACCGCGATGCGCACGCGCATGCGTTCGCCCGGATCGTAGGGCAACCGCGACATGTAGACCTCGCCGCGGTAGCGATACTCCACGTCGTACGCAACGATCTGCTGTTGCGGCGCGTAATTGTCGACGGGTCGACACACCGTCTGCTGCGTCGTGTAGTCCTGGTCGTGAGCCGCCGAAACCCGGTTCCCCACCGCGCCACCTGCGACCGCACCCGCAACGGTGGCCGCCGTGCGTCCGTCGCCCTTGCCGATCGTGCTGCCCAGCACACCGCCCACGATCGCGCCCAGCACGGTGCCGCCGGTGTGGTTGTTGTCACGGCGGGTCACTGTCTGCGGATAGCACTGTTGCTGGGGCGGCTGCTGGACGGCCGCGTAGACCGGATCGACCCGCAGCACTTCGGCCCAGCCGAAGTGCACGTTGGCGACAGGCGGGGGCGGCCCGGGCGGCGGTGGCGGCCCGTAGGCCTGCGCACCGGCACCCAATGCCACGCCGCACAACAGGACGAACATTGGCAATTTCAACATTTCAGACCTCACCGGCCGCGCACGCGGCGCCACGGCCCCTCCGGATGCGGCCATTGAACCATCCGCTGGCTGAATCCGGGCTCAAGCCGTGGCGCCTGCGCTGGTAAAATCGCGGGCTGCCTACCGACGACGCATACCGCATGGCACTGGCCCTCTACAACTCGCTGACCCGCCAGGTTGAACCCTTCGTGCCGCTCGATCCGACGCGCGTGACCATGTACGTGTGCGGGCCGACCGTGTACCACTACGTGCACATCGGCAACGCGCGCGGTCCGGTCGTGTTCGACGTGCTGGCGCGCCTGCTCCGCCGGCGCTACGCGCGCCTCGTGTACGCGCGCAACATCACCGACGTCGACGACAAGATCAACGCCGCCGCTGCGCAGGCGGGCGTTCCGATCGCGACGATCACCGACAAGTACGCGGCGATTTTTCGCGAGGACATGACGCGCCTTGGCGTGGCCCCACCCGACGTCGAGCCGCACGCGACCGACCACATCGCGGCGATCATCGCGATGTGCGAGGCGCTGATCGCCAGCGGTCACGCGTACGCCGCCGCCGGGCACGTGCTGTTCAACGTCACGAGCTTCGCCGACTACGGCAAACTGTCCGGCCGCTCGACCGACGAGATGTTGGCTGGCGCACGCATCGAAGTGGCGCCGTACAAGCAGAACCCCGCCGATTTCGTGCTCTGGAAGCCCTCGTCCGCGGACCTTCCGGGCTGGGACAGCCCTTGGGGCCGCGGCCGTCCAGGCTGGCACATCGAATGTTCGGCGATGGCTGCAGCGCACCTCGGCGAGACCATTGACATCCACGCCGGTGGCGTCGACCTGGTGTTCCCGCATCACGAAAACGAGATCGCGCAATCCACCTGCGCCCACGGCGGCAAGACCTTCGCGCGCTTCTGGCTGCACAACGGCATGCTGACGTTCGACGGCGCCAAGATGAGCAAGTCGCTCGGCAACGTGCAGCAGCTCCACGCGCTGCTCGACCAGCATCCGGCTGAAGCGCTGCGCTACGCCCTGTTGTCTGCGCACTACCGCCAGCCGCTCGACTGGTCCGAGGCGCTCATCGACCAGGCCATCACCACGCTGGACCGCCTGTACGGCACCCTGCGCGCGCTGGGCACGGTCGACGCGGCGGCGGATGGTTCCAGCGGCGCCGTGGAGGCCGCACTGGACGACGATCTCAACACGCCCGCCGCGCTCGCAGAATTGAATCGCCTGGCCGCGCGCGCGCGCCAGCTTCAGGGCGGCGAACCCGACGCAAACCTGGTGGAGCTGACCCGCATCAAGGCGGATCTGCTGGCCTGTGGCAAGCTGCTGGGCTTGTTGCAGCAGGACCCCGAGGTCTGGTTCCGGCGCGGCGCCACGCTGGACCCGGCACGCATCGAGCAGCTCATCGAAGCCCGCCGCGCCGCGCGCGCGACGCGCGATTTCGGCCGCGCCGACGCGATCCGCGACGAACTCGCGGCCATGGGCATCGCGATCGAGGACGGCCCGGAAGGTACGCGTTGGAAAGTCGCACACGCATGAACGCAGCCAGCATCCAGGATGCCGAACAGGAAATCATCGACGAGTTCGGTTTCTTCGAGGACTGGACGGGACGCTACCAGTACCTGATCGACGTGGGCCGCAAGCTGCCGCCGTTGGCCCCGGCCGACATGACGCCCGCAAACAAGGTGGACGGCTGCCAGTCGCAGGTCTGGATCGTGGTCTCGGGCAACGCCGAGCACCTGGACCTGCGCGCCGCCAGCGATTCCGCGATCGTATCGGGCCTGGTCGCCCTGCTGCTGCGCGTCTATTCGGGGCGCAGCGCGCAGGAAATCCTGGACACCGACCCCAGCTTCATCAACGCGATCGGCCTCGGCAATCACCTTTCGCCCACGCGTTCCAACGGCCTCGCCTCGATGATCAAGACCATCAAGGCGCACGCACGACGCGCACTGGGCCGGGCGTGAATGCCACGGTTACATCGTGTAGGTGGGCTTGCTGCCACCCTGCATGCCGGCCAGCAGCGTTTCGATCTTGGTACGGGCGTTGTCACCGTCCGCGCTGTCGGTGAACTGCACGCCGATCCCCGCCGGGTGTCCCCCTTGCGCCGCGATCGGCGTGATCCACACCACGCGGCCGGTCGTCGCCACGCGTTCGGTATCTTCGGGCAACGTCATCAGCAGGAAGACCTCGTCGCCAAGGTTGTAGCGTTTGCTGGTCGGCACGAACAGACCGCCGCCCTTCACGAACGACATGTAGGACTGGTAGAGCGTTGCCTTGTCCTTGATGACGACCGGAAGGATGCCTTGGCTGCCCATTCCGCCCATGCTGGCCATGCGTTGGCCCTCGCTGCTAGACGCGGCCAGCTTGCCGCCACGCCCGGAACGGGTCAAGCGCCGAAGCGACACCAGCCCCAGCCGTCGAAGACCCACGGCGAGGGCAGGGGCGAGTAGAGCTTCACGTAGAACGGCGGGCGCAGCACGCGCGATACGCACGCGGCGGGTGTACCGTCGCGCCACAGCAGGGCGGTACCCGCCCCGCGCGCGCCGAGCCGCACCTGCTCGCCGCGCTCGGCGTCCACCGCCAGCAGGGCAAGCCCGGCGCGCAGGACGCGGGGCGGTCGCCACGGCAGCATCGCCCCCTGGCGGTCGTGACAATCCAGCCCAGCGACAAAGGCCTCGTTGCCGGCAATGAACCGCAGCAACCGCGTGCGGCTGAAGGCCATCTGGCTGGCATGCGCTTCCAGCGCGGTCAGCTTGCGCCGGCGCTCGGCGTCGGTCAGCGCAAACACCGCGCGGCGCGGCACGCCGCGCTGGGAACGGCCGTGCAGCAGATAGCCGAGGCACGCCGGGTGCGTGGCGCGCGGCAACCGGTGCAGCACCATTTCGACCAGCACGTGGACCGCGCTGTGGTCGGGATGCCGATCGACCAGATCGGGAAGCACCAAGACGGTCGGCGCCGCCTGGGCAATCAGGCGTTGCAACGACTCGCGCAGGGCCACGGTGTCGTCGAGCAGCTTCCAGGTCACCCCACCGTCCGGCCAACCAAGGCGGTGCACGTCGATCCCGCCGGCACCGAGCGCGCGCAGCGCGGCGTCGGCCTCCGCGCGCCGGCGCGCGCCCCAGGCTTCGCGCTGGCGTCCACCGATCCACAGGCGATGCTCGAGGCCGCGTTGGGGCCACGGATTGTTTTCGCCGTCGGTGATGAACACGACGCTCACCGGCACGGCACGCGCGAGCGCGCGCTGGATGAGCCCGCCCGCAGCCAGCGATTCGTCATCGGGGTGCGGCGCCAGCACCATCAAGCGCGCCCCCGGGCGCCGCAGCAACGCGTCGGGATCGAGCAGATCGGAGGGTTGTTCCAGCCGCAAGTGAGAGATCCTTTCCGTCCAGCGTCACCGGTCAACGAGGCGCCATTGTGCCGCCGCCCGATTGACCGGATCCTGATCGCCGGCAGCTCAGTGGCGGCTGCGCGGCAACCCGTCCAGCCAGGCAAACAGCGCGAGGTCGCCGCGCAGCGGGCCATCCAGCAGTGCGCGCAGCCGGCCGGCGCCGGCAAATGCGGCCGTGAGCGCCAACGCATCCCAGCCCGGATCGAAGCGCGCCTGCGCGCCCGTCCGTCGCGCGCGCAGCGCCGCGTGGAACAGTCGAGCCGCATGTTCGAGCCGCTCCACCGGCTCATCCTCGGCCCAGGCCTTGGCCAGCACCCGCGCCTGGGCGCGGCCGCCGGTCAGCGCCAACAGGTCGCGCGCGACTTCGCGACGGCGCGCCACGCCCCCATGCGCGGCGAGTTCCCGGGCCAGGCCGGGATTGCCGCCTGCCGCTTCGAGCAGGGTCGATGCATCCTCGACCCCATGCGCGGTGAGCCACTCCAAGGCAACGCCGGTCGGAGGAACCACGAAATCGATCCGCTGGCATCGACTGCGGATGGTGGCGACCAGCCGCGACGGCTGGTCAGCGATCAGCACGATCAAGCTGGCCGCGCTCGGTTCTTCCAGAGTCTTCAGCAGCGCGTTCTGCGCGGCCGCATTCATGCTATCGGCGGGGTCGATCACCGCGACCTGCCAGCCGCCAAGCTGACTCGCCAACGCCAGGCGCGCCGACAGCGCACGGATCTGGTCGACCACGATTTCACGGCGCGGCACATGGGTCTTGGGGTTGTCTTCCAGCGTCACCCGCAGCCGGTCGGGGTGGGTGCCCGCGGCCACCAGGCGACAGGCGTGACACACCCCGCACGCGTACCCGTCGCGGGGCGTGTCGCACAGGCGCGCACGCACGAACGCCGCGGCGAACGCGCGCTTCCCGAGTCCCGCCGGACCCGCCAGCAGCAGCGCATGCGGCAACGCGCCCTGCGCGGCGCGCGCGGCCAGCAGGCCCCATTGCGGCCTGCACCATGCCGGCAACGGGGCATCGGCGTCGAGGGCTGCGGTGGTGGGCACGTCGGCGGTCATTCCGCACCTCCGCTGCTGCGCAGCGTGGCGATCGCCGCCACCGCGGCGGCCAGCACCGCAGCCGCCGGCTGGCTGGCGTCGATGACGCGGAACCGGCGGGGTTCGTCGCGAGCCCGTTCGCGGTACACGCCGCGCACGCGCTCGAAGAAATCGTCGCGTTCGGCTTCGATGCGATCGGCACCGCCCCGCTGGCTCGCGCGCAGGCGGCCGGCGGCGACGGGCAGGTCGAGGAGCAGCGTCAGGTCGGGCTGGAGCCCCTGCGTCGCGATGCCCTCCAGCTCGGCAATGTGCGCGGCCGCGATGCCGCGCCCGCCGCCCTGGTACGCATAGCTCGCATCGGTGAACCGATCGCACAGCACCCAGCGCCCCGCCGCCAGCGCGGGGCGCAGCACCACGTGCACCAGTTCCGCGCGGGCAGCGAACATCAAAAGCAGTTCCGTTTCGGCAGCCATGCCGCGATGCGCCGGATCCAGCACCAGTTCGCGGATCGCTTCGCCCACCGGCGTGCCCCCGGGTTCGCGCGCGTACTCGATCGCGATCGCCTCCCGCGTGAAGTACTCGCGCAGGCCCGCCAGCAGCGTGCTCTTGCCCGCACCCTCGCCACCCTCCAGCGAAATCAGCTTGCCGCGCGTCGGTGGCAGGTTGTCGGTCGATCGGGTCACTGGTTTTTCTTCTTGTTCAAAATGTATTTCTTCACGGCGGCGTTCTGCTCCGCCAGCGTGGCCGAAAACTGGTGAGTGCCGTCGCCCTTGGCGACGAAGTACAGCGCATCGCCACCCTTCGGGTGCAATACCGCATGGATGGCCGCACGGCTCGGCAGTGCGATCGGCGTCGGTGGCAACCCGGGGTGCAGATACGTGTTGTACGGCGTATCGGTTTCCAGGTCGACCTTGTGGATTTTTCCGGTGTACGCGCTGCCCATGCCGTAGATCACGCTGGGATCGGTGTCGAGTTTCATGCCGAGCTTCAACCGCCGCTCGAACACGCCGGCCACCTCCGGCAGCTCCGCCGGAGCCGCGGTTTCCTTCTCGACCAGCGACGCCAGGATCAGGGCCTGGTAAGGCTGTGTCAGCGGGATTGCCGGGTCGCGCGCGGCCCACTCCGCGGCCAGGTAGGCCTGCATCGCCTTGTACGCACGCGCCAGCACGTCGATGTCGCTCATGCCGAGCACGTAGTCGTAAGTGTCAGGCAGGAACTCGCCCTCGGGAGAGCGCGCACCGGCGCCGAGTCTTGCCATCAGTGCAGCGTTGCCCAGGCCCGGCAATTGCTGCGCAAGCCGCGGCGCCTTGGCCAGCGCCGCGCGCACCTGCGCGAAGGTCCAGCCGTCGACCAGCGTCACGCGCCGGTGCAGCACCCTCCCGGCCGCCATGTTCTCGAGCAGCACCGTGGGTGTCATGCCGGCAGCCAGCGCGTATTCGCCGGCGTGCAGCCGCTTCGCGACGTGCAGGCGCACCGCAAGGATCCGCCACCAAAGCGGTGACGCCCGGCTCACACCCTGGCGCCGCAACTGCTCGACAATGGCGGGAAAGCCTTCGCCGCGGGCGATTTCGAACGTCTGCGCGGGGCGATTCACGTTGAGCGGCGCGCGCGTGAAGCGCAGGTAACTCATGCCCGCCCACGCAAGCGCAATCGCGACCGCCAGCACGACCGCGGTGAGCGCGCCGGCGACCCACCACCTGCGGCGCGCGTTCATGTCGGACCCCCGTCAAAGCCAAGCCCATGCCAGCAAGCCTGTGCCGCGCGCGCCAGCGCCCCCACGCGATACGCACGGCCATCGATGGCACGGACCGGCAACACGCCACGAACACTGGAGGTGAGGAACACCTCGTCGGCATGCGTGAGCTCGTCCCGGCCGATGGCCCTGATCGCGGTCGCGGGAAGCGCGTCGAGCAACGCGGCCCGCATGACGCCCGCGACGCCGCACGCAGTCAGCGCGGGCGTCAACAAACGCCCCCCCGACGCGACGAACACGTTGGCTGCGGTCGCCGACACGAGATGATCGGCCTGGTCGAACAGCAGCCCCTCGACCAGCGTGGCGTCGGTCCACTCGGCGCGGGCCAGCACCTGCTCCAGCCGATTGAGGTGCTTGATGCCCGCCAGCGCGGGCTGCGCGGCAAGCCGCAGGTCGCAGCACCGCACCCGGATCCCCTCGACGTACCACGCCGCAGGCAGGTCCGGAGTTGGAAACGCGGCGACGATGCGCGTGACGGGCCGATCCGCGACCGGCGCATAGCCGCGTTCGGCCGGGCCACGCGTGACGATGATCTTGACCACCGCATCGCGCTCGTCGCCAACCACCTCGGCGGCGTCGCGAGCCAGCACCGCCGGGTCGGGCCGCGCCAGACCCAGCCGCGCACAGCCCTCGCGCAGGCGCGCGAGGTGACGCGACCAGAGCGGCGCCACGCCATTCCGCCAGCGGATCGTCTCGAATACGCCGTCGCCATAGGCCAGGCCCCGATCGAGCGCCGACACGCGATCGTCCGCCGCGCCATTGACCAGCACGCGCGCCATCACGCCTGGCCCAGCGCGGCCAGCATGCCACGCGCCTTCGCGCGGGTTTCGGCCAGTTCGCGCCGGGCATCGGAATCGACCACGATGCCGGCGCCGGCCCTGAACGCGACGCGTTGCCGTTCCAGGGTCATGGTGCGGATGAGGATGTTGAGATCGAGCCCACCATCGTTGGAAAGATAGCCCAGCGAACCCGTGTACGCACCCCGCCCGGTGCGTTCGAGTTCGGCAATGATCTGCATGCAGCGCACCTTCGGGCAGCCGGTGATCGTGCCGCCCGGAAACAGCGCGGCGATGGCCTGGCCGGCCGTCACGCCAGCGCGCAGTCGCGCGCTCACGCTCGATACCAGATGATGGACGTGGGTGTAGCTTTCGACCTGCATCAGGCGGTCCACGCACACGCTCCCCGGCACCGCGACGCGGCCCAGGTCGTTGCGTTCGAGGTCGACCAGCATGACGTGCTCGGCGCGCTCCTTGGCACTCGCGCGCAGGCCGTCGATGCCCTCGTCGCGCGGCCGTGTGCCGGCGATCGGCTGCGTCGTGGCGACCGCGCCGCGAATGGCGAGCAGGCGCTCGGGCGACGAGCTTGCCACGGCCCAGCCGGGCTGTTGCAAGAGGGCCGCGAACGGTGCCGGATTGGCGCTCCGCAGCGCGGCGTACAGCACCGCCGGGGGCGGCGGCGTTGCAAAGTCAGCGCACCAGCCGCGTGACAGATTGACCTGAAACGTGTCGCCCGCGCACAAATACGCGTGCACGCGCGCCACGCCGCGCAGGAATCGGTCGGGGTCTTCTTCGTGCAAGGCACCGATGCGCGGCAGCGGGGGAGCATCGGCACCCGCGGGAACGTCCTCCAGATCACGCTGCAACGCCGCCAGCCGCGCCGCGTATCCCGCTTCGGCAACGAGCCAGGTGCATCCCTGCAAACGGTCGACCAGCACCGCGGCCGGGCAGTGCAACGCCAGCGCGGTGGGCATCACGCTCGACGCGGCCGCGGGCAGCGCGAGCGTGGGTTCGATCCCGGCCGCGAGCTCATAGCCGAGATAGAGCAGCCAGCCCCCCAAGAAAGGCAGCGGTTCCGGCGCCGCCGCCACGAGCCCCCGCCGACGCCGCGCGCCGTCGACCGCGTCCAGGAAGCCGGGCGCAGCACCCGGCGTGCATATCAGGCGTTCGTCGGGAAAAGCAAACAGGATGTCCCAGCGGGACCGCGGCCCCGGGGCCACACTTTCCAGCAGCGCCGGGTAACGCTCGGGACGAGCCGCCGCCAGCGGCAGCAGGTCGCGCACGCCAGGCAGGCGGCGGCAGAGCGGCCCACCTGCGCCGTCGCCGCTCAAACCCGCTTGAACAGCAGCGTGCCGTTGGTGCCGCCAAACCCGAACGAGTTGGAAATCGCGACGTCCAACTTGGCGTCGCGCGCGGTATTGGGCACGAAGTCCAGGTCGCAGCCTTCGCCCGGCTGGTCCAGGTTGATCGTCGGCGGCAGCACGCCATCGCGCATGGCCAGCAGGGTGAAGATCGCCTCGACCCCACCGGCCGCGCCCAGCAGGTGCCCGGTCACCGATTTGGTGGAACTCATCGCGAGCCGGTACGCGTGGGCGCCGAATACGCGCTTGGCCGCCTCCACCTCGCCCGGATCGCCGACCTGGGTCGACGTGCCGTGCGCGTTGATGTACTGCACGTCCGACGGATCGACGCCGGCGTCGTGGATGGCGTTTTCCATGCACCGCGCTGCGCCCTCGCCGCCTGGACTCGTGGCCGTGATGTGATACGCGTCGTCGCTCATGCCGAAGCCCGCAACCTCGCCATAGATCCGCGCGCCGCGCGCCTTGGCGTACCCGTATTCCTCCAGCATGAGGATGCCGGCGCCATCGGACAACACGAAGCCGTCCCGGTCCTTGTCCCACGGCCGACTGGCCCGCGCCGGGTCGTCGTTGCGCGTACTCAGCGCACGCGCCGAGCAAAACCCGCCGATCGCGGTGGGGGTGACGGAAAACTCCGCGCCGCCGGCCAGCATCGCGTCCGCATCGCCGTACTGGATCAGGCGCGTGGCCAGTCCGATGTTGTGCGTGGCCGTCGTGCACGCGGTCACGCAGGCGATGTTCGGGCCCTTCAGCCCGTGCATGATCGCGAGGTTGCCGGACACCATGTTGATGATGGAACCCGGCACGAAGAACGGGGAAATCTTGCGCGGTCCACCCTCGTGGTAGGCAATCGACGTGCGCTCGATGCTGGCGATGCCGCCGATGCCGGCGCCGACCGCGATGCCGATGCGCGTCGCATTGGCCTCGGTGATTTCCAGCCCCGAATCCTTCAGCGCCTGCGTCCCGGCGGCAACGCCGTAGTGGATGAAAGTGTCCATCTTCTTGATCTCTTTGGGCGCGATGTAATCGGCCGGATCAAAATTCTTCACCTCGCCGGCGATCCGGGTAGGAAACGCGCTGGCGTCGAAATGGGTGATGGGCCCGACGCCGCTCACGCCCGCCACGACGTTGTGCCATGCCGTCTCGACGTCGTTGCCGACCGGCGACACCACGCCCATGCCAGTGACTACCACACGCCTTGCGTTCATGCGAACTCCACGATCAGAAAGCCGATCAAGGTGGGCACGCTGGTCCACCCCGGAAACTCCATCCCCAACCCCTTGCACTCCCTGCGGCCGCGTCCCGGCCCACACGCCATACGGCACCGCACAGTTCAGCCCCCAACAACGCGAAAGCTGCGCACGTAGGGCGCAGCTTTCGGACTGCCGCATGGCACATCAAGCGCCGCCCGCAGGCATGCGCGGCCAAGTCTACGACTTGACGTGGGCCTTGATGTAATCGACCGCCTGCTGGACGGTGGTGATTTTCTCGGCCTCTTCGTCGGGGATTTCGGTTTCAAATTCCTCTTCGAGTGCCATCACCAGTTCCACCGTGTCCAGCGAGTCCGCACCAAGGTCGTCGACAAACGAGGCGTTCGGCGTGACGTCTTCTTCCTTGACCCCCAGCTGATCGACCACGATCTTCTTGACGCGTTCTTCGATACTGCTCATGAGACAGTGCCTCCCGGGACAAATAATTCGAGGTCGGGCCGGGCCCTCCCCCATCACCCCGTGCGCACCAGCCGGCCCACACGGATCAGGTTTCTGCGCAGCCCACGCGGAGCCGCCTCGCCACACCGCGACCTGGCATCCATTCGCGGCACGAAAGGCGCCATGGTACAAGGTTCCGGGGTCCAATAGAACCAGCCATTTCGCGCCCTGCGGGGCCCACGGCCGGTCACGCCATGTACATGCCACCGTTGACGTGCAGGGTCTCGCCGGTGATATACGCCGCGGCCGGCGAGGCCAGAAACGCGACGGCGCGCGCCACGTCGGTGGGCGTGCCAAGTCGGCCGAGCGCGATGCTGCCTTCCAGCGCCTGGCGCTGCGTGTCCGTCAGCGCGCGCGTCATGTCGGTATCGATGAACCCCGGCGCGACAACGTTGACCGTGATCCCGCGCGAACCCACCTCGCGCGCGAGGGATTTTGAGAACGCAATGATGCCCGCCTTGGCGGCCGCGTAATTCGTTTGCCCGGGGTTGCCCGTCAGACCCACCACCGAGGCGATATTGACGATGCGCCCGCGGCGGGCCTTCATCATCGGGCGCATCACCGCCTTGCACGTGCGGTACACCGAGGTCAGATCCGTATCCAGGACCGCCCGCCAGTCCTCGTCCTTCATGCGCATCAACAGCTGGTCGCGCGTGATGCCGGCGTTGTTGACGAGGATCGCAAGCCCGCCGCACTCGGCCACGAGCGATCCGAGCAGCGCCTCGATGGCGGGGCCCTGCGTAACGTCGAGCACGCGGCCCTCGCCACCCCGGGCGGCGAGCCGCGCGGTGATGCCCTGCGCCCCGGCCTCGCTGGTGGCGGTACCAAACACCCGGGCGCCCTGCGCCGCAAGTTCGTCCGCGATGGCCGCCCCGATCCCGCGCGACGCACCGGTGACCAGTGCGACTTCGCCCTGCAGGACGCCACTCATGCCGACACCGCCGCAAGCGCTTCGCGCAGTGCCGCTGGCGTCGCCAGCGCATGCACTTCGAGTGTCTTGTCGATGCGCCGGCACAATCCCGCCAGGACCTTGCCCGGCCCGCATTCGCAGATTTTCGTGGCGCCGTTCTGCACCAGCGAGTGCACGGTGTCGGTCCACAGCACCGGCATGTACAACTGGCGTTCCAGCGCCGCGCGGATGAATTCAATGCCGGCGTGCGCCTTGGCGTCGGCGTTCTGCAGCACGGGAATCGTCGGCACCTGCCACGGCAGCGTGGCCATGCGCGCGGCCAGTTGCTGCGCGGCATCGCGCATCAGGGGCGTATGCGAGGGCACCGACACCGCAAGCTTCACGACCTTGCGCACGCCAAGCACGGCGAGTTTCTGGGCCGCGCGTTCGACGGCCCCGGCGTGGCCGGCGATGACCAATTGGCCTGGGCTGTTGTAATTGGCCGGCGTCACGATCTCGGCGCCGGAGACTTCCTTGCAGACCTGGCGGATAACCTCGTCGTCGCCCCCGATGACGGCCGCCATCGACCCCACGCCCGCCGGCACGGCTGCCTGCATCAGGCGCCCGCGCTCGGCCACCAGCCCGGCGGCTTCGTGCAGCGGCAGCGCACCCGCGCATACCAGTGCCGAGTACTCGCCCAGACTGTGGCCGGCAACCTGCGCGGGCAGCGGGCCACCGAGGCTTTGCCACACCCGCCACACCGCGAGGCTGGCGGCGAGCAGCGCGGGCTGGGTGCGCTCGGTCCGGTTGAGATCGGCCTCGGGGCCTTCCTGCGCCAGTTTCCACAGGTCGAACCCGGCCCCGTCGGAAGCTTCGGCGAACGCTGCGCGGACCACCGGAAATTCAGCACCCAGCTCGGCCAGCATGCCAACGGATTGCGAACCTTGCCCCGGAAATACAAATGCCAGTTGTGCGTTCGTCATCGTCGCGAGTCCGGCCTGAAGAGATGTCGGCCTAGTACCTGACCATGGCGGAGGCCCACGTGAACCCGCCGCCGAAGGCCTCCAGCAGCAGGTTCTGGCCGCGCCGGATCCGTCCCGTACGTACCGCGGCATCGAGCGCGAGCGGCACGGAACCCGAAGACGTGTTGGCGTGCTTGTCGACCGTGACGATCACCTGGTCCATCGACAGACCCAGCCGCTTCGCGGTGGCCTCGATGATGCGCAGGTTGGCCTGGTGCGGGATCAGGAAGTCGAGTTCTTCGGCCCGCATGTTGGCGGCCTTCAGGGTCTCGTCGACCAGCGCATCCAGCGTCTTCACGGCGATCTTGAACACCTCGCGCCCGCGCATGCGGATGCGCACGCCGTGATTCTTCTCGTCGGTGAATCCAACCGACACACCCACCGGGTTGTAGAGAAGATCCTTGTAGCCCCCGTCGGCGTGGAGACAGGTGGTGATGATTCCAGGCTGATCGGACGCCTCCAGCACCACCGCACCCGCGCCATCGCCAAACAGGACGCAGGTCTCGCGTTCACTCCAGTCCACCATGCGGGTCAGCGTTTCCGCACCCATCACGAGCGCACGCCGCACCTGGCCCGTGCGGATGAAATTGTTGGCGACGCCCAACGCGTAGACGAAGCCCGAGCACGCGGCATTCACATCGAACGCCATGCAACCGTTCGCGCCCAGCCGGTGCTGGATCAGGCACGCGGTGGCGGGAAATACGAGGTCCGGAGTCGTGGTGCCCAGCACCACCATGTCCAGGTCACCGGCCTTGACCCCGGCATCGGCCAGCGCCTGCTGCGCGGCGCGGAACGCCAGGTCGCCGGTGGTTTCGCCCGGCGCCGCCACGCGCCGTTCGCGGATGCCGGTGCGGGTACGGATCCATTCGTCACTGGTGTCGACGATCTTTTCCAGATCGGCGTTGGTCACTACGTGGTCGGGCAGCGCGCTGCCGGTGGCCAGGATGCGGGCATAGGTCAAGGTGCGGATTCCCCCGGAAAGACATCGTGCGCGCCAGACGCAACGACGGCGCCGAAGCGCCGTGCGTGGCTGGCAGCTAGACCGTCATCGACGATCAATCCTCGTCGACGACCGCCTGCTTGTCTTCGATCACCTTGTGGCCACGGTAGTAGCCATCCTTGGTGACGTGGTGGCGGCGGTGGATTTCGCCCGAGGTCGGGTCGGTCGACAACTGGACCTTGACCAAGGCATCGTGCGCGCGCCGCATGCCGCGACGCGAAGGTGATTTGC
Organism: Rhodanobacteraceae bacterium; assembly: GCA_035720985.1. Taxonomy (GTDB): domain Bacteria; phylum Pseudomonadota; class Gammaproteobacteria; order Xanthomonadales; family Rhodanobacteraceae; genus 66-474. Next base: position 20,500 of record DASTNI010000077.1, on the reverse strand, counting down.
GGCTTTTTGCAACGGCCATGACGGCTCTCCTCAGAACTCAGTGGTGTTTCGCGCGGGCTTCCAGCATGGCGCGCAGGTCCGCGAACGGCCGCGTCATCACCTCGCCCGATTCCGCCTCCGGCGGACTTTCAGCGGGCGAACTCCAGGCGCCCTGCAACATATCGCTGCCCGGCTTGATCGGCACCAGCGGCAACGCCAACAGCAATTCGTCCTCGATGACCCGCAACGGCGACAACGCGCCACCTTCCAGCAGCAGCGGCTCGCAATCGCCGGGCAACGCGGCCGCATCCGCCTCGTCTGCCAGCAGCCCAAGCCGCACGTCGACCACGGCCGGAAACACGAACAACTCCAGCGAACGCTGGCACTCCAGCTTGAGACCGGCGCTGAGCCTGGCGTGCAACTGCGGACCTCCCAGCGCGCCCAGCTCGAAGTCCAGCCGGTAGTCCACGCGACCGCTGGCGTCGGCCAAGGCCTCCACCAATCGCGGCAACTCCGTGACCGGCAAGGAACCCTCGAAAGACCGCCGTCCGGCCGCCATGCGTTCGGCGTCCGCACTTGCTGGCAGGGACGCAGACATAGGTCGCGCATGCTAGGTTGCGCACTGCACAAAGTCAACCGACCGGCGGCTCCCGCGCCCGGCCCGTATGATGCATGTACCCACTTCCTCCGCTGCCCGGCCCACCGCTGTGAGCACGCCGCCGACCATGCTTCTGGCCATCGTCTTGCCCCTGCTCGGGGTGGGCGCGTGCGCCGTCATCGTGGTCGTGCTGCTGCGCCACGTGCACCGCCAGCGCGCCATGACGACACTGTACCTGGAAGCCGATCGGCTCGAGCACGATCTCAAGGAATGCCGGACGCGTCTGAAGCGCGCCCACGCGGCAATGTCCATGGGACCGGGTCAGCCGGCCGACGAAGCCGCCGCAACGCACGCCGTCGACGCCGCGCTCCGCGAGCTGCTGGCACACCGGCTGTGGCTGCGCGATGAGGCCGGGGCCGCCAACCAGCGCGACCTCGACGCAGCGGTGGACGCGATCGGCCGGGCGCGCCGGGCGCTGGGCCAGCAGCTGCAGGCGCTGGACTCGGCGCAGCGCGCGCTGGACACCGCCGTGCGCGACAAGATCGCGGATCTTTCACAACAATGAGCACCCCGCGCGTCGTGCTCGCGTCGACCTCGCGCTACCGCGCCGAATTGCTGCATCGCGTGCTCGACGACTTCGAGCAAATCGCGCCCGACGTCGACGAAGCCGCGATCGCTGGCGAAATGCCGGCCGCGCGGGCCACCCGGCTGGCGCTCGCCAAGGCCTCCGCGGTCGCAGCGCGCACCGAAGGCGCATGCGTGATTGGATCGGACCAGGTTGCCGCCCTGGGCGCAAGCGTGTTGCACAAGCCAGGCACCATCGAGAACGCGTATCAACAACTCCACGCAAGCAGCGGACGAACAGTCGATTTCTTTACGGGCTTGTGCCTCATCGACCAACGCGCCGGCAGCCAGGCGCGCCATCTCGATCACACTTCGGTGCGGTTCCGCCGCTTGACCGCTGCCGAGATCGCGCGGTACGTCGAGCGCGACCATCCGCTGGACTGCGCCGGCAGCTTCAAACTGGAAGGCGCCGGCAGCGCCTTGTTCACGCACGTGGACACCGAAGACCCCACGGCGCTCATCGGCCTGCCATTGATTGCACTGGCGCGCCTGCTGCGCGCCGCTGGCCTCGCCATACCTTGACGCGTGCCTCCAAGCGCACGGACGGCCCGGCGTACACTTCGCCGAGGTGCATTCCTGGAACCGGCATGGATCAGAATCTCGCCCCGGTCGCAAGCGCCGACCCGGCGCTGCGACAACGCCTGGATACCGCGCTCGCGCAGATCAATGCGGTGCTGGTCGGCAAGAACCGCCCCGTGCGCATGGCGATCGCGTGCCTGCTGGCGGGTGGGCACTTGCTGGTGGAAGACGTGCCGGGTGTCGGCAAGACCACGCTGGCGCACGCGCTGGCGGCAACCCTCGGGCTGACCTTCCGGCGCGTCCAGTTCACGTCCGACCTGCTGCCCAGCGATATCGTCGGCACCAGCATTTTCGATCGCGAGAGCGGGGCATTCCGCTTCCAGCCGGGCCCGATCTTCGCGCAACTGCTGCTGGCCGACGAGATCAACCGCGCTACGCCGAAGACCCAGAGTGCGCTGTTGGAAGCCATGGCAGAGCGCCAGGTCACGGCCGACGGCGTCAGCCGCCCCCTGCCCGAGCCCTTTTTCGTGGTCGCCACGCAAAACCCCCTGGACATGGCGGGTACCTACCCCTTGCCCGACTCGCAGCTCGATCGCTTCATGCTGCGCATTTCGCTCGATTACCCCGATGCTGCCGCCGAGCGCAGCCTGCTGACCGGTGAAGATCGCGGCCACATGGTTGCGCGCCTCGCACCGCAGGTATCGAAGGCAGACATCATGACGCTGCGCGGCGAGGTGCGCGCGGTGACGGCCAGTCCCGCGCTGCTCGACTACGTGCAGGCGCTGCTGGCGGCCAGCCGCAAGCACCCGGATATCCGTACGGGGCTCTCGCCGCGGGCAGGGCTGGCCCTGCTCGCCTGCGCCCGCGCGTGGGCGCTGCTCGGGCAGCGCGATTTCACCGTGCCCGAAGACGTGCAGGCCGTGTTCGTGGCCGTCGCTGCGCATCGCCTGATCCCGACCCGCAACCTTGCGCGCGACACCCTGGCGCAGGCCCTGCTGGAATCGGTCGCCGTCGAATAGGCCATGCGCCCGAACGTCACCGCCGCACGCCCCGCAATCGCCACGCGCACGTGGCGCTGGTTCCCGGGCCTGGCGCGCGGCCGCGACCCCGAATCGCTGCCGGTGGAGCTCGACCGCCGCCGCATCTATATCGTGCCTACGCGCACGGGCCTCGGCTTTGGACTTTTGCTGGCCACCATGCTGATCGGCGCGCTCAACTACCAGAACAACGCCGCGCTGCTGTTGACGTGCATGTTGGGCGCAGCGCTGGGCGGCAGCCTGTTGCTGACCTGGCGCGCGCTGCACGGGCTGACCCTGCGCTCGGTGCACGCCGATCACGGATTTTGCGGCACGCGCCTGCCGCTCCAGCTGGCGTTCGCCGACGACCGCCGCAGGCGCCCGGGCCTGCGCATCGACGTGGATGCGCTGGTGCAGTCCTGTCCCCTGGCGCCCGATGCCAGCCGCGCCACCGTGACCATCCCCGCGGCACGGCGCGGCTGGATGGACGTGCCGCGCCTGCGCCTGTCCAACACGCTGCCATTCGGACTGTTCCGCGCGTGGAGCTGGATCACCCCCGCGCAGCGGTGCCTGGTTTATCCGCGCCCGCTGGGCACCACGCGCCCACCTGCGCAACACGACGACCCAGCCGCGCGCGAACGCGGCGGCGACGAGTTTGCCGGCCTGCGCGACTACCGCGCGGGCGACGCCATCCGGCACATCGCGTGGAAGGCCAGCGCGCGCCACGGCGACCTGCTCGTGCGCGAATTCGACCGCGCCACGCCCGGACAGCCGCTGCGCCTGGACTGGAATGCCTTCACCGGCATCGACCGCGAGACGCGCATCTCGCGCCTGGCGGGGCTCGTATGCGACGCCTATGCCGCGGGCCGCCCATGGATCCTCATCCTGGAAAACCAGCGCCTGCTCGGGCCGGACAGCGACAACGCGCACTACCACCGCTGCCTGACCGCGTTGGCGGAACTGCCGTGAGCGGGGCGTCGGCAGGGGCACGGATCGCCGCCGCCGGCATCGACGCGCGCGCGTTCCACCTGCTGTGTCTGACGGTGTTGTGCGTCCTCGCCGCGCACGTCGTGCACCTGCCCGCGTGGTACATCGCCCCCCTGATCGCGGTCGTGTTCGCGCGCGGGTGGCACCGCCGTCGCCACCACGTGCGTGTGGCCGGGTGGCTGCGGATCGTCATGCTGGTGGGCGTGCTCGGCACCGTCGTCGCGGCCTGGGGGACGCCGTTCGGGAGCGAACCCGGAGCCGCCATCGTGTGCGGGCTGCTCGTGCTGAAACTCCTGGAAACCGAATCGGCGCGCGACGCGCGCATGGCGATCGGCTTCGCCTGTTTCATCCTGATGAGCGTGCTGCTGTTCGACCAGTCGCTGGGCATGACCATCGTGGTCGGACTGATGCTGCTGCCCGCGCTGGCCACGCTGCGCGCACTCGAACCTGGCCTGCCGGCGGGGCGCTGGCTGCCGGCGTTCGCATCGGGCTCGGCCCTCCTGGCGGCCGGGCTGCCCGCCGCGCTGATCGGCTTCCTGCTGATTCCGCGCCTGTCATCACCGCTGTGGGGCGCACCGGACAGTGGCGTGGCGACGACCGGCATCACCGATCGCATGGCGCCGGGTGACCTGCACTCGCTGCTGACCGACGATGCTGTCGCCATGCGGATCGGCTTCGATGGTCCGCCACCGCCGCCCGACCAGCGGTACTTCCGCGGCATGCTGCTGTGGGACTTCGATGGCCAGGCGTGGAACCCGGGCCTTGCCGCACAGCGCGACCGGCCACCCGCCGCCGTGCAGACACGCGGTCCCCTGACCCACTACGAGGTGACGCTCGAACCCAGCCACCAGCATTGGCTGTTTGCGCTGGACGTACCGGTCACCACGCCAGAAGGCGCGCGGATGGGCCCCGATCGCACTCTCCGGTCGATCCACAGCGTGAACCGGGTGCTGCACTACCAGGTCACCTCGGCCACCGATTACCGACTGCAGCGCGGCGGCCTCGACCCCCGCCTGCGCGCCGCCGCGCTGGAACTGCCCGCGGGGTTCGATCCGCGCGCGCGTCAACTCGCCGAGCGCTGGCGCGCCGCCGCGCACGGCAACGCCGGCACCATCGTCGAGGACGCGCTGCGCCTGTTCCGCGATGGCGGGTTTGCCTACGACCTCAACGCGCCACCCCTCGGGCGCAACAGCATCGACGATTTCCTGTTCGACACCAAGCTCGGCTTCTGCGAACACTACGCGGGGGCCTTCACGTTCCTGATGCGTGCGGCCGGCATCCCGGCGCGCGTGGTGGTCGGTTATCAGGGCGGATACTGGAACGATTTCGCGCACTACCTCCTGATCCGCCAGTCCGACGCCCACGCCTGGTCGGAGGTATGGCTCGCCGGCCGCGGCTGGGTGCGCGTCGATCCGACCGCCGCCGTCAGCCGGGTCATGCTGGCGGGCACCAGCGGTGCCTTCGGCGGCATCGGTACCGAAGGTGGCGGCAGCTGGTGGCTGCCGTGGCAGGACCGCCTGGACGTCATCAACCGCTGGTGGGGGCAGTCCGTGGTGGGGTTCAGCGCGCTGCGCCAAAGCCACCTGTTCCGCCCGCTCGGTGTCGAGCGCGTGGGCGCCCAGGCGCTCGGCACCGGCTTGGCCATCGTGATCTTCGCCGCGCTGGGACTGGGCGCACTGCTCGCCGCACGCCGGCCACGCACGCCACCACGTGACCTGCTCGCGGCGGCGCAGCGGCGCCTGCAGGCGCGTTTGCTGCGCGCGGGCGTCGCACGCGGCGCAGCGGAAGGCCCCGGGGATTTCTATCGTCGGGCCGGCGTCGCACTACCGGAACAAGCGAACGTCCTGCACGACCTCGCGGTCGAATATCTCGCGATGCGCTACGCGTATGCTGAACCCCCGCCTGAACGCGCCCGGGCGTTCGCCATCCGCGTGCGGCACTTCCGCCCTCAACGTGTGGTCAAATAGGCGCCGTTCATCTACCTGACTGTTGCGGAGGCACTCAATGTCGCGTCGTCTGTTGTTCGTGTCGGTGGTCGGGGCACTGGCCCTGGGCGGCTGCGCCACCATTCCAAAACCGATCGCCGGAAATTACGTACCGGTGTCGCTCGATGCCGCGCGCGCCGGCACCGCCACTGCAACGCGCGTCCGCTGGGGCGGTGAAATCATCGAGACCCGGCCCGCGCAGCAGGAAACCTGTTTCTTCATTCTCGCCAAGCCGTTGAACTCGGAGGCGAGGCCCAGGGCCGGTGGCGACAGCCCGGGCCGCTTCGTGGCCTGCCACGCCGGCTTTTACGACCCGGAAGTGTTCACCAAAGGGCGTGACCTCACTGTCACCGGCACGCTGGACGGCACCATCCAGCACAAGGTCGGCGGCTTCGATTACACCTATCCCAAGGTCGCGGCCGACACGATCTACCTGTGGCCACCGCAGCCGCGTTACGTCCGCACGCCGTACTGGGGCCCCGGCTATTACGACCCGTTCTGGGGCCCGTGGGGTCCATGGGGTTACGGCCCCTGGGGCGGTTTCGGAGGCTTCGGCTACGGCGGCTGGGGCTACTCGCCGCGCGTGATCGTGGTGCCGCGGCCAATGCCGCCGCCGCCCAAGAAGTAGTCAGTTCTGCGGTCGCGGCGTGCGCGCCCGGATCACGTCGGCAATGGAGTACAGCGCCGGCGGCTTTCCGGGCAGCCACGCCGCAGCGATGAGCGCGCCGCGCGCAAAGATCGAACGGTCGGTGGCGCGGTGCGTCAGCTCGATGCGCTCGCCGGCTCCGCCCAGCACGACGGTGTGCTCGCCGACGATGTCGCCGGCGCGAATGGCCGCAAATCCGATGGTGCCTTTCTGACGCGTGCCGATGTTGCCTTCGCGTGACAGCACGGCCACGGTATTGAAATCCTCTCCGCGTGCTGCCGCAGCCACGCGCCCGAGCGCCAGCGCGGTCCCGGAAGGCGCGTCGACCTTGCGCGCGTGATGCGCCTCGACGATTTCCAGGTCCCACTCCGGAAGCGCCGCGGCGGCCAACTCGACCGCCTGCGTCAACACGGCGATCCCCAGGCTGAAGTTCGCCGCGTGCAATACCGGAATGTCAGCCGCCACCGCGCGCATCGCGGACCACTGGCCGCCGTCGAGACCCGTCGTGCCGCTTACGAACGCCACGTGCTGCGCGCGACAGTACGCGAGCGCTGCCTCGAACCCCGCCGGCACGCTGAAATCGATCACCACGTCCGCCGGTGCCACCGCAGACCAGTCGCCCGCGCGGCGCGGCGCGGCCACGCAATTCCACCGCACGTCGGCGCGCAGCAATGCCTGCAAGGCCTGGCCCATGCGCCCGGTGGCGCCGCTGATTACCAGTCTGGTTGGACGATCCACGCCTGCGCCTTGCGAGAACGGCAGCCCGGAAGCATAGCAGCCGCGCGCGCGGCCCCCGATCCCGCCTATTGCCGGATGACGCGACCGATGCCACTGGCGCCAATGTCGGCCGCCGCAGCCGCGAGCGTCGCGGCCGGGGTGCCCGAATCGAAGCCAAAGCGGAAATGCAGTTGACCTCCGGGCGTGCGCGAGGAATGCAGCGAAGCGATGTTGACGCCATGGCGCTCGAACACCGCGAGCAGCGCGCGCAGCGAGCCCGGCCGATCTTCGGGCAAATGCACGCTCACGGTCTGGGCATCGTTGAGGTCGGCCAGAAGATACGCCACGCGTTCGAACGTGTAGTTGGCGGCCGCGCGCGGCGCCTCGCCCAAAGCCACCCGGTTGTCCGCCAGGAACTCGCGCCGGAATGCCGCGCGCGCTGCATCGGTCCCCTCGTCCACCAGCGCCGCAAGACGCTGCAGCTGCGCCACGAGCGCGTGCAGCACCGCCTTGCTGTGCGGGTTGCCGAACTGGATGTCCTCGTAGATCGCCGGGTTTAGCGACAGGATGCGCGCGACGATCGCCATGTCCATCTCGAACAGTGCCGAGCGGAACGGCAGCAGGCTCGCGGGCTCCCCTGTCTTCGCGGACTGCTCGCGCAGCACGCCGGCCTGCGCAAGATGCGTGGCGTGCGCCATGGCCTGCACCAGCGCCATGACCCGGTCGTGGTGCTCGGGCGTGGCGGCCACCGTCGCGCCTTCCAGCGCGGCCAGCAGCGCGTCCAGCCACACCGCCCAGCGCGACACCCGGACCCGGCACACGATGACTACGCGGCCTTTCAACGTGGGTGTCTTGGGCGGCGCCGTCATCGGATGCAGACCCGCGACTTCCGCGCGCGAGCGCAGCATGGCGGCGACCGGACCGCTCTTGACCGAGGTGATGTCCAGCCAGAGCTGGCGCGCTTCGCGGCCAGCGGCCAGCGCGGCGTAGTGATCGATCAGCGTCGGGGTATCGCGGATCGGCGCCGCAAACACCAGTACGTCGGCACGTTCGACCAGCTCGACTTCGCTGGAGGATGCAGGGTCCGCCGGATCATGGCCCATGACCTCGAGCCCCATGCGCGCCTGGAAAAACGTGCACAGCCAGCGACCGTACGCACCGGCACTGCCGACGATGCCAATCAATGGATGCGTGGTGGACAACGGCACCAGTCTCGCCAAAGCCGTCGATTGTAGACGCACGCCTCGACGCGACCGCAACGCGCGGTCAGGACACCATGCGGTCCCAGAAGCTCTTCACCCCATCGAGGAACCGGCTGGCGCGCGGCGAGTGTTCGCCGCCCCCTTCACCGGCAAACGTCGCCTCGAACTGCTGCAGCAGCTCGCGCTGGTGCTTGTCCAGCCGCACCGGCGTCTCGACGACGATCTTGCAGTACAGGTCGCCCGGCTGGCGGCTTCGTACCGACTTCACGCCCTGCCCGCGCAACCGGAATTCCTGGCCCGTCTGCGTCTCGGGCGGCACGGTGATCGTGGTCGCGCCACCCAGCACCGGTACCTCGATGGTCGCGCCCAGCGCTGCCTGGGCAAACCGGATCGGCACCTCGCAATGCAGATCATCGCCGTCGCGCTGGAACACGGCGTGTTCGCGCACGTGGATTTCGACGTAGAGATCGCCCGGCACGGATCCGGCAGGGCCAGCCTCGCCCTGCCCCGCCAACCGAATGCGGTCGCCTTCATCGACGCCGGCGGGGACTTTGACTTCCAGGCTGTGCTCGTCTTCCAGCCGGCCTTCGCCACGGCAGTGCTTGCAGGGCTTCGCCACCACCCGGCCGCTGCCCCCACAGCGTGGGCAGGTCTGCTGGATCGAGAAGATGCCGTTCTGCATCCGCACGCGTCCGTGGCCGCCACAGGTCTCGCAGGTGGCAAGCTTGCCGTCCTCGGACCCGGTGCCATTGCAGTACTGGCAATTGACCAAGGTCGGCACCCGGATGCGTTTTTCGACACCGGCCACCGCTTCCTCGAGATCGAGCTCGAGCACGTAGCGCAGGTCCGAACCGCGCGCCGCGCGCCGCGCGCCGCCGCCAAAGATGTCGGAAAAAATGTCGCCGAAGACGTCTCCGACATTGCCAAAGTGCGCGCCGCCGGCAGCGCCCTTGGGCGGCATGCCGTTCTGGAACGCCGCGGCGCCGTATTGGTCGTACAACGCACGACGCTCGGGATCGCCCAGCACCTCGTAGGCTTCGTTGGCTTCCTTGAAGCGCTCGGCGGCGGAGGGATCGCCCGGACAGCGATCCGGGTGGTTCTTCATCGCCAGGCGCCGAAATGCCTTCTTGATGTCGGCCGGCGGCGCGCCATGTGCGACCCCCAGCACTTCGTAATAGGAACGTTTCATCGGATCAAATCGGCTTCAAGACGCCGGTCGGGAATGAACCAGAGGATCGCGACCACCGCGTAGATCGCACAGGACAATATTGGCGCAAACGGCGCCACCGCAATGCCGATCACGTAACCGATCGGCGAGGCGATGGTCTTCCAGTCACCCCTCAACGCGCGCGCCAAGCCACTTTCGTTGCCGCCATTGGCGGCGATCAACGCGCGCAGCAAGGGTATCCAGGCCAGTGCCGCGAGCAGCAGCACGATACCGTACAACGCGGTCGGCACGGCCGCGGGCACCGGATGCGACTGACTCAACCAACTCGTCGTGAACGGAAACAGCGACAGCCAGAACAGAAAGAACAGATTGGCCCACAGCACCTTGCCGTTCACCCTCTCGACCGCGTGCAGCAGGTGGTGATGGTTGTTCCAGTAGATGCCGACATACGCAAAGCTCAACACGTAACTCAGAAACACCGGCAAGTCCGCCGCCAGCGCCTGCCAGGTTGCAGCGCGGGGCAACGCCAGCTGCAGCACCATGATCGTAATGATCACGGCGATGACGCCGTCGGTGAACGCTTCCATCCGCCCCTTGTGCATGCGGGTCCCCGTGCCGCTTCGCTGGACCACTCGTGTCGAGCACCTTGATCACGACGACACCCGAACCATCCGCGATCCCGAAAAAACGCTGGATTTTCGTATTCGCCGGAATGACGGCGCCGAAACCTCCGCGCAACTGTCGTCGAGCGACCCCACCCGCGTTGAGCGGCGCGGCTTTTCGCGCTGCCCGAACACGGACAGTCGACCCGCCGGCGCAACGCGCCGGCGGATGACGACTACTTGTCGCCCTTGTCCTTCACCTCGGTGAACTCGGCATCCACCACGTCATCCGGCGACGCGCTGCCGCCGCCCGGCGCCTGCTGTTGTGCCCCCGGCTGCGGGCCGGGCTGGCCGCCCGCATTGGCGGCGGCAAACAGCGACTGGCCTGCCTGTTCGAGCTTGGTGATACGCGACTCGATGGCGTCCTTGTCGTCGCCCTTCATGGCCTTCTCGAGTTCGGCCAGCGCTTCCTCGACCTTGCCGATCACGTCACCGCCAACCTTGCCGCCATGATTCTTCATGGCCTCGCGCGTGGCGTGCACGAGCTGGTCGGCCTTGTTGCGGGTGACCACCAGTTCCTGGAACTTCTTGTCCTCTTCGCGGTGCGATTCGGCGTCGGACACCATCCGCTGGATTTCCTCATCCGACAGCCCCGAGCCCGCCTTGATCTCGATGCGCTGTTCCTTGCCCGTGTTCTTGTCCTTGGCGGTCACGTGCAGGATGCCGTTGGCGTCGATATCGAAGGACACCTCGATCTGCGGCATGCCGCGCGGCGCCGCCTGGATGCCGGCGAGATCGAACTTGGCGAGCGATTTGTTGTAGCGCGCCTGCTCGCGTTCGCCCTGCAGCACGTGCACGGTGACCGCGCTCTGGTTGTCCTCGGCGGTCGAGAACACCTGCGAGGCCTTGGTCGGGATCGTGGTGTTCTTGTCGATCAACTTGGTCATCACGCCACCCAGCGTCTCGATGCCAAGTGACAGGGGCGTCACGTCGAGCAGCAGGACGTCCTTCACGGCACCCGACAGCACGCCGCCCTGGATGGAAGCACCCACCGCGACGGCTTCGTCGGGGTTCACGTCCTTGCGCGGCTCCTTGCCGAAGAAATCCTTGACGGTCTCCTGCACCTTCGGCATGCGCGTCTGGCCACCGACCAGGATCACCTCGGCGATGTCGGACACGCGCAGGTTGGCGTCGTTCAGCGCCGTGCGGCACGGCTCGACGGTGCGCTTGACGAGATCCTCGACCAGCGCTTCGAGCTTGGCGCGCGTCAGCTTGATGTTGAGGTGCTTCGGACCGGAGGCGTCCGCCGTGATGTACGGCAGGTTCACCTCGGTCTGATGGGTCGAGGACAGCTCGATCTTGGCGCGCTCGGCTGCATCCTTCAGCCGCTGCAGCGCAAGCGGGTCATTCTTGAGGTCGACGCCCTGGTCCTTCTTGAATTCGTCGACCAGGTAATCGATGACGCGCTTGTCGAAATCTTCGCCGCCGAGGAAGGTGTCGCCATTGGTCGCCAGCACCTCGAACTGCTTCTCGCCGTCGACTTCGGCAATCTCGATGACCGACACATCGAAGGTGCCGCCGCCGAGGTCATACACCACGATCTTGCGGTCGCCCTTGCCTTTTTCCTTGTCGAGGCCATACGCCAGCGCCGCCGCCGTGGGCTCGTTGATGATGCGCTTGACTTCAAGACCCGCGATCTTGCCAGCGTCCTTGGTCGCCTGGCGCTGCGAGTCGTTGAAGTACGCCGGCACCGTGATGACGGCGTCGGTGACCGGCTCACCCAGGTAATCCTCGGCGGTCTTCTTCATCTTCATGAGGACCTTGGCCGAAATTTCCGGCGGCGCCATCTGCTTGCCGTCGGAGGTTTGCAGCCAGGCATCGCCATTGCTGTGCGCGACGATCTTGAACGGCGCCACGCCCAGGTCCTTCTGGACCTCGGCGTCGGTGAACTTGCGGCCGATAAGGCGCTTCACCGCGTAAAACGTGTTTTGCGGATTGGTGACCGCCTGGCGCTTGGCCGGCGCGCCCACCAGCACTTCGCCGTCTTTCGCGAAGGCAACGATGGACGGCGTGGTGCGATCGCCTTCGGAATTCTCGATCACGCGCGTCTTGTTGCCTTCCATCACGGCGACGCATGAATTGGTCGTACCAAGGTCGATACCGATGATTTTGCTCATGTCTCAGCTCCTGGAGAGGTACGGCCGCGAACGGCCGTCGAATCTTGAAACCAAACTGGGGGTTGGCCGCGTGTTCTCAAGTAGGAGGGCCGGAAGGCCCGATGTTCACCGCTGGAGGGTGGCCACTTGTCCTCAAACCGGAGGGCCGGAAGGACCGTTGGCCTGACGCCTGGTCGGGTCGGGCCTCCCGGCCCTCCTACGCCCTGCGCGTCGGGCCTTCCAGTTCTCCTACGAATCCTTCGCCACGCTGACCAGCGCGGGGCGCAGCAAACGGCCGTTCAGCAGATAACCCTTCTGCATCACGCTCACGATGGTGCCGGGCGCGGTGCCGGGGGCATCGACCAGACTGACCGCATGGTGGCGTTCGGGATCCAGCGGTTGGCCGACCGGATCGACCTGCGTCAATCCGTTGCCCTCGGCCACCTTGAGCAACGACTTCAGGGTCAGGCTGAGGCCCTCGCGCATCGCGGCCACGTCGGCCGTTTCGATCGCCAGACCGCTTTCCAGCCCGTCACAGACCGGCAGCAGGTCGCGCAGCAGCTTCTCGTTGGCGAACTTGACGCTTTGCTCGACGTCGCGCTGCATGCGCTTGCGCTGATTGTCGAGATCGGCGCGCTCGCGCAGCAGGGTCTCGCGCATGCTGGCCAGGCTCGCCTCGGCGTCCGCCAGCTGCCGGGTCAAGGTTTCCAAATCATCGGTCTCTGTCGCCGCCCCCGGCGGCGTCGCAGAATCCTGCGGTGCCGGTGCGGGCGCCTGGCTTGGATCGGTCATGTCAAGTTCCTCGCAACGTCAGCAGGCGTGGCGCTCGCGCTGCAGCCGCGCCAGGCCCGAACCTGCAAGTCAATGTGGCCGCAAATGCCGGATTCAAGGCGCCGCGGGCCACGTACGCGGCACCACGCCCCTGCAAAAGTGCCGCAGTGTAGCCGCGACACTTCGCGCTGGGGCCGTCTGCGCGCTCAGTCCGGCGTGCGCAGGGCATCGGTCAGCAACTTGGCTGTCGCCTGCACCACCGGAATCACGGAATGATAGGCCATGCGGGTCGGGCCGATCACGCCGATCGCGCCCAGCACATGACCATCACCGCCGTAGGGCGCGCTGACGAGGCTGTATCCGGTCAGCGGCTCGAACCCCGACTCCTCACCGATGAACAACCGCACGCCGGGCGACCGCGCGCAGCCCTCCAACAGCGTCAGCAATTCGCGCTTGCGCTGGAAGGCCTCGAACAATTCGCGCAGGCGTTCGATCTGGGTGCCCTCGTCGCCCGACATGAGGTTGGTCTGACCGGAGACCAGCATGTCCGATTGCAACTCGGGCGCAAACGTTTCGGCGGCCACTTCGACCGCGGTGTCCAGCAACCGATTCAACTCGCTGCCGGCGGCGCGCAGATCGGCAAGCACCCGCGTGCGGATCTCATCGATGCGCAACCCCGTGTAGTGCGCGTTGAGGTAATTGGCCGCGCGCCCCAACGCCGGGGCATCGAAACGCTGGCTGAGGTTCAACACGCGGTTTTGCACCTGGCCATTGGCAAACACCAGGATCGCCAGCACGCGCCGGCGGTCGATGGCCACGAACTCGATCTGCTTCAGCGGCGCGTCGGCGGCGCCCGGCACCGTAACCAGGCCGACGAAGTGCGTCATCGCCGACAGCAGGCTCGAAGCGTTGCCCAGCAGTTCGCGCGGCGTCACCGAATCACGCGGCAGCTCGCGCTGGATCTGCATGACGGCGCCCCGCGGCAGCGGCTTCAGCTCCAGCAGGCTGTCCACGAACAACCGCAGCCCGCGCGCGGTCGGGACGCGCCCCGCCGAAGTGTGCGGCGAGGCGATCAGCCCGAGCTCTTCCAGGTCCGACATGATGTTGCGCACCGTCGCGGGACTCACATCGAGCCCCGCCGAGCGGGCCAGCGTGCGCGAGCCGACCGGCTGCCCTTCCTCGAGGTACTGCGCGATCAGGCTGCGCAGCAGGCGGCGGGCGCGCGCATCAAGCGCGGAAGGGGGAATGGTTTTGCTCATGGCTCGCAGGCGTGCAGATTACCCATCAATATTGGCTGCGCGGCGGGTTTGCAAGCCGTTCGCGGCCCGGGCAGGCACCCCGTCACACCTCCGGACCATCTGGTTAGAATCTCCGTTTACACCAAGTCGTGCGCATGCTTACCCGACTCACCGTACGCAACCTTGCGGTCGTGGAGGCCGCCGAGCTCGAACTCGGCGGCGGTTTGACCGTCGTGACCGGTGAAACCGGCGCCGGCAAGTCATTGCTGGTCGACGCCCTGATGCTGCTGTCCGGCGCCCGCGCCGATGCCGGCATGGTGCGTGCCGGGGCCACGCGCGCCGAGGTCGAGGCCGAATTCGACCTGACCCGCAGCGGCGAGGCACGCGCCTGGCTTGCCGCCGAAGCGCTGGACGAGGACGGCAGCGACGAACTGCGGCTGCGCCGCGTGGTGGCCGCCGAAGGCGGATCGCGCGCGTGGATCAACGGGCGGGGTGCGACCCTCGCGCAACTGGCGGAGCTGGCTGCGCTGCTGATCGAGATCCACGGCCAGCACGAACACCAGGCGCTGCTGGATCGCGCGCGGCAGCTCGCGTTGCTGGACGGCTTCGGCGACGCCAACGGACTCGTCGCCGAAGTCCGCGAGCTGGCGCAGCGCGACCGCGACATCGGCGCCCGGCAACGCGCACTCACCGGTGGTGAGGACCGCGCCGCGCGCATCGAACTGCTGGGCCACGAGCTCGCCGAGCTGGACCGCTGGGCGCTCGCGCCGGACGCGCTGGCTGCACTCGAAGCATTGCACAAGCGCCTGGCCAACGCCGGCAGGCTCGCCGAGGGCGTGGCGACGCTGGCCGAATTGCTGGACGGCGACGGCGAATTCGCGGTCACCCACGGCGTCGCGCGCGCGCAGAGCGAGCTCGAGCGCCTCGCCGGGCTCGATTCCGTACTCGCGGCGCCGCTCGAGCTGCTGCAAAGCGCCGGCATCCAGCTTGGCGAGGCCGCCGAAACGCTGGCGCGCTATGCGCAGGATCTCGATCTGGACCCCCAGCGCTACGCCGAGGTCGATCAGCACCTCGCCACGCTGCACGACCTGTCCCGCCGTCATCGCGTCGCCCCCTCCGAACTTGCCGCCCACGCGCAGACCCTGCGCGACGAGTTGGCCACGCTGAACGAAGCGGGCAGCGCCCTCGCGCGGCTGGCCGACGAACGGCGGCGCTGCCGCGCGGACTATGCCGCCGCGGCGTCTGAACTCTCACGCCAGCGCGGCGCGGCGGCGCGCAAGCTCGGCCAGTCCATCACCGCGCTGATGGGCGAACTCGGCATGCAGGGTGGCACGTTCCGGGTCGAGCTCGAGCCGCAGCCGGGCGACGCGCCCGATCCACAGGGCCGCGAGCGCTGCGAATTCCTGGTCAGCGCCAACCCCGGCATGCCCGCGCGCGCGCTGCGCAAGGTCGCGTCGGGCGGCGAGCTCTCGCGCATCGGACTTGCCATCGAAGTCGCCGCGCTGGCCACCGAGGCCGTCGATACCATGGTGTTCGACGAGGTCGATGCCGGGATCGGCGGCGCCGTCGCGGAAACCGTCGGCGCCAAGCTGCGCGAACTGGGCGCGCGGCGCCAGGTGTTGTGCGTCACCCACCTGCCGCAGGTCGCGGCCCAGGGCCATGCGCACGTCGCGGTCAGCAAGGCCGTCGAAGGCAAGACCACGCGCACGCACATCGTGCTGCTCGATGCCAAGGCGCGTGGCGAGGAAATCGCCCGCATGCTGGGCGGGGTCGAGATCGATCGCGAGACGCGGGCGCACGCCAGGCGGATGCTGGAAAAAGCGCAGTCCACCTAGCGTCGTGGCCTGCTCCGTCGGCGCTCAGCGCTTTTTCTTCGGCCGCACGTACAGCACCAGGCTGTGGTCGGCCAGCTCGTAGCCATGCTTGGCCACGATCTCGCGCTGCAGGCGCTCGATTTCCTCGTTGACGAACTCGATGACCTTGCCGGTCTCGACGTCGATCATGTGGTCGTGGTGCTGTCCGCGATCGAGCTCGTACACCGCCTGGCCGCCCTCGAAGTTGTGCTTGATGACCAGTCCGGCCGCCTCGAATTGCGTGAGCACGCGATAGACGGTCGCCAACCCGATGTCGTCGGAACCTTCCAGCAGCAGCTTGTAGATATCCTCGGCGCTCAGGTGCTCGCGGCTGTCTTCCAGGATCTCGAGCACGCGAATGCGCGGATGCGTCACCTTCAATCCCGCCTTGCGCAATTCCTGGGATTCCATACCTGAACTCCAATGGCGGTGCGATGTCTCAGCCGAGTCCATGGCCTTGCCGGAGACGCCCGTAGTGTATCATTCAGCACCCCCCACCCAGCTTTGACAATGCGCAAGACCCTTTCCCTTCTGCTGTTTGCCGGTGCCGTGTCCTTTTCGCTGGGCGCCTGCCGCGTGCTGTATCAACCCGACGTCCAGCAGGGCAACCTCCTGATCGGCAAGCACGTCAACGAGCTGAAGCCGGGCCTCACCAAACAACAGGTGCTGGCGCTGCTGGGTACGCCATCGATCGTCAGCCCGTTCGATCAGAACCAGTGGCACTACGTCGCCACCATGCAACGCCGCGGCGGCAAGATTCAGCAACGTGCGCTGACGCTGTACTTCGACAACGACTCGCTGGTCCGCACCGAAGGCACCTTCATGGAGGAAACTCCGCAGGAGCTGCTGTCGGAAAGCCGCAAGTACGGTCCGCTGTATCCGACCAACCTGACCAAGCAGGAAAAGAAGGAACTCGAGAAGAAACAGCAGCAGGGTGGCGGTGGTGGCGGCGGCTAACGCCGGCGCGCGCGCCGGCGGCGTGCTTCCATGGGGTCGAGCTTGAGCGGACGGTAGATCTCGACGCGATCGCCATCGCGCAGGCGCGTTTGGGGGGCGACCTTGCGGGCAAAGATCCCGACGCGCATCGGATCCACCTGCACGTCCGGGCGCACCTCGCGCAAACCTGAAGCGACGATCGCGTCGGCCACCGTGGCACTGGCGGCGAGCACCACCGCCGCCGTGAACACGCGCTGCGGCTCGGCGTAGATCACCGTGACCCGGATCGTGTCCGGGTCAGGCATAGACGCGTCTGGCCTCGGCGCAAAAATCATCCACCATGCGATCGGCCAGCTTCTGCAAACCCAACCGGAACGCGAACCCGGCGAGTCGATTGCTCACCTCGAAATCAAGGTCGAGCGAAACCTTGCAGCCCACGGGATCGACCACAGCCCGAGGCAGCTCGATGTTCTCTGCCCCCGCCTGTGCGGGAAGCGGCCCCGCAAGACCGGATGCGCGTGATGGCGCACCCAGCGGCGTGAACTGCCACACGCCATGCAGCCAATTGAACGGACCGTCGACGAACTGCATCTTGATGCTGCGCGGCCGATCGAGCGTGTTGCGCGTCGAAAAATGTTGCGTGACGCCCGCAAAGCGCAGGTCCAGGCGCGCGACGAGGTGCTCGCCGTCATGTTCGGACACGTTGGCGCCCAGGCACCAGCCAAACCGCGTCGGGTATGCTTCGACCTCGTTCACCAGGTCGAACATCTGTTCCGGCGTGAAGCCAACCAGCGCCTGGCGATGGATCTGCACACACACTCCTGATTGCGCGCCCGCGCGGCGGCACTGACCCCACGCCGGCTATTGTAACGAGCATGGCCAAGAAGAAAGACCCAAACGGCAAGGCCGGCACGACGATCGCGCTCAACCGGCGCGCGCGCCACGACTACCACATCGACGAGCGCTACGAGGCCGGCATCGCGCTGCAGGGCTGGGAGGTCAAGAGCCTGCGCGCCGGGCGGATCAACCTCAGCGATGCCTACGCGCTGATCCGCGGTGGCGAGCTGTTCCTGTTCGGAGCGTCCATTCCGCCGCTGCTGTCGACGTCCACCCACTACGTCATCGACGACCGACGCACGCGCAAGCTGCTGTTGCATCGTGCCGAGATCGACAAGCTCATCGGCGCCGTCGAGCGCAAGGGCCTGACGCTGGTGCCGCTCGCGATGTACTGGAAACACAATCGCGCCAAGGTCGAGGTTGGCATCGCGCGCGGCAAGCAGGCGCACGACAAGCGCGCCACGGAAAAGGCGCGCGAATGGAACATCGAAAAGCAGCGCACCCTGCGCGCGCACAACAAGACCGGCTGACGCGTGGCGTGAAATTGTTTGCCGCGCCGAGGACGTGCCCACCCGTGTAGGAGGGCCGGAAAGCACGATCGAAGGACGGAAGGCCCGACCGCTGGCCGGAAGCGCGAGTCGCGGCTGCCGCCGCTCCTACGATGGCATACGCGACTGGCCGAGCGCATGGAGCGCGGCTCAATATCCCGTCGGTACGTACCGGAAGCGCTCCATTTGCTCGCGGTGGTCGCCGACGATGCGTCGCACCTGTTCGCGACTCAGAACCTCGCGCCACTGGTTGGCGCGCCCCTTGAAAAAGAACCGCGTCCTCTCGTCCACGGCCTCGACGAAGCCGTGCTTCTGCTCCAGCGATGCCAAGGTCTGGAACGAGGTGTGCTTCACCGCGCGTTCGATGCGCGCCTTGTCCTGTCCCAGGCCGATCAGCCTGGCGGCCTTCGCGAAATGCTTCGCCGGTTTGTCCAGCAGGTCTTCGTAGCGCAGCACGATCACCTTGCCCGGCGCGCGTTCGGCCATGTCCGCCCAGCCGCGTGCGTGCGTCGACCACGACCCGATCACGTGGCTGACGAACAAGGCATCGTTGACCGAGGCGACCCGCTCGTCGCCAAGCCGGTCGATCGCTTCATCCAGCGTCAGCCCGAAGTGATGCGTCATGCTGACGGCGACATCGAGTGGATTGCGCACCACGTAGATCGCACCCGCGGTGACCTGCCAATTGAACACCTGATGGCCCTCGAACGTGCCACAGAAGTTGTGGGTCATCACCAGCCGCGTTCCCTGCGCGCGCTGCGCGATCAGCGCATGCACCTCGGGGCGCAACGCCGCGATCTCGTCGATCGTGAGCTCCGTGTTCGGCCGACCGGCAAGCTCGGTGAAGCGGTCGGCCCGCGCTTCCGAATCCGTGTAGTCGCGGATCTCGTCGGGTCGCAATGGATCCGCCCGGTTGGCCACCAGGTTGGCGACGAAGGCGCGCAACCAGGTGTTGCCCGATTTGGGATACGACGCCAGCCAGACGATGCTGCCCATGGCACGTGGTCGCGTTCGACAAGGCGCATTGCACACCCGGCCTTCCCGAACCCGCTCTCCGGTAGATGGCGGAGCCCCTCATGCTACCAGTCGACCCGCGGTGATTGATTTCCCATCGCACAGCCCGCATCATTGCCTGTCCCGGGGGCGACCTGGCTTCGACGGGGGTTGTGAAGCAGCTTGGAGCATGCCGAGGGCGTCATCTTCCTCGTAAATCCGATGGCAAAAAATCAGACGCCAACGACGACGTCTACGCTCTCGCCGCTTAAGGCTTGAGTCCCGAACCCACTTGTGCCTGTGCTCGTGGATGTAGGGTCATGATCACAGGATCGCTGATGGCTGCCGCGAGTCGGCCACCGGCCAAAACAAAACCCGCTGGTCCTGCAGTGCGCTTCGTTCGGCGTGCTGCTGCAGGGCGAGACTGAACGCCGGACTAAGCATGTAGCGCCGGGCGCGGAGCACCTTCGGACGGGGGTTCGATTCCCCCCGCCTCCACCATGAAATGGAAAGGGCCGCCTTGTGCGGCCCTTTCCGTTTCATGGCGGTGATGGAGAAGTGTCACCCACGTAGGGGGTTCACTAAAATTGCCCGGAGCAATTTTGAACGGCTGCAGGCCGGCCCGCAGGGCGAGCGCCATGGATGTCGCGAGTCATTCCCCCCGCCTCCACCAAAAATGCGAAGCCGCCCAACGGGCGGCTTTCGCGTTTTGTGGGGTTGGTTGGGAGAGCACACCTCGGTTCAACAAAATCGGCAGGACAGCCGATTTTGGATGGCCGAAGGCCGGCCCCGAGTGAAGCGAGGGCTGGGGTCCATGGATGGGCCGAACATTTCCCCCGCCTCCCCAAACCCCAAAAAGCCCGCCTTGCGCAGGCCTTTTCGTGGATTGTCGGAAGTGCGGGGTTGCTGCCCCGCAGGTGGTTCACCGTGGAAGGCCTGCTTCTCCGTATCTTCGTCATTCCCGCGAACGCGGGAATCCAGCAACTCCGTCGCAGGCTACGGCCTTCATCAAAGCACTGGATTCCGGGTTCCACCGTGATGCAGCTGCGATGGCGCCGGAATGACCAGAGCGGAACACCATGCGGCTGAACAGCGAAGCGGGCGCGGACACCACATGCCTCTGAG
>DASTNI010000076.1:0-28799 GCA_035720985.1 Rhodanobacteraceae bacterium | reverse complement strand
CCAGGCGCGTCAATTGCCGATGTTCGTCTGCGCTCAAGGTGATCTTCGCCGCAACTCGCATGCACTGTCCTCCGTGTTCCATTGTCGGACAGCACGCACCATCACAAGTTCCTTTATTTACGAAGCACTACACTAGCAGCGAGGTGTCGCGGGGAAGACGCGCAGCTCGCGAGGCGCTACGAGCCGACTCGAATCGCTAGGCGCCCGCTGGAAACGCGTCTTACGTCCCGAACTCGAATCCCGCGCGGCGCGCCACGTCCAGCACCTTGGCGCATTGGGCATTCAGGAGCAGGTCGCGTGGGGCGACGCGATGGCGGTTGGCCAGCGTGGCCAGCAGTGCGCGCGCCAGCAGTTCGGCATGCGCCGTGCCCAACAGTTCGGCGTCGGCGGGCGGCAACACGCCGCTCTTGGCGCACGCGGCCAGCAGCGCCGGCGTGTCGGTCGGCAGCGCCAGCTCGGGATGCGCGTGCGCGTGCAGCAGCACCAGACCCTGCAGCAGGAACTGGATGTCCAACAGCGTCCCGGCTCCCTGCTTCAGGTCGAGCGTGTCGGCGTCCGAGCGGTCGCGCTGCCTGCGCCACTCGGCGCGCATGTGGCTGACGTCGGCGATGACCTTGGCGCGCTCGGGCGGCTGGCGCAGCAGTTCAAGGCGGGCGCGGGTGAAGCTGGCGCCGAGCTCGGTGTCGCCCGTGACCGCGCGCGCCCGCGCCAGCGCCTGGCGTTCCCAAGTCCATGCGCGCTCGTGCTGGTAGGCGATGAACGCGGGCAGGCTCGCCACCAGCAGCGACTTGCCGCCGTCCGGCCGCAGCCGCGTGTCGACTTCGTACAGCTTGCCGCCGCGCGTGGGCGCCGACAGCCAGTGCACCACGCGCTGCGCGAGACGCGCGTACCAGCGCATGCCATCCAGCGGACGCGGCCCATCGCTGGTCGCGTTCAGGCGTTCGGCGTCGTACACGAACACCAGGTCCAGGTCGGAATTGAAGCCCAGCTCGCAGCCGCCGAGGCTGCCGTAGCCCAGCACCGCGATGCCGCTCTGCGCGCCGGGCAGGCGTCCGTGGCGGGCTTCAAGCTCGCGCAGCGCGAGGTCCAGCACCGCCGCCACCACGGCTTCGCCCAGCTCGGCCAGCGCGGCGGCCGTCGTCACGGCGTCGGCCGCGCCATCGCGGAACGCAAGTCCGGTACGCATCCGATAGCTCGCGTGCCATTCGGCGATCGCGGCCAGGGTGGTCTCGGGATCGCTGCTGGCCTGCGCGGCGAGCTGCTGCGACAGCGCTGCGCGCAACGCGGCGACGCCGTGTGCGAGATGATCCAGCCGCGGTTCCAGCACGTCGTCCAGCAGCAGCGGCTGCGCGATGACCTGCTCGGCCAGAAACGCGCTGTCGGCGCAGAGCTCGGCCACGCGCGTGCGCGCGGCTTCGCGCTCCTGCAGCAACGCGAGGTACGCCGAGCGCCGGGCGGTCGCCTGCACCAGGCGCGTGAGGCGCACCAGCGCCTCGACGGGTGCGCGGGTCGCGGCCGCGGCGTCGATCAGCTGCGGCAGCAGGCCATCCAGCCGGCGCGCGCCACGCGCGCTGAGGCCCGGCGTGGCGAGCACGCGGCGCAGGGCTTCCAGCGCGGGCCCGGCCGGCGCGAACCCCGCCGCGGCCAGCGTCGCACCATCCAGCGTGCCATCGCGGGTACGGCGCCAGAGGTCCGGCCCACAGCGCGGCGTCGCGGCATCGTCCCGATGCGCGGCGTCCGCGGCGTCAGGCCGCAGGATACTGGCGAAGATCGCGCTGACGCGCCCGCGCTCGACGGCAAGCGCGTCGGTCAACATCGCCCAATTGCTGCCGAGCGCACGGGCGATGCGTGCGCGTGCCAGCGCGTCGGTGGGCAACGCGTGGGTCTGGCGATCGCCGAACATCTGGACGCGGTTTTCCAGCCGCCGCAGGAACAGGTAGGCGCGCCGCAGGGCGTCGACGCTGCGCTGCGGCAGGTAGCCGCGTCCGGCGCAAGCGGCCAGCGCCGGCAGCAGGCCGTGCACGCGCAGGCTGACGTCGCGGCCACCGCGGATGAGCTGCTGCAGTTGCACCGTGAACTCGATTTCGCGGATGCCGCCGGCGCCGAGCTTCAGGTCGTCGGCCAGGTCACGGCGCGCGACTTCGGCGTCAATCAGCGCCTTCATGTCGCGCAGGCCGGCGAGCGCGGTGTAGTCGAAATAGCGCCGGTAGATGAATGGGCGCAGGGTTTCGATGAGGCGCTTGCCGGCGGCAAGATCCCCCGCCACCGGTCGCGCCTTGATCCAGGCGTAGCGTTCCCAGTCGCGACCTTCGCGCTGGTAGTACTGCTCCATGGCCGCAAAGGAAGTCGCGACGGGTCCGGCCTCGCCAAACGGGCGCAGCCGGAGGTCCACGCGCGCGACGATGCCGTCCGCGCTGGCGCTCGCCAGCAGGCGCACGAATTCGCGCGCCACGCGCGCGAAGAATTCGGCGTTGTCCAGCGGGTGCGCACCGTCGGTGGCGCCGGCCTCGGGATACGCCAGCACCAGATCGACGTCCGAGGAAAAGTTGAGATCGCCGCCGCCGAGCTTGCCCAGCGCGAAGACCACCAGCGCCTGCGGCGTGCCGTCTCCGGCCCGCGGCGTGCCGTGGCGCGCGCGCTGCGCCGCTTCCGCGTGGCGCAGCGCGCTGGCGATCAGGTACTCGTAGAGATCGGTGGTCCCAGCGAGGGTGTCGGTGACTTCGTCCAGCCCATTGACGTCGCGGAACACCAGCCGCACGGCCTCGGCGCGCCGAAAGCGCCGCAAGGCGACGAAGATGTCCCGATCGGCGCGCCTCAACGCTTCGCCGCGCGCCGAGGCCGGCGAAGGATCGCGCAGGCGTTCCAGGCCCGCCGCGGTCAGCATGGACGGATCGGCACGCAACGCATCGAAGGCGAAATCGCTCGCCAGCAGCAGGCGGCGCAGGCGCAGGCCCACGCCGGCATCGTCGTGCATCGCGACGCCGACTTCCCGACAGCGCGCGGCGAGCTCGGCGTAGCGCGCGGAAACCAGGCGTTCCACGATGGGTGTCGGCGCGGACATTCGGGCATTATGCCGTCGCGGGATGGCGCGCCACCGCGTTCGCGCCCGCATTCATGTGGCCGCGTCTACGCTGAACTGCTGAAGCAGGTGCAGGTCGAATCACCCATGCCAACGCCCCCCGTCACGCCTTCGACGACCGCCCGGCGCGCCGTGTTGCTGGTGCTGCTGGCGTTGGCGTACGTCCTGTGCACCGGCTGGTTCGACGGCGGCGCCGGCGTGGTCCCCACGGCGCTGTGGCGCCATCCGGAGTGGATCGCGTGGTGGAACTCGCCGCTGCGCATGCTGGCCAATGCGTTGCCGGGGCTGCTGCTGGCTTTTGGGTTGACGGCCTGGACGCGGCGTGCAGGCTGGTCGTTTGCGCTGGCGTTCGGCTGCCAGGCGGTGCTCTACGGCGTCAACACGGTCAAGGTCGCCAACCTCGCCATCCCGCTGATGCCGGCCGACTTCCGCATCCTTGGCCAGTTGGGCCACGGCGTGGGCGAGCTGCTGTCGAGCTACCTGCCGCACCTCGGATGGCTGGCGGCGGCGCTGGTGGTGGCGGTCGTGGTGCTGGTCGCGTGGTATCGCCTGGAACCGCCCCTGTGGCCGCGCGCCCCGCGCCGCCGACGTGTGCTGACATCGGCGATCCTGCTGGCGGCGCTGGTGACCCTGGTGGCCGGCGTGGCATTCTGGCGGCCGGTCTACAACCCCACGCTCCTCGGCATGCAGCCATGGTCGGCCACCTCGACGCGGCAGCACGATGGCCTGGTCGCCTCGCTGCTGCTGTTTCATCTGCAGTACGGCGCGCAGCACCACAAGGCCGACCGGGCCGCCGCGCTGGGCCTCATGGCGCACTACCAGCCCGCGATCGCCCAGCGGCTCGCGGCGCAGGCCACCCATTCCGGCGACAAGCCCGACATCGTGGTGATCCTGTCCGAATCGTTCTTCGATCCGACCATCATGAACGGCTACCCCGCCGGGACCGACCTCACGCCGAACTACCGCCGGCTCGCCCAGCACGCCATCGCCGGCCAGCTGCACGTGCCGACCTTCGGCGGTGGCACCATCCGCACCGAGTTCGAGGTGTTGACCGGGCTGTCGCTGCGCTACTTCCCGGACATCCAGTTCCCCTACCTGCAGATCCACCAAAAGCAGATCCCCGGAATCGTGCGCCTGCTGGCCCGCGACGGCTATCAGACGCTGGCCGTGCACGGCAACAATCCGGGCTTCTGGAACCGCACCGAGGCCTTCAAGGAACTCGGCTTCGACAGGTTCGTCTCGATCGGAGACTTTCCGGCCGATGACGCCCTCGACAACGGCAACTACATGTCGGACAAGTCGTTCACGGACGAACTGTTGCGCCAACTCCCGGATGACAGTCCGCCGCGCTTCGTGCTCGGCATCAGCATGGAAGCGCATGGACCCTACGACAAGGATCCGGGCATCGACACCGCGGTGCGTGACGCCATCCCGGTGCCGTCGGCGGTCACCAACCCGCAGGCCAAGCTCGAACTGCAGAACTACATCTACCACATGCAGAACGCCGACCGGCAGCTCGGGCGCCTGGTCGACGTGCTGGCACAACGCAGGCGGCGCACGCTGGTGCTGTTTTTCGGTGATCACCTGCCGGCGCTGGTACCGGCTTACCAGGAGGCCGGCTTCCGCAACGGACAAGGCTTCCTCACCCAGACCGTACCCTACCTGCTGCTGGATACCGCGCACCTGGACCGCGCCGAACGCCGCAATGCCGCGGCGTGGGAATTGCCGGGGATGGTGCTGGCGGATGCCGGCATCGGCGATGATCCGTGGTTCGTCCTGACCGACCTGGTGGGCCCGCCGCTGGCGCCCCTGACCCGCGCGCCGGATGCGCCGATAGCCCCCGAGACCGCCGAGCAGAAGCAGCTCGACCAAGGCATGCGCAACGTCGCCGACCTGCGGCTCCGGAACAAGCTGTACAAGCTGTGGCCCGAGGCGGAAGCGCTGGCGCAACACCGCGAACCGCCATCCGCGCTGCACGGCGCCATGCACGCCACGACCGCGGGCGTGCACTGACGTACGCGGGGGAGCGCGAGTCGCTCTTTGGGCGGTGGATTTCCCTCTTCTGCCCTTCAGGCACCCCCGATCAGGACTGCTTCGGGGGCAGGTTCTTCCCCCGCACGCGGGGGAAGGGAAAACGGACGGCACTACGAGCAAGCGTGGATACCCCTCCCCCCTTGCGGGGGAGGGTTGGGGAGAGGGGTCAAATCGCGACGGCGCCGCATGGTGAATTTCGCCGTGCGCCTCCGGCTCCGCCCCCCACTGGCAGCTCAAACTCGATCCTTGGTTGGTGGACTTCCCCTCTTCCGCCCTTCGGGCACCTTCCCCCGCAAGGGGGGAAGGGAAAGCGGAGCGGAGCCGGCGCGAGGGAAAGCGTGTGGCCGTCGCAGAAGGACGTGCCGTGGATCCCCCGTCCGCCTCGCCGGGGAAGGTCGGGGCAAGGGGGCGGCGCCCCGCAAACGCTACCGCGCCCAGCAGGTGCTGGTGTTGTCGGCGCCTGCCGAATTGACCGCCGAGCGTACGTTGCCGCTGGTGAGCGTGAAGCTCGCGCACTGCGTGTCCTTGGCCTGCGCGCCCACGGGAATCACGGTCAGGCGATAGCTGGTGGCGCCGATCGAAGTCGCCGGCGCCGGCGCCAGCGCGTAGTAACCATTCTGGGAAGTCTGCGCCGGTGCGGGACAGCTTGCCGGCGCCGCGGGCGTATACGAGAAGTTCTGCGCGTAGCACTGCTCCAGCATGGCCTGGTTCCGTTCCAACAACGCATACGCCTGCGCGCGCCGTCCATGCAGCACGTAGGTCAGGTAGGTCGGCACGGCGATCGCGGTGAGGATGGCAATGATCGCCACCACGATCATCAGCTCGATCAGGGTGAATCCACGATGGGGTGTGCGCTGGTGCATGACGAGGTTCCTACTGGATTTGCCACCAGCCGGTGCGCGAGGGGCCGTGGCCGCGTTCACCGATGGCCTTCCTGCTAACTGTCCCGCCATTGTTCTGATCCACGATCTTGAGATAACGTTCATCATTGGGAAGGTTGGTGCGGATCAGCGACGGCGTGGGCACGAAACCGTTGCCAAGGCTCATGCCCACTGGATTGCTGCCGTTTACCTTCTGCTTGGACGAGTTGAGGTTGCCATTGCCGGCCACGTCCAGCTCGGCCTGCGGGAAGGGCCCGCCCGTGGCATAGCCCACGTCCATCAGCCACGACTGGCCACCCACCGAGCACTGCACGCCGCTTTGCGCGACCGGCGTATAGGTATTGAAAATCACGCCGCCGCTCTCGACCACAGCGGGCGTGATGACGCGCTCGCCCGACAGCGGCAGGTCGTAGTACCACCCTTGTTGGGTGGTCCAGTTCACCGCGTTGTCGCTGGCGACGCGGATGGCTTGCGGCGTACCCGCGGCAGCAGCCGTCTCCGTCGTGACGGTCTGTTGCTGGAGGTCAGTGCGCGTGGCCGGCGTCGTCGAGCCGTCGTCCCAGACGCCGTAGAAGCTCTCGACATTGGTGCTGGTCAGATCGCTGGCCTGCAGCAGCTCGCCGGTGCCGAAGTAGACCATGAGGCCCGCCTTGGCCGGGAAATTGGGATTGAGCGTCACCACCGGCGGGGTGGTGATCGGCTGCGGATTGCCCGACGCGTCGCGCGCCTGGAACACCACGCGCACGGTCCAGTCGGCGGGGTTGGCGTTGCTGACGTCGATCGCCCACAGGTTGCCCTGCAGGTCGCCCGCGTAGACGACGCTCACCGGGTTGCCGAGGATGCCGCTGGAATTGGCGGCGACCACGCTGGATAACCCGTTGGGCAAGTTCGGGTTGCAGGTCCCCGGCGGCACACCCGCGGCGGTGCACAGGTCGATCTTGGCCAGCACGGTACCAGTGCCGGCTTTCAACGCGTAGAAAATCGGCTGGCCGCTCGCGCTGTTGTAGCCGTTGCCGAACATCACTGCGAAACCGGGTACCGACTGATTGGAGCTCGCGTCGGTCACCATGTTGGCGCCGGTGCGCACGATGATGGGCACGCTGAAGCTCAGGCCCATGTCGGCATCGGTGAATTCCCACAGCACCGCGCTCGCCAGCGCGCTCTCGCTAGTCAGTGTGTCCGGGTGGGTGACATCCAGCGCATAAATGGAATTGCCGCCGGCGCCCTCGCCGCCCACGAGTTCGGTGTGCCACTTGCCATCGCTGCTCAACAGCACGTCGCTCGCGGCCGGTTGCCCGTCGACATAAAAGTGGTGGTTGGCGTTGTAGTACGGCGACGCGAGTCCCGCGAGATCGGGAAACACGGCGTTGGGCACGAACGCGAAGAGCTCCTGCCCCGTGGCGGCGTTGAAGGCGTGCAGCATGCCGTCGTTGGCGCCCACGTAGAGCATCGCCGGCCGCGGCGTGGTCACGAACTGCGCGGCGAAGCTGGCGTACGAAGCGTCGGAATAGGACCCCTGCGGCTGTCCCACATACAACGGGTTGCTGTCCACGATGTCGCCGAGATACGCCGAGCGGTTGCGGAAGATGCCGCCGTTGTGGACCTCGTGCGAGGCATCGCCGCGCAGGTAGTTGAGCCGCAGCTGCGCGTTGCTGAGCGCGGGCGGTGTCACGGTGGGGTCACCCGTCACCGCAAGGTCGGCCTGCTGCGCGGCACTCAAATCGGCCCAGCGGAACGGCTCGCCCGTGCCTGCGGTGGGATTCCACGTGGCGATCGTGCGGCCCGTGTCCCATCCAGTCCCCGACACCTGCGTATCGAGCAGGGCCTTCGCGCTCCAGCTTGCGGTGGTGGCGATGGTGCCGTCGGCGTTGATCGGGTACGCCTGCACGTCGCCCGTCCAGTCCTGATACGGCGTGTCGGAAACCGTGAACGTGGCCTGGTACACCGTGGAATCGGTGTCGAGGCTGCCCGAATTGACCGCGACGGACGTGGCCGACACGGTGCCGTTCTGCACCGCCAGCAGGATGGTGTTGAGGTCGGTCACCAGCGCCGACGGGCTGGTGGCCGCGAAATAACTGTGGGTACCACCGGCCACGGCCATGGCGGTCAGGGTCGCGGCCGCCTGTGGATTCAGCGTGGGGTCGACGCCGGCGCCCATGCCGACGACGTAGGTGTCGATGCCGGCCTGCTGCAGCGCGGTGATCGCGGTGACGGTATCGGTCAGGGCCTGATCGTTGGTCGTGTTGAGCGAGC
This sequence comes from Rhodanobacteraceae bacterium, assembly GCA_035720985.1. Classification (GTDB taxonomy): domain Bacteria; phylum Pseudomonadota; class Gammaproteobacteria; order Xanthomonadales; family Rhodanobacteraceae; genus 66-474. The sequence continues at coordinate 20,552 of DASTNI010000076.1, read as the reverse complement.
CGTCGCTGTTGAACGTGGCGCTGACGCCGTAGCCGGCGGCCGCCGCGCTGCCCAGCGGCGGCCAGGAGTTGCCCGCAAGATCTTCGGTCGGCAGGCCATCGGAAATCAGGATCACGTACTGCTTGGAGCAATTGCCGGGATTCGAGACACCGGCGAGGTAACTCTTGGCCTTCTGCATCAGGCCGGCGATGGGCGACTGCACGGCCAGCGCCTTGATCTCGCCGCTGCCCGACTGATTGGTTTCCGGCGCGAGCGAAGGCTGGAAGGCGTTGATGACGGCTTGCACCGACGCGGCGGTGGGCTTGGCGCCCGCGCTCTGGATCGTCACCGCGACGTTGCCGGTGGTGGCCGTCGCGCTCGCGTCATAGCCAAAGCCGCGTTCGGCATACATCACCTGGTCGGAAAACGGCACGAACCCTGCGTTCGTGGGCCCCGTCTCTTTGATGCCGTTGTTCGGTACAACATTTGCATAGCTGAGATTGACGCTGCCCGAGTCGTAGTTCGACAGGGAAAAGTTCGGTGGATAGGGGTTCGACTTGTTGCGCGAGCCGTAGTCAACGAACACCGACGCGTTGCCGGTCCAGTACAGGACGTCATTGACGTCGGCATCGTCGCTCGACGCCGAGACCAGCATGTACGGACTGCTGCCGACCGTAGCGGCGCTGAAGCCGGGCACGCTGCCGACGATGGAACCGCAGTTCGACTGGACGGTCGATGACGCGCTCTGATATTGGTAGCACGGGTTCGCCACGTACTCGAACCCCGCCGGCGGCGCCGTGGTGTCGGTGCTGCTGAAGGTGAATCCGCCCGGCCCCGACATCTGGTACACCCAAGTCGTGTATACGCTGGACGCCGATGCGCTGTAGTCCTCCAGCGCGAAATCGGTGGTCGCCGCATAAGCATTGATGATTGCCGAAATGCCGGCCTTGGCCACGTTCAGGCGGCTGGCGCTGTTGTCGACCAGATCGCCGTTCTGCGTGACGGTATAGGGCGCATTGCCGGACGCGTCGGCCGCCTGCACCGGTGGCGTGAACCCGGCCGGCACGCTGTAGTCGACCGGCGAACTGGAATTCGCAAGCGACGCGAGGCCACCGCCCAGCGAGCCCGAGCCCGTCATGATCGCGCCGCTCAGGTCGCCATCCATCGACTGCGAATTGCCGATGGCGAACAGCACCTGCGGGTGCGCGGGCACCGCGACCGTCAGCGGCACCTGCGAGACCGCCAGCTGCGGCGGTGGCGCCGGCGCGGCGGGCACCGGCGCGGCGCCGAAGCCGCCCGCGATCACCGCCAGCACCGCGACCAGCGCCCCGTTGCGCAAGCTTTGCAGTTTCATCGCCATATCCGCGCCGGAGGGAGAGTCATTGCACCGAGGTGTCCTGCACCACCGAAACCAGCTTGCCGTCGGGGCCCACGGCCCGGGATGTCACGCGGAAGACCTGCAAGATGCCGCCATTGCAGCCATACCCGTTGCACAGGCTCTGGCCCGGCGCCGCCACCGTCGGGAGCTGTTCGACGATGACGTCGGCGACCGACTGGGGATACTGCGAGTTGGCGAACGTGGCCGCGGTCAGGACGTTGGTGCCGCTCCACGTAAAGCCGGGCAGCGACCAGTCGGGCGCGGTGAAGGGGTCGAGCGTGTAGGTACCACCGGCATTGGCGGCGAAGTTGCCCAGCACGGTGCCGTTCAACAGTGCGGTTTCCGCGGTCGATAGCGCAGCCTCGCCGGTGTCGAGGCTCATCTGCGCGGCCCAGGCCGAACTCGCGACGCGGTTTTGGCTGGACACGAGCTGCATGGCGATCAACGCGGTCAGCGTCAGCACCAGCAGCAGCACCAGGCCGACCAGCAGCGCGGCGCCCCTGGCCGCGCGGCGATGCGCAAACGGATGCATAGTCATAGCGAAGCGTCCCTCAGATAGACGTTCATGACGTAGACGTGCCGCAGACGCGTGTCCTTCGGGACGGTCACGGTGGTGCCGATGACGTTGAACGTGGTCTGGGCGGCCAGCCGGTTGGACCCCAGGCCGCCTTCGATCAGGAACCCGAGCCGTACGGCATCCACCGTCGTCCAGTTGGCAACGGCGCCCGCCGGCACCCATTCGTCGGCGCCGCTCTGGCTGACGCCGTACAGCACCTGCATGGTTTCGACGCCCGGCACCAGCGGCTGCCCCACCCACTTGCCCTTGACCACGGTGGCGCGATACAGCGCGCTTTGGCCGCCCGGCCCCTGCGCCACGTAGAACGCCGACTGCTGCAAGGGCACGAACTGCGCACCGACCGGAAAATCGGCCTGGAACGCGGGCGTGACGTTGTCGGCACCGCCGCCGGTGGCGTCGTGCGTCAACTGCACTGCATTTCCGCTGCCGCTCAGGCCCGTCACCATGAAGACGATGGACTTGCCGCAATCGGAAATGGCCGCGGGCGCGGGGAAGCCTTCGGCGTCCAGCGTCGCGACGACGTTGGCGCTGGCGTTGTCGGTGACGGTGAAGTTGTCGGCGCCGTCGGTGATGGCATTCACGGAGGCCGGCGCGGTGCCGGGCATTTCGCCCCCGACCACCAGCACGTCGCTGCCGGGTTCGGGCATGGGCAGGTCGGGATCGAGCGCCGGCGTCCAGTCGGTACGACTGGCGTCGTTGGCGGCGTTGTCGGCCGCGATGGCGAGGGTGCTGGTGCCCTTGCCGGTCGTGGTGCCAGGTGTGCCCGTGGCGTCAAAGCCCTGCACCGGCGTGCTGTAGACGTTGGTCAGGGCGCTGGTGGTGTCGATGTCGCTGACCATCGCCGTGGAAAGTGTGCTGCAACCGCCAAACCCGGCGCCGCGGATGGCCGGATCGAGCGCGGCGCTGATCGCATTGTCGGCGTTCTGCACGGCCGCCTGCGCCAGCGCGGTGCGGTCCACGCGGCGCAGGGCCGCAAACACCGTCAGGATGCCGGCGATCACGATGATCCCGAGCGCCATGGCGATCATGAGCTCGAGCAGCGTGAACCCGCGCGCGGAGCGCTTCACAGCAGCGTCTCCAGCTGCACCGCGCGGCGAACGGCGGTCGCCTTGAGGGTGTTGGCCGCCGGCGTGTTGTCGTAGCTGACGGTCACGGTGACCTCGTAGCCGCCGCTGCCGGTCTGCGCGACCGCAACGCTGGCCTGCGCGGCGGGCAGCGAAGTGCTCAAATCATTGACCCACTGCCAGAGGTCGTACGCGGCCTCCTGGTCGGCGGTGCACGCGGCACCGCTGGGGTCGCACAGCTGCGCGGGCGTCGACGGCGGGGTGCCGGTGTAGGTGAGGTCGTAGTCACCGGCCATCGCAGCGGACGGGTTGGTGCGGATCTGCGTCACGATGTTGGCGGCCAGCTGCACGCTCTGCTGCTGCAGGTAACTGCTGGCGGTGGAACGGTGGACCACCAGCAGCGCGGTCGCCACGCCGATCATGCCGAACGACACGATCAAGAGCGCGACCAGCACTTCGATCAGGGAAAATCCCGCGTGGGTCCGGGGCATGGTCGTCATCCGTTGGGGCAGCTCAACGCGGCGCCGTTCGGGTCCTGGCCCAGCGTTGCCGTGGCCTCGACGTAGCCCGCGCTATTCAGCATGACCGCGCCGGCATGCGCCGCACCGCGCGCACCACAGACGGCAAAGATTTCCGAACCGCCCGCAGGCAGGCCGGTGACGAGACCGCGCGGCGTGAACACGATCGGGCCGGGCGTCGCCGCGTTGCCGGTCACGGTGACCCCGCCGGCCCCGACCCGGTTGCTGGCCAGCACCATCAGCGTGGACGAACTCGCCGCGGCCGGCACGATCACGCTCCAGTCGTCGTCCCAAGCCGAATCACACGTCGTGGCGCCAGCGCTGGCCACCGGGCAGACCGTCACCGGTTGCTCGCCGCGCAACGCCATGTTGCGCGCGTACTGAAAGGTATTGACCAGGGAATCGGAAGCGCTGGCCACACGATTGTCGGCGACCATGCGAGCAAAGTTCGGAACCGCCATGGCCAGCGCAACGGCCACCACGGCAATGGCGATCATCAACTCGAGCAGCGTTGCGCCACGTGACTGCCACCGCATGGACGACCGCCTTCCGGTTGCCCGGACCCACCGCCGCTCGGCTGTACGTCAGGCGTGCAGTCGTGTGCGAGACCATCGGGCGAGCGCGAAACAGGGGTATTGGCCAGACGCGCACCCGTCCACCCTTGCACCGCGATCACACCGACACCCTCTGCCCCAGACTCCCCGGCCCTCACCGACTCAGAGACAGCTTTCCGCATTCATGCATCGAAAATGCCAGCAGCGACGCCAGCTTGATCCAGCAACGGGTTCAGTGAGGCTGGCTGAAGTTCGCGTGCGCCGGCCGGCAGTGTACCGCGGCCGTCGCGTCGGGCCGGCTACCAGGTGCGGACTTCGGCGACGCTGATCGCGAAGGTCTGGATGTCGCTGTCGCTGCGGAACAGCCGGCCCAGATTGAAGCCGACCGACTTGCCGGGATCGATGTTCGAGGTGCCGGCGGGCCACGCTTTCTTCGTGGCGACGTCGCCACCGCTGGCGCTCTTGGCGACGATCTGGAGCTGGGCGGCCGCCGGGGTGGCACAGTTGTTGACCAGTTCGCCGGTCAACACGAAACCGGGCGCGACTCCGCCCGCCCTCGGGCGAGCCTGCACATCCTTGACCGCGAAATCGGTCGCCGAGCACGCCGCATTCGCGCCCATCGGCGCGAGCAGGAGCACGGCGCAAGCAAGCAGGAGTTTCATTTCGGAAGGTCCGGCACTCACCGCCAAGCGGCGTCAACCTGGCTATCGGCCGCGCGCGGGCAGACTTTAGGGTCTGCTTTTGCTCATCATCCCGGAATCGCGCAGCGATATCCGGGATCCAGTGTCTTCTAGCATCAAGGCCTTACAGCGAGCCCACTGGATAGACTCGCGCCATCCATGGCGCTCGCCCTTCGGGCCGCCTGCGGCGCTCGCGTTGGCAGTCCTGCCAACGCAGCCCGCTTGCGCGGGAATGACAAGGGGGGCTTGATCGGACCTTCCTCAAGTGCGCCCCGATGGCGTCGATGCGGATGGCGCCTAAAGAATCCGCAAGCGCTGCCGAGATAGGGGGTGACGCATGGCGTCACCAGCGAACCCGTCCTGATCCGGTCTGGCGACGCACGGTCCATCGACGGCCTTACGAGGTGCCTTCCGTGCCCATCATCGACACACAATTCAGGGTCACCCGCCTACCCGCCCAACCGCCCGCGCAGGACGAATATCGGCTGCCCGAAAGCCGTTCCGCGGTGATCGATGCCAGTCCGGACGCGACGGGGCCCAGCGCGCAGTCCCCCGTGCCGCACGGCAAGGCAGCGCGAGCGCGCGGACGCCCGCTCGATCCCGCGGGCAAGCACGCCGCGCCCGGCACCGGGCACGCCGACAGCGCACCGCCGGCACCGGAACACGACGCGTCGGTGCGGATCACGGGCAAGGTCTTTGCGCTGCGCGACGGTTCGGGTTACGCCGCCCTGGGCAGCGATGGCCACTACTACCGCGTGGACGGCGGCGGCCACGGGCTCGCCTACGCACATTCCGGCGACTTCGTGGACGCTTCGCAGGTGAATGTCGCGCGCGGTCCGGTCAGCGCGGTCGAGCTCGACGCCGGTGGAAAGCATGTGTCCGGCACCGGCGGGCGGTCGACCGACTCGGGCCCGGCACTCCATCCGCCTGCCCCGCCACAAAACGCTCAAGCCAATGCCGCGCTGCCCGACGCGGAGCACGCCGCGTCCCAATCGCACGCCACGCGCGAATGGATCGCCGAGCATCCCCACACCGCGGTACGCTCGCAGGCCAACGTGCCGCCGCACAACGCGATTTCGCTGCTGCGCTGAGGCACGCAGCCGTAGGAGGGCCGGAAGGCCCGACCCGGGATCGCGGAAAGGGTCGGCTTCCGCAATGGCGGTCGCGGCTTCCGCCGCTCCTACGATTGCGCCAATGGCCGCTCAAGCAACAGGGATGGTCGGGCATGGTAGGAGGGCCGGAAGGCCCGACCGGGATCGCGGACAGGGTCGGCTTCCGCAACGGCCGTCGCGGCATCCGCGAGAGTGGTCGCGGCTTCCGCCGCTCCTACACCTGCATGTTCATGATCTGCTTGTAGGCGTCGACCAGGCGATTGCGCGTCTGCACGCCCATCTGCAACGCAAGGCTGGCTTCCTGTTGGTCGATCATGACGTTGTATAGCGCCACGCCCGGCTTGCCGGCCTGGAAGGCGTTGGCCTCGCCGGTCGCCACCTGCTGCAGGTCGTTGATCTTGTCGAGCGAGGCGGTGAGCGCCTGCGAAAATCCGCCCGTGCCGGCGCCGATCGTAGCCGCCGGCTTGGGCGCGTCGGCAACTTGTGCGGCCAGCGCGCGCATCTGCTGCAGCACGCCCTGCATGTTGACGGCGGACATCGCTCTCTCCTCTTGGGTACGGAACGCAGGCTAACAGTCCGGATCGCGCGGCCATGGGCGCAAATGGCGCGGAAAACCCCGGCTGTTCCCGCCTTTGGCCGCGCGGGGCCCTGCACATAATGGCCCCCGTCGCGGTACCAACCGTCCGGCCGTGTGCTGGAGGAACGCCGCCGAGGGAGAAGCCACCGCCATGCCACAGCAGCCTGCCCGCGCCAGCGCGGTCCCCGCGTCCGATCGTCCGCGTGCGTGGCACCCGTGGCCCTGAGCCCGACCAACGCCGCGAGTGCGACCGCGCCCGCCGCCAGCCCGGTCCGCCGCCTGCAGGGCGCGCGCGCGCTGCTGGATGGCGGGCTCGCGTGGGCGCGCCGCCGGCCCATCATTCCGCTGGCCGTGGGCGGTGCGCTGGTGGTGGCGACGCTGATGGCGCTGCTGCTGTGGGCGGGCGGACCCGATTACCGGGTGCTCTACAGCAACCTGTCCGACAACGACGGCGGACGCATCATCGCCGCGCTGGAACAACAGGGCGTGCCCTACAAGTTTGCGCAGGGCGGCCACGCGCTGCTGGTACCCGCCGACAAGGTCTACAAGCTGCGCCTCAATCTCGCCGAACAGGGCCTGCCGGAAGCCGGCAACGTCGGCTTCAAGATCATGGACAAGCAGCCGTTCGGCATCAGCCAGTTTGCCGAACAGGTGAATTACCAGCGCGGCCTGCAGGGCGAGCTGGCGAACTCCATCGAGGCGCTGCGGCCGGTGGCGAGCGCGCGCGTCAACCTCGCCATGCCCAAGGACTCGCTGTTCGTGCGCGAGCGCGAACCCGCCAAGGCGACGGTCGTGCTGACGCTCCGCCCCGGCCGCGCGCTGGGCGACGGCCAGGTCAACGCAATCGTGCACATGGTGGCTTCCAGCGTGCGCGACCTCGCCCCCGACAACGTCACGGTGGTCGACCAGGACGGCCGGCTTCTGACCCGCAATGGTTCCAACGCCGACCTCGACGGCACGCAGCTCGACTACCAGCACGAGATCGAGCAGCGCTACCGACAGCGGATCGTCGACATCCTGAAGCCGCTGGTCGGCGCCGACAACGTGCACGCACAGGTGACGGCTCAGCTGGACTTCGCCAAGCGCGAGGAAACCGACGAGCGCTACGCCCCCAACCAGGGCGACAATCCCGCCGCCGTGCGCAGCCAGCAGGTGAGCTATTCCACCAGCAGCGGCGACGACGCGGCCGGCGGCATCCCCGGCGCGCTGACCAACACGCCGCCCGGTGCGGCGGCCTCGCCCATCAACAATCGGGCCGCGGCGGCGCCGCCGTCGAGCGCGCCGGCGATCGGCGCCGCGCCCAATCCGGCCAACGCGAATCCGGCCACTGGCGCCAACGCCGCGCCCATCGCGGGAGCCGCGGGCGCCAAGCCCACCGACACCGCGCGCGGCGACGTCGAGCGCCAGTCCACCACCAACTACGAAGTCGACCACCGCATCAACCACATCCAGCACCACCAGGGCGCCGTGCAGCGGCTGTCGGTCGCGGTGGTCGTCAACTACGTCGACCAGAAGCAGAAGGACGGCAGCACCAGGCAGGTGCCCTTGCCGGCCGCCGAGCTGAAGCAGATCAACGACCTCACGCGCGAGGCGATGGGCTTTTCCGCGCAGCGCGGCGACACGCTCGCCGTGGTCAACAGCGCTTTCAGCACCGCCGACGCTGCCGCCGACCAGGAAAGCTTCTGGCATCGCTTCGACTGGGGCCAGCTGGCCAGCACGCTCGCGCGCTACCTCGCGGTGCTGGTGGCGCTCGCACTGCTGTATCGCCTGGTCGTGAAACCCCTGCGCGAGCACTACAAGAAGTACGCCGCCACGGCGCTGGCGCCGCGCGTCGCGGTGGCGGCAGCCGCTGCCGGCCTGGCCGAGGACGAAATCGAGGCCGCGCCGGCCCGCAAGCCGCGCCGCAAGTCCGCGACCTACGAGAGCAGCCTGAACGATCTCAAGGACATGGCCAAGAACGATCCCGGCATGGTCGCGATGATCGTCCGCAACTGGGTGAAGCGCGATGACGCCTGAGCCGCAGATGACCAACGTCCGGCGCAGCGCGATCCTGCTGCTGGCGCTGGACGATGAAAGCGCGGCGCAGGTGCTGCGCCAGCTGCCGGCGCGCGACGTGCAGGAAGTCAGCCAGGAAATGGCGCGCCTGGACAACATCTCGCACGACGACATGAAGGCGGTGCTGGAGGCTTTCCAGGATGAAGCCGACCAGTACGCGGCGCTGAACCTCAACTCCACCGACCACATCCGCGCGGTGCTGGAACGCGCGCTCGGCACCGAGCGCGCGGCCACGCTGCTGGACGACATCCTCGACAACAACAGCGCCAATTCCGGCATCGACGCGCTGAACCTGATGGAGCCCGGCACCGTGTCGGAAATGATCCGCGAGGAACATCCGCAGATCATCGCGACCATCCTGGTGCACCTCGAGCGCCGGCAGGCCGCCGCGGTGCTGGAAACCTTCGAGGAAAAGCTGCGCAACGACGTGGTCCTGCGCATCGCCACCTTCAGCGGCGTGCAGCCGGCCGCGTTGCAGGAGCTGACCGAGGTGCTGGGCACGATGCTGGAAGGCCAGAACCTGCGCCGCAGCAAGATGGGCGGCGTGCACACCACGGCCGAGATCCTGAACCTCATGAACTCGGCGCAGGAAGAGGCCGTGATCGCCAACGTGCGCGCGCACAGCGAGGATCTGGCGCAATCGATCATCGACGAGATGCTGCTGTTCGACAACCTGGCGGACATGGACGATCTCTCGATCCAGCGCCTGCTGAAGGAAATCGACACCAACTCGCTGAAGTTCGCGCTGAAGGGCGCGCCCGAGCCGCTGCGCGAGAAGTTCCTGAAGAACATGTCCACGCGCGCCGCGCAGATCCTGCGCGACGACATGGAGGCCAGCGGGCCGATCCGCATCTCGCAGGTCGAGAAGGAACAGAAGGCGATCCTGCTGGTGGTCCGCAAGCTCGCCAACGACGGCGAGATCGTGCTGAGTGGTGCGGACGATGCCTATGTCTAGCCAGCCCGCCGACCTCGAAGCCTGGCACCGCTGGCGCATGGACGAGCTGGCCCCGGCGAGCGAGCGCGCCGGCGCGGGCGCCGCACGCGACCCCGCATCCCGGCACCAGCAGGAACTCGCGGCGCTGCGCGCGCAGGTGCGCGATGCCGCCCGCCGGGAAGGCTACGCGGCGGGACTCGTCGCGGGTCGCGAGGAAGGCTTCAAGCACGGCGAGATCGAAGGCCGCGCCGTGGGCGAACAGGCACTGGCCACCCGCCGCGCCGAGGTCATCGAGCCGCTGGTGACGCTCATCGAGGGGCTGCGCCAGGCGCTGGATCGGCTCGACACCGACATCGGCGACACGCTGGCCGACGTCGCGCTGGCCGCGGCCTCGCGGCTGGCCGGCGACGCGCTGGACGCGCGCCCCGAATGCGTCAAGACACTGATCCGCGAACTGCTGCGCGAGGAACCGCTGTTCAGCGGCCACCCGCACCTGCGCCTCCATCCAGACGATGCCGCGCTCATCGATGCCCAGCTCGCGGACGAACTCGCCGCGGCCGGCTGGCAGACCCAACCCGATCCCACGGTCACGCGTGGCGGTTGCCGCGTGACGGGACCGGAGGGTGAATTGAATGCCACCCGCGAGGTGCGCTGGCAGGCCCTGCTGGCGCGCGCACGCCGCCACGGCAGCGCGCCGATCCGCGACGCGCCGGGCGATCCCACGGAACCGGCGAAGCCATGATCGCGACACCGGCCCAACGCCACCACGAGCACTGGCGAACGGTGCTGGGCAAGGTCGAGCGGCGCATCGAGCGCGTGCCGACCTGCCAGACCAGCGGCCGCATCGTGCGTGCGACGGGACTGGTGCTGGAGGCGGTCGGGCTCAGGGTGCCGCTGGGCGGCGGCTGCCGCGTCGAACTCTCGGCGCGCGACGCCGGTCAGGCCCACTTCGCCGAAGCCGAGGTGGTCGGGTTTGCCGGCGACCGCGCATTCCTGATGCCGCTCGCGGAACTGGGCGGCCTTGCGCCCGGCGCCCGCGTGTTGCCGCTGGGCGGGGACGGCAGCGCCGGCGCGCGCCGCTACCCGCTGGGCGAAGGCCTGCTGGGGCGCGTGGTGGACGGCAACGGCCGCGCGCTGGATGGCCTGGGTACGCTGGATGAGCTGCCGCACCGCGGCCTCAACACGCCGGCGATCAACCCGCTGCGCCGCGCGCCGATCGACACCCAGATCGACGTCGGCATCCGCGCCATCAACACGCTGCTGTGCATCGGCCGCGGCCAGCGCATGGGCCTGTTCGCGGGCTCGGGCGTCGGCAAGTCGATGCTGCTCGGCATGATGGCGCGTTACACCAGCGCCGAGCGCATCGTGGTCGGCCTCATCGGCGAGCGCGGCCGCGAGGTCAAGGACTTCATCGACAACATCCTCGGCGCCGACGGGCTCGCGCGCGCGGTGGTCGTCGCGGCGCCGGCCGACACCTCGCCGCTGCAGCGCCTGCAGGGTGCAGCGTACGCGACGCGCCTGGCGGAAGGCTTCCGCGACGCCGGACACAGCGTGCTGCTGATCATGGATTCGCTGACGCGCTACGCGATGGCCCAGCGCGAAATCGCGCTCGCGATCGGCGAGCCACCCGCGACCAAGGGCTATCCGCCCTCGGTGTTCGCCAAGCTGCCGAGCCTGGTCGAACGCGCGGGCAACGCCGAGCACGGCGGCGGTTCGATCACCGCGTTCTACACCGTGCTGACCGAGGGCGACGACCAGCAGGACCCGATCGCCGACGCGGCGCGCGCGATCCTGGACGGCCACATCGTGCTGTCGCGGCAACTCGCCGAGGCGGGCCACTACCCCGCGATCGACATCGAGGCTTCGATCAGCCGTGCCATGACGGCGCTGGTCGACCCGGCCGGGCTCAAGCGGGCAAATCGCCTGAAGCAGCTGTTCTCGCTGTACCAGCGCAACCGCGACCTGGTCGGCGTCGGCGCCTACAGCCCCGGCCACGACCCGCAGTTGGACGAAGCGGTGACGCGGTATCCCGAGATCGAGCATTTCCTGCAGCAGGCGATCGGCGAGCGCGCCGACATCACGCATTCGCGCGCGGCGCTCGCGCAATTGATCGGAGCGGCGGCGTGAATGTCCACGGCAAGCGGCACCCGTTCACAGTTCGGCGATCGCGTGTGGCGCCGCCAACGGATTTTGCATGCTTCATGCATGTCCGAACGGGTCGCGTACCCGCGGTGCGCAGTGCGGGTCGGCCATCGGGAGTATCGCGATGAAATCCACGAGTCCACTGGACACCCTGATTGAACGAAGCCGTGACGCACGCGACCGCGCTGGCCAGGCGTTGGCGCAGGATCGGCGCACCGAGCAGCTCACCGCCCGACAGCTCGATACGCTGCAGGACTACCGGCGGGAATACCACAGGCGGCTGCACGCCGCACTCACGGCCGGCATGAACGTGGGCGAGATCAACAACTACCGGCGTTTCATGCAATCGCTGGACATCGCCATCGGCAATGCCGACGTGCGCCTCAGGCAGGACAACAACAAGGTCACCGCGAGCCAGCGGCTGTGGCGGGCGCGGCAGCAGCAGCTGTCGTCCTACGACACACTCGCTGGCCGGCGCGCGGCCCAGGAACAGGTCCGTGAGGCGCGCCAGGAGCAGCGCCGCAGCGACGAGGCCACCACCAACACCCAGGCGCGCCAGCGCTCGCGCAACCCGTAGCCTTTCCGCAAGGAATCCCGCATGGACGTCGTCAACCCGCTTACCCACGCCGGCCCGGCAGCGCCAGCCAAGGGCAAGCCCGCATCCGGGTCGGAGCCCGGCACCGGCTTCAACGACGCCCTGAACGCGGCGCAAGGCGCCTCGGTCAAAGGCGCGGCGCGGCGCACGCCAGCGCAGGCTGAAACGAGCGCCAAGGACGTCGATACCGACCCGCGCGAAGCCCTGCTGGGACGCCTCGACGCGGCCGGCCTGCCGGGCGCGGCGCGCGCCGGCACGCGCACCGATCCGGAAACGACCGGCCCGCGCGAACACTCGCACGGCGACGATGACGCCGATCCGACGCACGCGCCGCAGGCCCTGGCGGGAGCTCCGTACGTGGCCTCTGCCATCGACGCCCCCGATACGGCGGACGGCGCCCCACCCTCTTCGGCCCCCCATCCTCTGGCCGGCCCGCGCGCGGCCCGCGCCGATACGGCGCGCGCAGCCGCCAACACCGCCGCGCCTAGTGCCGCAGTCGCGCACGCCGCGGGCGCGTCGACAAGCGCGAAGCCCGCCGGATCCGACGGCCCCGCGGTTCCGCCGCAGAGGGCCACCGAGAGCCGCGCCCTGCGCCATGAGATCCGGCAGCAGGCGCAGGCAGGCGCGGCCGCGCTTGCCGCCACGCAGGACACGAATGCCAGCCGCACTGCCACCCTCGCCAACGCCGCGGTGTTGGCCGTGGCGGGCAACGACGCAAGCCACCAGGCCACACCGGCCCCCGTTGACGGCACGAACGCGCCCCTGACCGGCCTGTTCGGTCTCGCCCCGACCACGCACGCGGGCGCCACGACACCGGCCGGCGCGGCGGCACCAACCACGCCGCCCACGCTGCAGGCGCCGGTGGGCTCGACGCCGTGGCAACAGGAGCTCGGACTGCAGCTCGTCGCGCTCACCCAGCGCGGCGGCAGCCACGTCGAACTGCACTTGAATCCGCGGGACCTCGGGCCGCTGCAGATCAGCCTCACGCTCGACCACCAGAACGCGCAGGCGCAGTTCTTCGCCGCGCATGCGGTGGTGCGCGATGCCGTCCAGCAGGCCATCCCGGAACTGCGCGCCGCGCTCGCCGGCCAGGGCATCGCACTCGGCGAAGCCATGGTCGGCCAGCAGCAACAGCAACAGACGGGCACCGGCGGGTTTGCGCAGCCGGCGCCCTGGGCTTCGCCCACGGGCACCGGGCGCGAGATCGCCGGCGTGCAGCCCGTGGCCATCACCCGCGTGCCGCTGCGCGTCGCGCCCGGCGCCGGCGTCGATCTCTACGCCTGAGCGCGCCGCACTTCGCACACCGTGTTTTCCGCCACCGCCAGCCGGCCTGCGCGCCGGCCCATCCAAAGTCGGGGACAGCGCCCAATACGCGCGTCTGTTCCCGCCATGGTCGCCGTCGGCCCAAGGCCATACTGCAACCGTGCCTCATCACCCAGCCCATGCAGGCCAGCACATGAAAGTTTCGCAGTCGGGACGCGCCACCCTCTGGATCATCATCGCCCTCGTGGCCGTCATCGTGCTGGGCGCCGGCGGCGTGGGTGGTTGGCTGCTGCTGGGCAACCGCGCGGGCACGGCCCACGCGGCCAGTGCGCCGCCGCCACCTGCCAAGCCCGTGTTCTTCCAGCTCGATCCGTTCACGGTGAACCTGCAGCAGACCACCAGCGATGGCGGCCAGCTGCTGTATGTCGGCATCACGCTGCAGCTGGGCGATGCCACCTCGCAGGCCTTCCTGCAGGAACACCTGCCGCAGGTACGCGATCGCTTGCTGTTGGTGCTGTCGGGCCAGACCGCCGGCAACCTCATCACCAGCGCCGGCAAGGAACACCTTGCGGCGGAGATCCGCGGCGCGCTCGTCAAGCCCTTTGGCGCGGGTCAGCCCAAGCTGGCGGTGAACCACGTGCTGTTCACCCAGTTCATCGTGCAGTGACGGGACGGCCATGGCGCAGGACGAGCTGCTTTCCCAAGAAGAAATCGACGCCCTGTTGAGCGGACCGGGCGAGGCCGCCGCTGCGCCCGCCGGTCCCGATGCCCCACGCATCCGCCCCTACGATCCGGCTTCGCAGCACCGCGTCATCCGCGAGCGCCTGCACGGCCTGGACCTCATCAACCAGCGCTTCGCCCGGCGCTTCCGGGTCGGGCTGTTCAACCTCATCCGCCGCAGCGCGGACATCACGGTTGAAAGCATGCGCTACCAGAGCTACCGCGACTTCGTGCGCAACGTGCCGGTGCCGACCAACCTCAACCTGGTCAACATCAAGCCACTGCGCGGCACCGCGCTGGTGGTGTTCCCGCCCAACCTCATCTACATGGTGGTCGACAACCTGTTCGGCGGGGACGGCCGCTTCGTCACCAAGTCCGAGGGGCGCGAGTTCACCAACACCGAACAACGCATCATCCGGCGCCTGCTGAACCTCGCGCTCGACGCGTACCAGAAGTGCTGGCAGGCGATCTACAGCGTGCAAGTCGAATACGTGCGCTCGGAAATCCAGGCCAAGTTCGCCAACATCACCAACTCGCCCAACGAGATCATCGTCAACACCACGTTCCACATCGACGTGGGCAACCTCTCGAGCCAGTTCCAGATCTGCATTCCGTTCTCGATGATCGAGCCGTTGCGCGAGCTGCTGGCCAATCCGGCCTCGGGCACGCACGAGGGCAACGGCGACGCCGCGTGGACCGAGCACATCGCGGGCCAGCTGCGCGGGTCGAGCATCGAGATGATCGCCGAGTTCGTCAGCATCCCGAGCCGCATCCGGCAGGTGCGGGCGCTCAAGGTGGGCGACGTGCTGCCCATCGACCTGCCGCAGGCGATCACGGCGCGCGTCGATGGCGTGCCGGTGCTGGCCTGCGAATACGGCAGCCACCAGGGCCAGCGCGCGCTGCGCATCATCGAGCTCATCAACCACGCCGCGATGGACCCCGCCGCCGGCGGCGCGTTCGTCAAGGGGACCGTGCCGACCACCCAGGAATCCGACCATGAGTAAATCCAGCAAGCCCGCCGTGTCCGAACCCGCCGAGGACACCACCCAGGTCGCGGCCGCCGCAACCGCGGTGGCCACCGAGGATCCCTGGACCAGCGCGCTCGCCGAGCAGGCGGCGGCGAAACCCGGCGAGGCCAAGGACCAGCCGGTCGTACCGGCACGCGCCGCCAGCGACGTGTTCCAGCCCTTCGGCGAAGGTGCGACGGGCGCCGGCGCGCGCGAGCTCGAGATGATCATGGACATCCCGGTGAAGCTCAGCGTGGAGCTTGGCCGCACGCGCCTCACGATCAAGCAGCTCCTGGAGCTGGCGCAGGGTTCGGTGGTCGAGCTGGACGGGCTGCCGGGCGAACCCATGGACATCCTGATCAATGGCTTCCTGATCGCGCAGGGCGAGGTCGTCGTGGTCGAAGACAAGTTCGGCATCCGCATCACCGAGATCGTCACGCCCTCCGAACGCCTTCATCGGCTCAACCGGTAGGGCTCCATGGCCACCGCCCCCTCTACTTCCGCGCTTGCGGGCTCGCTCGGTACCAGTGTCGGCACCAGCGGCCTTGCCGCCTTCGGCAAGATGGCCTTCGTGCTGCTGGTCATCATCGGGATCATTTTCCTGGTGGCCTGGCTGGTCCGCCGCATCGGCCCGGTCGCGGGCAGCGCGGGCCAGCACCTCAAGGTCATCGCCACCAGGGCGGTCGGCACGCGCGAGCGCGTGGTGATCGTCGAGGTCGAAGGCACGTGGCTGGTGCTGGGCGTCACGGGCGGCGGCATCAGCAAGCTGCATGAGCTGCCGCCCGTCAAAACCCCCGCGCCGCCGGCAAGTCCGATCGGCAACGGCTTTGCCCAGCGCTTCACCGCCGCGCTGAAGCAGAACCTCCGCGGAAGCAAGTGATGGGCAATCGCGCCGCCAACCCCACGCGCGCCGCAGGCCGCCGCGCGCTGGCAATCCGCCGACTGTACGCGCGCCTGAAGCCGTTCGCGCTGCTGCTGGTCGTGCTGTGCCTCGCCTGCGCGCCGCACCTCGCCGGCGCGCAGGCGGCGATCCCGGGGCTCACGACGACGCCGACCGCGCAAGGCGGCCAGCAGTGGTCGATCCAGTTGCAGACGCTGCTGCTCCTGACCAGCCTAGCGTTCCTGCCGGCCGCGCTTTTGATGATGACGAGTTTCACGCGCATCATCATCGTGCTGAGCCTGCTGCGCACGGCGATGGGCACGCAGTCGGCGCCGCCCAACCAGGTGCTGCTGGGCCTGACCCTGTTCCTCACGTTCTTCGTGATGGCGCCGACCTTCAACAAGGCGTACGACGCGGCGTGGGCGCCCCTGAGCCGCGGCACGATCACCATGCAGCAGGCGCTCGACACCGGCGCCAAGCCCTTCCACGACTTCATGATGGGCCAGACCCGCGAGACCGATCTCGCGATGTTCGCGCGCCTCGCCAAGCTCGGCCCGCTGCAGGGTCCGGCCGACGTGCCGATGCGCGTGCTGGTGCCGGCATTCGTGACCAGTGAATTGAAGACCGCGTTCCAGATCGGCTTCACGATCTTCATCCCGTTCCTGATCATCGACCTCGTCGTCGCCAGCGTGCTGATGGCGCTCGGCATGATGATGGTGCCGCCGGCGACGATCTCGCTGCCCTTCAAGCTGATGCTGTTCGTGCTGGTCGATGGCTGGCAGCTGATCATCGGCTCGCTGGTACAGAGTTTCTCGATCTGATGACCCTTACGGCTGCCCGCAAGGATGGCCTGATTTCGCCGATTCCGCTCGTGGTTCGACAAGCTCACCACGAACGGAATCGGAGTGTTACCCGTTCGCGCTGAGCCTGTCGAAGCGCGGATGGGCGATTGACCCGATGTTCCCAAGGAGTAACGCGCATGTCTCCGGAAACCGTGATGAGCCTGTCGCACCACGCCATGATCGTGGCGCTGATGCTGGCGAGCCCCATGCTGCTGGTCGCGCTCGCGGTAGGTCTGCTGGTCAGCCTGTTCCAGGCGGCAACGCAGATCAACGAAATGACGCTGTCGTTCATTCCGAAGATCCTCGGCGTGGTGGTGGTGGTCGTCGTGGCCGGGCCGTGGATGATGTCGGTGATCGTCGACTACACCGTCCAGCTGTTCCACAGCCTGCCGACGCTGGTCCACTAGGCGCGTGGGCAGCCGCGCATGCTGACCGTCACCTACGCGCAGCTCAACGCCTGGCTGGTCCTGTTCCTGTGGCCGTTCTGCCGGCTGCTGGCGTTCATGCTCGTCGCGCCGGTGCTGGGCCACTCCAGCATTCCGCGCACGGTCAAGCTTGGGCTCGCCGCGCTCATCACCTTCGCCGTTGCGCCCAACCTGCCGCCGCTGCCCGACGTGCCGATCTGGTCATGGGCGGGGTTGGGCGTGATCGTCGAGCAGACGCTGATCGGCGTGGCGCTCGGCCTCACCTTGCGCGTGGTGTTTGCCGCGGTGATGGCCGCGGGCGACTTCATCGGCCTCAACATGGGCCTGGCGTTCGCGACCTTCGTGTCGCCCGACGCCGGCGCCGACACCATGATCCTCGCGCGGCTCTTCTACATGATCAGCCTGTTGATGTTTCTTGCGCTCGACGGGCATCTCATGGTCATCGAAACCCTGGCCTTCAGCTTCGACGCGCTGCCGATCGGCTACACGGGGCTCAACGCCGCCGGCTTCAGCCTGCTGGCGCACTTCGGCACCACGGTATTCGCGGCGGGCCTGCTGCTGTCGCTGCCGCTGATTGCGGCGCTTCTGATCGTCAACCTCAGCCTTGGCATCCTGAATCGCGCGGCGCCACAGATGACGGTGTTCTCGGTCGGCTTTCCCACTTCGCTGACGCTGGGCCTGTTCCTGATCGGCGTGTTGATGACCGACCTTGGCCGTTACCTCGACCAGCTGTTCGGGCAGGGGCTCGCGACCATGCAGCAGTTGATCCGCGCGCTGGCACCGGTGTAGCCGCGCATCTCAGGCCGGCGTCGGCCCAGCCACCCGCGCGCGCCAGCCATCCAGCGCCACGGCGGCGGCTTCGACCGGGCGGCTCAACAGGAACCCCTGCAGGATGTCGCAGCCTTCGCGCACCAGGAAATCGCGCTGCTCGGAGGTCTCCACGCCTTCGGCGGTCACCGCGAGGCCCAGCGTGCGGCCCAGCGCGATGACGGCGGTGACGATCGCCGCATCCTCGTGGCCCTCGGTGAGGTTCTGCACGAAGCTGCGGTCGATCTTGAGTTCGCTGGCCGGCAGCCGTTTAAGGTAGGCCAGGCTGGAGTAGCCCGTGCCGAAGTCGTCGATCGAGATTTCGACGCCCAGTTTCCGCAGCTGACGCAGCATGCGCAGGCTGTGCTCGACGTCCTGCATCGCGGTGGACTCGGTGATCTCGAGCGTGAGGTAACGCGGCGGCACCGCGTGCTTGCGCAGGCACGCCTCGACCTCGTCGATCAGGTGCGGGCTCGCGAACTGCAGCACCGAGAGGTTCACCGACATCTGCAGCATGACGCCCTGCCGATGCCAGTCGGCCAGCTGGCGGCAGGCTTCGTCCAGTACGAACGCGCCCAGTTCGACGATCACGCCCGAGCGCTCGGCCAGCGGGATGAACACGTCCGGGCCGACGATGCCGCGCGTGGGATGGTGCCAGCGCACCAGGGCCTCGACGCCAACCAGCGCGCTGTCGGCCGCGTTGTACTTGGGCTGGTACAGCACGTAGAACTCGCGGCGCGCCAACCCGGGCAACAGCGCCTGTGAAAGCTGCAGCGACTCCTGCGCCTCGGCGTTGAGCGCCGATTCGAAAAATCCGTAACCGTTGCGGCCCCGCTGCTTGGTGGCCTCCATGGCGGCGTCCGCGTGCGACAGCAGCAACGAGGGGTCGGTGGCATCGTCGGGATAGACCGCGATGCCGATGCTGGCCGATACGGACAGTGCCTGCCCCCCCGCGACTACGGGCTGGCGGATCAGCTCGACCAGGCGCTGCGCCAGCGCCGCGATCCCTTCGCGCGTCGTGACCTGCGCCAGCAGCACGAACTCATCGCCGCCCTGCCGCGCGACGACCTCGCCGTGCCGGCACCGCGCACCCAGACGCTGGGCCATTTCGAACAGCACCAGGTCGCCGGCGTGGTGGCCAAAGGCGTCGTTGACACCCTTGAAGCCGTCGAGGTCGACGAACAACACCGCAAAACGCGCGCCCGGAACCGCGGCCTGCGCCAGCCGTTCTTCCAGCAGCAGCCGGTTGGGCAGGCGGGTCAGCGGATCGTGCAGGGCCAGCCGATCCAGCTCCTGGTTGGCGTCGGCCAGCGACGCGGTCAGCGCCTGCAGGCGCGCATCCGCACGCTGGTCCAGCAGCGAAGCCAGCAGCGCCATCGTGAGTACGCCCAGCGCGCCCACGATGATGAGGCTCGCCAGCCAGCCGACCTGCAGGCCGTGTTGCGCCGCGCCGCAGACGCTGCCTACCGGGAACCGCGCCGCGGCCATCCCGATGTAGTGCATGCCGACGATGCTGAAGCCGATCACGACCGCCGCCAGCGCGTGCAGCCTCCGCGCGCGCTGGCGCACGCCGCGCATGACGTGGATGACGTACAGCCCGACGCCTGCCACCACCACCGCGACGGCGATCGAGAGCACCAGCAGCCCCGGTTTGTAGTCGACGCCGGGTTGCATGCGCATCGCCGCCATGCCGGCGTAGTGCATGCCCGAGATGCCGCCGCCCATGACCAGCGCGCCCGCGGCGAGCGTGCCGAGCCCGAGGCGCGGGCGCCCGGTCAGCCACAGCGCGAAGGCCGACGCGGCCACCGCGATCGCCCAGGACGCAAACGTGATGAGGGGGTCGTAGCCCATCGGAATCGGCAGGCTGATCGCCAGCATGCCGACGAAGTGCATGGCCCAGATGCCGGTGCCCATCGCCACCGCGCCGCCAACGAGCCACCAGCGCGCGGCGCGTGCGCCCGCCGAAGCGAGGCGCCGCGCCATGTCGATCGCGGTGTACGCGGCAACGATCGCGACGATGATGGACATGCCCACGAGACCCGGGGCATAAGTGACTTCAAGCATGAGGAATCCGCTCCCGCGTACACAGGGATATCGGCCACCGCGGCGCCCGATTCAGGACCTGCGTCACACTGTTCAAGTCACGTGCCCGTCCTGAACCCGCGCACGGTGGCCCGAAAAGGCCCATGCAAGCGACGTGCCGACGGGTCGATCATTCCCGTTCCCAGCTTCGATCTGGCGGCGACGCAACGGCAGGAGGAGGAAGGTCCGACCGGGATCGCGAGACGGGCCGGCCGCCGCCGCGGTCGCGGCTTCCGCCGCTCCTTGTACGTTGAGAATCACGGATGAGGCGGTAGGCTCATCCACGTTTCCGGGGAAGCCGTCGGCTCCTTTGTACGTTGAGAATCACGGATGAGGCGGTAGGCTCATCCACGTTTCCGGG
>DASTNI010000075.1:0-43431 GCA_035720985.1 Rhodanobacteraceae bacterium | reverse complement strand
TGGAGCCGCGTGGCCTGGCGCCGGCGCGGCCACGCGGCGCGCCTCTACGCCGCCGGCGCGATGCACGATGCCCCCCTGGCCTGGGCGCGCGCGCTGGGCGCCGCTGCCGCATCGCTCGACGGCGGTGAACTCGCGCGGCTTCCGCACCCCGCGCGCGGCATCGAGGTCCTGACCGCACTCATCAACGCTGGACATTTCACGTTGCGGCAACACTGACTGCGCCTAGAATCCGACCAGCACTCCGGTTGAGGTGGACCTGCCCGCATGCCGATACGAGACGGCTTCCACGTCGAGATTTGCGACTGGACCCACGGCGGCGATCGTGACGCACTGCTGGCGGTGCGCGAAGAGGTCTTCATCCGCGAACAACGCGTGCCGCCCGATCTCGAGCGCGACGACAACGATGCACACGCGGCGCACGTGCTGGCACGCACCGCGGATGGCACACCGATCGGCACCGGACGCATGACCTTCGGTGCGGGTGCTGGTCGCGCGCGCATCGGACGCATGGCGGTGGTGCAAGGCTGGCGCGGGCGCGGCGTTGGCGCGAGCATGCTCAACACACTGGTCGACCTCGCGCGCACGCGCCATGTGGGCGCACTGACGCTGCATGCGCAACACGACGCCATCGGCTTTTACCAACACTACGGCTTCGAGCCGCTCGGCGAGGAATTCGCCGAGGCCGGGATCGCGCACCGGGTGATGCAGCGCAAGCTCGAGCCTCCGGCGCCGCCGCCTGCCAGGCCGCTGCCAGCCGTGGCGCCCGCGGTCGCGCTGCGGGCACGGACCCGTGAAGGGCTGATCGAAATCATCCACACGCTGCTCGCGCAGGCAAAACGCGAGATGTGCCTGCTGGTGCGCGAGCTCGACCCGATCGTGTTCAACGACACCGCCTCGCTGGTCGAAATGCGGCGCATCGCCATTTCCGGGCGCGGCGCATCGATCCGCATCATCGCGCAGGACATCCGCCGCGCACTCGACGAAGGCAGCCGTTCGCTGGACCTCGCGCTGCGCCTGCCCAGCGTCTTCGAACTGCGCCGGCCCGTCGAACAGGTCGACATCGACTACCCGTCCGCGTTCCTGTGCGTGGACTCGCAGGGTTATCTGTTCCGCCCGCTCGAGGGTGAAATGACCACCAGCGCCTCGACCCGCGATCCCGGCCGCCACGCCGAGCTCACGCACCTGTTTGACGAAGTCTGGGGGCGTTCCGAACCGTGGCCCGAGCTGCGCGTGCTGAAACTGTAGCGGCACGTGCTGCCGGCCCGTGCGGCAATGACGCGTGTCACTGTTTGGTCTCCGCTGGCCGTGTCGAACCCGTTATAATTGGGCTTCCGAGCGGCGTGACGTATTCCGCGTCGGCGCCCGCACCCATTTCTTCTTGGTGATCATCGTGAGCGACGGCGGCAGTTTGTTGCAGCAACTGGCGGCAACTTCGCAGTTTGGCGGCGGCAACGCCGCATACATCAATCAACTCTACGAAGACTGGCTGCACGATCCGCAGTCGGTCGCGCCGGCGTGGCAGCGCTGGTTCCAGACCCTGCATGGCGCCGGCGACGTCTCGCACGCCGACGCGATCGCCCGCATCATGACGACTCAGGCGCACCGCGTGGCGGGCACGACCGCGCCCGTCGACGACGCGCACGCCCGCAAGCAGGCCGGCGTACTGCGCTTCCTCACCGCCTACCGCTCACGCGGACACCTCGCGGCGAACCTCGATCCGCTGGCGCTGGCGCCCAAGCGGCCCGCGCCGGACCTCGACCTGCCCTTCCACGGACTCGCCGATACCGATCTCGACACCGAATTCGACTGCGGCACCTACGCCGGCGGTGGCCAGCGCATGACGCTGCGCGCCCTGCGTGAGCGCCTGCAGCGAACCTACGTCGCCACCATCGGCGCCGAGTTCATGCACATCAGCGACCACACGCAGCGGCGCTGGATCTACGATCGCCTGGAGCTGGCCGGCGGCAATCCGGGGCTGGACGACGCGACACGCCTGCGCGCGCTCCGCGAGCTGACCGCGGCCGACGGGCTGGAGCGTTACCTCCACACCAAGTACGTCGGCCAGAAGCGCTTCTCGCTGGAGGGCGGCGACTCGCTGATCCCGCTATTGGACGACCTCATCCGCCGCGCCGCGGCCGATGGCGTGCACGAACTCGTCATCGGCATGGCGCACCGCGGACGCCTGAACGTGCTGGTCAACATCCTCGGCAAGCCGCCGCAGCAGCTGTTCGCGGAATTCGAAGGCAAGCACGAGGGTCCGGATGATCCGGCGCATTCGGGCGACGTCAAATACCACATGGGCTTTTCGGCCGACATCGCCGCACCGGCCGGCAACATCCACGTGGCGCTGGCGTTCAATCCCTCGCACCTCGAGATCATCAATCCGGTGGCTTCGGGCTCGGTGCGCGCGCGGCAGACGCGGGCGCACGACGACAGCCGCACACACGTGCTGCCCGTGTTGATCCACGGCGACGCGGCCCTCGCGGGCCAGGGCGTCAACATGGAGCTCTTCAACATGTCGCGGCTGCGCGGATTCGCGGTCGGCGGCACGGTCCACGTGGTGGTCAACAACCAGATCGGCTTCACGACCGACGCCGATGACAGCCGCAGCACGCTCTACTGCACTGACGTCGCCAAGATGGTCAACGCGCCGGTGCTGCACGTGAACGGCGACGATCCGGAAGCCGTGCTGCAGTGCATCCGGTTGGCCTTCGACTTCCGCCAGGAGTTCCACAAGGACGTCGTGGTCGACCTCATCTGCTATCGGCGCCACGGCCACAACGAGGCCGATGAGCCGGCGGCAACGCAACCGATCATGTACGACGTGATCAAAAAGCTGCCGCCGACCCGCGAAATCTACGCGCAACGATTGGTCGAGCGCGGCTTGATCGACAAGGACGCCGGCAAAAAGGTGTTCGACGAATATCGTGGCCAACTCGATGCCGGCAACCCCGTCACCGAGCTCGCGCCGCCCGGCTCGCAGAAATTCGCCGTCGACTGGAGCCGCCACATCGGCGCTGAGCTCACGCAGGTCGTGAACACGGGCGTCGCCCGCGAAGACCTCGACGAGCTCGCCGGGAGGATCCTGACCTGGCCCGACGGCATGCATCTCCAGTCACGCGTGGACAAGGTCTATGCCACGCGCCGCAAGATGGCCGAGGGCGAGCTGCCGATGGACTGGGGCTATGCCGAAAACATGGCCTACGCCAGCCTCATCGACCAGGGTTACGGCCTGCGCCTGGTCGGCCAGGACACGGTCCGCGGTGCGTTCTTCCACCGCCTGGCTGGACTGCACGACCAGGCCACGGGACGCATCTATGTCCCGCTGACGCACGTGCGCGATGACATTTCGGTCGAAGTGATCGATTCGCCGCTGTCCGAGGTGTCGGTCGCCGCGTACGAATATGGCTACGCCACCACCGAGCCTGGCACGCTCGCGGTCTGGGAGGCGCAATTCGGCGATTTCGCCAACGGCGCCCAGGTCGTGTTCGACCAGTTCCTGTCTTCGGGCGAGGCCAAATGGGGCCGCCTGTGCGGGCTCGTGCTGCTGCTCCCGCACGGTTACGAAGGCCAGGGGCCGGAACACTCGTCGGGCCGGTTGGAGCGCTTCCTGCAGCTGTGCGCCATGGAAAACATGCAGGTGTGCGTGCCGACGACGCCGGCGCAGATGTTCCACATGCTGCGTCGGCAGATGCTGCGTGACTGCCGCAAACCGCTGGTCGTGATGACGCCGAAATCGCTGCTGCGCCACAAGCTCGCGGTGTCCTCGCTGGACGACCTCGAGCGCGGGCGGTTCCAGCTCGTCATCCCGGACAGCCACAGCAAGAACGCCAGGAAGGTGACGCGCGTGGTGCTGTGTGCCGGCAAGGTTTACTACGACCTGCTGGAAGCCGCCGAAAAGCAGAACCTCGCCAACGTCGCGATCGTCCGCGTCGAGCAGCTGTATCCCTTCCCACGGCCCGAGGTCACCGCCGAGATCGCGAAATATCCCGTCGCCAAGGAAGTGGTGTGGTGCCAGGAAGAGCCCATGAACCAGGGCGCGTGGTTCCAGATCCGGCACCACCTGCAGGCCTGTACGGAAGGCGACCACAGCCTCCACTACGCCGGTCGCGAACGCTCGCCGGCGCCAGCCTGCGGCCACTACAACACCCACGTCGCCGAGCAGCAGGCGCTGGTACAGCAGGCGTTGGTGGAGCCGGTGGGCGACAACTACTCGCTCGACTGACGCGCACGACCGGCCAGGGACGGGCCGGGGCCGAGTCGCCATGGAGGGCCGATGCCATCCCGGCGCGCCCGCGCAAGCGGGCGCGGCCGCATATGTTGACAACACGAAGGGAATTCCATGTCTATCGAAGTCAAGGTTCCGGTGCTTCCTGAATCCGTCAGCGACGCCACCATCGCGACCTGGCACAAACAACCTGGCGACGCCGTGAGCCGCGACGAAAACCTGGTCGACCTCGAAACCGACAAGGTGGTGCTGGAAGTCCCCGCACCCGCCGACGGCGTCCTGAAGGAAATCCGCCATCCGCAGGGTGATACGGTCCACAGCCAGGACGTCATCGCGGTGCTCGAGGAAGGCGCTGCCGCAGCCGCGCCGCAGAAGGCCGCGGCCCAGCCTTCGCCAGCGCCGGCAAAGGCGCCCGCGCCGCCGGTCCGGCAGGAACCCGCCAAGCCGAAGCCGGCACCGGCTGCGCCCGCGGTGTCCAAGCCGGCTGACGACACCTTGTCGCCCGCCGCCCGTCGTGCGGCCACCGAAGCCCACATCGATCCCGCGCAGGTCACGGGAAGCGGCCGCGGCGGTCGCGTCACCAAGGAGGACGTCGTCAACTTTGGGCGCGCCTCGGCCACGCCCGCCCTCGCACCCACTGCAGCGCCCGTTCCGGCTGGCGCGCGCCCGGAAGAACGCGTGCCGATGACCCGCATCCGCCAGCGGATCGCCGAGCGCCTGATGCAATCCAAGAACTCGACCGCGATGCTGACCTCGTCCAACGAGGTCAACCTGGGGAAAGTGGTCGCGATGCGCAAGCAGCTCGGCGAGCGCTTCTTGAAAACCCACGGCGTCAAGCTCGGCTACATGAGCTTCTTCGTGCGGGCCACCTGCGAAGCGCTGAAGCGACACCCCGTGGTCAACGCCTCGATCGACGGCAACGACATCATCTACCACGGCTACCAAGACATCTCCATCGCGGTGTCGACCGACCGCGGGCTGGTGACGCCGGTATTGCGCAACGCCGAGACGATGAGCTTCGCCGACATCGAGAAGGCCATCGCCGACTTCGCCACGCGCGCGCGCGAGGGCAAGCTCACGCTCGCCGATCTCCAGGGCGGCACCTTCACGATCACCAACGGCGGCACCTTCGGCTCGCTGTTCTCGACGCCCATCGTCAACCCGCCGCAGAGCGCCATCCTCGGCATGCATACGATCAAGGAACGCGCGGTGGTCGAAAACGGCCAGGTGGTCGCGGCACCCATGATGTACATCGCGATCAGCTATGACCACCGCATCGTCGACGGCAAGGATGCGGTGCTGTTCCTGGTCGACATCAAGAACCAGCTCGAGAACCCGTACGCGATGCTGCTCGACATCTGACCACAGCACACCGTTGTCGCCAGGACGGACCGCCCGGGCGACGCTGCGGCCACCGCCGCGCGCCATCCGGGCCTGCCGGTCACCGTGATCAGGGCGCGCATTCACCAGGGGTGCGCCGCCGCGAACGCAAGAAATGCAAAAGGAACCTCAAATGGCTGACAATCAATTCGACGTCATCGTCATCGGAGCCGGCCCCGCCGGCTACGTGTGCGCCATCCGCGCGGCACAGCTGGGCCTCAAGACCGCCTGCGTCGACGCTTTCAAAGGCAAGGACGACAAACAGGCGCTGGGCGGCACCTGCCTCAACGTGGGCTGCATTCCCTCCAAGGCGCTGTTGGAGTCCTCGCGCCAGTTCTGGAACCTCGCGCACAACCTGCCCGACCACGGCATCAAGGTCGAGAACGCCAAGGTCGACTTCGCCACGCTGATCGGCCGCAAGGACAAGATCGTCAAGCAGTTCACCGGCGGCGTCGCGCTGCTGTTCAAGGCCAACAAGGTCACGCCGTTCTTCGGCACCGGCAAGCTCGGCAAGGGCAACGCGGTGACCGTGACCGGCGCCGACGGTTCCACGCAGGCGCTGCAGGGCACCAACGTCATCATCGCCACGGGGTCGGTGCCAGTCGAGCTGCCGTTCGCGAAATTCGACGGCAAGCACATCATCGACAATGCCGGCGCACTCGACCTCGACAAGCTGCCGAAGCGGCTCGGCGTCATCGGTGCCGGCGTCATCGGGCTGGAGCTCGGCTCGGTGTGGAAGCGGCTTGGCTCCGAAGTCACGATCCTCGAAGCCCTGCCCGATTTTCTCGGGCCGGCCGACCAGGACATTTCGAGAGTCGCCGCGCGCGAATTCAAGAAGCAGGGGCTCGACATCCACCTCGGCGCCAAGGTTTCCAAGGCCGAAATCAGGAAGAACGTGGTCGAGGTCACCTACGCCGACAAGGACGGCGAGCACAAGATCAGTGTCGACAGGCTGCTGGTCGCGGTGGGCCGCCGCGCCTATACCGAGGGCCTGCTGAGCGACGACACCGGCGTCAAGCTCGATGCGCGCGGCAGGGTGGAAGTGGACGACAACTGCTGGACCGGCGTCGACGGCGTGTGGGCCATCGGTGACTGCGTGCGCGGCCCGATGCTGGCGCACAAGGGCTCGGAGGAAGGCGTCATGGTCGCCGAACTCATCGCCGGCAAGGCCGGCCACGTCAACTACGACACGATCCCCTGGGTCATCTACACCGAGCCCGAAATCGCGTGGGTCGGCAAGACCGAAAAGCAGTGCAAGGACGAGGGCATTCCGTACAAGACGGGCGCGTTCCCCTTCGCCGCCAACGGCCGCGCCGTGGCCATGAACGAACCCGCGGGCCAGGTCAAGATCATCGCCCACGCCGAAACCGACCGCATCCTCGGCGTGCACATGGTGGGCCCGGTCGTATCCGAGCTCATCAGCGAAGGCGTGGTCGCCATGGAATTCAAGGGCGCCGCGGAAGATCTGGCGCGCATCGTCCACGCGCACCCCACCCTGTCCGAGGTCGTGCACGAAGCGGCGCTGTCCGTCGACAAGCGCTCCATCCATCGCGCCAACGGGTGACGAGGCGCGATCGTTTCGGGCAGCCGTGGGCACGCACCGGAATGACCGCCAAGGCATGAGCACAGCCCAGAACTTCCGCGCATTCCGCATCCACAACGACGAGGCCGGCTACCGTTCGGGCTTCGAGTCCATGGCGGTGGAAGGCCTGTCGCCAGGCGAAGTCGTGGTCCGCACGGCGTACTCGTCCGTCAATTACAAGGATGCGCTCGCCGGCACGGGCAAGGGCAAGATCCTGCGCCGGTTCCCGCTGAATGGCGGCATCGACGTGGCGGGCCACGTCGTGCAGTCAAGCGACCCGCGTTTCCGGGAAGGTGACGCGGTGCTCTGCACCGGATGCGGGCTCTCGGAAACGCGTGACGGTGGCTACGCCGAGTACGCGCGGCTCGCCGCCGAATGGGTGATCCCGCTGCCGGCGGGCCTCGGCCTGCGCGACAGCATGGTGCTGGGCACCGCGGGATTTACCGCCGCGCTCGCCCTGACCCGCATGCTGGACAACCGCCAGACGCCCGCACTCGGCCCCATCGCGGTGACGGGGGCAACCGGCGGCGTCGGCATGCTGGCGGTCGACATCTTCACGCGGGCCGGATTCGAGGTCCACGCGATCAGCGGCAAGCCCGAGCGGGCCGGGTTTCTCCATGGACTCGGCGCCCGCGAAATCCTCGACCGGCACACGCTCGACCTCGGCCATCACGCCCTGGAATCGTCGCGCTTCGGCGGCGCCGTGGACAGCGCGGGCGGCGCACTGCTGGCGCAACTGCTGGCGACGACCACGCCGTACGGCAACGTCGCCAGCATCGGTCTGGCCGCCGACAGCAAGCTCGACACGACGGTCATGCCTTTCATCATCCGTGGCGTCAGCCTGCTGGGCATCGCCTCCGCAGGCACGGCGCGCGACCTCCGCCGCGCCATCTGGCAACGCCTCGCGTCGGACTGGAAGCCGGCCCACCTGGTCGACATCTGCACCCGCGAGGTCCCGTTCCACGAACTGCCGGACACGTTCGCGACGCTGCTCGGCGGTCGATCGTTCGGGCGCACGCTGGTGTGCATGGCCGCGCAAGCCGCGGGTGACAACCACGCGGCGTGACACTTTCGGGTGCGCTGCCTAGAATGCCGCGTACCGTTTTGGGAGCGCCGCATGGCACGCATCCTGGTCGTCGATGACTCGCCGTCGCAGCTCGAGGGGCTGAAGCGGATGGTCGAGAAGCTCGGCCACCAGGCACTCACCGCCAACGACGGTGCGGCCGGAGTGGAAAGCGCACGGCGCGATCATCCCGATCTCGTATTGATGGACGTCGTGATGCCCAACCTCAACGGGTTCCAGGCCACACGCGCGCTCGCCAAGGATCCGGAAACGCACGACATCCCGGTCATCCTCGTCACCACCAAGGATCAGGACACGGACAAGGTCTGGGGCCTGCGCCAAGGTGCCAAAGCCTACGTGACCAAGCCCGTCAACGCGGTCGAGCTCGCCAAGGCGATCAACCAGACACTCGGCAAATAGCCACCGCCGGGCGTGGCCCGGTCCGATCACGCGCGAAGCTATTTCCGCGGATCGAACCCGGCGAAGGCCTTCGCGAATGCCTGATAGGCCGCCTTGTCCCTGTCGGTGGTCGCGGGCGGCGTGGCGATCGACAGCCGCACGATCTGGTCACCGGCGCGCTTGCCGGGCATGCCGCGGCCCTTGAGCCGCAGCTTGCGGCCGCTGGCTGAACCCGCAGGAATGCGCAGCTCGACGTCTCCACCCAGCGTCGGGACGGGCACCTTGGCGCCCAGCGCGGCTTCCCACGGCGCCAGCGCCAGCTCAAATTCCACATCGCCATCGTGCAGCGTGAATGGCGGCTCGTTGCGCACCTGCACTTCGAGCAGCAGGTCACCCGACGGCCCGCCGTTGTAGCCCGGCTCGCCCTGGCCCGCGAGGCGGATCATCTTGCCTGGCAGGATGCCTGCCGGGATGTTGACCTCCAACGTGCGCTCACCCGCGCCGTCGTGCAGCGCCAGCCGCTGCTTGCCGCCGGCGTAGGCTGTGCGCAGGCCGATCTCCACGCCGGCGCGCACGTCGTTGCCGCGTGCCGGACCGTGTGCTGCACGGGCGTGCGCGCCACCCGCGCGGGCGCCGAACAGTGATTCGAAGAAGTCGCTGAAGCCGCCGGCATCGCCGCCGACATCACGGAATTGGAACCCGCCCGGCGCCTGCTGCTGCCAGCCCGGCGGTGGACGGAAATGCTCGCCGGCCTGATACCCACCCGCCCGCACGTTGTCGTAGGCCGCGCGCTTCTGCTTGTCGTGCAGCACCTCGTAGGCTTCGCTGACCGCCTTGAACTTGTCCTCGGCGCCCGGCGACTTGTTCCGGTCCGGGTGATATTTCCGCGCCAGCTTGCGATACGCGGCCTTGATTTCATCCTCGCCGGCGCCCTGTTTGACGCCCAGGGTCTGGTAGTAGTCCTGGAACTGCATTGCGACCCCCAGAGTCGACACAAAGGCCCGCGGCGATCCGGTCGCCGCGGGCCACGATTATGCACGTGCGATGCGTGAAGCTTCAGCCACCGCGTCGCGGTTACTGGACCTCGATGTCGATCCGGCGCGGCGTCTGCTCGGGCCGCTTCGGGATGACGATCTCGAGCACGCCATGCTTGCCGCTCGCGCGGATGCCGTCGGGATTGGCGCTGTCAGGCAATGCGAACCGCCGGTGGAAAACCCCGTGCGCGCGTTCGACCCGCGTGAAACGCGGATCGTCGACCTTGTATTCGGTCTTGCGTTCGCCGCGGATCGAGAGCACGCCCTTGTCCATGTTGACCTCGATATCCTTGGGATCGACGCCGGGGATATCCGCTTCGATCACGAACTGCTTGTCTTCTTCGCGAATATCCACGCGCGGCGCCCATTCGCTGGTCACCACGTTGGACTGATCGCCACCCTCGACGTCAAACAACCGGCTGAAAGCGTCCGTCAGCGCGCGCGGAAAATGGCCGGCAACCGGCCAATAGGTGGAACGTTGAATTGCCATTTCGAACTCCTGGAAAGGATCGGCCGCAACCGGCCGCTGGGCAAGACGTATGGGCCGGCGGGGGGGTTTCAAGCCCCGCCGGTACAGCATTGCGCTACGATGGCGACCCCATCGACCGGACGGCGACGCATGACGATCAGGATCGGCGACACGCTGCCGGCGGCGACCTTCGCGGTCCTGCGCGAGCGCGTGGAACCCATGACCACCGATGCGGTATTCAAGGGCAAACGCGTCGTATTGTTCGGGGTGCCAGGCGCCTTTACGCCCACGTGTTCGGAGCGACACCTCCCCGGCTACGTCGGGCACTACGCCGAGTTCCGCCAACGCGGCATCGAGGTGGCCTGCGTCGCCGTCAACGACGCGTACGTCATGCGCGCCTGGGCACGACAGCGCGACGTGCCCGAAGGGCTCCTGATGCTGGCCGACGGCAACGGCGATTTCGCGCGCGCGCTGGGCCTGGAACGGGACTCGCGGCAGTTCGGGATGGGCCTCCGCCTCAAGCGCTTTGCGCTGTACGCCGAGGACACGGTGGTGAAGGTGCTGCACGTCGAGGCGCCGGGTGAATTCCGCGTATCGAGTGCCGAGGCGATGCTGGCCGCGGTTTGACCGCGACCAGCTGCACGGAACGGTCAGACCGCGGCAAACACCAGCGCAGCGTTGGTGCCGCCAAAGCCGAAGCTGTTGGACATCGCGGTCGCGAGCGGCGCGGGACGGCTCGCGCGCACGATGGGAAAGCCCTCGGCCTTGGGATCCAGCACCTCGATGTTGGCGGAACCCGCGATGAACCCATCGCCCAGCATCAGCAGGCTGTAGATCGCCTCGTGCACGCTGGCGGCGCCCAGCGAGTGCCCGGTCAGCGCCTTGGTCGACGACAGCGGCGGCAGCGCGTCGCCAAATACGGTACGCACCGCGTCAAGCTCGGCGATATCACCCACCGTCGTCGCGGTGCCGTGCGTGTTGAGGTAATCGACAGGACGATCGACATGGGCGAGGGCGATGCGCATCGCGCGCGCCGCACCGTCGCCACCCGGCGCCACCATGTCGGCACCGTCCGATGTCGCTCCGTACCCCACGAGTTCGGCGTAGATGCGTGCGTCACGGCGCTTCGCACGCTCGTAGTCTTCGAGCACCAGCATCCCGCCGCCGCCAGCGATCACGAAGCCGTCGCGATCCCGATCGTACGGACGCGAGGCCATGGCTGGCGCGTCATTGCGATGCGTCGACAGCGCGCCCATCGCATCGAACTGCGCGGTCATGCCCCAATGCACTTCCTCGCCGCCACCGGCGAACATCACGTCCTGCATGCCGTGGCGGATCGCATCTGCCGCCGCGCCAATGCAATGCGCCGAGGTGGCACAAGCCGCGGAAATGGAATAACCAAGCCCCTGGATCCCGAACGTGGTCACCAGCGCCGCCGAAACCGTCGAACACATCGTGCGCGGCACCATGAACGGCCCCACCTTGCGCACGCCCTTGCCCCGCAAGAGGTCGGCGGTCTCGATCTGCCAGCGGGCCGACCCGCCGCCCGAGCCCGCGATGACGCCGATGCGCGGATCGGCGATGGCATCGGGCGCGAGGCCGGCATCGGCGATCGCATCGCGCATGGCCACGCACGCGTACGCGGCGGCGTCACCCATGAAGCGCCGCTGCTTGCGATCCAGCGCGGCGTCAAGGTCGATGTCGGGCACGCCGGCCACCTGGCTGCGCAGTCCCTGCGCCGCGAATTCGTCCACGTGGCGGATGCCGCTGCGGCCATCCTGCAGCGCGGTCCGGACCGTTGCAAGATCATTCCCGAGACACGAGACGATGCCCATGCCGGTCACGACGACGCGGCGCATGTCAGGGCCCCGCGGCGGCACGAAACAGGCCCACGCGCATGCCTTCGGCGACGTAGATCAGGTGCTCGTCGACAAACGTGCGGCCATCGGCGATGACCAGCGGCACGCGCCCGCGCATCACGCGGTGGATGTCGATCTGGTAGCGCACCAGGCGCGCGTCGGGTAGCACCTGGCCCGTGAACTTGACCTGTCCGACGCCCAGCGCCCGCCCACGCCCGAGCTCGCCGAGCCAGGGCAGGAAAAAGCCGCTCAGCTGCCACATGGCGTCGAGGCCCAGGCAGCCGGGCATGACCGGATCGTTGGCAAAGTGGCAATCGAAAAACCACAGGTCGGGGCGGATGTCGAGCTCGGCATGGATTTCGCCCTTGCCCCAGGCGCCCCCGCGATCGGCGATGCGTGTGATGCGATCGAACATCAGCATCGGCGGACTCGGCAGGCGCGCATTGCCCACGCCGAACATCTCGCCACGCGCGCACGCAAGCAATTGCGCCTTGTCGAGTGCTTCCACCCGCCCCGCGATGCCACCTGCAAGACGCTCGACACCTGCCCTCGGTGCGGCGGGACCGGAGCCAGCGGTGGCCTCAGACATGCAATCCCCCGGGCGCGCCTGGCGCGCGTATCGATACCCGCCAGGCCACCACGCTGGACCGGCCGCCGGGTCGGCCGGTGACGGCATCCGTCACCGGGTAGAAACCGGACGCCAGTATGCCGGGGCCGAGGCCGGCAATCTTGACGGGCGTCAACGGCAGAGTGGCGCGGGGATCCCGTGGGTATGCGAGGGGCATGCGCAGTCAGTCGCCCGCACCGTCATCGGGCTCCGCGCCAGCGGCATCCTCGCTCGCGATGCGCACCACGCCAGCCAGCTTCTCGTCATCGGGCAGGCGGATCAGCATCACGCCCTGAGTGTTGCGGCCGACCTGCGAAACCTCGGCGACGCGCGTGCGTACCAGCGTGCCGCGATCGGAAATCAGCATCAGCTCCTGGGTGGTCTCGGTGACCACGGCGGCGACCAGCTTGCCGTTGCGGTCGCTGCACTGGATCGCGATGACACCCTGCGAACCCCGTCCCTTGCACGGGAAATCCGCCAAGGGCGTGCGCTTGCCGTATCCACGTTCGGTCGCGGTCAGCACGTCCGAGCCAGCGGCTTCGACGTCGCCATCGGCCACGATCATCGAGACCACTTCCGCACCTTCCGCAAGCCGCATGCCGCGCACGCCGCGCGCGGTGCGCCCCATCGGGCGCACGTCACCGCCCGCGAACCGCGCGGCCTTGCCGTTGGACGCAAACAGCAGCACGTCGCACTGGCCATCGGTGAGCTCGGCCTCGACCAGGCCGTCGCCCTCGTCCAGCCCGATCGCGAGCTTGCCGCGCTGCAACTGGTACTCGAATTCCTTGAGCGGCGTCTTCTTGACCGTGCCCTGGCGGGTGGCGAAGAACACGAACCGGTCTTCGGGGTAGTCGCGCACCGGCAGGATGGCCTGCACTTTCTCACCTGCCTCCAGCGGCAGCAGGTTGACGATCGGACGGCCGCGCGCGCCCGGGCCGGACTCGGGAATCCTGTACACACCCAGCCAATACACGCGGCCGGCGCTGGTGAACGTCAAGAGCGTGTCGTGCGTGTTGACGATCCACAGCTTCTCGACGAAATCCTCGTCCTTCATGTTGGTGGCCGAGCGCCCCCGGCCGCCACGCTTCTGCGCGCGATAGAGGTCCAGCGACTGGCGCTTGACGTAACCTGCGTGCGAAAGCGTCACCACCACGTCTTCCTGCGCGATGAGGTCCAGCGTTTCCAGGTCTTCCTGCGTGTGCAGGATCTGGGTGCGGCGCGCGTCGCCGTACAACTCCTTCATCTCGACCAGTTCCGCGCGGATCACCGCCATGAGCTTGTCGGGGTCCTCCAGGATCTCGATCAGGCCGTGGATCGTGACCAGCAGCTGCTTGTATTCGTCGGTGAGTTTGTCCTGCTCGAGGCCGGTCAGCCGGTGCAGACGCATCTCCAGGATTTCCCTGGCCTGGGTATCGGACAACTGGTAGCCGTCGTCGTGGAGGCCCTCCCGCGGGTCCAGCGCCTCGGGCCGCGATGCATCCGCGCCGTTCGCCTGCAGCAGTGCGCGCACCATGCCGGGTTCCCACTTGCGCGCCAGCATGCGTTCGCGCGCTTCAGCGGGCGACGCGGAGGTCCTGATGAGCTCGATCATCGCGTCGATGTTGGCCAGCGCGACGGTCAGGCCTTCCAGCACATGCGCGCGCGCGCGCGCCTTGCGCAGGTCGAAGATCGTCCGGCGCGTGACCACCTCGCGCCGATGACGAATGAAGTGCTCGATGATCTCCTTGAGGTTCAAGACACGCGGCTGGCCGTCGACCAGCGCGACCATGTTGATGCCGAAGGTCACCTGCAACTGGGTCTGCTGGAACAGGTTGTTGAGCACCACGTCGGCCTGCGCATCGCGGCGCACCTCGATCACGATGCGCATGCCGTCCTTGTCGGATTCGTCGCGCAGCCCGCTGATGCCGTCGACCTTCTTCTCCTTGACCAGCTCGGCGATCTTCTCGATCAGGCGCGCCTTGTTGACCTGGTACGGAATCTCGGTCGCGATGATGGCCTCGTGGCCATGCTCGTTGGTCTCGATTTCGGTTTTGGCGCGCACCAGCACGCGCCCGCGCCCCGTGCGATACGCCTGCACGATGCCGGCCGCGCCGTTGATGATGCCCGCGGTCGGAAAGTCGGGGCCGGGGACGTAGTGCATCAACTCGTCAAGGCCAAGCTCCGGCTGATCGATCAAGGCGACGGTCGCGTCGACGACTTCGCCCATGTTGTGCGGCGGCACGTTGGTCGCCATGCCGACCGCGATCCCCGCCGAACCATTGACCAGCAGATTGGGCACCTTGGTCGGCAGGACCAGCGGTTCCTGTTCGCTCTCGTCGTAGTTCGGACCGAAATCGACGGTTTCCTTGTCGATGTCGGCCAGCAGTTCGTGCGTGATGCGCGCCATGCGCACTTCGGTGTAACGCATCGCGGCAGGGCTGTCGCCGTCGACCGACCCGAAGTTGCCCTGGCCGTCGACCAGCATGTAGCGCAACGAGAACGGCTGCGCCATGCGCACGATCGCGTCGTAGACCGACGCGTCGCCATGCGGGTGGTACTTGCCGATCACGTCGCCGACCACGCGCGCGGATTTCTTGTACGACTTGTTCCACGCGTTGCCCAGTTCGTTCATCGCGTACAGCACGCGGCGATGCACCGGCTTCAATCCATCGCGCACGTCCGGCAGCGCCCGCCCCACGATCACGCTCATGGCGTAGTCGAGGTAGCTCTGGCGCATCTCGTCTTCGATGTTGACGCGAATCACTTCACTGGCAGGTTCCGCCATCGACCTTTTCCCCATGACTGACGAACGCAAAAGGCGCGGGGATCCAACCGCCGCCCGCGCCTCGGAATCAACCTCGAAATTGTATCACATGACGCCCCCGAACGTCGTAATAAACCCTTGGAAATACGCCAACTTACAAGCGGTCATCGGGCCCGTTTCGGGGCTTGGCGCGATCCGGTCGGCTACGGCCCGAAAACACCCACTGGCGCGCCCCCAGAAAGTTGGCGGCCGAACCTGGCAGCGAGCCCGCGGCGACCCCGATCGCCGGCCACGCCTGCACGAAATGCGAGAAGTAGACGACCAGCACATAGGTGGCGTAGTTGATCGCGAAGCCACCCGTCATTGCCACCAGGTAGCGCGACCATTCGCCGAACAGGCCGTAGTCGCCACGCTGGTGAAAGGTGAAGTGGCGGTTGAACAGCCACGTTGCCGTCGCCGCGCACACGAAGGAAAACAGGCGCCCCACGTAGGGATCCACGTCGAGCTTGCTGACCAGCAGCTGCACGATGCCCGCGTCGACGATGAAGCCGATGAAACCGCCCACGCCAAACCACGCCAGCTGCCTGGGCAGGTGCCACATCTTCAACCCGCACCCGTGCCGGCAATCAGCGCGCGCACCGAAGCGGCGTCCGGATGCCGAATCACGCCGCGCTCGGTGACCAGGGCGTCGATCAACCCGTGCGGGGTCACATCGAACACGGGATTCCACGCCCGCGCGCCTTCGACCACCGTGCGCCTTCCGGCGTAGGTGAGCAACTCCGCGGGATCACGCAGCTCGATCGCGATGCCCTCGCCCGATGACGTCGCGAGATCGACGGTGCTCGAAGGCGCCACCACCATGAATCCGATGCCGTGGTGGTGCGCGGCGATCGCGAGCTGGTAGGTGCCGATCTTGTTGGCGGTATCGCCGTTGGCGGCGATGCGATCAGCGCCGACGATCACCCACTGGACCTGGCCCGATTTCAGCAGGTGCGCGGCTGCGGAGTCGGCGATCAGCGTGGCCGGGATGCCGTCGTGCGCGAGTTCCCACATGGTGAGCCGCGCGCCCTGCAACCACGGACGCGTCTCGTCCGCGTAGACGCGCGCGATGCGGCCGTCGGCAAACCCGGCGCGGATCACGCCCAGCGCGGTGCCAAAGCCGGCGGTGGCGAGCGAACCCGTGTTGCAATGGGTCAGCACGCCGCTGCCCGCTGCGATGAGCGCCGCGCCCAGCCCGCCCATGGCCCGATTCGCGGCGAGATCCTCGCGCTGGATCGTCTCGGCTTCACGCGCCAGCTCGGCGGCATCGGCGCCACCGTCGGCTCGTGCGCGCATCCGGTCCAACGCCCACATGAGGTTCACCGCGGTCGGACGCGCCACGCGCAGGGCTGCCATCGCGGCGTGGAGGTCGTCACCGCGTTGCGCGGCCAGTACCACACCCCACGCGGCGGCGATGCCGATCGCCGGCGCGCCGCGTACGACCAGATCGTGAATCGCCGTGGCCACTCCCATGGCGTCGGTGCAATCCACCCAGGCTTCGGCCAGCGGCAGCCGGCGCTGGTCGAGCAAACGCAGGCGGTCGCCGTGCCACTGCACGGCACGAATGGTGTCGTGGTCGCTGGACCACTCGAAAGCTCCGGACATACCGGCCGATCGGAATGCAAAGTTGTGCAAGGGTAGCACGCAGCATCCGTGCGGCCGCCTGCGCCACCACGCGCGGGGCGAGTGTGGATGCCGACGGCGCCAGCCATCGGCCACGCAAGCTCAGAAGCGTTCGGCGAACGGGCGCAGATCCAGTTCCTGCGTCCACGCGGAGCGCGGTTGCTGGTACAGGTTCCAGAAATTTTCCGCGATTGCCGCCGGCGCGAGCAGCGTGTCCGGGGCCCGTTGGGCATCACCCGCGCGCGCGCGCGGCGAGTCGATCTGCCCATCGACGATCACGTGGCCCACGTGGATGCCGCGCGGGCCGAATTCACGCGCCATGCTCTGCGACAGCGCACGCAGGCCGAACTTCCCCACCGCGAGGCCGGCAAACCGCGCGCCGCCCCGCAGCGCCGCGGTTGCGCCGGTGAACAACACGGTGCCCGTACCCGCAGCGAGCATCGCGGGCAGGACTTCACGCGATGCCAGGAACGCGCCTTGGCAGTTGGTGCGCCACGCCGACTCGAACGTTGCGGGCGAGAGCTCCAGGATTCCGCCAACCACGAACACACCCGCGTTGTAGAGCAGCACCGCGGGATCACCCTGTTGGGCACGGATGCTGGCGAAAGCGGCGGCGACGCTGGCCGGATCCCCGGCATCGCAGTCGTAGCCACGGGCCGGATGCCCGGCGCTTTGCAAGCGCTGCAGCACCGGCGCCCGTGAAGCCTCGCTGCGCGACGCAATCGCGAGCGCGCAGCCGCCCGCGCCAAAACGCGCGGCCAGCGCCGCACCGAGGCCCGGGCCGACGCCGACCACCGCGACCAGCGGTCCTGAAGACGTAACCATCATCGTTTCACCTTCGCAGCACGCACACCATCACATCGCAGCGCTCCGGCACCGGACGCCGGAGCGCTGCACCAGACTGCCGATATCGGGATGCGCGGCTATGCGGCTCTCGCCGCTTTGCCTGTGCCCACCACCAGGCGATCGGACTTCATCAACGCCCACTGACGCTCGTATTCCATCACCTTGGCCACCGTGTCGACAAACGGCTCGTCGTAGCCAAACCGCAGCAACAGGTACAGCCCGGTCTCAAGTCCCGAAGAAATACCGCCGGCCGTGATCACCTGGCCCTGGTCGACGATCCGGTGCCGGTCGACGACACACTTGGGAGCGATTTTGGCCAGCCGGTCGATCGGCACCAGCTTTTCCGAAGGATCACCGTTCTTGCGGCTGGTCGCCTTGATGCCGTCAAGGATGCCCGCCGCGCCGTAGATCCAGGCGCCGGTGCACACGCTGACGCGCAGCGTCTTCTGCGGCAATGCCTGCACGAACTCGAGCAGCCGCGCGTTGTGCATTTCGCGGCGGGTGCCGATGCCGCCCGGAATCAGGAAGGCGTCCATGTCCGGGTGGTCGCCGAAACCATAGCGCGGCGTCACCTTCAACCCCGCCGTAGCCTCGACGCTGCCCGTCGTCTCGCCGATCAGGAACACGTCGAGCTCGGGATCGAGCCGCTGCGCCACGGCAAACACGCCAAATGGCGCCGTGAAGTCGATCACTTCGGCACCATCGAATACGTAAATACCCAAACGTTTAGCCATTGTCCTCACCTTGATCCAACCGCGTGCACCGGAAGCGCCGATTGCGCCCTCGCGCCGCAAGCGTGGCGAAGTCCACCACGTCCAGAAACGCGACTAATGTATAACCACATTAGCCAACCGTCCAGCACGGCACGGAGGCACGCCGCGGTGCGCGCGACTGCCATGACGATTGCCGGGACACGCGGTCACCCCGCACGGCGGCGACGCACGCCGTGCGGGAGAGATCTCGAGGAAGCGCAACCGGCCGCGGCCGGCCGATGCACTGGATCTCGATGGGTAGCAGGATACGCATGCGCCGACGGCGGCGCACAGGCATGCGCGTCGAACGCGGATTCGGTGCAGTCGTGAGCCAGCGGGCTACCGCGTCCGCTTGGCCAGCCACTCGTGGATGGCCGGCGGTACCTCGCGCTGCGCGCGGCCCGACACGTAGATGCCGATGTGCCCGCCCTTGAACGCGAGCTGCGTGTAGTCCTTGGTGCCGATGTGGTCACCCAGCGGCCGCGATGCGGACGGCGGCACCAGGTGATCCTGCTCGGCAAAGATGTTCAGCACCGGGATCGTGATGGCCTTCAAGTCGATCGCCTGGCCGCCGATCTCGAGGCCGCCCTCGATCAGCTTGTTGCCCTGGTAGAAATCCTTGATGAACTGGCGAAACGCCTCGCCCGCCTGGTCAGGCGAATCGAAGATCCACTTTTCCATGCGCAGGAAATTCTCGAGTTCGGTCTTGTCGTCGAGGATGTCCAGCATCGCGACGTACTTCTGCTGGTTGAGGCGCACCGGCTTCAGCGTGAGGTAGCACCAGTTCATGAGGTCGGCCGGCACGTTGCCGAGCGTGTCCACGAAGAGATCCACGTCCAGGTCGCGCGTCCAGTGCGACAGCATGTTCTCCTTGGTGTGGAAGTCGACCGGCGTCACCATGGTGATGAGGTTCTGCAGCCGGTCCTGGTGCAGCGCCGTGAAGCACAGCGAGAACGCCCCGCCCTCGCAGATGCCGAGCAGGTTGATCTTCTCGACGCCGGCGTCCCTGGCGACCGCGGCGACGCTGCGGCGGATATAGCCGTTGATGTAGTCGTCCAGCGTCAGCCAACGGTCGGCGCGATCGGGATAACCCCAGTCGATGATGTAGACGTCCTCGCCCAGCGCCAGGAGGTTCTTGACCAGCGAGCGGTTGTCCTGCAGGTCGACCATGTACGGCCGGTTGACGAGCGCGTAGCAGATGAGGATCGGCGCCTTCGCGGTCGGATTGCCTTCGCGCCGGTAGTGATAGACGACGACCTTGTCCTCGCGATAGATCTCGTCCTTGGCGGTCGCGCCGTAGTGGACGTCCTCGACCTGGCGCAGCGTCTGGAAGCTGGCCGCGAGCTTCTGCTGCGCGCGCATGGCTTCATCGAGGGCGCGCTGCGGATCGATCCTTACCGGTTCCATCATGACTGTTGCTCACTTTTCGATTTGGCGGCCTTCGCAGGCGCCTTGCGGCGCGGCGCGGTCTTGCGCGACGCGACGTTCTTGGTGGCGGCCGCAGCGGCGCCGGACTTCAACGCCTCCAGCTCACGACGCAGCGCGGCGACTTCCGCCACGAGCCGCGGGATGACCTCGTCGGTCTGGGTGCGGGCCTCGCGACGCAGCGCGTGCAGGCGCTGGCCCAGGGTGTCGATCTCGGTCCGGGTCGGGATGCCGAGGTCGTTCGACATGCGCTCGACTTCCTGCTGCGCGCCCTGGCGCACGCGCATCTGCGCGTTGACCAGGGCGCCGTAGACCTCGCGAAATTCGGGCGACAGCGCGACTTCGGCGTAGGCCTCTTCCGCAGCGTCGACCCATAGGTTGTAGAGCCCGCGCACCGAGTCGATCTGGCGGCCGGGTTCGGCATGCTCGGCAAGCTTGTCCTCGAACACCTCGAACGCGCGCCGGCTGGCGCGCGCGATGAGCGCGTTGTAGCGGTTGGTCTCGTGCTGGTAGTCCAACCACGCCTTGGCGGTTTTCTGGTAGCGCTCCTGGTGCTCGCGCGCGTAGCCAAAGGCCGGCAGGTCCAGCAGCGAGCGCGCTTCCTTCATGGCTGGCTCCATGCCCGCCATCATCTGCTCGAAGCCCTTGGCCCCCTGCCCCGCGAGCTCGCGCATCGCGCGCGCCAGTGGATTGTCCAGCAGCGCCGCGTCGGCGCCGGGGAAATTGAATGCGTTGCGCACCGCATCCGTCCACGCCTTGGGATCGGCCTGGCCGTTCGCCCCCTTCTGGGCAAGCGACTGCAGCAGCGCGAAATAGCTGCGCGCGCCGGCCAGCAAGCGCTCGACCACCTCGCTCTGACTGTCCTTGGCGGCACCGGCATCGAACAACCGCGCCCACTGCTCGAGACCTTCGTGCCAAGGCGTCCTGGCCGTCGCGGAATCCGCAGCGGTCACCCCGAAGGCCTTGCGGGTCGCGTCCATCCATGCATTCCAGTACTGCGCGGAACGCGCCTGCCAGTCATCCGGCGCGCCGCTCGTTTCGGTGCCCTGGGCCATTGCGGAATCTCCGGGAAATCAGTGCTGCCATGATAAATGTGCGGATGTTGCACCGCAACAAAGGACCTTCGCGACCACGCCCTGCCGCCACGACGAATGGCACTGTCGACGCGCGCCCCGGCGGCGGATGCTCGCCGGATCGCAACCGCGGGTCGACCGTCGCCGGGAGAGGCTGATGCAACGCAAATCGTGGCTGGTGCGCGCAATTCCCATGGTGCTGGGCACGCTCATCGTCGCAGCGCTTTCCGGATGCGGCAAACAAAGCGGCCCGTCGCCGCAGACCTCCGCACCAACCCGTGCCGCCGCCAACGCCGCTGCGAACGGATCCCCAGGCGAATCCGGGGCCGCACAACCGGCCGCCGCGACCAGCGTCCAGCCCGCGGCCAGCGGACAGCCGCTGTTGCTGCTGCGCTATCCGACGATGTCGAAGACCACGATCGCATTCGAGTACGGCGGCGAGCTCTGGACGGTGCCGCGCAGCGGTGGCCAGGCCCAGGTGCTCGCAACGGGGCTGGACATCCCGCCGGGGCTCGGCGGCAGCGGCGCGTTCTCGATCAAGCCGATCTTCTCGCCCAACGGCCAGCAAATCGTCTTCACCGGCACCTTCGAGCACAACACCGACGTCTACGTGATTCCGACGGCGGGTGGCCAGCCCAAACGCCTCACTTGGTGGCCCGGTCCCGACGTCGCGGTCGGCTGGACCCCCGACGGCAAGGACGTACTGTTCCGCTCGCACCGCCACGGGTTTTCCGATCCGAACCAGCTCTACACCGTGCCCGCGACGGGCGGCTTCCCGATCGGGCTGCCGCTTTCGATGGCCGAAGAAGGCAGCTACTCGCCCGACGGCAGCCGGATCGCGTTCGTGCCGAACTTCCAGTGGGAACCCTTCTGGAAGGGCTACAAGGGCGGGCAGCACACGCAGATCTGGATCGCGCAACTGTCCGATTCCGCGACCGTGCGCATCCCCGATCTGGATGCGAACGAAAACGACCCGATGTGGGTCGGCAGCACGATCTATTTCCTGTCCGATCGCGACGGCCCGATGACGCTGTTCGGCTACGACGTCAAGTCCGGCAAGGTCACTAGGCTCATCGACAACAAGGGCTTTGACATTACCTCGGCGTCGGCGGGTCCCGGAGGCATCGTGTACTCGCAGTTCGGCCAATTGCACATCTACGACTACGCCACCGGGAAAACCCATCCGGTACCAGTCACGGTCGAGGGCGATTTCCCGCAACGCCACCCGTATTTCCAGAACGTGGCCAAGGACCTTTCCGATCCCGGCATTTCGCCACACGGCGTGCGTGCGGTATTCGAGGCTCACGGCGACATCCTCACGGTGCCGGCGAAGGACGGCAGCCCCATCAATATTACGCACAGCCCGGGTGCGATGGACCGCGACCCCGCGTGGTCGCCGGATGGCAAGTCGATCGCGTATTTCTCGGATCGCGACGGCGAATACGACCTCTACATCCGACCGCAGGCGGGCGGCGATGCGCGCAAAGTCGCGCTCGGCCAGAACGATGCCTACTACTACCAGTTGACCTGGTCGCCGGACAGCCAGAAGCTCGTCTTCAGCGACCAGAAGGGCAACCTCTGGCTCGTGAATCTCAAGGCCGGCATGCCCAAGCCCATCAAGGTCGCGACGGCCGGCTTCAACAACGGCTTCGGCAACGTCAGCTACAACCCGGCCTGGTCACCCGACAGTCGCTGGCTGACCTTCACCGAATCGCTGCGCAACTATTTGTCGGGCGTATTCGTCTATTCGCTCGCCGACGGCAAGACGCACCAGCTCACCGACGGCGCCAGCGATGCCGAATCGCCGGTGTTCGACGCGGACGGCAAGTATCTCTACTTCCTCGCCAGCACCGACGCGGGCCCGTCCATCGGGACCGATCTGGCGACGCTTGCGCACCCGATGACCTACCACGTGTACGCCGTGACGCTGCAGGCGAACGCCGCCTCGCCCATCGCGCCCAAGGCGGGGCTGGACGAGGCGCCGCCTTCGTCGGGCGCGGCGCCGACTTCCGCAAAGCCGGGCGGCAAGCACGCCACGCCGTCCACGTCGGTGGCGATCGATTTCGACGGCATCGACCAGCGGATCGTGCCGCTGCCGATCGCGCCGGCCAACTATCAGGCGCTCGTGGCCGGCACCACGGGCGTGCTGTACCTCGAGAAGGCGCCGCTGGTGATGTTGCCCACGCTCGCGGGGCCGGGGGGCCCGGCATTCGACATTGAACGCTTCACGCTCAAGGACAAGCACACCGAAACCCTCCAGCAAAAGGTGAACGCGTTCGTGCTGGCCGCCGGCGGTGACCAGATGCTGTACCGGCAGGGCGAGGATTGGTTCATCGCCGATGCCACGCCGAAAGCCAAGCCCGCCAAACTCGACACGGCAAACCTGAAGGTCTTCGTC
The DNA here is from genome assembly GCA_035720985.1 of Rhodanobacteraceae bacterium. Classification (GTDB taxonomy): domain Bacteria; phylum Pseudomonadota; class Gammaproteobacteria; order Xanthomonadales; family Rhodanobacteraceae; genus 66-474. Next base: position 19,911 of record DASTNI010000075.1, on the reverse strand, counting down.
GAGCCGCACGCGCAGTGGGACGAGATGTACCACGAGGCGTGGCGTATCCAGCGCGCCTTCTTCTACAACCCCGAGTTCGACGGCCTCGACATCGATGCCGCGGAAAAGGAGTTTGCGCACTACCTGCCCGGCATCGCGAGCCGCGACGGGCTCTCGTACCTGTTCCGCGAAATGCTGAGCTACGAGGCCGTGGGCCACATGTTCATCGTCGGCGGCTACACGCCCAGGATGGAAGAGGTCCAGGTCGGGCTACTCGGCGCCGACTACAAGGTTGCGAACGATCGTTATCAGATCACGCGCATCTTCGGCGCCGGCAAATGGAATCCGACGCTGTATGGTCCGCTGGCGCAGCCCGGGCTCAAGGTAAAGGTCGGCGACTACGTGCTGGCCGTGAACGGCGAGCCCATCACGGCCGACCGGAGCCTCTACGCCTACTTCAACGATCTCGCCAACCGGACCGTGACGCTCACGGTCGGCCCAAACCCGAGTCTGTCGGGCTCACACGCCATCACCGTCAATACGATTCCAAGCGAAGCCCGGCTGCGCAACGCGGCGTGGATCGAGCACAACGTGGAAACCGTCAACAAGCTTTCCGACGGCAAGCTCGGCTACATCTACCTGCCCGACACCGAATGGGGCGGATTCACCAATTTCAACCGGTATTTCTTTTCGCAAGTGGACAAGCAGGGCGTGATCGTGGACGAGCGCTTCAACCACGGGGGCCTGCTGTCGGATTACGTCATCCGTTACCTGACCCGCAAACCGATGGCGCTCGCGGTCACGCGTTGGGGCGAGCACACCACGGCGGTGATCCCGACGGCGATGATCCCCGGTCCCAAGGTCATGGTGATCAACCAGTTCTCGGGCTCGGGCGGCGACGCGCTGCCCTGGTACTTCAAGCTGGCCAAGGTCGGCACGCTAGTCGGCGTGCGCACCTGGGGCGGGCTCGTCGGCATCGGCGGCTACCCGCGGCTCATGGACGGCGGGATGGTGACCGCGCCGCGGATCGCGATCGAGGGCCTGGACGGCACCTTCCCGGTGGAAAACCGCGGCATCGAGCCCGACGTCACGGTCTGGCAGGATCCCAAACTCGTCCGCGAAGGCCGGGACCCGCAGCTCGATCGCGCGGTCGAAATCGCGCTGCAACAGTTGAAGGCGCATCCCGTGCCGACCTACAAGCAGCCGCCGTGGCGGAACTACCACCCGGTCCTGCCGCCGCTGCCGGGGAGCACCAGCGCGGTGCCGCCAGCCAGTCGCTGACGCGAAACGGATCGGGGTTCGGCGGCGCTAGGCCGGGCGAACCCCGATCTGCAGCGAGGTCATCGCGAGCGTGGCGAACACGTCGTCGTTGAAGGTTTCGATGCTGTCGCCATCGCGCTGCAGCGCCAGCGCGTACAGCAGCGGCAGGTAGTGCTCGGGCGTGGGCACCGCCAGCGCGGCGTCAGGTCCAAGCGCATTCCAATCGCACAGCGCGGCGTGGCCACGCGCCGCGATCAACCCGTTCACCCGGTCGCGGAAACGCCCTGCCCAGTCCGGCGGCGATGGCGCATTCCAGTAGCGCGACAGCAACGGCAGATTGTGCACGATGTTGCCGCTTGCCAGCACGAGCACCTCGGAATCACGCAGGAATGACAGTTCGCGCGCAAACGCGTAGTGCCAGGTACCCGGGCGCGCGAGGTCCAGGCTCAGCTGCACGACGGGCACGTCGGCTTGTGGGTACATCGCGCACAGTACGCTCCAGCAGCCGTGGTCGATCCCGCGCGTCGGATCCAATCGCACCGGCGTCGCGGGGCTCGACAGCCGTTGCGCGACGTCAGCGGCGAGCTGTGGATCGCCGGGCGCCGGATAGTCCAGCGCGAACAGCGCCGGCGGAAAACCATAGAAGTCGTGGATCGTCTCCGGCCGCGGTGACGCCGTGACGGCCACGCCGCGCGTCGCCCAGTGCGCCGACACGCACAGCACCGCGCGCGGCCGCGGCAGCTCCGCGCCAAGCCGTGCCCAATGCCGGCGCCAGGTGTTGTCCTCGATCGCATTCATGGGCGAACCGTGGCCGACGAACAGCACAGGCATGGTGGCGTTGGCGGGCATCCACACATGATCAGCCTACGCCGCGCCGCGCTCAAGCGGCGCGATATCGCGTGCCGGAACGCGGCCGTCGCGCCACGGGCCTGCCCGCGCGATCGGCACCACACCGCGACGACATTTCGGTATCCCGACTGAATGCCCGGCCGGGAGCCCTCGTGCTCCGTTGCCAATGAGAATCACTCGCACTAGAGTTTCACCGCGCGACGCCTCCACCGAGTGACACGTCGGACGCACGTGTCGGGATGCGTGCGCGTCCTCGTCAATCCAAGGCCAAATCCGCCATGCCCCAGGCTTCGTTGAGCCGCGCCCGCGCCGCCGGCGTGCACGCACCCGTCCGTTTGCTTGCCGTTGCGCTGTTGGCGACGGCCGCGCTGTTCGCGGCCGCTCCACCCGCCCGCGCCGCAGCCGATGCGTTGACACTGTACGCCGGACAGCACCAGCAGATGGTCCGGTTGCTCGTCAACGCGTTCGAGAAAGAGAGCGGCATCCGCGTCGAGGTCCGCTACGGCGAAGGTCCGGAGCTTGCCAACCAGATCATCCTGGAAGGCCAGCGCACGCCCGCCGACGTGTTCTTCACCGAAAATTCGCCAGAGCTGACGCGCCTGCAGGAACAACACCTGCTGGCACCGGTCGACAAGGCGACCCTGGCGCAGATTCCCGCACGCTACAGCTCGGATACGGGCGAGTGGGTCGGCGTGCTCGCGCGTGAGAACGTGCTGACCTACGACCCGAAACTCATCAAGGCCAGCGAGCTGCCGAAATCGATCCTCGAACTCGCGACGCCCAAGTGGAAGGGCAGGATCGGCATCCATCTCGCCAGCGCCGACATCATGCCGCTCATCCGCACCATTGCTGTCAAGGACAGCCGTCGGGCGGCGCTGTTCTGGGTCGAAGGCGTCAAGCTCAACGCCAAGCTCTACCAGCAAAGCTCGGGCACGGTACTCGCCGTCAACAATGGCGATGTCCCGGTCGGCATCAGCAACAGCTATTACTACTATCGGATGCGCCAGCAGCTCGGCCCCAAGAAGACCGTGAGCCGCGTGTATCACTTCAGCCACGGCGATCCGGGTGGACTCGTCAACATCTCGGGCGCGGCGGTGTTGAAGTACGTGCCGCATCCGCAGCTGGCACAAAAATTCCTGGCGTACATGGTCAGCCAGCAAGCGCAAACGCTGTTGGCCAAGAGCGCCATCGATTTTGAATATCCGCTGCGGCCGGGCGTGCCCGCCAACAAGGAACTGAAGCCGTTCGACCAGCTCCAGCCGCCGGCGATCACGGTCACCCAACTCGGCGACAATCGCGAGGCGCTGCAATTGCTGCAACAAGCCGGGGTCCTGTGAATGCCGCAGCACGCGGCCTGAGCGCGGCACGGTTCGTCGCGCGCCCCCAAAATCCGCCCTGGGTCGTTACGGCGCTGGCAGCCGGTGTGTGCGCGGTCGTCGTGGCGCCGCTGGCCATGACGGCGTTAGACGCGTTGGGCGGTTCGCTCGCACGCGCACGCGATCTGCTGCTGCGTCCGATCGTGGGCCGGCTGTTGTTCAACACGCTTGGCATTGCGCTGGCGACCACGCTGCTCGCGGGAATCATCGGGACCGCTGTCGCGTGGCTCGTGGAACGCACCGACCTGCCCGGCCATCGGTTCTGGGCGGTGGCAGTGCCCTTGCCGCTGGCCATTCCGGCCTTCATCGCGAGCTACGCCTGGCTCTCGACCAGTACGGTCTTTGAAGGCGCGACGGGCGCGCTGCTCGTGGTCACGGCGTCGTACTACCCGCTGGTGTACCTGCCGGTTGCGGCGGCGCTGCGCGGCGTCGACCCCACGCTGGAGGAATCGGCCCGCACGATGGGCTGCTCGCCGTGGCACTGCTTCTTCCGCGTCACGCTGCCCGAGCTTCGCCCGGCGCTGCTGGGCGGCATGCTGTTGGTCGTGCTGCACGTGCTGGCGGAATTCGGTGCATTTTCACTGCTGCGGTTTCGTACCTTCACCACGGTGATCTACGCGGAATACACCGCCGGCTTCGCCCCTGATCTCGGCGCCATGCTGGCGTGCGTGTTGCTGGCGCTGTGCGTCGCGTTCCTGTTCCTCGAAGTCCGCCTGCGCGGCCACCACCAGTACGCACGCGTGGGTGTCGGTACCCGGCGCGTCCCCACGCGTTATGCCCTGGGCCACGCGCGCGTGCCCGCCATCATCGGCATGCTCGCGCTCGGCATCGTCACGACGGGCGTGCCGCTCACCGTCATCGCGTACTGGTTGACCAGGCACGACGCCGCGGCAATCAGCACCGCGGCCGTCACGCTGCCCGCGCTTGCGCGCGCGACCGGCCATTCACTGGGCTACGGTTTTGCGGCGGGCATCGTGACGACGTTCGCGGCCCTGCCGATTGCGTGGCTCGCGGTCCGCCATCGCCAACGCTGGATCGCCGTCATGGAACGCGCCACCTACCTGCCGCGCGGCATGCCCGGCATCGTGGTAGCGCTGGCGCTGGTCGCGCTCAGCCTGCGTCTTGCCTATCCCCTGTACCAGACGACCACGCTGCTGATCGTGGCCTACGCGATCATCTATCTGCCACTTGCCGTCGTCAGCGTGCGCGTGTCGCTGGAACAGATCGAGCCGGACCTCGAGCAATCGGCGCGCGTGCTTGGGCGGGGCCCACTCGGCGTACTGCGGCGCGTGGTGCTTCCGCTGGCCGCGCCGGGCCTGGGCGCCGCGATGGCGCTGGTGTTCTTGTCGGCGTGCACGGAACTGACCAGCACCCTGCTGCTGATTCCAACCGGGGTGCAAACGCTCGCGACCCAGGTCTGGGCGGAAAGCTCGACCTTCGCGTTCGCAGCCGCCGCGCCCTACGCCGCGATCCTGGTCGGGGTATCGATGTTCGCGACCTGGATCCTTGCCAGCCGCTTTGGCCACGCCCCATCGAGGCCACGTGAACGTGGCGGACACGCCCGTGCCGAGGATCCCCACAAAGGCCGCCAGCGTCGGCCTGCACGTGCGCGGGCTTTGCAAGGCCTACGGCAACGCGCCAGTCCTCACCGGCATCGATCTCGACGTGGCGTCCGGCGAACTGGTGACGGTGCTCGGTGCGTCGGGCGCGGGCAAGACAACACTGCTGCGCATCCTGTGCGGCTTCGAGCGCGCCGACGCCGGACGCATCACGCTGGGCGGACGCGAAGTGGCCAACGGCCGCGCGCTGCACGTGGCGCCAGAGCGGCGCGGCATCGGCTACGTGGCCCAGGAAGGTGCACTGTTTCCGCACCTGTCGGTCGCCGAGAACATCCTGTTTGGCCTGCCGCGGCGGCTGCGCAAGGCCAAGCGCGCCGCTGCAGGCGAGCGGGTGCAACAGCTGCTCGCGCTGATGGACCTGCCCGAACAATACGCGAGCCGCATGCCGTCGATACTGTCGGGCGGCGAGCAGCAGCGCGTGGCGCTGGCGCGTGCGCTGGCCCCCGGCCCCGCCGTCGTGCTGCTCGACGAGCCGTTTTCCGCGCTCGATGCGGGCCTGCGTGTGGAAACGCGAACGGCGGTGCTGACCAGCCTGAAGCGCGCCGGTGCCACCGCGCTGCTCGTCACCCATGATCAGGACGAAGCGCTCTCGATGAGCGACCGTGTGGCGGTCCTGTTGCACGGGCGACTCGCGCAGGTGTCCGACCCGCGGACCCTGTATCGACTTCCGGTGGACGCCGACGTCGCGCGCTTCGTTGGCGCCGCGCTGCTCCTGCCGGGCACGCTCGAGGGCGACGTCGCCGCCTGCCGGCTCGGCGCGCTGCGCGTTGCGCCATCCGTCCTTGCCGGCTTGGCGCCGGGCACGCGTGCGGTCGATGTCATGATCCGCCCCGAGCAGATCCATCTCGACCGCGCGGACGGCGCTCCACCGCAGCTCGATGGTGGCGAGCGCAACGCGCGCGTCGAGGACCTGACGTTCTACGGCCACGATGCCGAACTCGCGCTGCGGCTGGATTCCGACCTGCGCGTCACTGCCTGGGTGCCTGGGGTCAACCTGCCGGCAATCGGCGACGAGGTCGCCTTCCACGTGGTCGGCCCGGTCGTCGCGTACCCACGCGCGACGGCGCACGCGGACCGCTGACGCAAGGCGCGCAAAGAAAAAGTCCCTCACCCAAGTCCGGGGAGGGAGGCTCTCGGGCCTGGTCCGCCATCACGCGCATCCCCCGCGCGTCCATCCCCCCGCGCGCCTGCGGCGCGCGACCCCCTTCGCAAGCGAAGAGGGAGTAGGCGCTGGCCGTATCGTGCGATGTGGCGGCCGCGCTCCGCTCCATCGCACCCTTCTCCCGCTCAGCGAAGAACCGCTGCGCCGCGACGCACACCTCACAGGTGCCGATTCGGAAAGCCGGCGCCAGCCGGCCTTTCCCGGTTCTTCCCCTCAGCCGGGAGAAGAACCAAAAATAAGGCCCCGGATGACGACGTCATCCGGGGCCTGGTTGCAGCCGATTGCCCGGGATCAGGCCTGTGTCGCGGCCTTCTCTTCCTCGGTCACGGCCTTCATCGACAGGCGGATGCGGCCCTGCTTGTCGACTTCCAGGACCTTGACCTTGACGATGTCGCCTTCGTGCAGCTTGTCGGAGACCTTTTCCACGCGCTCGTTGGAAATCTGCGACACGTGCACCAAGCCATCCTTGCCCGGCAGGATGGTGACGAACGCGCCGAAGTCCATGATCTTGACGACCTTGCCTTCGTAGATGCGGCCAGGCTCGACGTCGGCGACGATCTGCTCGATGCGGTGCTTGGCGGCCTCCGCGGCCTGGCGGTTCACCGACGCGATGATCACCGTGCCGTCGTCGTTGATGTCGATCGTGGTGCCGGTTTCCTCGGTGATCGAACGGATGGTCGCGCCACCCTTGCCGATCACCTCGCGAATCTTGTCCGGATGGATCTTGATGGTCAGCAGGCGCGGCGCGTACTCGCTCATCTCGCCGCGCGGCGTGGAAATCGCCTTCGCCATTTCACCCAGGATGTGCATGCGGCCCTTGTGCGCCTGCGCCAGCGCGGTGCGCATGATCTCCTCGGTGATGCCGTCGATCTTGATGTCCATCTGCAGCGCGGAAATGCCGTTGGCGGTACCCGCGACCTTGAAATCCATGTCGCCGAGATGATCTTCGTCGCCCATGATGTCGGACAGCACGACATAGTCGCTGCCCTCCTTCATGAGGCCCATCGCGATGCCCGCGACCGGCGCCTTGAGTGGCACGCCGGCGTCCATCATCGCCAGCGAGGAACCGCACACCGACGCCATCGACGAAGAGCCGTTGGACTCGGTGATCTCGCTGACGCAGCGGATGACGTAGGGGAACTCTTCCATCGACGGCTTGACGGCCTGCACGCCGCGCTTGGCCAGGCGCCCGTGGCCGATCTCGCGGCGCTTCGGACTGCCCATGCGCCCGGTTTCGCCGACCGAGTACGGCGGGAAGTTGTAGTGGAACAGGAACGGATCCTTCCACTCGCCTTCAGGCGCGTCGATGATCTGGGAATCGCGCCCGGTGCCGAGCGTCACGGTGACCAGCGCCTGCGTCTCGCCGCGCGTGAAGAGCGCCGAACCGTGGGTGCGCGGCAACACGCCTACGCGCGCCGTGATCGGGCGGACGTCTTCGAGGCCGCGGCCATCGATGCGCTGCTTGGTCTTGAGCACGTGGTTGCGCAGGGTGTGGTATTCGAGCTCCTCGAATTCGGCACCGATGTCGGCCACCGGCCAGCCATTGGCTTCGGCCTGCGGCTTCACCGCCTCGGCCACTTCGGCCTTCAGCGCGGCCACGGCATCGCGACGCTCGAGCTTGTCCTTGATCGTGAACGCCGCGGCCAGCCTGTCGCCCACCGCACCGCGCACCGCCGCGACCAGCTCCGGCGCGCGCACGGGCGCCTGCCAGTTCCAGGACGGCTTGCCGACTTCCTTCGCCAGCTCGTTGATGGCGTTGACCGCCACCTGCATCTGCTGGTGGCCAAACACCACCGCGCCCAGCATCACGTCCTCGGACAGGAGCTTGGCCTCGGATTCGACCATCAGCACGGCCTTGGCGGTACCGGCGACGACCAGGTCGAGATCCGACGTCTTGAGCTCGGTGACGGTCGGGTTGAACACGTACTTGCCATCGACATAGCCGACGCGCCCGGCGGCGATCGGCCCCTTGAACGGAATGCCGGCCAGGCTCAGCGCCGCCGAAGCGCCGAGCAGCGCCGGGATGTCGCCATCGACCTCGGGATTGCGCGACAGCAAGGTCGCCACGACCTGCACTTCGTTCTTGAATCCGGCGGGAAACAGCGGACGCAGCGGACGGTCGATCAGGCGGCTGGTCAGCGTTTCCTTCTCGGTCGGCCGGCCTTCGCGCTTGAAGAAGCCACCGGGAATGCGCCCGGCGGAGTAGAACTTTTCCTGGTAGTCGACCGTGAGCGGGAAGAAGTCCTGCCCCTCACGCGCCTTGGCGGCGGCCACCGCTGCCACCAGCACCACCGTGCCGGCCATGCTGACGATCACGGCACCCGAAGCCTGGCGCGCGATCTCGCCGGTCTCGATGGTGACCGGATACTGGCCATACTGGAAAGTCTTGGTTACTTTTGCCACGGTAGTTGTCCTGTCTGGAAGCGCTCACGCGAACGCCGAAAGCCGGCTAGCGTCCCTACAACGGCCGCCGACACCTGGGTCGAAATCAACGCGTCGCTCAGCGACGCAGGCCAAGACGGCCGATCAACGTCTGGTAGCGCTCGGCGTCCTTGCCCTTGAGATAGCCGAGCAGGCGCCGCCGACGGTTGACCATCTGCAGCAGTCCACGCCGTGAGTGATGGTCTTTCTGATGCGACTCGAAGTGGCCGGACAGTTGCTGGATGCGCGCGGACAACAGCGCGACCTGCACCTCGGGCGAACCGGTATCGGTTGGCGCGCGACGGTACTCTTCGATGATCTTGCTGGTTTGTTCAGTGGAAAGCGGCATGGGAACCTTCTCGCTGCAAGGGAAAGGTCCCGGCACGTGGCTTGGGCAACGACACCCGATGCCGTTGCACAAGCCGCCGCCGGGAAGGTTCAAACCGTGACGAACGGGTTTGGAGAGCCGGATAGTCTAGCGGCAACAGACAGTTGCCGACAAGCTCGAAGGCCCATGCGAACGCGGGTTCCCGCATCGATGCACGGGAGCGTGCACAAAAAAGCGCCCCGGAAGAATCCGGGGCGCCCAAGTCTGCATCCAGACCCGTTGCCGGGCGGGACTCTTACTGCGCGCCGCCGTCTGCGGCCGAAGACGCGGCGGGCTTGGCTTCATGCTTGGCGGCATGATGCTTGGCCGTATGGTGCTTGGCAGCGTGATGCTTCTTGGCCATCTTGTGCTCGGCCTTGGCCGGAGCCTGGGCGCCGGGGGCCTGGTCTGCGGCAGGCGCTGACGCGGCGGGGGTGGTCTGGGCAGCAAACGCGGGGATCGAGAACGCAGCCGCAACCAAGGCGGCGAGGATCAGCTTACGCATTGAAATGGTCTCCTGGAAAAGCGCGGGTCACGATGATCCGTGCGCTGGGCATCGTCCGCCCTTTCGGCACACTGGATGCTGAACGCAGCGCGGTGTTAAAACGGTGTTGATGCAACCGCAAATTCGCCGGCCGGATTGACCATCGCAACGACGTTCGTCATGCTGGCCGGCTGTGTTCTGGCTGACGCATGGAACCGCAACGCATGGCCGCTTCAACCCGCTACAACGCCGCCGACATTGAGGTCCTGTCGGGGCTCGAACCGGTGCGCCGGCGCCCCGGCATGTATACCGACACCAGCCGGCCGAACCACCTCATCCAGGAGGTCGTCGACAACTCGGTCGACGAAGCCCTCTCGGGCTTTGCCAAACAGATCGACGTGGTCGTGCACCAGGACGGCTCGGTCAGCGTCACCGACGATGGCCGCGGCATGCCGGTCGACATCCACCCCGAAGAAGGCGTGCCGGGCGTCGAGCTCATCCTGACGCGCCTGCACGCCGGCGCCAAATTCTCCAACCGCAACTACACGTTTTCGGGCGGGCTGCACGGCGTTGGCGTATCGGTGGTGAACGCGCTGTCCGCGTTCCTGGAAGTCCTGATCCGGCGCGAGGGCGTCGAGTACCGCATGCGCTTCAGGGACGGCGAGCCCGTGGGCAAGCTCGAAACCCTGGGCGAGGTTCCCAAGCGCCGCACCGGCACGACGCTGCGGTTCCTGCCTAATCCCAAATATTTCGATTCGCCAAAAGTCTCGCTGCCAAAGCTGAAGCACCTGCTGCGCGCGAAGGCGGTGCTGTGTGCAGGGCTCACGGTGACGCTGCGGGACGAAGCCAGCGGCGAGGCCGAAGAGTGGCGTTACGACGACGGCCTGGCCCAATACCTCAAGTCCGAGCTCGGCGACGCGCCGTGCATTCCCGATACGCTTTTCGTCCATCACGTGCAGCACGAGGACGGCGGCATCGACCTCGCGCTGGCCTGGGTGCCCGAAGGCGAGCTGGTGCAGGAAAGCTACGTCAACCTGATTCCTACCGTGCAGGGCGGTACGCACGTAAACGGCCTGCGCTCGGGATTGACCAACGCGCTGCGCGAGTTCTGCGACCTGCGCAACCTGCTGCCGCGCGGCGTGAAGCTGGCGCCCGAAGATGCCTGGGAGCGCGCCAGTTTCATCCTGTCGGTGAAGATGCGCGACCCGCAGTTTGCGGGCCAGACCAAGGAGCGCCTGTCTTCCCGCGACGCCGCCAGCGCGGTCGAAAACACCGTGCACGACGTGTTCTCGCTGTGGCTCAACCAGAACGTCGCCGCGGGCGAAACCATCGCGCAACTCGCGATCGAACACGCGACCGCGCGGCTGAAGGCCGCCAAGCGCGTCGTGCGCAAGAAGATCACGCAGGGTCCCGCCCTGCCCGGCAAGCTCGCCGACTGCGCCTCGAGCGATCCAGACCGCACCGAGCTGTTTCTGGTCGAAGGCGATTCCGCCGGCGGTTCGGCCAAGCAGGCCCGCGACAAGGACTACCAGGCGATCCTGCCGCTGCGCGGCAAGATCCTCAACACCTGGGAAGTCGAATCAGGCGCCGTCCTGGCGTCGGAAGAAGTCCACAACCTTGCCGTCGCGATCGGTTGCGATCCTGGCAAGGACGACATCTCCGGCCTGCGCTACGGCAAGATCATCGTGCTGGCCGATGCCGACTCGGACGGCCTGCACATCGCAACGCTGCTGTCCGCACTGTTCCTGCGTCACTTCCCCGCACTGGTGCGTGGCGGGCACATCTGCATCGCGATGCCGCCGCTGTTCCGCGTCGACGTCGGCAAGCAGGTTTTCTACTGCCTGGACGAGGGCGAACGCGACGCCCTGCTGGCACGCATCGAGCGCGAGAAAATGAAGGGCGCGGTGGCCGTCACGCGCTTCAAGGGCCTGGGCGAAATGAACCCGGCGCAGTTGCGCGAATCGACGATTCATCCCGATACGCGGCGCCTGGTGCAACTCACGATCGACGACGCCGCCGCGACCGAGCAGCTGATGGACATGCTGCTCGCGCGCAAGCGCGCGTCCGATCGCCGGACCTGGCTGGAGGAAAAAGGCGATCTCGCTTCGCTGGAAACCTGAGGCCGACCGGCGCGTCAGGCCGCCACCGGAATGCCCGCAACATCCAGCCGCGTGCCGGCCGCCAGCGCAATCCCGAATTCTTCGCGCAACACCTGCAGCAATTCCGCGTGGTCGCGCAGTTGGTGCCCGGTGGCCGTGCCATCCGCGGCGCGCAGCGTGAAAACGCCGTCCTTCAAGGTCGCCCGACGGCCACCCGGCAGCGCCAGTGCGACGGTCAGCTCGCTGTGAAAATGCGAGTCGGGACACGTGCTGGTGTACCAGCTGGCGATCTTGCGATCAGCCAGCGGCAGGTCTCCTTCGGTGAATTCGTAGACATCGATCCATTCGCCGCCATGGCGCACCTGGTGGAACCACCGCTCGCCGACGTGCTGAAGGCGCCGCACGTCATGCGGCGTCGACTGTTCGCGATCGGCCTCGAACCGCAGCGCACGGGTCAGGGTCGCCGCGCCCACCCCCACGTCGGTCAACCAGCGGGTGCCCTCAACGCGCACTTCCAGCAGCATGTGGGTGCGCCCCGGGATGACGCCACGATCGGGCGCGGCAAGGCGCACGCGCGCACCCAACGGACGCACGTCGAAGCCGAGTTGCCGCAGCACCTCGAGCAGCAATCCGTTCTGCTCGAAGCAGTAACCGCCGCGACGATCCAGCACGAGTTTGCGATAGAGTGCGGCGGGTTCGAGGCGAATCGGTCGTCGCAGCAGCACGTCGATGTTCTCGAACGGAATCGATTGCGCGTGCGCCGCGGTCAACGCGTGCAATACCTCAACCGTCGGCCGTCGCGCACCGGTGTAGCCGATGCGATCGAAATAGCCGTCCGGATCAATGTCGTTCTTCACCACGGTTTCCCTGTACCTCGACCTCAGGTCCCCGCCACGATACGCGCACACGTGGCACCGCAGCCGCAGTGCAAGGCATAGCGGAGCGCAGACATGACCACCCGGGTGGCCACGCGCGGTGCCAAGGCGCCCGCCGGGCAACTCGCCGGCGCGCTCGAACCACTGCCGCGGCGCTTCTACGCGCGCAAGACGGTGCCCGTGGCGCGTGATCTCCTCGGCAAGTGGCTGGTGCACCGCATCGATGGCCAGACCCGCATCGGCCGGATCGTCGAGGTGGAAGCCTACCTTGGACCCGGCGACCTGGCCGCTCATACGGCACGCGGCCGCACGCCGCGTACCCGGGCGATGTTCGGCCCGCCGGGGCACGCGTACGTGTACCTGGTGTACGGGCTCCACCATTGCATGAACGTCGTCACCGAACCCGAGGGCGTCGGCACCGCCGTGCTGCTGCGTGCGCTGGAGCCCATCGCAAACCTGCCCGGCAGCGCGAGCGGCCCAGGGCGACTATGCAAGGCCATGGGCATCGATCTTGCCCATTACGGCCATGATCTCGTGGGCGATACGCTCTTCATCGCGAAGGCGCCCATCGCGTCGGCCCTCTCGATCGGCACCAGCGCGCGCATCGGGGTCGATTACGCCGGCGAGTGGGCGCGCAAGCCCCTGCGCTTCTACATCGAAGGCAACCGTTTCGTCTCGAAGGCATCGGCGCCGCGCAAGGCCCCGAAACGGGTGGCGCGGACGCGATCGCGAGTGTGATCCAGCCCACAGGCACGGAACCTGCAACTGGTGCCTGCATTTACGGTTGATGACGATTCACGCTAGGCTGGCGCCGCGCACGACGCGAATCGACACGCGGGCTGCGCAATGGGGCAATCCATCGATCCAGGGAACGCATATGGCCGAGTCTCCACGTAGACGCATGCTCGTCACGGCCGTCGCGGCCGCGCTCATCATCACATCCCCGATCTACCTCGCTGCGTGCGGCGGCGGCGGCGGCGGAAACGGCGTGGTCGCGCCAGGCGTACCCGTACCGCCGCCCTCGACGACACCGCCGCCGGCCCCGCCGCCGCCCAGCACGCCGCCGCCGAGTACCCCCCCGCCGACGACCCCTCCACCGAGCACGCCACCGCCGAGCACGCCGCCACCGAGCACTCCCCCACCGGCGTCGTACGATGCGGCGTTCAATCACCTGATCCCGACCGGCGCGCTCGCCGCGCAGCAGGCCGGGTTCACGGGCCAGGGCGTCAAGGTCGGCATCCTCGACTCGGGCGTCCAGCCCACCGCCGCGCCGATGGCGGGGCGGATCGACTGGTTCAAGAGCTATCTTTCCGGCGGCAGCCAATCCCCGAATGACACATCGGGGCACGGCACTGCGGTCGCCGACATCCTCGGCGGAAGCGCCGCGGGCACCGTCACCAACTCCAATACAGGCGCTACCGAAAACTTCCCGGGCGGAGCCGCCCCCAACGCGGGCCTGTACTTCGAGCAGGTCTGCCAGGTCACGGGAGCGGGCAGTTGCTCGATCGCGGCCCAGAACTTTTCCGACTTCGCCGCGCAGGGTGTCAAGATCATCAACGCGTCGTTTGGATCCGGCAACGCACAGACCACGTTCACCGGTCCAACCGATCCCAACATCGCGAACGCGCAGGCGCAGTTCCAGCCCGCCATCACCGCGGGCATCCTCCAGGTGTGGGCCGCCGGTAGCAGCGGCGCCTCCCAGCCCTGGAATCAGGCCGGGCTCCCATACTGGGTCCCGAGCTTCCAGCCGTACTGGCTCGCGGTGGTGGACGTCGCGATCGACGCCAACGGCAACCCGGCGGGCCTCAACACCTCGTCTGGCGCGCCTTCCAACGCGTGTGGCGTGGCGATGCAATGGTGCCTCGCGGGCGCGGGTTCGGTCGAATTTCCTGGCATCCCTGGCCTTTTCCAGAGTGGCTCGGCGGGCGGCACCTCGGCCGCCGCCGCCGAAGTGAGCGGCGTGGCCGCGCAGGTCTGGCAGGCCTTCCCGTGGATGAGCGCCCCGAACATCAGCGACACGCTGCTGACCACCGCAACACCGCTGGATGATGGCAGTCACCAGACGCCCAATCCAACCTTCGGCTGGGGCATGGTGAACGCCGCCAAGGCCATCCACGGCCCCGCCCAGTTCGCATTCGGAACCTTCACCGCGAACATTCCGACGGGCACCACGGCGACTTTCTCGAACGCCATCAGCGGATCGGGCGGCCTTACCTTGACCGGCCCTGGCACCCTCATCCTGAGCGGGTCGAACACTTTCGCGGGCGCCACCCAGATCACCGCCGGCACGCTGACGGTCAACGGGGCGATCACCTCGGCGGTCAACGTCGGACCCGGCGCAACGCTGGGCGGCATCGGCACCGTCGGCGGAGCCGTCACCAACAGCGGCACGGTATCCAGTATCGGCGCGGCTGCCGGGCCCGGCCTCACCATTGGCGGCAACCTGACCGACAACGGATCGAGTACGACGGCTGTCGCGTTGGGTACGCCGTTGCAGGTCACGGGGACGGTGGCGCTGGGCGGGACGATGCTCGTCGTCGGCCCGCCCACGGGTTACACGGTCAAATCAACGGAAACCCTGATCAACGCCGGCGCACTGACCGGAACGTTTTCCAACCTCACGTTTGCGTCCGGGGTGTTTTACACCGGCACGCTGAGCTACACGGCCAACCAGGTGAACGTCGCCCTGACCCAGACCGCGGTGACCGGCGCCGCACTGCCCATGGCGAGCCGGGCAACGCTGTTGTCTGCCCAGAACCTGCAAACCGCGCTGGACGTTTCCAACGGCTGGGTCGCAAGCGGCCAGACCGCCGGCCACGCGCAATGGCTGAGCGACGCGGGAAGGTTCCTGTCGGCCCCCGACGCGGCCGCCGCGACGGCCAGCCTCGACTCGCTCGCGGGCAGGATCTACGCGACGAGCCAGATGATCGAAGTGCAGCAGGCGCTCGCGACGGACGTGGCCATCGCACGGCATCAGTTCGATGCTCCGGAAAACCACGTTGGAACCAGCCTGTGGACGCAATCGCTCGGACTCGCGGGCACGCTCGCGGGCAGCGGCCAGGGCGCCACCGACTACCAATCGGGTGGCGCGCTGGCCGGCTTCGACAGCGTGTTTGGCAACGGGGTCAGCGTTGGCCTCGCGGCCGGCCACACGCGTGCCTATGCCAGCGTCGGCGCCCTGGCGGGGCGCTACCAGGGCCTGACCAACGTGGTGGCCGGCTACACCCAGTGGACCGACAACCAAGGCTGGTACGCTGCGGGTCGGGTCAGCTACGCCAGCATCGACAACCAAATCCAGCGCGCGCTGCTGCTCGGCACCGCCAGCGTCCCGCTCACCAACGGGCGCACCGACCACACGACGCTCGCCACCCTCGAGGGCGGCCGGGCCTTCGTGGTCGGGCGGGGCGCGACGCTCGCGCCGTATGCATCGGTCAACCGCTTCGAACTGCGTCAGCCGGGGTTCGCCGAGCAAGGCAGCGCGCTGGGCCTCACCGCCGCGGCGCAGACGCATACCGCGATGCTCGCCAACCTTGGCATGCGCTACCGGTATGGGTTCAACTGGGCGTTGGGATACACCAGCCTGGATGGCCAGGTTGCCTTTCGGCGTATCCTTTCGGGAGCCGCTCCCGATCTGCTGGCCGCCTTCAACGGCGTGCCGAACGTGGTGTTCACGACCCAGGGCCAGAACCTGCCGCGCAATGTCGGCGTGCTTGGCCTCGCGCTGACCACGCAGATGAATCCGCGCTGGAGCTGGTATTTCGACATGAACTACGAGTCGGGCAGCCAGGGGACGCGTCAGGCCGCTGCCGACGCGGCGTTGCGCTTCAAGTTTTGACGCGACCGGCCGATCCTGTTGGTGGACATGGACGTCCAGATGGCTGTTTCGATTTTGTTGACAGCCCCGCTTTCCATCCGCTATCGTCCAAAACCATGTTGACTACGCACCAACCCGCAATCGCATCCAAGGCCGCCTTTCCGGGCGCCCGTGCGGTGCGCGGTGCGAGTGGCAATCCTGCCGCGCTGATCAACACCGCGATTAGCACGATTACCACCATTACCGGTACCACCGGTAATGGGCGGGCTGCCGTGCGCAATTAGCTCTTTTACGCAACGGTCCCGCCCTCAACGAGGCGGGCCGGGCATTCCGACACCGCCGAGCGAGACGGGACCCAACTGGAGGTCACCGTGAACGCCTGCGCTTCGTCCGTCATCGAGCCACCACCGGCCAAACGCCGCCTGGCGCCCCCCCGCGCCGCCACACCGAAGCCCTTCCAGACCGCGCGCCAGCGTACGCTCGTCATGGGCGTCATTGGCCCGGGCCGCGTCGGTGGCGCGCTGCTGAAGCAGATCCGCACCGCGCAGCCGCGGCTCGAGCGCGACCTCGGGTTGACGGTCCGGCTTTGCGGCGTCGCCACGCGCAAGCGCATGTGGCTCGACTGCGACGATCCCGAGCTCAACGCCCGCGAAGGCGGCGCGCAGATCTGGCGGCCCGGCGACCTGGACGAGTTCGCGGCCTACGTGCACGGCGAGGACGGGCGCGCGGCGCTGCTGGTGGACTGCAGCGCCAGCGATGTGGTGGCTGAACGCTATGCCGACTGGCTGGCGGCAGGCATCCACGTCGTGACTCCCAACAAGCTCGCGTGCAGTGGGTCGCTCGCGCGCTGGCGCATGATCCACGCCGCCTGCGCGAGCGGCGCGCGGTTCCGCTACGAGACGACGGTGTGCGCCGGCCTGCCGGTCGTGCAGACGTTGCGCGACCTCATCGACACCGGCGACGAACTGCTCGGAATCGAAGGCATGTTCTCGGGCACGCTGGCCTGGTTGTGCAATCGCCATGACGGCCAGCAGCCGTTTTCGACGCTGGTGCGCGAGGCACGCGCGCTGGGCTACACCGAGCCCGATCCGCGCGAGGACCTTTCCGGCGTGGACGTGGCCCGCAAACTGGTGATCCTGGCGCGCGAAGCCGGGCTGTGCCTTTCGCTCGAAGACGTCGAGGTGGAAAGCCTGCTGCCACCCGAGCTTGCCGAACTGCCGGTCGAGGCGTTCCTGCAGCGGATGGACGAACTCGACGCGCCGATGGCCGCTCGCCTGGCGCAGGCGCAGACCGCAAGCGGCGTGTTGCGCCAGGTGGGGAGCCTCGATCGCCGTGGCCACGCGCGCGTGCGCCTGGACGTGCTGCCATCGGCGCACGCCTTTGCGCACACGCACTTCACCGACAACGTCGTGCAGTTCCACACCCTGCGCTACCGCGACAACCCGATGCTGGTCCAGGGCCCGGGCGCAGGTCCCGAAGTCACCGCGGCCGGCGTCTTCGCCGATGTGCTGCGCATCGCCGACTCGTTGGTGGCGCACGCATGAGCGCCGACCTCCTGGCCCCTTCCGCCACGCCGCCGCGGCTGCGCGTCGCCCGGGCGTTCGCACCCGCCAGCATCGGCAACGCCGCGGTGGGCTTCGACATTCTCGGGCACAGCCTCGCTGGCGCGGGCGATCGCGCCGAGGTGCGGCTCATCGACGAGCCGGTGGTACGGATCGCAGCGATCCACGGCACCGTGACCGACCTGCCGCGCGAGCCCGAACGCAACACCGCAGGCATGGCCCTGATGGCGCTGCGCGCGGCCCTTGATCTGGTGCACGGCTTCGAGCTCACGCTGCACAAGGGCATCGCGCTCGGCTCGGGAATGGGTGGATCGGCGGCATCCTGTGTCGCCGCGCTGGTCGCCGCCAATGCGCTACTCGATCGGCCGCTCGCCGTGACCCAGTTGTACCGCTTTGCGCTCGACGGTGAAGCCGTCGCCAGCGGCAGCCGCCACGGCGACAACATCGGTCCGATGCTGTTGGGTGGCCTGGTGCTGGCTACCCGCAATCGGCTGTTGCGGGTACCGGTGCCCGGCGACTGGTACTGCGCGCTGGTGCACCCGCACTGCGTGCTCGAAACCCGCAAGGCCCGGGCCGCGCTGGCCGGCAATTACCAGATCCGCGAATTCGTCGCGCAGACCACCAATCTTGCGCTGGTGCTCGCCGGCTGTTACCGCGGCGAGGTCGAGCTCGTGCGCGAGGGCCTCAAGGATGTGCTGGTCGAGCCGCGCCGGGCTTCGTCCATCCCGGGCTTTGCGCGCGTGAAGCAGGCGGCGCTCGACCACCACGCGCTCGGCGCCAGCATCTCGGGCGGCGGACCCAGTGTGTTCGGCTGGTACGAACAGCGCGCGGATGCCGAAGCCGCCGCGCTCGACATGCAGGTCGCCTTCGCCGGATCGGGCCTCGACAGCGACATCTTCGTCAATCCCGTCGACGGCCCTGCGGCATGCCTGCTCGAGCGCCTCGACGAACCCCTGGCCGGATGATGCCCATGAGCCTTCGTTATGTCAGCACCCGTGGCAAGAGCCCGGCCACCACGCTGAGCGGCGCGATCAGCGCCGGACTCGCGCCCGATGGCGGGTTGTACGTACCCGAGGCGCTGCCGCGGCTCGACCCCGCGACCTTCCACCCGGACGACACCCTGGCCGACACCGCGACGCGGCTGCTTGCGCCGTTCTTTACCGGCGACGCGTTGGCCGCCGAGCTCCCGCGGATCTGCGCCGAAGCGCTCAACTTCGCGACGCCGCTGCGGGCGTTGCGACAGGACCACGCGCAGGTGCTCGAGCTGTTCCACGGGCCCACCGCGGCCTTCAAGGACGTCGGCGCGCGGTTCCTGGCTGCCTGCCTTGCGCGGATCCCGCGTCCGGACACGCGCCCGCTGACGATTCTCGTCGCCACCTCGGGCGACACCGGCGCCGCCGTCGGGGCAGCGTTCCACCACCAGCCCGACCTGCGCGTGGTAATCCTCTATCCCGACGGGCGCGTGTCGCCGCGGCAGGCGCATCAGCTGGGCTCGTTCGGCGACAACGTACAGGCCCTGCGGGTGCAGGGCCGGTTCGATGATTGCCAGCGCATGGTCAAGGCCGCGCTCAACGACGTCGCGCTGCAGGCCGAGTCGCCGCTCAGCTCGGCCAACAGCATCAGCCTGGGCCGCCTGCTGCCGCAAATGAGCTACTACGCACACGCGGCGCTGGGCTGGTGGCACGCGCACGGCGCACCGCTCGACTTCATCGTGCCGACCGGCAACCTCGGCAACGCGCTGGCCGCGCTCTGGGTGAAGCAGCTGGGCTTGCCCGTGGGCGAGGTGCGCCTCGCCTGCAACGCCAACGCGACGCTGCCGGAGTTCTTCGCCGGCGAGGACTACCGGCCGCGCGAGGCCGTGGCCACGCTCGCCAACGCCATGGACGTCGGCGCACCCAGCAACTTCGAGCGGCTGCGCTGGACTTTTCCCGACGCCGCGGACCTGCGCGCGCGGGTCCATGCCACCAGCGTCGACGATGCCGCCATCCGGCAGACCATCGCACAGCACGCGCACGCGCATGGCGAGGTCTTCTGTCCACACACC
>DASTNI010000074.1:0-3562 GCA_035720985.1 Rhodanobacteraceae bacterium | reverse complement strand
CAACCGTGTAGGAGCGGCGGAAGCCGCGACCGGCTACGGAAAGCGCGAACGCCGCTGCCAAAGCCGACCCCTCCCGCGATTCCGGTCGGGCCTTCCGGCCCTCCTACCGTTGCATGCCCGCGAGCGCTGCGGCGCGCGGCGTCCTTCCGCGGCCGCTGGCGAGGCCGACTCCTACGGCCGGCGCGCAGGTACCGGAGGTGTGCTGCGGTCGTGCACCGCGCACTGCGTTCCCGTCCTTGAACCCGATTGTCGCCATCGCGCGGCAGGCCATTGGCGCAACCGCGTAGGAGCGGCGGAAGCCGCGACCGGCTACGGAAAGCGCGAACGCCGCTGCCAAAGCCGACCCCTCCCGCGATTCCGGTCGGGCCTTCCGGCCCTCCTACCGTTGCGCCCCCACCAGCGCTGCGACGCGCGACATCGCTCCACGGCCGTCGGCGGGGCTGATTCTTGCGACGCGCGTGGGCACACCGACCATCCGAGGCAGTCGTGTAGCACGGACCGCATCTCCATTCCCTAAAAAGACCAACATGAAGATCACCAAGCTCAATACGTTTCTCGTCCCGCCGCGCTGGCTCTTCGTCCGCATCGACACCGACACCGGCATCAGCGGCTGGGGCGAACCCGTGGTGGAAGGCCGCGCGCAAACCGTGGCGACCGCGGTCAGCGAGCTTGCGGATTACCTGGTAGGCCAGGACCCACGGCGCACCGAAGACCTGTGGAACGTCATGTATCGCGGTGGCTTCTATCGCGGCGGGCCGGTCCTGATGAGCGCGATCGCCGGCATCGACCAGGCTTTATGGGACATCAAGGGCAAGGATCTCGGCCAGCCCATCCACGTGTTGCTGGGCGGCCCGGTGCGCGAGCGCATCCGGGCGTATTCGTGGATCGGCGGCGACCGCCCGGACGACACCGCGCGCGCCGCCAAGGAGGCCGTGGCGCGCGGCTTTTCCGCGTTGAAGATGAATGCGACCGCCGAACTCCAGTACATCGACAGCCACGACAAGGTCGGCAAGGTGCTGGAAAACGTGCAGGCGGTGCGCGATGCGGTCGGCCCCGACATCGGGCTGGCGCTGGACTTCCACGGCCGCGTGCACAAGCCGATGGCGAAGGTGCTGATGCACGAGCTCACGCCGTTCCGGCTGATGTTCATCGAGGAACCCGTGCTGTCGGATTACCTCGAAGCCATCCCCGAGCTGGCTTCCGTCTCGCCGGCGCCCATCGCGCTGGGCGAACGCCTGTATTCGCGCTACGACTTCAAGCGCGTGCTGGCGACCGGCGGCGTCGACATCGTGCAGCCCGATCCCTCACACGCGGGCGGCATCACCGAAACCCGCAAGATCGGCGCCATGGCCGAAGCCTACGACGTCGCGCTCGCCCTGCACTGCCCGCTGGGTCCGATCGCGCTGGCCGCGAACCTCCAGCTCGATGCCGTGTGCCACAACGCCTTCATCCAGGAACAAAGCCTCGGCATCCACTACAACGTGGCCAATGATCTTTTGGACTACGTGGCCGACCGCCACGTGTTCACCTACGAGGACGGGTGGCTGGGCATCCCCACCGGCCCGGGCCTTGGCATCACCGTCAACGAGGACTACGTCAAGGAGCGCGCCAAGGTCGGCCATCGCTGGCGCAACCCCGTCTGGCGCCACCCTGACGGCGCGGTCGCCGAATGGTGATCGCAGCTCTCGTCGTCTTCGGAATCCATCCATGCCCAACTACGCAACCTATCCCAGTCTTGCCGACCGTGCGGTCCTGATCACCGGCGGCGCCACCGGCATCGGCGCCGCGTTCGTGGCCGCGTTCGCGCGACAGGGCGCCAGGGTGGCGTTCCTCGATATCGACGCGGACGGCGCGGGGGCACTTATCGCATCGCTGGGCGACGCGCGCCACGTACCGCTGTTCCGCCGGTGCGACCTCATCGATCTTGACGCGCTGGCTGCCGCGATCGCAGAAGTGCGCGGTGTGGTCGGCCCGATCGCGGTGCTGGTCAACAACGCAGCCAACGATGCGCGCCAGCACATCGAAACGACCACCGGTGACGAATTCGACCGCGCGATCGCCGTCAACCTGCGCCACCAATACTTCGCGACCCAGGCGGTGCTGGACGACATGCGGCTACTTGGCGGTGGGTCGATCATTTGCCTAGGTTCTACTGGCTGGATCGAGAAGCGGCCCGACTATCCTCTGTATTCGTTAAGTAAGGCGGCAATACTGGGGCTGGTCAACGGCCTCGCGCGCAGCCTCGGCAAGGACCACATCCGCATCAATTGCCTCGTGCCTGGCTGGGTGATCACGGACAAGCAAAAGCGGCTGTGGCTCGACGCCGCGGGCGAGGCCGAGATCGCGCGCATGCAGTGCCTGCCGGGGCACCTCATGCCCGACGATCTCGCACGCGCGGCGCTGTTCCTGGCGGCCGACGACAGCCGCATGTGCACCGGCCAGAGCTTCATCGTCGACGGCGGCTGGGTGTGAAGCGCGGGCGCGCGACCTGCGCGGTCCCGGCCGGCAATGAGCTCGGCGAGGGGCTCGTGTGGGATGCGCGCGCGCAGGCGCTCTACTGGACGGACATTCGCGCGGCGCGGCTCTGGTGCTGGACGCCCGCGACCGGTGCAACGCAGACGTGGAACCTGCCTGAACCGCTGGCGTGCTTCGCCCTGTGCGAAGACGAGCGCTGGCTGCTGCTGGGGCTGGCTTCGCGCTTGGCGTTTTTCAACCTGCGCGACGGGCGCTGCGTGCCCATCTGCGAGATCGAGCCCGGCCTGGCCACGCGCGTCAATGACGGCGCGTGCGACCGCGAGGGTCGCTTCGTGTTCGGCACCAAGCACGAGCCCGCCGACGGCGGCGCCTCGCAGCCCGTCGGCGCGTTCTATCGGCTGGATGCGGATTTGTCCCTGCACCGGCTGGACGTGGGCAACATCGCGATCGCCAACGGCACGGCCTTCAGCCCCGACGGGCGCACGCTGTACTTCTGCGATTCGCCCACGCGCACGCTCAGGTGCTGCGACTACACGCGCGCCGGGAACGCGATCGACGTGCGCGAGTTCGCGCGGCTCGACATCGCAACCGGCGAACCCGACGGTTCGACCGTGGATGCCGAAGGCGGCGTCTGGAACGCACAGTGGGACGCGGGCCGCATGGTCCGCTACGCGCCGGATGGCACGTTCGACACCCTGATCGAAGTGCCCGTGCACCGCCCGACCCGGCCCGCGCTGGGCGGTGCCGACCTGCGCACGCTCTACGTCACCAGCGCGGGCACCGCGGACACGCCGGATTTCCGCACCGACCAGGACGGCCACGTGTTTGCGGTCTCCGTCGACATTCCCGGCCTGCCCGAACCGCGCTTCCGCGGCGCACCGCCGTAATCCATCCCGACACCTTCGCTCCCTCCGACACCGAGGTTTCCATGCACGCATCGTCCGATTCCGCCGTCCACCATGCCACGGCCACCGCGGTGTTCATCGGCCTGCTGGCGGCCCTGGCGGGCTTGATGTTCGGGCTCGACATCGGCGTGATCTCGGGCGCCACCCAGTTCATCCAGCACGACTTCGGGATCGGCGACCAC
>DASTNI010000073.1:0-12995 GCA_035720985.1 Rhodanobacteraceae bacterium | reverse complement strand
GGCAGCACCAGCCACACCTACATGCCGACCGACAAGCAGATCCAGCAGACGGCGGATGTGTGGGCATTCGAGGCTTACAACCTCGGGATCACCGAACCGCCCAAAGTTGCGCCATCCGCGGGCAAATAGGCGGATGGTGGCTGGCCGCGTCCTGGGGCGTGCACGTGCGCCCCGGGACGCGGCAAACCGTCGGCAGTCGCGCGGTTTGCCTGCCGTTCATGTTTTCGGTTGGCGTAACGATATAACATTTCGCACTCCGTGCCGCCGCCCAACCCCGGTTCTCCGACGACACGGCCGTTCACCCGTCCACGCGGGCCGGACCCTTCGGCCCGCTTGCAAGAGAACCGTCTTCCCATGCGTTCCACATTGCAGATTCCGGCGCCCTCGTCGCGCGCCGCGCGGTTCGCTGTGCTGGCGGTGGCGTGCGCGTTGTCGGGCTGCGCGGCGGGACCGAATTTCAAAGCGCCGCCCGCACCCGACGTGGCGGGCTACGTCGCGCACCCCGCCGCGCGGACGGCGGCCGCGTCTGGTGTCGCGGGCGGTGCCACGCAGCGTTTCCAGCTGGGCGCGGACACGCCTGGCAACTGGTGGACGCTGTTCCACTCCGCACAGCTCGACGCGCTGGTCGACGCGGCCCTGCAGCACAACCCCGATCTCGCCGCCGCGCAGGCGGCATTGCGCGCGGCGCACGAAAGCGTGCTGGCCCAGCGCGGCGCGTTTTTCCCACAGGTGTCGGCCGGCTTCGATGCCAGCCGCTCGAAGGCATCCAACATCCTCGCGCCGGTGCCGAATTTTCCCGACGTGCCGCAGGAATTTCTGTACAACCTCTACACGCCACAGCTCACGATCAGCTACGCGCCCGACCTGTTCGGCCTGAACCGGCGCACGCGGGAATCGCTCGAGGCGCAGGCGCAGGCGGTGCGCTTCCAGATGCTGGCGGCGTGGACCTCGCTGACCACCAACGTGGTGGTCACCGCGGTCCAGGCCGCGGCGCTCGACGAGCAGGTTGCGGCGACGCGCGACCTGGTCAATCTCGAGAACAAAGGGCTCGGCATCCTGAAGCTGCGCTTCCAGAAGGGCGATGCCAGCCGGCTGGACGTCGCCGCGCAGGAATCGCAACTCGCACAGACCCAGGCGACGCTGCCGCCGCTGGTCAAGCAGCTGGCGCAGACGCGGCACGCGCTGGCGGCGCTGGTGGGCGCGTTTCCCGACCAGTCGCCCGCTGGCATCGCGACGTTGGCGGATCTGAAGTTGCCTACGGATCTGCCGGTCAGTCTGCCGTCGCGCCTCGTCGCGCAGCGTCCCGACGTTCGGCAGGCCCGCGCGAACCTGCACGCGGCCAGCGCCGCGATCGGCATCGCCGTGGCCGAGCGCCTGCCGCAGCTCGAACTCACCGCCAACGCCGGCAGCACCGCGCTCGAGATTTCCAAGGTGTTCACTTCCGGTACGGGGTTCTGGGGCGTTGCGGCGTCGCTGACCGCGCCGATCTTCGAAGGCGGCCAGCTCCTGCACCAGGAGCGCGCCGCCAAGGCCAACTATGTCGCGGCCGCGGACCAGTACCGCGGCGTGGTGCTGGCCGCGTTCCAGAACGTCGCCGACACGCTGGTTGCGCTGCAACAGGATGCCAACGCGCTGCAGGCGGCGGCGACGGCAGCGCAGGCCGCGAAAACCACGCTCGAGTTATCGCAATTGCAGTTGCAGCACGGCGCCATCGGCACCTTCGAGCTGCTGGCCGCCGAACAGGGCTGGCAGCAGGCGCACATCGCGTTGATCCAGGCCGAGGCCAACCGGTTTGCCGACACCGCCGCGCTGTACCAGGCGTTGGGCGGCGGCTGGTGGCACCACAAGAATCTTGCGAAGGATTGAAGATGAAACGCCAACCTGATGCTTTGCGGCGCAGCGCGCAGGCGCAAGGTGGGGAAGGCTGCCCGCCCGTACGCGGTGGCGCCCTCACCCCGACCCTCTCCCCCGCAAGCTTCGGACGAAGGGGGAGTCGAGCGTGCGGCGCCTCGCACGCGTGGCGACTGCCGCGCCTGGGCTGCTGGCTCGGGTTTGCCATGGCGGCGGGTTTGCTTGCCGGCTGTTCGTCCAACGACAGCGCGCTGCCGCCGGCCTCCGCCACGACGCCGCACAACGTCACGCTGACGAAGACGCAGCAGCAGAACCTGAAGGTCGTCACCGTTGCACCGTCCAGGTATCGGACGACGCTCACGACGTTCGGTGAAGTCGACTTCGACCGCAACCGTGCGACCGACGTGCTGGCGCCGTTTTCGGGCGCCGTCACGAAGGTCCTGGTCGCCCTGGGACAACGCGTCAAGCGCGGTCAGCCGCTGGCCGACGTGGCGTCGCCCGACTACGCGACCGCGGCCGGTACGTATCGCCAGGCGCTGCTCGCGGCCAAGGCCGCCGATTCCGTGGCAGCCAACGATCGCAGCCTGTTTGCGCACCAGGCGATTTCCGAGCGCGAGAACGCCGATGCGCAGGCCGCGGCGGCGGGCGCCGACGCGCAGCGCGATTCCGCGCTGCAAGCGCTGGTGGCCCTGCACATGAGCCCGCAGACGATCGCCGCGATCGGCGCTGGCGGCCCGGCGGCGGGCGCCGTGGGCGTGATCCGCGCGCCGATCGACGGCACGGTCGTCGCCAAATCGATCGCACCGGGGCAGACGCTGGCTTCGGGTACCTCGCCATGCTTCACCATCGCCGATACCTCGCGGATGTGGGTGATGGCGCGCGTCTTTGGCGACGACGTCACACGGGTGCAGACCGGCGATCCCGCCACGGTGGAACTTGGCGATTCCGGCCAATCGATGGCCGGCACGGTCACCAACGTCGGCGCGGTAGTCAATCCCGATACGCGTTCGGTGGCCGCCCGCGTCAGCGTCGACAACCCGGCGGGCGTGCTGAAGCAGCAGATGTACGTCGGCGTGCAGATCCATTCGCGCCAGCAGTTGGACGGCATTTTGATCCCCGTATCCGCGGTGCTGCGCAACGGTCAGGACTTGCCGTTCGTATATCTGGTGCAGCCCGACGGCAGCTATGCGCGCGGAATGCTCACGCTGGGTACGCGCGTGGGTGACCGCTTCGTCGTGACCGAGGGGTTGCATCCCGGCGACAGGGTGGTCGCAGACGGCGCGATCTTCCTGCATTTCATCCAGACCCAATGAGCGCAGAACTTCCCCCCGAAGACGGCGCCCCGCGCAGGGCGTCGTTCATCAACCGCATCATCGCGTTTGCCCTGCAGCAGCGCCTGCTGATCGTGCTGCTGTCGCTGGGCATGGCCGGCGCAGGCGTGTGGGCTTACCACGTGCTGCCGATGGATGCCTATCCAAATCTCTCGCCACGGATGGTGGAAATCATCAGCCAGTGGCCGGGGCACTCGGCGGAGGAAGTCGAGCGCCTGATCACGGTGCCGCTGGAGCAGGGCCTGTCCGCGATTCCGGGGATGGTCAGCAAGCGCTCGATTTCGCTGTATGGGCTGTCGGACATCACGCTGACGTTCGGCTATGGCGTCGATCCGTACTTTCCACGCCAGCGCGTCTTCAACCGCCTCTCGGGGATCACGCTGCCGAATGGCGTCACGCCGTCCGTGTCGCCGATGTCGCCGCCCTCCGGGCTGGTGTACCGCTACGTGCTGCAGAGCACCGATCGCTCGTCGATGGACCTCAAGACGCTGGAAGACTGGGTAATCGGCCCCGCGTACCGCTCGGTCGATGGCGTCGCTGACGATTCCGCATTTGGCGGCGGCAACATGCAATATCAGGTGTTGCTCAACCCTGTGAAGATCGCGGCGCTCGGATTGTCGGTCGGCCAAGTCGAGGCATCGCTGGCCGCCAACAACAGCAACTCGGGCGGCGGTTTCTATCAGCAAGGCGGCCAGTTCTTCTACGTGCGCGGCTTGGGGCGCATCAAGACGCTGGGTGACATCGGCAACATCGTACTGGCCGTGCACGATGGCACGCCGGTGCTGGTGAAGGACGTCGCGCAGATCAAGGTCGGGATCGCGCCGCGCCTCGGCGAATTCGGCTACATGGGCAACAACGACGCCGTCGAAGGCGTGATCCTGGCCCTGACCGGCAGCAAGACCGAGAACGTGCTGCGCCGCGTGCAGGCGGAGACCCGCAAGCTCAACGACGAAATCCTGCCGAAGGACGTCAAGGTCCATCCGTTCTATGACGAGATGGATCTCATCAACACCACCAAGGCGGTGGTGATGCACAACCTCACGATCGGCCTGGTGCTCGTGATCGTGGTGCTGGTGTTCTTCTTGTACGACCTGCGCGCGGGATTGATCGTGGCGGTCACCGTGCCGCTCGCGCTGCTGTTCGCGTTCCTGTGTCTGGATATAAAAGGCGCATCGGCAAATCTGCTCTCGATCGGCGCGGTGGACTTCGGCATCCTCGTGGATGGCGCGATCTTCATGGTCGAGAACATCTTCCGCGAGCTCGCCAAACGCCACGGCACCGAGTACCGCCTCACCGAAGTGATCGTCTCCGCCGCCGGCGAAATCGACCGGCCGCTGGTCTACGCGGTGGCGGTGATCGTCGCGAGCTTCCTGCCGATCTACTTCTTGACCGGCCCCTCCGGCACGCTGTTCAAGCCGATGGCCGACACCATGATCTTCGCCCTGATCGGGTCCTTGATCGTCACCCTGACGCTGCTGCCGGTGCTGTGCGCCGTGCTGATGCGCAAAGGCGTGCGCGAACGGCGCAACCGCGCCTACGAATGGTTCCGCGCGTGGTACGTGCGCACGCTCGCACGCGCGCAGCGCGCGCCGTGGGCGGTCACCGGGATCACCGTGGTGCTGCTGGGCCTGACGCTCCTCATGACGCAGGGCATCGGTGCCGAGTTCATGCCGAAGCTCGACGAGGGCTCGCTGTGGGTGCGGGCGACGATGCCCTACACCATCGATTTCGACGAGGCGTCGAAGATCAGCCCAGAAATCCGCGACGTGCTGCGCTCGTTTCCGGTTGTCACCACGGTCACGAGCGAGCTTGGGCGACCCGACGACGGTACCGATTCGACCGGCCTCTACAACGATGAATTCTTCACCGGCCTGAAACCGTATTCAGAATGGCACGGCAAGTACCGCAGCAAGGCGGCGCTGATCGAGGCCATCAACGCCAGGCTCACCGCAAAGTTTGCGGGCATCCAGTTCAACTACACCCAGCCCGCCGAGGACGCCGTCGACGAGGCCGAGACCGGCCTGAAGAGTGCGCTGGCGGTCAAGATCTACGGGCCCAACCTTGAGGTGTTGCAAAAGGAAGCCGTGGCCGTCAAGGCGGTGATGGAGCGGGTGCGCGGGATCACCGACATCACGCTCGTCCACGAGCTGGGCCAGCCGAGCCTCGCGGTCGACATTCATCGTGCGCGGATCGCGCGCTACGGGCTCAACGTCGATGACGTCAACAACGTCATCAACGCCGCGATCGGCGGCGACACCGCGACCGAAGTGGTGCACGGCGATGCGACGTTCCCGTTGATCGTTCGCCTGCAAAAGCGCTTCCGCAACGATCCCGTCCAGATCGGGAACATTCCGGTGGCCACGCCAGGCGGGCAGGAAATCCCGCTGAAGGAGCTGGCCAGCATCAAGGTGCAGAACGGCGCGTCCTTCATCTACCGCGAGAACGGCGAGCGCTACACGGGCGTGCAGTTCGCGGTCACCGGCCGCGCGCTGTCGAGCGCGGTGGGTGAGGCCATCCAGAAGGTCGCGCAGGACGTGAAGCTGCCGCAGGGCTACCGCCTCGAATGGGGCGGCGAGTACAAGGACTACACCGCGTCGCGCAAGGAAATGCAGGTGATTCTGCCGATCACCGTGCTCGTGATCTTCGGCCTGCTGTTCGTGCTGTACGGCAACTTCAAGTTCCCGTTCATCACCGTGATCGGCGTGCTGCTGTCGGCACCGGTCGGCGCAGTCTTCGCGATGTGGGTCACCGGCACGCCGTTCTCCGTGTCGTCCGACATCGGCTTCATCGTGCTGTTCGGCGTTTCAGTGTTGACAGGCGTGGTGTACATATCGTGCGTCAACGAGCTGCGCCTGAAAGGCATGGACATGCTCGAAGCCGCGCACGAAGCCGCCGTGCTGCGCCTGCGGCCGATCGTGATGACCGCGCTGGTCGCGGCGCTCGGCCTGCTGCCCGCTGCCATCGCCACCGGCGTCGGCACCGATTCGCAGCGTCCGTTCGCGCTGGTGATCGTGGCCGGAATGATTTCGCGCCTGGTGCTCGGCATCTTCATCATGCCCGCGCTGTACAAGCTGGTCGCGCGCAAGGGCGATCGGCTGCAGGTGTGACGGGGCCCGCGGGTTCGATCGGCATGATCAACGTCATCCAGTCGGCGGGCGATGCGTGGCACACTGCGGCCTTGCCTGTGCAAGGTGATCTGACGCCCGGAGCGCGGCGATGAACTGGTTGACCGTGGTGAAGCTGGGCTACGTGGCGTTTTTCCTGGCGCTTTCGGCCATCGCGTATTCGCTGATCGATCCTGCGTCCGTGGCGCCGGTCGCGTTCGTCGCGCATCCCGTCAACGCCACCGTCGTGCAACCCGAAGACACCGCTCGGCTGCGGACGCTCGCGCAGCAGGGCGACGCGCAGGCCGAATACCAGCTTGGCCGCGCGTATGCTACCGGTCGCGGGGTGACATTGAACGACACTACCGCCGCGGCCTGGTACGCCAAGGCGTCGGCGCGGGGCAACGCCGCTGCGCAGGCCGAACTCGGCTGGGCGTACTACATCGGCGCGGGCGTGCCGCGCAGCGCGGCATCGGCGCATCACTGGCTGGCGCTCGCCGCGGCGCACGGCGACGCGCAGGCAGCAACGCGGCTGGCCGTGGTCGAGCAGACGCTGGCCCCGAACGATCTGGCGACGGTGTACCACCGCTAGCTTGCGTGATTGCCGTCGGCGGGTTGGCGAGCGCAAGTGCTGCTTGGCTGGACGTCCGCGCCGGCGCGGAAGTACCTCTTGATGGTCTGATGGCCGCCAAGTGGCTTTCGCTGGCGAGCAGGGTGAATGGATTGACGTCCGTTGCCCGGAAAGGGAAAACCCGCGGCCAGCGCGGGTTTTTGTCGAACGGTGGTGCCCAGGAGAGGACTCGAACCTCCACGCCTCGCGGCGCTAGCACCTGAAGCTAGTGCGTCTACCAATTCCGCCACCTGGGCAGGTGTCCGGCCGCCGGGCAGGGCGCCGGCGAGCCGCTAACGGTAGCCGCGGCGCTCCCGGCGTGTCAATTGCGGCGTTCCAGGGGGGGCCTTCCGGCGCCTGAAACGGGGGCCGCTTCGTGCTAGCGTGCCACCGGTAGCAAGAGGATCTCGACATGGTCAATCGATTCACGGGTGTGATGGTGGCGGGTGCGCTGGCCGCGTTGCTTGCGGTACCGGCGCTGGCGGCGTTGGCGCCAGGTGCGGCCGCGCCCGATTTCACGGCGACGGCCAGCCAGGCGGGCAAAGACTTCACGTTCTCGATGCAGCAGGCCCTGGCCAAAGGCCCGGTCGTTGTGTATTTCTATCCGGCGGCGTACACGGGCGGCTGCGACCTTGAAGCGCACACGTTCGCGACCGACAAGGCCAAGTTCACCAAGGCCGGGGCCACGATCATCGGCGTGTCCGCCGATTCGGTGGCGCGCCTCAACAAGTTCTCCGCGGATCCCAAGTATTGCGCCGGGCAGTTCGCGGTGGCCTCCGATCCCAGCGGCAAGATTGCCACCCGGTACGGCCTGAAGATGGCGCCGCCGCAGCAAGGTGTACTGGATGTGCTGGGCAAGCCCGTGACGCACGGTTTCTTCCCGCGCACCACGTTCGTGGTCGATCGCCAGGGCAAGATCGTCGCGACCCTGTCATCGGCGGCCGACCACCTGACGCCCGACGAGCACGTCAAACGCTCGCTGGCGATCGTCCAGAAGCTGCAGGCCAACAAGGCGCTGTAACCCGCCGGCGCTTGCTTTCCGGGGGCCGCTCCGCGACGCTGGCGGCATGCCAAAACGCACGCATTCGTCGTCCGGCCCTTCCCGTAAACCCCGTACGCGGAAGCTGCAAGGCAGCAAACCCAAGCCCGCAATGCGATCCCACGGCGCACCGCAAGGTGCGCCGACCGGGCCGCACGAACCGGCGCGCGAGCGTGCGCCTGGCCGGCGCGTCGATCCGCACGCCGAGCGCGAAGCGCGGCGTTACGAGCACCCGATCGCCAGCCGCGAAGCGATCCTCGCGCTGCTCGCCGAACAGGGATCTCTCCTGCGCCCCGACGCGATAGCCGCGGCGCTGGGCATCGATGACGCCGAGCGCCGCACGGCGCTGGACAAGCGCCTGCACGCCATGCTGCGCGATGGCCAGTTGCTGGAGAGCCGGCGTGGAGGTCTCGCGCCCGCCGGGCGCATCGGTCTGGTGACCGGAACGGTGCTGGCCAACGCGGAAGGCTACGGCTTCCTGCGCCCGGACGAAGGCGGCACCGACCTCTACATTTCGCCCGCGCAGATGCGCCAGGTGCTGCACGGCGACCGCGTGCTGGCGTCCGTGGTCGGCGTGGATCGCCGCGGCCGCGCGCAGGCCGCCATCCGCGAGGTGCTCGAGCGCCGTGCGCCCCGCCTGGTCGGGCGCGTGGTTGAAACGCACGGTGTGATGGTGGTCGATCCCGACGACCGCCGCCTGCACCAGGACGTGCTGATACCGCAGGATGCGCGCGCGGGAGCCCACGCCGGGCAGATCGTGGTCGCCGAGATCACCGAGCCGCCTACGATGCAACGCGGCCCGATCGGCCGCATCGTGAGCGTGCTCGGGGAACGGCTGCAGCCTTCGCTGATCGTCGAGATGGCGATCGAAAGCCACGGTTTGCCGCACGCGTGGCCCGAGCCCGTGCTGGGGGCCGCGGCCGCGATCGAGCCAGCGGTAGCCGCGGCTGAATACACCGGGCGGGTCGACCTGCGCGGGTTGCCGCTGGTCACCATCGACGGCAAGGACTCGAGGGACTTCGACGATGCGGTCTATGCGGCGCGGGCGCGTGGCGGCGGTTTTCGCCTGATCGTCGCGATCGCCGATGTGTCGCACTACGTGCGGCCGGAGACCGCGCTGGATGCCGAAGCCTACGAACGTGGCACCTCGGCGTACTTTCCGGGGTTCGTGGTGCCGATGCTGCCCGAGTCGCTGTCGAACGGCATCTGCTCGCTGAACCCGGACGTCGATCGCCTGTGCCTGGCGTGCGACATGCACGTCAACGCCGCAGGCGACGTGACGCGCGCGAAGTTCTACGCCGCGGTGATGCGCTCGCACGCGCGCCTCACCTACGACGAGGTGTGGCAGGCGATCGGCCCGCGCGATCCGGATGCGCGGCGCGCCCTGGGCGGGCTCGTGCGGCCCATCGACGATCTGTACGCGCTGTATCGCGCGTTTGCCGACGCGCGCCGGCGGCGCGGCACGATCGAATTCGAGACCAGCGAGGTGGAGTATCGCCTCGATGACAAGGGCGATGTGGTGTCGCTCGGCGCGCACCCGCGCAACGACGCGCATCGGCTGATCGAGGAATGCATGATCGCCGCGAACGTGCAGGCGGCGATGTTCCTGGCGCACCGGAAGGTGCCGGCGCCGTTTCGCGTGCACGCGCCGCCGCCGGCGGACAAGTACGAGGATCTGCTGGCGTTTCTGCGCGAGTACAGCCTGCGGCTGCCGGCGCTGGACAAGGTCCAGCCGCGCGACTTCACCGCGCTGCTCGAACGCGTGGCGGAGCGCCCCGATGCCGAGCTGTTCCGCACCGTGCTCCTGCGTGCGCAGAGCCTCGCCAGCTACCAGTCATCAAACCAGGGGCACTTTGGTCTTGCGCTCGACGCCTACACCCACTTCACCTCGCCCATCCGGCGCTACCCCGATCTGCTGGTGCACCGCGCCATCCGCTACGCGCTCGCGGGTGGCAAGGTTGCGGCCTATCTCTACACCGAAACCAAGATGGTCACGATGGCCGCGCACTGCTCGCGCACCGAGCGCCGCGCCGAAGAGGCCGAACGCGACGTCGATGACCGCTACAAGTGCGCGTGGATGGAGAAATACGTCGGTGCCGAGTTCGACGGCATCATCACCGGGGTGACTTCGTTCGGCCTGTTTGTCGAGCTGAGCGACTCGAAGGTGTCGGGCCTGGTGCACATCACGCAGTTGCGCAACGACTATTACCAGTTCGACGCGTGTCGGCACGAGCTGCGTGGCGAGCGCACTGGCACCGTGTTTCGCCTGGGCGATGCCGTGCGCGTGCAGGTGCTGCGCGCCAGCATGGAGGATCGCAAGATCGACTTCCGGATGGTGTCGGGGCGCAACGGCGCGCAGGAACCGCGGCATGCCGCCAGCCAACGCCGATGAGCGAGTCCTGGATCGTCGGCATCAATCCGGTCGAGGGAGCGCTCGCCAACGACCCTGGGCGCGTGCGCGAGCTCGTCGTCGAACAACGGGCGCGCAATGCCCGCGTCGCGGCGCTGGCCGCCGAGGCCAAGCGCCTGGGGATCGCGGTGCACGCGCGGCCGCGCGCGATGCTCGACAAGGTCGCCGGGCGGGCGCACCACCAGGGCATTGCGGCCAACTACGAGGTGCCGGCGGCCAAGTCGGAACGCGACCTGGCGGCCTTGCTCGAAGCGGAAACCGCGTTGCTCCTGGTGCTGGACGGCGTCACCGATCCGCACAACCTGGGTGCCTGCGTGCGCAGCGCAGCGGCCGCTGGCGCAAGCGCCGTGATCGTGCCCAGGGACCGCGCCGTGGGCGTGACACCGGTGGTGCGGCGCGCTTCGGCGGGAGCGGTCGATCGCGTGCCGCTGGTCGAGGTCACCAACCTTGCGCGCACGCTGCGCGAAATGCGGGACGCCGGCGTGTGGTTGACCGGGCTGGCGGGTGATGCCGACGCCTCGCTGTACGACGTGGATCTCTCCGGCAAAGTCGCGCTGGTGCTGGGCGGCGAGGGCGAGGGCCTGCGGCGGCTGACGCGCGAGGCCTGCGATCACCTGGCGCGCATTCCCATGCCGGGCGCCATGGAGAGCCTGAACGTGTCCGTCGCCTCCGGCATCGCGTTGTTCGAGGCGGTGCGGCAGCGTGGGAGCCGTGCATGAACATCAGTGTCACCATCAACTGGGCGGTCGTGGTCGGCCTGCTGGGCATGCTCATCACGCTGTTGGCCTACTTCCTGCTGCAGGCGCAGAAGCTGCACGGCAATGGCCTCACGTATCAGTTGCTCAACGCCATCGGCTCGCTGGGTGTGGCCATCTCCCTGGTGTTCAGCACGTTCAACCTGCCGGCGTTCCTGCTGGAAGTCGCGTGGCTCGCGATCAGCGTGTATGGCATCGTGGTCGCGCGGCGCACGCGCGTGAAATAGCCGTCAGACCTGTGCGCGAGCCGCTTTTTTCTTCCTTGACCTGCGCGCCGCGGGTCGCGCGGCGTCGCGGTGCTGTTCCCGGAAGGCCGCATTGTAGGCGCCAATTTCCGTACGCAGTGTGTGCGACGCCTGCGGCAGCCTGCCGGCGTCGATGGCGTGCTCCATGCGCTGCATCAGGTCCCAGTCGTGATAGTCGCGATAGGGTTTCAGGTCGAGGTCCTTCGGAACCTTCTTGAGGCGCTCGTCGCCGACGCTTTTCACGTATTTCTGCATGAAGCGGTCGTAGGCACGCCAGGAAACGCGGGCCGCGCGGATGGCGGCTTCCTCCGCCCGCGTCGCAATCTGGTGCGCGTGCAGGTAATGCAGATCGAGCTGGTCGATGAGCGTCTTCTCGACCTCCTCGTGCATGATGAGGAAGCGGTCCACTTCGATGGTGTGTCCGCGCCAGGTGAAACTCGTCGGCAGATGACGGTCGATGTAAATGGTCTTGCCGTCCATGCTGTAGCCCGCGAGATAGGGGATGTCGTGGCTGCGATCGAGTTTCTTCACGCGGCGCAGGATGGCGTCCAGCGCGCGATCCAGCATCAGACCGGACACGAACCAGTTCGGCGTGTGCAGCTTCTGGTGTGGCGAATCGGGGTGACAGGCTCGATCAAAGCGCATGGCGACGTGCTCCGCAGCGGTGGTCCCGCGCAGCATACGCCGGTCACATCATGCTGTCGGGCGCTGGGTGCCGCCCGTTATGCTCGGGCTTTTATGTGCGCACGTCATGCCTGATCCCCGCTACCAGCGCATCTATGCCGCGATCGCCGCGATCCCGGCCGGACGCGTGGCGAGCTACGGCCAGATCGCCGCGCGTGCGGGGCTGCCGGGTCGGGCCCGCCTGGTCGGCACCGCGTTGCGTGACACGCCCGACGGGTTGGAGTTGCCGTGGTTTCGCGTTCTGCATGCCGATGGCAGCATCGCGCTGCCGCGCGGCAGCCGCGGTTGGCGTGAGCAATCGCGGCGGCTGCGCGCCGAAGGCGTCAAGGTGCGCAACGGCCGCGTGCCGATGACGGCGTTCGGGCTCGATTCCGATCTCGACCGCGCGCTCTGGGCCATCGACTGAGCCGGGAAATGCTTGACGCTCATCCCCGCGGCCGCTGTAATACGCGGTTCGTGGCGGCGTCCGGCGCAAGTCCGGATGGCGGGCCCCTTGGGCTGCGCGCCGCGTCGGCACAACGTGGCCAGGTAGCTCAGTTGGTAGAGCAGGGGACTGAAAATCCCCGTGTCGGTGGTTCGATTCCGCCCTTGGCCACCATTCCCTACAAGCACTTACGACTTACTTCACGAGCTGCAGCGTTGGCTTGTGTGTCGCAAACGTGCCATCGATTCGGCACGCGGCGCCGCGCAGATGATCGGCTGCGAGATGGGCATACCGCAGCACCATCTCGTAACTCGCCCAGCCGCCGAGCTCCATCAGCTCGCGCAGCGGGGTTCCGTTTTGCACGTGCCACGAGGCCCACGTGTGCCTCAGGTCGTGCCAGCGGAACGTCCGCTCGATCCCAGCCCGCTCTAACGCCCGCTTCCATGCCTTGGTCGAGCATTGGGCCACGGGCTTACCCTCGTAGGTAAACACGTAGGCCCCGTGTCGGCCCAAGCGCCGGCGTAACACCTCCAGCGCGTCCT
>DASTNI010000072.1:0-12453 GCA_035720985.1 Rhodanobacteraceae bacterium | reverse complement strand
ATCGACGAGCGCGAGTATCGCGACGCGTCGTATCTTCGCCGCGTCGCGATGCACGTGGCGCGGCTGTTCGATCCGTTGCTGTAGGAGCGGCTGCAGCGTCGCGCGACCGGAAAAAGAAGCCGGCACATCCTGTGCCGGCTTTGCCTCGGGGAAAGTCTCCGGGCCGGGTGGCCTGTCGCGGCAACCCGCGCTTGACGTGCATTTCGTACCGTGAGTGTCGGGAGCGCCTTTCCATGGGCTCCCGAGGGGTGGCCGACGCGCCCGGCCTGTCGATACCGCCAAGCCATGCCGCCGGCGCCGCGCGCCGTCAGAAGTCGTAACTGACGCCAAGGCGCACGTAACGGGGCTGGGACTGATATACCGCCATGCGATAGGTGGTGTACTCGCCCCCGGTCGAGCCGTAGAACGGATCGGTCTGCGTGGTTACCCGGTTGTTGAGCACGTTGTAGACCATCACGTTGAAGCCGAGCTTCTTGTCGGCCCACAAGGGTCGGTATTCGGCGCTCAGGCTGACGGTGTACTGCCACGGGTTGTGGCCGGCGTCGCCCGGTCGCGACACCTTGCCGGCACACCAGTGGTAATAGGCGCCGTAGCCAAGTCCCGGGTTGGTCTCGTCCAGGCCGTACATGCCAAGACAACTGCGCGGCGCACCGGAAATGATGGCCAGGTTGCCGGACAACATCCACTCAGGCGTCAGCTGGTAGGAGCCATACGCCTTGATCTGATGGCGACGGCTGTTGGAGAGTTCGCCGTTGGCGTACTCCATGACCTGCGCATAATCCCAGTCCACCGTGGCGGATACGTCCACCTGACCGATATCCGAACGCACCTGGCCCTCGCTGTTGCCGTAGTTGCGCGAGAACAGGTAGTCGACCTTGCCGAACCACTTGCCGTCAAACGGATGCTCGAGGAACAACTCCAGTCCGTAGTAATGACGCTTGATTCCGGACGAGAAACCGAAATCCGCCGTGGTCATCGGCACCGAGTAGTAGCTGCCATCGTACTTCTGTACCTTGAGAATATTGGTGCGCCCGGGGTTGAACAGATAGGCGCCGGAAATCGCGTTGGCGTCATAGGTGCCGGGGTCGATGCCCATGCGATCCATCTTGGCCGCGATGGCGCCGGAGTCGCTGTAATCGTCGATGGCGGTGCGCAGGTTCCGGTAGCTGGCCTTGGCACCGTAGACCCAGGTATCTCCGAGTTTCTTGTCGAATCCCAGGATGAACTCGTCCTGGTACTCCGACTTCAGGTTGGTGGCCGTCACCATCTTGGGATCGTGCGGCTGACCATACTCGCGATTGGCCGAGATCGGTGCCCCGGGGCCACGACTGGTGTCGATCGGCGTGAGCCCGGTCGGCTGGCCGTTGGAATCGATGCCGGTGTAGGTGAAATACTCGCGCGTGAACAGCGGGGCGCCGGCCTGGCGCATCGCCACGGTAGCGGGCAGCGCGAGGAAATAGCGGCCGGCATTGCCGTAGACCTTGAAGCTGGAGTCGCCATTGACGTCCCAACTGAAGCCCACGCGCGGCGCCCACTGGGGCTTGGTCAGGCGCAGGTAGGCCTCGCCACCCGGGTTGTAGTTGGTGAACTGATCGTTGCGCAGGCCCAGCTTGAGCAACCAGCGGTCGCTGACCTGCCAGCTGTCTTCGATGTATTGCGCACGCTGTTCCACGCGTACCGAACCACCGCCGTAGCGGCGGTACTTCGCCACGTAGTAGCCGGTTGCGCCACCCGGGTAGGTACCCGGTGCAGCAACGTACGGATCAGCGCCGGGCACACCGATGATCGGGGTGCCCGCGGCGCCCTTGTTGTACTCCCAGGCATAGCCCGGATCGGCCATCCTGTTGCCGTCGTTGTTGTCCTCGATGGTCTGGTTGTCGATACCAGCCGAAAGGGTATGGCTGCCGAGTCGATAGCTCAGATCGAGACGCAGGTTGGTATTGCGCGATGTATGGGTCGGATCGTCAACCGCGCCCAGAGTCTGCGGGCTGATGATGGTCGTGCCGCCGTTCAGCGCCGGGTTCTGCTTGCTGGCGCTGTAGAGGCGTGCGATGTCCGGGTACAGATTGGTCACCTGGTTGAAGTAGGTACCGTCCATGCGGCCGTACATGGCCGACAAGGTCAGGTCGTCGGTGAGGTAGCTGGTGAACTTTGCGACATAGAGATCCGCGCCGGTCTTGGTGGGGATGGCGCGGTTGGCAAGGGCGCCCGTCTTGCCGGTGTCGTAGTCGTATGCGAGGCGGTCCGCCGAATAGGAGCGCTTGGTGGAAGCACCCGTCAGCTCCAGGATATTGCTGTCGTTGATGTTCCAGTCGAGCTTGGCGTACCACTTGGGGTAATCATTGCGGTACCTGGTGTCATACGGCGAATCGGTGCTGCCGATGCTGTTGCCTTGTCGCCGCTCGGCCTCCACCGAGGCAAACAGGAACAGCTTGTCCTCGATCAGCGGGCCACCGGCGTAGGCACTGGCCACCGTGGTCCACGACTTGTCCTGGGCGTTGCGGTCATACAACTTGCCCTTGTCTGAGCCGCTGACGAAATAGATGTCCTTCTGGTCGCCGCGGGCGAATGCGGGCGTCCACAACACCTGGCCACCGAAGTGCCAGGCGTTGGTGCCTCGCTTGCCGACCTGACTGATCACGCCGCCATCGGAGCGTCCGTAGGCGGCGCCGTAGCCGCCACTGAGAATCTCCTGCTGGTCGATTGATCCGTAGGGCAGCGCAAAGCCGCCGAAGTTGCTCAAGGGGTCGGTCGTGTTGAATCCATTGATGTAATAGGCGTTCTCGGTGACCGAGGAGCCGCCGAAGGAAATCACCGAGCCACCGGTAGGGCCGTCAAAATAGCCGCTGCCTTCGACCACGCCCGGTGCGAGCAGCGCAATGGCCTCGGCACTGCGTGCCAACGGCAGCCTGGCCAGTTGCTCGGCGGTGATCACCGTGCGCGAGTCGACGCCGGTAACGTCGATGGCAGGCAGCGAGCTGGCGCTCACGGTGACCACATCGAGATTCTTCACGCCCGGCGCCACGAAGGAAACTTCCGTTCCGCCGCCCACGCGCAGGGTGACGTTCGAGCGCGAGTCCACCGTCGCGCCATCCTTCATCAAGGTGACGGTATAGGTGCCCAGCGGCAGGTTGTCGAAGGTGTAGCGACCCTGCGCGCCGACCGTCACGCTGCGGGTCAGGCCCGCGGCATTGCTCACGGAAACCGTTTCGCCGGACGCCACTGGCGCCTGGCCGAAGATGCTGCCGGTGGTGGCTTGGCCGATCGCACCGGTGGAAACGGCCAGCCCCGCGAACAGGGCCAAGGCCAGGACGTTGCGACGGCACAACGCCGCTCGCGTCACATGCTTGCTCATCAGTAGTTTCTCCAGATCATTCCAATGCCGTGCCCCCGCATTCGTCATGGACGGACGCGCCGGCCCGGCGGCGGTTGCCGTTTCTGGAGCCCTTCGATTCGGCTTATGGCGACTTGCTCCCCGTGTCGCCCTCCCCCCATCCGACCGCTGCCGGACGGGCCCCACCTCGACGCCGTTCATCGCAACGGCGATTGATCGAAAGCGATGGCCGCACCAAGAACCCGGCCTCATGATGTAGACGTCGCATGGGCACGTCTTGATCGGCTTCGGCCGCCCGCATGCTGAGTTCGGCACAACTGCCCAGTGCAGCGTGCCGCAGCTCGAAACCGGCCGGTGCCGATCTGCCTACGCGCGATCGCCGCCGCGCAGGGCGCGGTACGCGCGCGGGGTCATGCCCACAGTCGCCTTGAACTGTCGCGCGAAAGCGCTCTGGTCGGTGAAGCCGCACGCCAGCCCCACGGTTGCCACACTGTCCTTGCCAGGCAGCATCTGCATCGCCGCTTCGATGCGCAGCTTGGTCATGGCCTGCTGCGGCGTGATCTGGAACACCCGTCGGAAATGCCGCTCGAGCTGGGCCACCGAAACCTGCGCGAGCTCGGCCAGGGTGGCCACGCGCACATTCTCCGCATAGTGAGCCTGCATGTACTCCATCACATGGATGAGGCGTGCGTAGGTTGGATGCCGCCCGTCAGGCTTGCGCAGATCCCGCGATATGCCGATCACGCCACACACTTCGCCGCGCGAACGGAACGGATACTTGCAGGTGAGGCACCATCCCGGCACGCGATTGGGGAGTATGTGCACCTCCAGCTGGTTCTCGATCGCCTCGCCGGCCAGAACGCGGCTGTCCTGCGATGCATAGGAGACCCCCAGCACGCGCGGAAACAGCTCGGTCACGGCGTGGCCGATCACCTCGTCGCGTCGCTTGAGGCCCAGCCGCCGCACCAAGGTCATGTTGGCGTGCGTATAGCGGCCGAGACGATCTTTCACGAAGAACACCGCATCCGGAAGGACATCGAACAGTGTCTGCAGTTCGCCCGCAGGAATCTTAACGTCCATACGTCGTACTCCCCGAGTCGTGATCGAGAGGTTGTGCGATGACGCTCTGGACAGTAGCAAGCAGTTGTTCGCCACGCATCAATTGTGCTCAATTCCGCATGGCGTGGCGCTGGACTTGCCTAGACGCTCCGATGGGGTGCCGCGAACATGAGCACATGCACACCATCCACGTCATCGATTCGCACACCGGCGGCGAGCCGACCCGCGTCGTCCTCGGCGGACTGCCCTGCCTGGGCGAGGGCAGCCTGAGCGAACAACGCCAGCGTTTTCGCGACAACCACGACGCGTGGCGACGCGCGGTGACCTGCGAGCCGCGCGGCTCGAGCGCCATGGTGGGCGCCCTGCTGCGCCCCGCGCAAAGCGCCGACGCATGCACCGGCGTGATCTTCTTCAACAACGTCGGCTACCTCGGCATGTGCGGGCACGGCACCATCGGGGTCGTCCGCACGTTGGCGCATCTGGGCCAAATCGCCCCCGGCAGGCACTACCTGGACACTCCCGTGGGCAAGGTCGGGGTGGAGCTGCACGAGGACGGGCGTGTTTCCCTGGACAATGTCAGAAGCCACCGGCACGCGGCCGACTTGCGCATCGACGTGCCGGGCTATGGCACGGTGCGTGGCGATGTCGCCTGGGGCGGCAACTGGTTCTTCATCACCCGCGATACGCCCTTGCCGCTGGAGCTTCGCCATCAACGCGCGCTGACGGCCTACGCCGAAGCCATCCGCCACACGCTGGAGGCCGCAGCCATCCGCGGCGCAAACGGCGACGAGATCGACCATATCGAGATCAATGCTCCATCCGCCACCCCGGGCGTCGACGCGCGCAACTTCGTGCTCTGCCCCGGCATGGAGTACGACCGTTCGCCCTGCGGCACCGGCACCAGTGCCAAGCTGGCCTGCCTTGCCGCCGACGGCAAGCTGGCGCCCGGGCAACTCTGGCGACAGGAAAGCATCCTCGGGAGCGTGTTCGAAGCGCGCTACACGACGGACGGGCGAGGCGTGCTGCCGCAGATCACCGGGACGGCGCACGTCACGGCGCGGTCGACGCTGCTGATCGACGACAACGACCCGTTTGCCTGGGGCAGCAGTGCGTAATGAGCCACTACGACCTCATCGTTGTCGGCGCCGGCATCGTCGGCGCCAGCTGCGCCGATGAGGCAACGGCAGCCGGCCTTCGTGTCGCCATCGTGGAACCTGGCCCCATCGGCGGCGGTGCCACGGCATGCGGAATGGGCCATCTCGTGGCGATGGACGACGATCCCGCCGAACTCGCGCTGGCGCGATATTCGCTGCGCCGCTGGGAGGATCATGCCGATCTCGCCGAAGCCGAATTCAGCCGCTGCGGCACCTTGTGGGTTGCCCGCAACGAAACCGAAGCCGCAGGCATCGCGCAGCGCGTCGCACGGCTCGAAGCCTCCGGCGGCGAAGCGGAGGCCGTCGACGCGCAGGCACTGTATCGGCTCGAACCGGCACTGGCGCCCGGCCTGTGCGGCGGCATGCTGGCGCCGCGCGAGGCCGTGGTGTATCCGCCGCGGGTGGCGCTGCACCTGGTGCGTCGCGCCCGGCAACGCGGCGCAAGTCTGTATGCCGGCCGCGCCGTGCGCCGGTTGGGCAGGGCCACGGTGACGCTGGACGACGGCACCGTGCTGGCCGGCCCGACCCTGGTCGCCACCGGTTGCGCGCTGCCCGAACTGCTGCCGCAACTGCCGCTGCGCCCGCGCAAGGGGCACCTGCTCATCACCGACCGCTATCCAGGGCTGCTGCATCACCAGGTGCTCGAACTGGGCTACGCCAGCAGCGCGCACGGCACGGCCGGCAGCAGCGTCGCCTTCAACGTGCAGCCGCGTCCAACCGGGCAGATCCTGATCGGCTCCTCGCGCGAATTCGACGTGACCGATCCGGCCGTCTCCGGACCGATGCTGCAGCGCATGCTGCAGCGCGCTTTCGACTTCATGCCGGCCCTGCGCGGGCTGCAGGCGATCCGCGCCTGGACCGGGTTCCGCCCCACCACGCCGGATGGACGTCCCTATCTCGGCGCCGTTCCGGACAGCACCGACCTGTGGGTCGCCGCCGGCCACGAGGGACTGGGCGTCACCACCGCGCTGGGCAGCGCCCGGTTGATGCTCGACCTGTTGCAGGGACGTCCACCGGCCATCGACCCGGCGCCCTACGCGCCGGCGAGGGCGCTCGCATGAGCGCGGCCGGCACCGTGCGGCTCAGCGTGGATGGCGAGCCGGTCGCCGTACCGGCCGGCAGCAGCGTGGCTGCCGCGGTGGCCAGCGTCGCCGCGGCCCGCTTCCGGCGTTCGGTGCGCGGCGAGCCGCGCGCGGCGGTGTGCGGCATGGGCGTGTGCTTCGAATGTCGCGTGCGGATCGACGACACGCCCCATCAGCGCGCGTGCATGACGCCGGCGCGGGAGGGCATGCAGGTGAGCACCGATGACTGAGCGCTACGACGTGCTGGTCGTCGGCGCCGGCCCGGCGGGACTGGCGGCAGCGCGGGCCGCCGCCAGTCATGGTGCACGGGTCGGCCTGCTCGACGCGCAGGCCCGTCATGGCGGCCAGGTCTGGCGCCACGACGTGCTCCACGGCACGCCACGGCCTGCACGGATAGCCTTCGACCTGCTTGCCCGTACCCGCGGGCACGTGGAATGGCTGCCACAGCATCAGGTGATATCCGCCGACCATCGAACGCTGCTGGTGGAAACGCCGCGCGCAGCGGTTCGACTGTCCTGCGGTTCGATGGTGCTGGCGACCGGCGCGCGCGAACTGCTCTTGCCGTTTCCGGGCTGGACCCTGCCTGGCGTGACGGGTGCCGGAGGCATCCAGGCGCTGGCCAAGCAGGGCTGGCCTGTCCGCGGCAAGCGCGTCGTGGTGGCGGGAAGCGGTCCGCTGCTGCTGGCCGCCGCCGCCACGTTGCGTCGGCATGGCGCTCGCGTGCTTGGCATCTGCGAGCAGGCTCCGGCGGCGGCGGTAGCCGCATTTGCGATGCAGCTGTGGCGCTGGCCGGCGCGCGCGGTGCAGGCCGCGGTTCTGCGCACGCGACTGGCCGGCATTCCCTATCGCTGCGGCTCGTTCGTCCGCATGGCGCATGGCCGCGACGCGCTATGCGGCGTCGACGTCGATGATCCGCACGGT
The DNA here is from genome assembly GCA_035720985.1 of Rhodanobacteraceae bacterium. Classification (GTDB taxonomy): domain Bacteria; phylum Pseudomonadota; class Gammaproteobacteria; order Xanthomonadales; family Rhodanobacteraceae; genus 66-474. Next base: position 4,903 of record DASTNI010000072.1, on the reverse strand, counting down.
CCATTGCACATCCCCTGCGACTTGCTCGCCGTCGGCTACGGCCTGGTACCCAACGTCGAGCTGGCCAGCATGCTCGGCTGCGCGCTGGATCACACCCGGATCCACCCCTGCGTGCGGGTGGACACCTTGCTGCGCACCAGTACCGCGAATGTGTACGCAGCGGGTGAGTCGTGCGGCATCGCCGGGCTTGCCGCTGCACGCATCGAGGGCAGCATGGCCGGCCATGCCGCGGCTGGATTCCCGGCAGCAGCAACTGCCCTGCTCCCTTCGCGCCAACGCGCACGCCGCTTTGCGGACCTGCTGGCGCAGCACTTCGCGCTCGATGCGCGCACGCGCACGCTGGCCGGCGCCGACACCATCATCTGCCGCTGCGAAGACGTGACGCTCGCGGCGCTGGACGGCTTCACCGACGCTCGCGCCGCCAGGCTCGCCACGCGCTGCGGCATGGGCGCATGCCAGGGCCGCATCTGCGGCACGACATTGGCCGAACTCGACCGTTTCCCGCACGGCGGCATCCGTCCGCCGCTGTTTCCCGCACGGCTGGCCACGCTGGCCACCGGCGATCCGTCTACCCCCTGACTACCAACGAGGCTTTTCCGCATGAGCAAGCAGTCCATCTGGCGTGGCGTCATTCCTGCCATCACCACGCCTTTCGCGGTCGATGGCAAGGTCGACCACGCCTTCCTCGCCAAGCACGCTCGCATCATGCTCGACGCCGGCTGCACCGGCATTGTGCCGCTGGGCTCGCTGGGCGAAGGCGCCACGCTGAGTTTCGACGAGAAGGTCGCGATCATGCGCACCCTGGTCGAGGCATCGGACGGCGCGCCGGTTGTCCCCGGCATCGCCGCGCTGTCCACCGGCGAGGCCGTGCAACTGGCGCGCGCGGCCAAGGCGGCCGGCTGCGCCGGGCTGATGGTGCTGCCGCCGTACGTGTATTCCACCGACTGGCGTGAAATGGGCGCGCACGTCTCGGCGGTGATCGCGGCCACCGATCTGCCGTGCATGATCTACAACAATCCGCTGGCCTACAAGACCGACTTCTCGCCCGCGCAGCTGGCGGCGCTGGCGGCCGACCACCCCAACGTGCAGGCGGTGAAGGAATCCTCCGGCGACGTGCGTCGCATCGCCGGCCTCAAGGCGCTGCTCGGCGATCGCCTGGAGATCCTGGTCGGCGTCGACGACATCATCGTGGAGAGCCTGCAGATGGGTGCAACCGGCTGGATCGCCGGCATGGTCAACGCGTTCCCGCGGGAATCGGTGCAGTTGTTCGAGCGCGCCAGCCAGCCGGGCGGCGTGGAAAACACCGCCGACCTCTACGCCTGGTTCCTGCCGACGCTGCGCATGGACACCGTGCCCAAGTTCGTGCAGCTGATCAAACTCGCGCAGGAAGTGGTGGGCCTGGGCAGCGAGCGCGTGCGCGCGCCGCGCCTCGTGCTGGAAGGCGCCGAGCGCGAAGCCGCGTTGCGCGAGATCCGTGCCGCCGTCGCCAACCGCCCGGGGCGCTGAGATGGATGTCCAGCCGTTGCTGATCGCCGGCGAATGGCGCGCCGCACGCGAATCAGCCGAAAGCTTCCGCGCCGTCGACCCATCCAGCGGGGAAGCGATCGGGCCGGCCTTCCCGGTCAGTGGCGAAAGCGATCTGCAGGCAGCGTTGACCAGCGCCTGCGCGGTGGCCGACGAGCTCGCCGGGGCGCCGCCGTCGGGCATCGCGGATTTTCTCGACGGCTACGCCCAGGCCATTGACGACGACGCGACGACATTGGTTGCGCTGGCGCATGCGGAGACGGCGCTGCCGGCGGACACCCGGCTGGCCAAGGTGGAACTGCCGCGCACCAGCCGGCAGCTGCGGCTGGCGGCACGGGCGGTGCGCAGCTTCGCCTGGACACAGCCGGTGATCGATACCGCCGCCGGCCTGCGCGCGCATTACGCTCCCCTGCACAGACCGGTGCTGATCTTCGGCCCCAACAACTTTCCGCTGGCGTTCAACGCCGTCGCCGGCAGCGACTTCGCCTCGGCCATCGCGGCGCGCAACCCGGTGATCGCCAAGGCACACCCGTCGCATCCGGCGACCAGCGAGCGACTGGCCGAGCTCGCCCATCGGGCCTTGCTGCGGGCTGGCCTGCCCGCCGCGTCGGTGCAGATGCTTTACCACTTCGACCAGTGCCTGGGCCGGCGCCTGGCTGGCGACGCGCGGCTGGGGGCGATCGGCTTCACCGGCAGCCGCAAGGGAGGCCTTGCCCTGAAGGCCGCCGCCGACCAGGCGGGCATTCCGGCGTACATGGAAATGTCCAGCATCAATCCGGTGTTCCTGTTGCCAGGCGCGCTGACCGAACGCGGTGCCGCGCTGGCACAGGAATTTTTCGCCTCGTGCACGACGGGCAGCGGGCAGTTCTGCACCAACCCGGGGCTCGTCGTGGTGCCGGAGGATGCCGCCGGCGACGCTTTCGTCAGCACCGCCCTCGCGCTGTTCCATGCCGCACCGCCGGGCGTGCTGTTCTCCCGCGGCGTGCTGGAGCAACTCGACCAGGCAGTGGGCGCGCTGCGCGACTGGGGCGCCACTTGCCTCGTCGGCGGCGCTTCGGCCGGGCCGGGCTACCGCTACCGACCCACCTTGCTGCAGATCAGCGCGCGCTCGTTCCTCAAGCATCCCGCCGAGTTCCAGCGCGAGGCGTTCGGTCCGGCCAGCCTGCTGGTGCGCACACGCGATGCCGACGAGATGCTGGCCTTGGCGGCAAGCCTCGAAGGCAACCTTACCGGCACGCTTTACGGCGCCACCGATGGCAGCGACGACATGGCACCGCTGGCGCGAGTCCTGCGCCCGCGCGTCGGCCGCCTGATCGCCAATCGCATGCCTACGGGCGTCGCCGTGAGCGCCGCGATGAACCACGGCGGGCCATACCCGAGCACCAGCCACCCGGGCTTCACCGCGGTGGGCATGCCGGCCGCGATCCGCCGCTTCGCCGCGCTGCACTGCTACGACAACGTCGCCGATGCGCTGCTGCCGCCGGAGCTGCGTGATCGCAACCCCGGCGGCGTCGCGCGACAGGTGGATGGCTGCTGGCGCAACGACGACCTTGAGCCCGAACGGAGTCCTGCACCATGACGCATGCGCGCACCCATCGACAGATCGGCGGCCTCGACCTCGCCCGGGCACGCGCCGGCCTGACGCGCTGGCCGGTCGTCGCCGCTTCGATCGGTCGCGACGAGTACCAGCAGCGCCTTCTGCACGCGCGCCTGCTGATGCGCGAGCATGGCGCCGATGCGCTGCTGGTCACCGCCGGCGCATCGCTGCGCTACTTCACGGGCATCGCCTGGGGCGCCAGCGAGCGACTGGTCGGCTTGCTGCTGACGACGCGCGGCAAGCCCATTCTGGTCTGCCCCGGGTTCGAGACCGGCTCGCTCGAGCACGTGCTGCAAATCGACGCCGAACTGCGCGCGTGGGAGGAACACGAAAACCCGCATGCCCTGGTGGCGGCAGCGCTGCGCGAGCGCGGCGCCGGCAATCTGGCGCTCGACCCGGCCGCGGCGTACACCGTCGCCACGCGCCTGCAGGCCGTACTGGGCGAGCATCGCCTCGCCGACGCCAGCCCGATCATCGACGGCTGCCGCATGCGCAAGTCCGCCGCCGAGCTGGCCCTGATGCAGCAAGCCACCGCGATGACGCTGCAGGTGCAGCGACTGGCGGCGGGCGTGCTGCACGAAGGCATCAGCAACCATGAGCTGGTGCGCTTCATCGACGAGGCGCATCGTGCACTGGGCGCCGACAACGGCTCCACCTTCTGCATCGTGCAGTTCGGCCAGGCCACCGCCTACCCGCACGGTATTCCCGGCGAGCAGCGGCTGACCGCGAACGAGCTGGTGCTGATCGATACCGGCTGCGCAGTGCAGGGCTACAACTCCGACATCACCCGCTGCTACGTGTACGGCCGCCCGACCGCCGAGCAGGCGCGGATCTGGTCGCTGGAACAGGCCGCACAACGCGCCGCGTTCGACGCGGTACGCCCCGGCGTGCCGTGCGAGGCAGTGGACGCCGCCGCGCGCGCGGTGGTGGAGCGTGCAGGCCTTGGGCCGGATTACCGCCTGCCCGGCATCCCCCACCGCACCGGCCACGGCTGCGGCCTCAGCATCCACGAGACGCCCTACCTGGTGCGCGGCGACACCACCGCGCTGGAGCCGGGCATGTGCTGCAGCAACGAACCGATGATCGTGCTGCCCGACCGCTTCGGCATCCGCCTGGAAGACCATTTCCACGTCACCGCCGACGGCGCCGCCTGGTTCACCGAACCGTCGCCCGCCATCGACCAGCCGTTTGCCTGACCGGCATGCCCTGATCCACGCCATCGGAGCGCCGCCATGTCCGACTTGACCGACCGCCCCGGCATCGCCTCCATCGCCACCGCGGCGAGCCATGATCACGCCGGACGCTTCCGCGCGCTCTCCTCTCAGGAATGGACGTGGCGGCAGGCCCAGTTCGCCGGCGCCGACGAAGAAGACGTCCAGGCGCAACTGGCCGATCACCTGCCGCGCGTCGACGCCGCCACCCAGTCCCTGCGCGAACGCTGTTGGACCGATGTGCTGAACCAGCTCGACGCCATCCCCGTCGATGCATTGCACCGCGACGAGCAGGTCAGTTACCTGGTCTACCGCAACCAGGTCGAAACCCTGCTGGCCGACCAGCACTTCCGCACCTGGCAGATGCCGTTCAACAGCGACACCTCGTTCTGGGCCAACCTCGGCTTCACCGCGCGTCGGCCGCTGCGCAACGTCGCCGACTACCGCCGCTACATCGGACTGCTGCGCGACATCCCGCGCTACTTCGACGAGCAGATCGCGAACATGCGCGCCGGCCTTGCGCGCGGCTTCAGCGTGCCGCGGGCGGCCCTGGCCGGACGCGATCAGGCGA
>DASTNI010000071.1:0-17324 GCA_035720985.1 Rhodanobacteraceae bacterium | reverse complement strand
CGCGAGGGCCGGGCGCGATCCCGCAACGGTGCGCCTGCTGCCCGTCAGCAAGACCGTGCCCGAGGCGCGCATCCGCAACGCCTATGCCGCGGGCTGCCGTACGCTCGGCGAGAACAAGGTGCAGGAAGCGCACCGCAAGTGGCAGGCGATGGGCGACCTCGCCGATCTTCGCTGGGCCATCATCGGCCACCTGCAGACCAACAAGGCCAGGCTGGTGGCGGAGTTTGCCAGCGAGTTCCAGGCGCTGGACAGCCTGCGCGTCGCGACCGCGCTGGACCGGCACCTGCAGGCGCTGGGGCGGTCGCTCGACGTGCTGGTGCAGGTCAATACCTCGGCCGAGGAGAGCAAGTTCGGCCTGCCGCCGGACGCCGTCGAGGACTTCGTGAAGCAGCTGCCAGCGTTCGCATCGCTGCGCGTGCGCGGGCTCATGACGCTGGCGCTGTTTTCGCCGGACGCGGCCAAGGTGCGCCCGTGCTTCGTCCGCCTGCGCGAGCTGCGCGACCGGTTGCGCCAGGCGGCGCCGGACGGCGTCGTCATGGACGAGCTTTCGATGGGGATGTCGGGCGATTTCGAGCTCGCGATCGAAGAAGGCGCCACCATCGTGCGCGTGGGCCAGGCGATCTTCGGCGCGCGCAAGGTGCCCGACAGCGCGTACTGGCCGGGAACCGCGCCGGCCGGCTGAGCGCTCAGATCAGGCGGCTGAAGATGCGGATCCCGGCGAGGTATTCGCCGGCGATCGTGCCGAGGTTGGTCAGCATGAAGACCAGCAGCGTGCGTGCCACGCGGTTGCGCCACCAGCCGGACGCGTGCAGCAGGTCCTTGCGCAGCGACTGGAAGTCGCCGACGCGCGGCTTGCGCAGCCAGGCCTCGACCATGCCCGAAAACACGCCTGATGACAGTCCTGGCGGCCGGAACGGTTTCAGCGGCCCCATGACCGCCGCGGTCAGCACCGAGAGCGGATGGCCGCCGGCGACGGCCGCACCGAGCGCGCTCAGTACCGCGGTGTAGATCACCCAGTCGCGCAGCGCGTGCCAGCCCATCGCCGCGTTGTGGTAAAAGAGCGCGGCGATCGCGACGAAGATCGCCAGCATGACGCCGACCGCGACGTACTTCGGCCACTTCGGAGCCGGGAGCTTTGCGGCCAGGGGCTCGATGATGCCGCGCGGCGGCGCCTGCTGGGCGCCGAGCTCGCGCGTGATGCCGGCGAGATGCCCGGCGCCGATCACGACCAGCACCCGCACCGCCGGGGTCGTGACGGATTCCTCGCGCAGGCGCGCCGCCATGAAGCGGTCGCGTTCGGTGATCAGCGCGTCGTACAGCGGCTTGGATTGGCGCGCGAATTCGCCGAACGCGCCTTCGAGGATGTCGCCCTGCTTCAGCTTTTCGATTTCGGCCTCGTCGATATCGTCGCCGGAAAACACGCTGGCGATGAGGCTGCCGAGGATCGCCATGCGGTCGCGGAACCGCACGCCGCGATACGCATGGTTGAGCGTGGTACCGATCTCGCGGTCGATCAGCCACAGCGGAATGTTGCGCTGTTCGGCGGCCGCCATGGCCGCCTTCATTTCGGCGCCGGGTTCGATGCCGTACTGCTCGGCGATGCGCTGCTGGAAGGACGACAGCGCCAGCGAGGCGAAGACCATCCCGGCCTTGCCGGTGCGGATCACCTGGAACAGGTCCAGCTTCGCGAGCGCGTCCGGGTCGCGGATACCGCGCGCGCGGCTGGCGCAAAGCTCGACCGCGATGGCGTCGAAGGCCTCGCGCTCGAGGATGGCCCGCACGGCGTCGGCCGATACGCGCGAGACGTGCGCGGTCCCGAGCAGTACGAACTCGATGCCGTTGCGCGTCACGCGCGCGATGGGCTGGTCCTGCAGCGGATCCGGAAGCGTGGCAGGCAAACTGGCTTCAGCGTTCAAGGGCACTCTCAGTCGCGGAAACGTCGGGTGAGGTCGCCGTAGGCGTCGATGCGGCGGTCGCGCAGGAACGGCCAGATGCGGCGCACGGCCTCGCTGCGGGCCAGGTCGACGTCGGCCACCAGCAGCGCGCGCCCCGCAGTGCCGGCGCGCGCGAGGAGCTCGCCCTGCGGGCCCGCGACGAAGCTCGAACCCCAGAACTGCGCACCGCGGCCGCCGTCGGGCGCGGGCTCGAAGCCGACGCGGTTGCAGGCCAGCACGGGCAGCCCGTTCGCGACCGCGTGGCCGCGCTGCACGGTGACCCAGGCATCGAGCTGGCGGTCCTTCTCGTCCTGCGGATCGGCCGGATCCCAGCCGATCGCGGTGGGGTAGAGCAGCAGCTCCGCGCCGGCCAGCGCCATCAGGCGCGCGGCCTCGGGGTACCACTGGTCCCAGCACACCAGCACGCCGAGGCGGCCGACCGAGGTGTCGATGGGATGGAAACCCAGATCGCCGGGCGTGAAGTAGAACTTCTCGTAGTACGCCGGATCATCCGGGATGTGCATCTTGCGGTACTTGCCTGCGATGGCGGCCGAACGGTCGAACACCACCGCGGTGTTGTGGTAAAGCCCGGCCGCGCGGCGTTCGAACAGTGAGGCGATGACCACGAGCTGCAGCCCGGCGGCAAGTTTCCCGAGGCGTTCGGTGGAGGGGCCGGGGATGGGTTCGGCGCGGTCGAATTCGTCCACCGATTCGTGCTGGCAGAAATACGGGCCGTTGTGGATTTCCTGCAGCAGCACGAGTTGCGCACCGGCGGTCGCGGCGTCGCGCAGCCCGGCCTCGATGGCGTCGAGATTGGCGCCCGCGCTGCCGCGGTCGGTTTCCTGCAGCAACGCGACTTTCAGGATCCTTGCAGTCATGCCGAAAGTTTAGCCGGGCACCCGCGTCGCGTCTTTGCGCATCGATGACGCGGATCGCGGGATCACGCGAATCAGGCGACGGCGCCGGCCGGCAGCTGCATGGTGAGGCAGTGCAGGCTGCCGTTCTGCCAGATGAAAGGACGGCACGGCACGGGCACGACCGTGCGCCCCGGGTGTGCAAGCCCGATGGTGCGAGCGGCTTCCGCATCCGCGGCGTCGCCGTAGGCGGGTACCAGCACCGCGCCGTTGACGATGAGGTAGTTCGCGTACGACGCCGCGAGCCGGCGCCCGCCATCGACGATGGGTCGCGGCCACGGCAGCGCGAACAGCCGATAGGGCCGGCCTTCGAGCGTGCGCAGGGCTTCGAGTTCCGCGCGCATCTCCGCGAGTTCGGGGTGATGCGCGTCGGCGGGGTCGCCGCAGGCCTGGTAGACGATCGCGTCGTCCGGCGCAAAGCGCGCGAGGGTATCGACGTGCGCGTCGGTATCGTCGCCCTGAAGGTAGCCGTGCTCCAGCCACAGCACGCGTTCCGCGGCCAGGGTTTCGCACAGCGTGGCCGTGAGCTGCGCGCGCGTCTGGTCGGGATGGCGCTGGTGGAGGCAGCGCCAGGTGGTGAGCAGGGTGCCACACCCGTCGGACTCGATCGCGCCGCCCTCGAGCGCGAAGTCGATGCGGCGGTGCGTGGCGGCGGGCGCGAAGAGCCCGCGCGCGGCGAGCGCGCCAACCAGGGCATCGTCCTGCGCGGCCTCGAACTTGCCGCCCCAGCCCGTGAAGCGGAAATCCATCAATGCCAACCGATCCGGCCCGTTCGCGAGCTTGAGCGTGACCGGGCCCGAATCGCGCAGCCAGGTATCGTCGTAGGCCACGTCGACGAAGCGTACGCGCGCGAGGTTGGCGCCGGCCTCCGCGAGGCAGGCAGCCGCGTGCGCGCCGACTTCGGCGTCCGGTACGCAGACGATCGCGGGCTCGAACCGGGTGATCGCGGTAGTGAGTGCCGCAAAGCTCGCCTCGGTGGCGTCCAGCCGTTCGGCCCAGTCCGTGCCAAGGTGCGGCCACGCAAGCAGCACCGCGGCCTGCGGTTCCCATTCGGCAGGGAGATGCGAACGTGAGCGAGGCATGCAGGGTGTCGTCGGCCAGGCGGGATGCAGCCCGCAGCTTACGCCCGTTGCCGACTGGCTACAGGCGATCCGCCGCCGCGCGTGGCAGCGGGCGCTGGCGCCGTTACAGCGAGTCGGGCCCGGGCGTGCGCAGCACCGAGTGGATCACGTGGCTGTACTCGAAGTACACGATGTACTTCGAGTATTCCCAGCGGTGGATGGGCGGCTGGAACTTGGAGCTGCCGCCGCGCGTGGCGAGTACCTTGAGCGGCGCGCCGTACGCGCGCCGGACTTCCGTCATGGTCATGCCGCGCCTGGGAAGGTTCAGCCCCTGTTCCTGCTGCACCTTCATGCGCAGGCTTTCCGAATGCGCGGGTGCCGGCATCAGCAGGGCACCCGATCCCAGGACGAGCGCTGCCGCAAGCAGGCTGGTGGCGATGCGTTTCATGGCGATGACCTCCGGGCACATGGCGTGCCGCTGCGCATTTGTAACAAAAACTGTCGATCGGCGCCAGCAACGAGCCCACAAAAAATTGCTTCTCCCGATTGAGGAAGAACCGGGGAAGAGCCGGCTGGCGCCGGCTTTCTGAATCGGCACCCGCGAGGTGTGCGTTGCGGCGCAGCGGAAGGATGAGCGCGGGGGAGTGAATGCGCCGCGGGATGGACGGGGGGGTGACGCGCGTGATGGCGGACCAGACTCGAGAGCCGCCTCCCCCGGACTGGGGTGAAGAACCACAAAAAAGGCCGCTGAGTGCGGCCTTTTTCCGGTGCCTCGCCGCGCTCAGCGCTGGCGGGCCTTGAAGCGCGGGTTGCTCTTGCAGATCACGAACACCTTGCCGCGCCGACGGACGATCTTGCAATCGCGGTGCCGCTGCTTGGCGGACTTCAGGGATGACAACACCTTCATGGCGGCCTCGTCGATGTCCAAACGTACAAACGAAGCCGGCGATTCTAGCGCGCGCACCGGCCTGCTGCAAACCTGCGCACATGCGCTGCGACGCGCAGTACTCTACGAGGTTGGCATACAACGACAGGCATGGAGTAAGCAACGTGGCAACCGACCTCGACCAGAAGTGCGTCAACACCATCCGCTTCCTTTCCGTGGACATGATCCAGAAGGCCAACAGCGGCCACCCCGGCCTGCCGCTTGGCTGCGCGCCGATGGCGTACGTGCTGTGGACGAAGTTCCTGAAGCATCATCCCGAGAATCCGCACTGGGCCGACCGCGACCGTTTCGTGTTGTCGGCGGGCCATGGTTCGGCGCTGCTCTACAGCCTGTTGTTCCTCACCGGCTACGGCATTTCGCTCGACGACATCAAGCAGTTCCGCCAGTGGGGCAGCAAGACCCCGGGCCATCCCGAGCGTGGCCACGTGCCGGGCGTCGAGACCACGACCGGCCCCCTCGGGCAGGGCATGTCCAATGCGGTCGGCATGGCAATGGCCGAAGCGCAGCTGGCGGCGCGCTACAACCGTGAAGGCCACAAGGTGGTCGACCACTACACCTATGCGATCGTCAGCGATGGCGATCTGATGGAAGGCGTGGCCTCGGAGGCGGCGTCGCTTGCGGGCCACCTGCAGCTGGGCAAGCTCATCTGCCTGTACGACGACAACTATGTGACGCTCGCCGCCGGCACCGACATCACCTTTACGGAAAACCGTGCGGCGCGCTTCAAGGCCTACGGCTGGCACGTGCAGATGGTCGAGGATGGCAACGACCTGGACGCGATCGAGAAAGCCATCAAGGGCGCGCAGCGCAAGAAGAACCAGCCCTCGTTGATCCTGGTGCGCACGCACATCGGTTACGGTTCGCCGCTGCAGGACAGCTTCAAGTCGCACGGTTCGCCGCTGGGCGCCGACAACGCGGCCGCGACCAAGCAGAAGCTGGGCTGGCCCGCCGAGCCCGCGTTCCTGGTTCCCGACGATGCGCTGGCGCATTTCCGCGAGGCGGAGGCCAAGGGCAAGGGCGCCGAGTCCGGCTGGAAGCGTCGTTGGAACAAATATGCCAAGGCTTTTCCGGAGCTTGCAACGGAATTGCAAGGTTCGCTCGAGGGCAAGCTGCCGGCCGGCTGGGATGCCGATATTCCGGTGTTTCCGGCCGATGCCAAGGGTCTGGCCACGCGCGCTTCCGGCGGCAAGGTGCTGTCGGCGATCGCGGCCAAGCTGCCGGCCGTGACCGGCGGTTCGGCCGACCTCGATCCGTCGACCAAGACCGCGGTCAAGGGCCTGGGCGTGTTTTCGCCCGGTGCCGAATCCGACGAGCAGGGCGTTCCGGATGGCGAGGTGTGGAGCTACGCCGGCCGCAACCTGCACTTCGGTGTGCGCGAGCACGCGATGGGTGCGATTGCCAACGGCATGGCCGCGCACGGCGGTGTCATTCCGTATACCGCGACCTTCATGGTGTTTTCCGACTACATGCGCCCGCCGATGCGCCTCGCGGCGATCATGGGGCTGCATGTGGTGTACGTGTTCACGCACGACTCGATCGCCGTGGGCGAGGACGGTCCGACGCACGAGCCCGTCGAACAGCTCGCGGGGCTGCGCTCGGTGCCGGGCCTCATCACGCTGCGGCCCGGCGACGCCAACGAGACCGCGGTGGCCTGGAAGCTCGCGATCGAGACCGCCGATCATCCAAGCACGATCATCCTGTCACGCCAGAACGTGCCGACGCTCGATCGCAATGTGTTCGCCAGCGCGGAGGGCGTGCGCCGCGGCGCATACGTGCTGCTCGACGCGCAGGGCGGCGCGCCCGAGGTCATCCTGATCGGCACCGGTGCCGAAACCGCGCTGGTGGCGCAGGCGGTCCAGAAGCTGCAGGCCGAAGGCATCCGCGCACGCGCGGTGTCGATGCCGAGTTGGGAGCTTTTCGAGGCGCAGGACCAGGCCTACCGCGACTCCGTGCTGCCGCCGGCGGTCAAGAAGCGCCTCGCGGTCGAGGCCGGCGTGCGCCAGGGCTGGGCGCGCTGGGTCGGCGACGAGGGCACCGGCATCGGCGTCGATCGCTACGGCGCATCGGCGCCGGGTGGGCTGGTGCTGGAAAAGTACGGTTTCACGGTGGCCAACGTCATCGCCCAGGCCAAGACGCTGCTGGGCCGCTGAGGAGGCGTCGTGAAACTCTGGTCGATCGCCGGCAACACCCAGCGCCTCGACGGCGGCGCGATGTTCGGCAACGCGCCGAAGGCGATGTGGTCGAAATGGATCGCGCCGGACGACCGGAACCGCATTCCGCTGGCGTGCCGGTGCCTCCTGGCGACCGGTCTCGACGGTCGCAACGTGCTGTTCGAGACCGGCATCGGGGCGTTTTTCGAGCCGAAGCTGCGCGAGCGCTACGGCGTGGTCGAGGAGCGCCACGTGCTGCTGGAATCGCTGGCGGCGGCGGGGCTGACGGACCGGGACATCGACGTGGTGGTGCTCTCGCACCTCCACTTCGACCATGTCGGCGGATTGCTGGCCAAGTGGGAGGCGGGCGCGCCGCCGCGCCTGCTGTTTCCCAGGGCGAGGTTCCTGGTCAGCGCGGCGCACTGGGCACGCGCGGTGCATCCGCATCCGCGCGACCGCGCGTCGTTCGTACCCGGCGTGCCGGAACTGCTGGAAGCGACGGGTCGCCTGGAAAAGGTCGATGGCGAGTATTCGCAGACGCTGGGCAAGGCGGTGCGGTTCCATTACTCGCAGGGCCACACGCCGGGTCTCATGCTGGCCGAGATCCCGGGCCCACACGACAGGGGTGGCGTCGTCTATTGTGCCGACCTCATCCCGGGTACACCGTGGGTGCACCTGCCGGTAACGATGGGTTACGACCGCGCGCCGGAACTGCTGATCGACGAGAAGCGCGACTTCCTGGACGACAAGCTCGCGCGCGGCGTGCGGCTGTTCTTCACGCATGACCATGCGACCGCGCTGGCGACGCCGCAGCGCGACGCGCGCGGCCGCTATGGCGTCGCCGATGCGCAGGCGCAATTCGCCGGCATGGCGCTGTAAGCTCGCGGCGTGAGCCGCCTTTCCGCGATTTTCGAGCAGTCCGCCAAGCGGCGCGTGGCGCTGGGCGTGGTTCTCCTGGCCGTCGGCCTGTTGTTGATCGGGTTCACCGAGCACGCCGACCGCCTGCGGGTCATGGCTGAGGACGCGCTGGGTGGCTTCGTCTTGACGGGCGCCGCGGCCCGCCCCGGACCCGCGGCCGACGGGCAACTGGTCCTTGCCGTGGGGGCACCGAAGGTCATTGCGCCCGCGGAGGACGTGCAGTTCGGCGTCGCCGCGAATGCGCCGGCGCTCGTCCGTACCGTCCAGATGTTCCAGTGGCAGCAGACCGATTTTGGCGGTCAGCTGGGCTATCAGATGGACTGGTATGACCACCCGATCGATTCCACGCGCTTTGCCAAGCCCGCGGGGCACACCAACCCTGGGGTGTTCCCGCTTGCGGGCGCACGATTCGATTCCCCGGATGTGACCGTGGCGGGCTTTCGGCTGGCCCCCGAACTGGTGGCGAAGATCGACGGCGTGGAGCCCTTCAAGCCGGACTTTCGCAGGCTGGCGCCCAACATGGCGGCTTCGTTCCAGGTCGCGGGTGACGCGCTGGTGACCAGCGGCGACGCGGCGCGGCCGCGCATCGGCGATCTGCGGGTGGGCTGGATGCAGATCGACCCGCCCCACCTCACGATCCTTGCGCGGGACGCGCACGGCACGCTGATCCCGACCGCTGGCCCGTCCGGCAACGCCGTCGCGCACGTGATGATCGGGCGCCTGGCGCTGACGGATGTCGTGGCCGATGCGCCGCGCGCGCCGCACCTCAAGTGGGCGCGCCGTGTGTTGGCCTTGCTGCTTGGTTGGGGCGGCGTCGCCCTGCTGCTGCCGGCCGCGCAGCGGCGCCTGCGCGGGCAGGCGCTGGCGATCGCGGTGGTGCCGCTGGCGCTGGTCGCGGCGGACGACTGGTTCGGCCCGCGTACGTGGCTGGGCGTGATCCTGATCGCCATCGCCGTCGCTGCTGCGCTGTCTGCGGCGTGGCGCTGGTGGCGCCTGCGCGCGCAGGCGTGACGATCCGGCGCCGCGCTGACGCTCACATGCATGCCCGCGATGGCGGCGCTGCGATCGTGCGATTCGTTCGCGCCGGGTGATTGCTGTTGCTCACGCGGCGAGGTGTTCGAGGAACCACAGTCCGGCAAACAGTTTCGGGTCGATCGAATAGCCGCGCGCGGCCATGTCGCGCAGCCAGGCGCCGGCGTCGGCGCGTGGAACCTCGTGGACCACGATGTCCTCGGTGGCGTCGCCGCCACCCGGCCCGATCTTGCTGAGGTCCAGCGCGCGCACGAAGTGCATCATTTCGTTGCTCATGCCGGCCGACGATGGCCCGGAATGGAGCGGCGCCACGCGCGCGCAGGTCCAGCCGGTTTCCTCTTCCAGCTCGCGCTTGGCGGCGCCCGCGATGCCGTCGTCGTTTTCGTGGCCCGCGTCGCCGATCAGGCCGGCGGGCATCTCGATCGTGAGCTGCTCGACCGGCACGCGGTACTGTTCGACGAACAGCACGCGGTCGGCCGGCGTCACCGCGACGATGATGACGGCTCCCTGCGGGTTGTTGCGTTCGACGAATTCCCAGCGCCCGCGCTGCTTCAGCGTAAGCCATTTGCCGTGATACAGGGTTTCGATGCTGGCGTGCGCGCCAGCCGGGACGTGTGAGTCGTCATTCATGCTGCGGGTACCGTAGTACACAGGATCTTGCGGGCGCGTTCGCGGGTGACCGGGCCCATGCGCAGCTGGTCGAACAGCGCGTCGAGCACCTTGGGATCGGGCCCGCGCCGGGCCAACGCGGCGGGCGACTGCGGGACGGGGGCGTCCAGCGCGATGCGCGCGAGGCGCTGCGAGAGGCGGGCCTGGTCGGCGTATTCGCGCAGCTTCGCGGCGATGGACTTCGCGCCGCGCAGGTGCAGGAACGCGACTTCGTCCGCGCGGGCGAGCAGGGTATCGAGGTCGCCGAAGTGCGCCAGCAGCGCTGCGGCGCCCTTGGGGCCGACGCCGGGGACGCCAGGAATGTTGTCGCTGGCGTCGCCCATGAGCGCGAGGTAGTCGACGACCTGGCGCGCCTCGACACCAAGCCTGCCGGGCAGCGCGCTGGCGTCCCAACGCCGGTCGCGCGCGTAGTCCCATTGTTCGTCGTTCGGACCCAGCAGCTGGCCGAAGTCCTTGTCGGCCGAGACGATCACGCTGGCCCAGGCGTGGCGGTGTACCGCGGCCTGGACGCTGCCGATCAGGTCGTCGGCTTCGTACGTGGCATCGGCCAGGACCGTCAGGCCGAACGCCGCGGCGAGTTTGCGGCAGCACTCGAACTGGTGGACCAGCTCTGGCGGTGCCGGCGGGCGGTTGGCCTTGTAGGCCGGATAGAGGGTGTTGCGGAACGACGTGTCGTGCGCGATGTCGAACGCCGCCGCCGCATAGGCTGCGTGCGTGCGTTCGAGGAGATCCAGCAGAAACCGTGCAAAGCCGTGGACCGCGTTGACCGGTGCGCCGTCAACGTCGAAGAACACGTCGGGCATCGCGTGCCAGGCGCGGAACACGTACATGCTGGCATCGATGAGATAGGCGCACGGCGCGGCGGGCTCGGCCATCAGCCTGGCCACGCGCGCAGGATCGCGTCGACCTCGGGCCGCAGGCGTTCGGGCGGCTCGGCGCCGCGGCTGCCGAGGTGGATGTAGGCGATGGCGCGCTCGTCGTCGGCGAGGCCGAGCAGCGCGGCAGCCTCGCGGCTGTAGCACGACCACCCCGTCAGCCACTGCGCCGCGAAGCCCGCCGCCTGCGCGGCGAGCAGCAGGTTGAACCCGAGGCAGCCCGCCGACAGCAGGCGTTCCTGTTCCGGGATGTGCGTGTTGGCCGGATCGATCCGCGCGATCACCGCGAGGATGGTGGGTGAATGCGCGAAGCGCTGGCGATCCTTGGCCAGCCGCGCCTCGGCCACGCCGGGGTCGAGGCGGGCGTGGAGTTGCGCCAGTGCCTCGCCGTAACGCGCACCCGCGTCGCCGGTGAAGGCAATCAGGCGCCACGGCGCAAGCTTGCCGTGATCCGGCACGCGCAGGGCGGTGGCCACGATCTCGCGAAGATCCGCGGGGGTCGGGCCCGGCGGTTGCAGCTGTGCCGCGGGAACCGAGCGTCGATGGCGGAGGAATTCCAGGGCGACAGCATCACGCATCCGGCCAGTCTAGCAGTCAGGCGGCGCGGCTTTGCGTTACGATGCGCGGTTACTACTGGAGGTTTGCATGCCCATCACGATCGCTGCCCTGCGTGAGACCGCCGAACTTGAACGGCGCGTCGCGCTGACCCCGGAGACCGCCAAGAAGTACGCCGCGCGCGGATTGCGCGTCATGCTCGAACGCGGCGCCGGCACCGCCGCGGGCTTCATCGATGAGGCCTACGCGGGCGTGGAATTTGGCGATGGGGCAGCGGTCGCGGCCAGTGCGGACGTGCTGCTGTGCGTGCAGCCACCACCGGCGATCGTCGTGGGTGCCGAAAAGGAAGGGGCGATGCTGGTGGGCCAGCTGCATCCCTACGGCGCGGCCGAGCGCCTGGCCACGTATGCGCAGCGCAAGCTCACGGCGTTCTCGCTGGAGCTCCTGCCGCGCACGACGCGCGGGCAGGCGATGGACGTGCTGTCCTCGCAGGCGGCGGTAGCCGGCTATCGCGCGATGCTGATCGCGGCCGAGGCCGCGCCCAAGTTCTTTCCGATGCTGACGACCGCGGCGGGCACGCTCAGGCCTTCCAAGGTGCTGGTGATCGGCGCCGGCGTCGCCGGCCTGCAGGCGATCGCGACCGCGCGCCGGCTCGGCGCGATGGTCGAGGGTTTCGACGTGCGCCCGGAAACCCGCGAGCAGATCGAATCGCTGGGCGCGAAGTTCCTCGATCTTGGCGTCAGCGCCGCGGGCGCTGGTGGCTACGCCCGCGAGCTGACCGCCGAGGAACGCGCGGCGCAGCAGGCCAAGCTGGCCGAGCACGTCAAGGGTGTCGACGTGATCGTGACCACGGCCGCGGTGCCCGGCCGGCCCTCACCGAAGATCATTCCAGCCGCGATGGTGGAAGGCATGAAGACGGGCGCGATCATCGTCGACCTCGCGGCCGAAGGCGGCGGCAACTGCGCCGTCACGCAGCCGGGCCAGCGGATCGAGCACCATGGCGTGACGGTGATCGGACCGCTGAACCTCGCGTCGGGAGCGGCGTTCCACGCGTCGGAAATGTACGCGCGCAATCTCATGCATTTCGTCGAACTGCTGGTCGTCGAAGGGGCGTTGAAGCCCGACTTCGAGGATGACCTCGTGGCCAAGACCTGCGTCGCGCGTGACGGCGGCGTGCTGTTCGGCAAGGCTTAGTACGGCGTTCCGGCCGCTATGATGGCCGGTTGCAGAGGAGTGGAACATGCTTACCGGGTTTCTGGCGCTCTACATTTTCATGTTGGCCGCGTTCACCGGCTACGAGATCATCAGCCGCGTGCCGGTGATCCTGCATACGCCGCTGATGTCGGGTTCGAACTTCGTCCACGGCATCGTGCTGGTCGGCGCGATGGTGGCGCTGGGCCATGCCGAGGGCGCCACCGAAATCACCATTGGCGTGATCGCGGTGCTGCTGGCGGCCGGCAACGTGGCCGGCGGCTACGTCGTGACCGAACGCATGCTGGAGATGTTCAAGACCAGCAAGGCGGGGCCGCGCAAGTCGGCCAACGCCAAGCCGGGCGGTTGAGCCGACACCCGCGCCGACCTGCGCGTCACGTTCATCGTCTTGCATGCTTTGATCCATACCTGCTGTCCGCTTCCGGCCCGCACGTGGCCGGGGCACCGTTCTGATCGTTGGGGGTTTTGATGACACTGCCAGCCTGGCTGCCGACACTCGCCGACGCGATCTATTTCATCGCGGCGGTCCTCTTCATCTGGGGCATCAAGCGCATGAGTTCGCCGCGCACCGCGCGCACGGGCATCGTGTGGGCGGGCGTCGGCATGGCCGCGGCGATCCTGGTCACGTTCTTCCTGCCGGGCATGCACAACCTCGGCTGGATGATCGGCGCCGTGATCGTCGGCGTCGGCCTGTCGTGGTGGGTCGGGCGGCGCGTGCCGATGACCGCGATGCCGCAGATGGTGGCGCTGTTCAACGGCATGGGCGGCGGCGCGGCCGCGGCGATCGGCGCGGTCGAGCTGATCCGCTTCAACGTGGCGCTGCGGCTCGCGCCCGGCGCGGCGGCGGGGTTGAACTCGGTCGAGCAGGTGCTGGCCTACGTCGGCGTCCTGATCGGCGCGGTGTCGCTGACCGGCTCGCTGATCGCGTTCGCCAAGCTCCAGGGTTGGATGGACAAGCGCTTCGTGTTTCCGCTGCAGCGCTGGGTGAATCTCGCGATCTTCGTCGTGGCACTGGTGTGCGGCGCGATCGCGCTCGCCGCGGGGCTCGAGGCGCACGCGTTCGGCTGGGGCATGCTGGCGGCGTTCGTCGTGCTGGCGCTGGTGTTCGGCATCGCCATGACCCTGCCGATCGGCGGCGCCGACATGCCGGTCGTCATCTCGATGTACAACGCGTTCACCGGACTCGCGGTTGCGTTCGAGGGCTTCGTGCTGCAGAACGAGGCCATGATCATCGCCGGCATGGTGGTCGGTGCCGCGGGCACGCTGCTGACGCAGTTGATGGCCAAGGCCATGAACCGCTCGCTGGGCAACGTGCTGTTCGGCAACTTCGGCGGCGGTGGTGGCGCCGCACAGCAGGAAATCTCGGGCGCGCTGAAGCCGATCGACGCCAACGACGCCGCGGTGATGATGGCCTACGCCGAGCGCGTGGCCATCGTTCCTGGCTACGGCATGGCCGTCGCGCAGGCACAGCACAAGGTCTGGGAATTCGCCAAGGCGCTCATCGAGCGCGGCGTCAAGGTGACGTTTGCGATCCATCCGGTCGCGGGCCGCATGCCGGGCCACATGAACGTGCTGCTGGCCGAGGCCGGCGTGCCGTACGACCTCATCGCCGACATGGACGACATCAACCCGGAGTTTCCCAACATCGACGTCGCGCTGGTGATCGGTGCCAACGACGTGGTCAATCCCGTCGCGCGCACCGACAAGGGCTCGCCGATCTATGGCATGCCGATCCTCGACGTGTCCAAGGCCAAGAACGTCATCGTCATCAAGCGCGGCCGTGGCAAGGGGTTCGCCGGCATCGAGAACGCGCTGTTCTATGCCGACAACACGCGCATGCTGTACGGCGATGGGCAGGCCATGGCGGGGGAACTGGTCGCGGGCTTGAAGACGCTCGATGCGTAGCGCGGGCGGCGCGCTAGCGCGCCGCCCGCGTGGCGGCGATCGCCGCCAGCACGGCGGCCCCGGCGTAGGCCAGGACCGCGATGACGTTCAATGACAGCTCGGCCACCTGCAGCGTGAGGCCCACGCCGCCGGTGCGGAACGCGAGTCCGAACGGAAACCCGAGGACCGCGGCAATGCGCGCCACGGCGGCAAGGCATTCGGCGTAGAAGCCCGCGAGGAGCACCGCCGCGGCCGCAA
Organism: Rhodanobacteraceae bacterium; assembly: GCA_035720985.1. Classification (GTDB taxonomy): domain Bacteria; phylum Pseudomonadota; class Gammaproteobacteria; order Xanthomonadales; family Rhodanobacteraceae; genus 66-474. The sequence continues at coordinate 2,916 of DASTNI010000071.1, read as the reverse complement.
TCGGGGCCGCCCAGCGATTGCCGAGGCAGCCGCAGAGCTTCAGCACATAGGCCAGCGGCAGCGCCAGCACCAGCAATGGCCAGCACGGCCGCACGCTGCCCATGAGCCCGACGAAGGCGGCGATGGCGCCGGCGGCGAGCGTGCACATGAGCCAGCCGAACGCCGCGGTAACGATGGCGATGACGCTGACGTTGCGGGATGGACGGCGGGAAGCGCCGGCGGGTGCGGGTGCCGCCGGATGCGCGGAGTCTGTCAAACGGGATGGCCCCTGTCGTGAATCGCCGATGATAAACCACTCCGGCGCATGCACGGCCCAAGCGGATGCCGGGGCGGCCGGGCGCGGCTGATTTCCATCAATGCCGGCGGCGCCGGGACGTTGCTATGCTGCTCCATCTGCGCCACAGGTGGCGCGCGCGACGACAGATCGGCAAGGCCATGCCAGGATTTTCTTCCAACAACGAACCCTTCACCCTGCAACGCGATTGCCACGCGGTCCACGTGCCGTACGGCGACGTGGTCAACCTGCCGGCGGGGCAGAGCGGTTACATCACGCAGGCAATGGGCGGCAGCTTCACGGTGTACATCGAAGGCAGCCTGTTCCGCGTCGAGGGCAAGGACGCCGATGCACTCGGCAAGCCGCCGCCGGAGGCGTTGACGGTTCCCGAGAACGCCAGCGACGAAGACGTCGAGCGCGTGGTGTGGGAACAGCTCCACACGGTCTTCGATCCCGAAATCCCGATCAACGTCGTCGACCTCGGGCTGGTCTACGACCTGTCGATGGACCACCTGGAAGACGGACGGCGCAAGGTCTACGTGAAGCTCACGCTCACCGCGCCCGGCTGCGGCATGGGCGACATCATGGTCGAGGATGCGCGCACCAAGCTCGAGATGATCCCGACCGTTGGCGAGGCGCAGATCGACCTGGTGTTCGATCCGCCGTGGAACCAGACCATGATGACCGACGAAGCCAAGCTGCAGACCGGCATGATGTAACCCGCATCCAGCGTTCCGGACGGGTTTGCGACGGGCCGACACCTCAGGTGTCGGCCCGTTTTCTGTCTTGGTCCTGAACGCGCTGCTGCGCTGCAACGTGACCTTGAGTTTACATTTGTTTACGGTGCCCGCGCCTACCGGATCGAGGGGACCGGCCAGGCGATCCGCCACGCGCGCTGCGGCGCGCCATGTGCAGTGGTAAACGGGCTCCGAGGTTCGCTCTCACGGGCGGGGATATGCATAGCGGATTTGCATCACGCGGTCGCGTGGCTGCAAGTCGCAGCCGCGCGTGTCTTCAACCTGGAGGAATCCGTAATGCCGAACCATTTTCGCTTGAAGGCTTTGGTGGTGGCGATGGGCCTTGCCGCCGGCGCGACCGCGTTCGCGGCGAGTCCGCCGGCTCCGGCCGGAACCGCCGTGATCAAGGCGGCGACCCAGCTGCGCGCGACCGACACCGTCGTGGGCCCGATGGCGCTCACGCAGTCGATGCGCGTCACCCTGTCGCTGCACTGGCGCAACGAAGCCGGACTCAAGGCGTTCATCGCCGAGCCCCACCACCCCAACCTGACGCAGGCCGAGTTCAACGCGACGTACGCGCCGCCTGCAGCGCAGGTCGATCAGGTCAAGGCGTTCCTGCAGCAGCATGGCTTTACCGATATCCAGGTCAGCGCCGACAGCCTGCTGGTGTCGGGCGAGGCCCCGGTGGCCAAGGTGCAGGCCGCGTTCAGCACGACGATGGTGAACGTCCGGACCAAGAGCGGCCGGTTGGCGTTCGCCAACTCGGCGCCCGCCCACGTTCCGGCGGCGCTGCAGGGCGTCGTCGACGAAGTCATCGGCCTCGATACCGTGCACGTCTTCCACACCGCGCCGATCAGCAAGATCGCGCCGGCCGCGAACCACGTCGAGATCAACCCGCCCGACTTCGCGTCAATCTACAACGCCAGCAGCCTGCCGGCGGCGACAGCAGCACCAGCGGTGACGTCGAGTGGGATCTCGATACGCAGGACATCGTCGGGATGTCGGGTGGCGTCGCGGCGATCTACCTGTACGACGCGCCCTCGCTGACGTCACAGGGCATGCTGGACGCGTTCAGCGCCGGCGTCACCGGCGGCCAGGTCAAGGTCATGAACGTTTCGATCCAGGGCTGCGAGACCAGCTCCGAGACCAACGGCGCGGCAACCGGCGACAACATCTTCCAGGAAGCCGATGCGGAGGGGTTCACGTTCTCGATCGCGTCCGGCGACCACGGCTCGGATGCCTGCCAGAACGGCACTAACGTGCCGAGCTGGCCCGCCGTGTCGCAGTACGTGGTGGCCGTGGGCGGCACGACGCTCGCCAGCACGGGTTCCACCTATGCGGGCGAGACCGCGTGGAGCGGCAGCGGCGGTGGCCCCAGCACGTACGAAGCCATGCCGAGCTGGCAGCAGAACATCGGCCAGAATGCCGGCCACAGCACCCGTGGGGTACCCGACATCGCGTTCGATGCCGACCCCAACACGGGCGCCACGATCATCGCCGACGGGCAGTCGGAAACGGTTGGCGGTACCAGCCTCGCGTCGCCGCTGTTTGTCGGTGCCTGGGCGCGTGCGATGCAATCGGACGGCAGCCTCGGGTTTGCCGCGCCGATCATCTACGCCGACGCCGCCAAAAACTATGCGAACGACTTTCACGATGTGACCTCCGGCAGCAACGGCGACCAAAACGCCGCGCCGGGGTGGGACTACGTGACCGGGTTTGGCTCGCTGAACGTGGCCAATTTCGTCGCGGGCATCGCCGGCGGCAGCGCGCCGCCTCCACCTCCGCCACCGCCTCCACCTCCGCCGCCGCCGGGCCCACCGGCACCGCCCCCGCCGCCTCCACCGCCGGCACCGCCTCCGGGTGGCGGTGGAACCTGCGCGGCGCCGTGGAGCGCGAGCCAGGTGT
>DASTNI010000070.1:0-41462 GCA_035720985.1 Rhodanobacteraceae bacterium | reverse complement strand
TCCATCCAGCCCGGCTCCGCGACCTTGTCGTCGTGGTTGCCGATGGTGCGCTTGACGAACGCGGTGATGCGGCTGCGGAGTCCGGTGCGCGCGGAGCGCTTCACCGGAGCGCGCGAAGCCAGCGTTTCCGGGGCGCTGTTGACGTTGACCGCGACGGTGTAGTCGCTGGGTGATTGCAGCAGCGGCGTCAGCGGCAGCGGGTTCATCAGGCCGCCATCGACCAGCCGATGGCCGTGCATGGGATGCGGGCGGAAAATCGTCGGGATCGCGATGGAGGCGCGGATCGCGTCGAACAGCGGCCCGCGCGTCAGCCACACTTCGCGCTCGCGGTCGAGGTCGGTCGCGACTGCGGTGAACGGGATCGGCAACTCCTCGATGTTCACCGGGCCGATCAGCTCGCGCAGCACGTCGATGATGCGATCGCCCTTGATCAGCCCGGCACCGGACAACGTCCAGTCCACCAGTTTCAACACGTCCATCTTCTGCAGCGCGCAGACCCAGTCGCGATACACGTCGAGTTTGCCGGCGGCGTAGATACCGCCGACCAGCGCACCCATGGAACTGCCGGACACCGCGGCGATGCGATAGCCGCGCGCCAGGATGGCGTGGATGGCACCGATGTGCGCCAGGCCGCGTGCGCCGCCGGTGCCCAACGCCAGCGCGACGGTGGGTTGGGCGGGCGACGGCACCACGAGTTCACGATGCGCGTTCACGGCCCGGCGTGGTCGTAACCGTCAAGCGCCAGCTTGTGCATGACGCGGATTTCCTCGCGCAGCGACAGCGGCGCGACCACCTCCGCATCGGGGCCGTAGCGCAGGATGTCCATCACCAGCTCGCGCGATTGCGAATACGGCACGCGCAACTCGTAGCGGCCGTCTTCCAGCCAGCGGCCTTCCTGCAGCGAATGCCAGTGCTCGTCGGCCACCCAGCGCGCGGCCTTTTTGGAAAACCGGATGGTGGCCCAGGCCTTGGGCGCGCCGGCGAAGATGCCGTAGCTCGAGGCCAGCGTGTCGTTCAATTCCTTCTCGTCGCGATCGACCGCCGGCTGGCCCAGGACCTCTGGCTCCCCAATGCGGTCCACCGCGAAGCTGCGCAAGGCCTCGCGGTCGTGGTCCCACGCATCCAGGTACCAGTTGTCGCGGTAATGCGTCAGCCGCTGCGGCGACACATGGCGCACGCTGTCGGCGCCGGTGGTGCGCGCGCGATAACGGAACTTCAGCTGCTGGCGCGCCAGCACCGCGCCGGCCACCGCGCGGAACACCTGCTGGTTGAGCTTGCGCGATCCCCACGGCACCACCCGGATGCGGTCCAGCGGCTGCCGGGTGGTGCCCGCGTGTTCGTTCAGGAGTTTCTCCACGCGCGCGCGGAAGGGCGCCAGCGCATCCGCGAGCACGCCGGGATCCGAGCGCGCGATCAGCGCTTCCAGCGCCATCAGCGCCGAGAGTTCCTCGCTGGTCAGCCACAGGCCCGGCAGTTCGAAGCGCTCGCCCTCGTCTTCCGCATAGACATAACCGCGGCCATCCGGATCGGCATCGAGCGGTGCACCGAGCGCGTCTCGCAGGAACGCGATGTCGCGGTACAGCGTGGCACGCGAGCAGCCGAGTTCGTCGCGCAGGCGCTGCACCTCGACGGGCCGCCGGTGCGACTTGAAGATGCCGTGCAGTTTCAGCACGCGTTCGTATTGATGCATGCACAAAGGCCCGTTGACGCCAACTGGCGCCAGCATGCCGCGCTGCCCCGGTGGCGGCAAGCACGCCGCGCGGTGGTGGACGCGCCCCGGCGCCCCTGAACAAAATTTTTGCAATGACGTGGCAAGCTGCGTACGCCGCCGTCCGCGTGCCGGGTTGCCAAGCTAATATTTTGCGCTTGGAAACGGTGCCGGCCGGCGTTTTGCCCGCCGTGGGGAGTAAGCGTTTGTTGGATCAGTCCTTCACGACGAAGCATCGCCCATGACCTGGCAGGCTTGGGCGACCGCCGCGATCATCGTCGTCGCGATGGCGATGTTCGCCAGCGAGAGGGTGCGGGTCGACCTGGTCGCGCTCATCACACTCGGCTTGCTGGTTTCGCTCGGGATCATCAACCCCGAGCAGGCGCTGTCGGGATTCGCGAACGAGGCGACGGTCACGGTTGCCGCGATGTTCGCGCTGGCGATCGGCATCGAGCGGTCCGGCGCGCTGGACCCGATCGTCAACCTGCTCTCGCGCATCCGCAAACCCTGGCTGCTGTCGCTCGGCATCATGCTGGTGATCGCGCCGCTGGGTGCGTTCATCAAGAACACCGCGCTGGTCGCGACCTTCCTGCCGATCGCGCTCAAGGTGTGCCGACGCACGCGCACGTCACCGGCGCGGGTGCTGATGCCAATGGCATTCGCGGCGCAGATGGGCGGCGTCTCCACCCTGATCGGCACCTCGTCCAACCTGCTGGTCGATTCGCTCGCGCAGAAACAGGGGCTGCCGGCGTTCGGCATCTTCGAGTTCACCCCGCTCGGCGTACTGCTCGCGATCGCCGGCATCGCGTATCTCATGATCGTCGGCCGCTGGCTGCTGCCCGAGCACCTCGACAACGAATCGGCAGGGCCGCTGGAGGTCGGCAAATACGTCACCGAACTCAAGGTGACGACGGGCTCGCCGCTGGTCGGCCAGACCATCGCGGAAGCCGGCCTGGGCGAGCAGGGCGTGTACCCGCTGGAGCTGCTGCGCGGCGACGAGCACATGTGGTCGCCACGTACCCAGCAGCTCGCGACGGGCGACGTCCTGCTGGTGCGCGGCGAATGGGAGAAGCTGGAGGATTTCCGCCACAAGCAGGAACTCGAGCACAACCCCGATTTCACCCGTATCGAGGACGGCAACGCCGCCAACGTGCTGCTGGAAGTGATGGTCGCGCCGGCGAGTGCAGCCGAAGACCGCACCCTGCGCGAACTGGACCTGTTGCCCAGCTACAACGCGACGGTGCTCGGCATCCACCGCCGCGGCCACCTGCTGCGCGACAAGATGCGTGACATCGCCTTCCAGACCGGCGACGTCCTGATGCTGCTGCTGCCCGCAGACGCCGTGAAGCGGCTGCGCGGCGATGACCGCTTCGTGGTGCTGAACGAGCGCGGGGACGCGCGCCGCCCACGGTACAAGGCCCTGGTCGCGGTCGGGATCATGGCCGCGGTCGTCATCGTATCGGCGCTGCGTTGGCTCACCATCCCGATCGCCGCGATCTGCGGGGTGGCCGCGATGGCGCTGACGCGCTGCTTCGGGCGCAAGGACGTGTACCAGGGCATGGACTGGAAGATCATCATCCTGCTCGGTGCGATCCTGCCGCTGGGTACCGCGATCGAGACCACGGGCCTCGCGCACGTGCTCGTTCACGGCGCGCTGGACGTCGTCGGCAACCACGGTCCGCTCGCCGCGCTGTTGATGGTGTACGTCCTGACTGCCCTGCTGACCGAACTGATGGGCCACAACCCGTCGGTAGTGCTGATGGTCGGCATCGCCGTCAGTGTCGCGCACGCCGTGCATGCCGACCCGCGGCCGTTCGTGGTCGCGGTCGCGTTTGCCGCGGCGACCTCGTTCGCGACGCCGATCGGCTACCCGACCAACACCATGGTGTACTACTCGGGCGGTTACCGCTTCACCGATTTCACCAAGGTGGGCGTGCCCCTGATCGTGCTGTTCTGCGTGCTGTCGATGATCCTGATCCCGAAAATCTGGCCGTTCTGAGATCATCGCGGCGGCGGCGGTCGGTACACCGGATGCGCAGCCTCGCAACGACGCATCGCGGTCCCTGCAATCAGATAAGGTTAACAGGCATTCAGCGCGCGGAACGCAGGCTTCAGGATTTCGCGTTCCAAGGAGCTGCACATGAAACCTGCACGCACCACCGCACTCGCGGCGGGCCTTGCCCTCTGCCTGCCCATGATTGCCGCGGCTCAGACGACCGACGCGCCGAAATCTGGCTGGAGCGGCAGCGGAGAGTTCGGTCTCGCCGACTCGACCGGCAACACCAAGTCGCTGAATGTCGACGCCAAGTTGAATCTCAGCTACCAAACCGACGTCTGGAAGGATTCGTTGTTCCTTGACGCCAATCGCGCCAAGAGCAACGTCAAGGTTCCCGTCGTCGTGGATGGCGTCACGGTTGGCGACACCACGAGCTACCAGACCACCGCGAACCATTTCGATGCCGGCGGTTCGGTCGGCTTCAAGTTCAATCCACGGTCCTACATCGTCGCCGCGGGCCGCTACGACCACGACGATTTCGCGCCCAACCGCTGGCAGGAAGTGGTGTCGATCGGTTTCGGCTACATTCTGTTCAAGACCGGCCGCAGTGAACTGTCGTTCGAGGCCGGTCCCGGCTACAAGCGCTACCAGCCGCAAACCTTCACCACGGTGAACGATTCGGTGACGCCGCCCGTCGTCACCACCGTGATCCCGCCGCAGCAGAACGAGGCGATCGGCCGCGGTCTTGCCAACTACAAGCTCGCGATCACCGACAACGTCAGCCTGCAGGAAACCCTGCTTGCCGAGGTCGGCAGCGAGGACAAGTACTACCAGAACGACATCGGCCTCGCGGTCGCGATGACCAAGGCGCTGGCGTTGAAGATCGCGTACGAGAACCGCTACAACTCGAACATCGTCCCCGGCACCCACCACCTCGACAGCCTGTTCACCACGAATCTGGTGTACAGCTTCGGCAACAAGACAAGGTAGGAGGGCCGGAAGGCCCGATGCACCAGGCGACGGCATCGCGTCCCGGTCGCGGCTGCCGCCGCACCTGCAATGCGCAGACCGCCACGTAGGAGGGCCGGAAGGCCCGATGCACCAGGCGACGGCACCGCGTCCCGGATCGCGGCTGCCGCCGCACCTGCAATGCGCAGACCGCCACGGAGGAGGGCCGGAAGGCCCGATGCACCAGGCGACGGCATCGCGTTCGCGTCGCGGCTCCCGCCGCTCCTACAATGCAATGGCCGCAGACGGCCTGTAGGAGGGCCGGAAGGCCCGACGGATCGGGCGGCGCCGTCGCGTCCCCGATCGCGGCTGCCGCCGCTCCTACGACAACATGGCCGCCAAACAGCGGGGGCGCCGGGCGCGGCCAGGCGCGCCAGAGCCACCTCAGCCCGCCAGCCTTGCCTTGACCTGCTGCGAGAGCGCGCCCAGGTCGGCGCGCCCGGCGGCACGCTCCTTCAGGAGCGCCATCACCTTGCCCATGTCGCGCGGCGAGCTTGCGCCGGCGTCGGTGATGCACCGGGCGACCAGCGCGTCGAGCTCGGCACTGGAAAGCCGGGCCGGCATGTACCCTTCGATCACGCCGATTTCGTAACGCTCGGCATCGGCCAGATCCTTGCGATGCGCGGCCTCGTACTGGGTGACCGAGTCGCGGCGTTGCTTCAGCATTTTCTCGAGCACGTGCACGACCTGGGCGTCGGTGAGCGTGATCCGCTCGTCGACTTCACGCTGCTTGAGGGCTGCGAGGATCAGCCGGATCGCCGCGAGGCGCGGCTTGTCGCCGCCCTTCAATGCGGCTTTCATGTCGTCGGTGATGTGCGCTTTCAATTCGGCCATGACAGGCTCCCAGGCATCGGACCACCCACGCAAACGGCCGGTGCCGCACCGCGGCACCGGCCGTCCGGACACGCTGGAACCCGGCGTCAGTACAGACGCTTGCGGCGCGTGACTTCGCGCGAGAGACGGCGCAGGTGCCGCTTGACCGCGGCAGCACGCTTGCGCTTGCGTTCCTGGGTCGGTTTCTCGTAAAACTCGCGCTTGCGCGTTTCGGCGAGTACGCCAGCCTTCTCGCAGGTGCGCTTGAAACGGCGCAGCGCGATTTCGAACGGCTCGTTCTCGCGGACTTTGACGCTGGGCATGGGCGCTCCACTGGTAAACTGGCCCGCTGGATCGCGGGACAAGCGGGAAAGTATAGCGTGATTGCCATGGCCAATTCAAAGCCCCCAGCGCTGGGACCCGTGCTGGGGATCGAAAGCTCCTGCGATGAAACCGGCGTCGCCGTGTATGAGCCGGGCCGCGGGTTGCTGGCGCACGCGTTGTATTCGCAGGTCGCGCTGCACGCCGAATATGGCGGCGTGGTGCCCGAACTCGCGAGCCGGGACCACGTCCGCAAGCTGCTTCCCCTTCTGCGCCAGACACTTGCCGATGGCGGCCTCACGGTGTCCGACCTCGCCGCGGTGGCCTACACGGCGGGCCCCGGCCTGATCGGCGCACTGCTGGTCGGCGCGTCGGTGGCGCGATCGCTGGCGTGGGCGCTGGAGGTTCCGGCGATCGCCGTCCACCACATGGAGGGACACCTGCTCGCGCCGCTGCTGGAAGAGCCGGCACCCGGCACCGAGCCGCTCGCGCCGCCGTTCGTGGCGCTGCTGGTTTCGGGCGGCCACTCGATGCTGGTCGGCGTCGAAAAAATCGGAAGTTACGCGATCCTCGGCGATACCCTCGACGATGCCGCGGGCGAAGCCTTCGACAAGACCGCAAAACTCATGGGCCTGCCGTACCCCGGCGGCCCGGCACTCGCCAGGGCGGCCGAGAACGGCGATCCCAAGGCGTTCCGCTTTTCCCGGCCGATGACCGATCGGCCCGGACTCGACCTGAGCTTCTCGGGCCTCAAGACCCAGGTGCTGCTGGCGTGGCGCGACAGCGACCACGCCGAGGCCACCCGGGCCGACATCGCGCGCGGCTTCGAGGAGGCCATCGTCGAGACGCTCGCCGTGAAGTGCCGGCGCGCGCTGGCGGCGACCGGCTATCGGCGCCTGGTGGTCTCGGGCGGCGTCGGCGCCAACAAGCGCCTGCGCGCGCAACTGGCCGCTGCCGGCAGGGCCGAAGGCTTCGCGACTTATTTTCCGCGCCTGGCGTTCTGCACCGACAATGGCGCGATGATCGCGCTGGCAGGCTCACTGCGGCTCGCAGCCGGGCAGACCACCGGCCCCGAAATCCGCGTGCTGCCGCGGTGGGATCTGCAGAGCCTGCCGGGGCTCGGGGCGATCAAAGCGGGACCGGGGACCGGGGACCGGGGACCCGAGTTCGCGGTACCGGCATAGGCACCAGAACGCCTCCTTCGCACTCTCGTCGTCCGTCGCCCGTCTCCCCGTTCCCGCTCCTCGCTCCCCATGGATACCGTTTTCATCGAAGGCCTCACCGTCGAAACCATCATCGGCATCTACGACTGGGAGCGGCGGGTGCGCCAGCCAGTGGTGCTCGATGTCGAAATGGGGTTCGACAATACGCGCGCGGCGCTGAGCGACAACATCGATGACGCGCTGAACTACAAGGCAGTTTCCAAACGCCTGATCGCGTTCATCGAGGCATCCAGCTTCCAGTTGGTGGAAACCCTCGCCGAATGCTGCGCGCAGCTCATCCGCGAGGAGTTCTCGGTTCCGTGGGTACGCGTCAGGCTCGCCAAACCCGGCGCGGTGCGCGGCGCGCGCGCGGTCGGCGTCATCATCGAACGCGGCTCCAAACCATGACCGTATGACACGGGTCTACCTGAGCCTCGGCTCGAACGTCGAGCCCGAACGGCATCTGCGCGAAGCGCTGCGCGCGTTGGCGGAACGCTTCGGCGGACTGGACGTGTCACCGACCTACCGCAGTGCCGCGGTGGGTTTCGAGGGCACCGCGTTCCTCAACAACGCCGTGGGATTCGATTGCGACATCGGACGTACGGACCTGCGTGCATGGCTGCGCGAACTGGAAGACGCGAGCGGCCGCGATCGCAGCCTGCCACGCTACGCGGACCGCACGCTCGACCTGGACATTGCGCTGTGGTGCGAAGCCCGCGCCTCCACGACCGACCTCACGCAAGAGGAACTCGAGCGCGCCCACGTGCTCGCGCCGCTGGCCGACATCGCGCCCGACGTGCGCGAGCCGTTCACGGGCATGACCCTGCGCGAGCGCTGGCGCCAACTGGCATCGTCACTGCCCGCACTCGAACGCATGTCGTGTGAATCATCCGCGGGTGCATCGTCAACAGCAAAACAGTCCGCGAATGAACGCAAATGAACGCGAATGCACCGCGATGCGCCTGCCGCGGAGGGTACTTTGGTTTATTTGCGTTCATTCGCGTTCATTCGCGGACAGCAATTGCTGTTGCTTCTGAGGGGCCGCCGCTCATCAAAGCCCCGCGTCGCGCGCAGCCTGCGCTGCATCCCGCTGCATTGGCCGCGCGTGGATCTCGGTGGTCTGCCCCGCCGGCACGAACTCGACTTCGTGCGAAAACATCCCGAGCGCGGTGTGCGCGACCTGATGGGTGTCGTACCACGCGTAAGCGCCGACGCCCAGCGCACCCGCGACCGGCAGCAGCCGCGCCGCGGAACTTGCAATGGCGCGTTGCGACAGCTTGATGCCCACCCGGCGTGCGGCGCGCCGCAGGGTGGCGGCGCTGGCTGCGCGTACGATCCAGCGCTCGCCGGCGCGCACCACCAGGTCGCGCACCGCCTGCGAAGCCGCGTGGCGGAACAGGCAATACAACATCTGCTCGCGCGTCAGCGCCGCGTGCTGTCCGCACGCGGCGGCGATGTCGGCGACCATCTGCGCCTGGATTTTCCAGATCGTGACGAGTTCCGGCAGCACGGTCACCCAGCCGAGCGGCCCCGGCGGCAACGCCAGCGACGACGACGCGAGGAAGGCTTTGCGTCGCGCCACGCGCGCGATGGCTTCGGCACGCGCGCGCGGGTGTTCGCTCGGAAGCTCCCGGCTCTCCGGCACATCGGACATGAAATCGAGCACCTGCTGCGCAATTCGCTGCGATGGCAGGCGGGCAGGCGCGGGTACGGCAGCGTTCATCGGTTTTCGGGCGGCGGTGAATGACATCCAGCATGGCCGCACGACGGCGCTCGTTCAAGGCGCGGTGGCGAAGCGTCAGGCGCCCAGGATGGTGCCTCCGTCGACCCGGATCGTCTGCCCGGTGACGTGGCGGGCATTGCGGATCAGCCACAGCACCGCGCCCGCGATGTCCTCGGGGGTGCCCGCGCGTTTCAGCGCGGATCTTTCGACCAGCGCCTGCGCCCGCGCGGGATCGCCGCCGGTGACCGGCGGCAATGCGTTGCCGGGCGCCACCGCGTTGACGCGCACTTCCGGGCCAAGCTCCTGCGCCAGTGCAAAGGTCGCCATCCTGAGTGCCGCCTTGCTCATGCAATACGCAGCGTGGCCCGCGAGCGGGCGCTCGGCGTAGATGTCGGTGATGTTGACGATGGATCCGTGTGAACGCCTGAGGTGCTGCGCCGCCGCTTGCGCCAGCAGCAACGGCGCACGCGCATTGACGACAAGGAACGCGTCCCAGATCTCCGAAGTGAGCGTGCCGAGCGGCGTCTCCCCGAACAGCGACGCGTTGTTCACCAGTGCATCGAGTCGGCCAAAGCGCGCCAGCGCGGCGTCGACGAGGCCGGGCAGGCGTTCGGCGTCGGCAAGATCGGCCGCGACCACGAGCGTCGAGTCCGCTCGCGCCGCTTCCAGTTCCGCGACGAGCGCGTCGAGCTCCGCCCGCGAGTGGCGGTAGTGCAGCGCGAGGTCGTACCCCGCGGCGTGCAGGGTGCGCGCGATCACCGCCCCGATGCGCCGGGCGGCGCCGGTGACGAGGACCACTGGCCGGGTGTCGTTCATCGTGGCTCCCGCACGTTATCCTCCCGACAGCCTGCCTCAACGCCCCGGGTTTCGCCAGTTTGGTTTCCTCCCTCCCCGCGCCCAGCGCCGATGAATCCGCGCACTCCGCGCGCCTCGCGTCTGCAATCCGCGAGGAAATCGCCTCGACCGGACCGCTCACCTTTGCGCGTTTCATGGAACGCTGCCTCTACGCGCCGGGCCTCGGCTACTACAGCGCCGGCCGCCTGAAGTTCGGCCGCGCGGGTGACTTCGTCACCGCACCCGAGCTCGGGCCGTTGTTCGCCCGTTGCGTGGCGCAGGCGCTGGTGCCGACGCTGCGCGCGTGCGGCGAGGCGGCGGTCTGGTTCGAACTCGGCGGCGGGAGCGGCGCGTTCGCGCGCGATTGCCTGCTGGCGCTCGTCGCGCGGGATGCCCTGCCGCGTCATTACTGGTTGCTGGAGCCATTGGCGGACCTGCGCGAGCGCCAGCGCGAATGCCTGCGCTTAGGCCTGCCCGCCGACCTGTTCGCACGCTGCGCCTGGCTTGACGGCCCTCCGCCGCACGCCTGGACCGGCGTGTTGTTCGCCAACGAAATCCTCGACGCCTTGCCGATCACGCGCTTTTCGGCGCGCACGGGCGAGGTGTTCGAGGAGCACGTCGCGATCGACGCCAGCGGCGGCTTCGTTGCCACCGACCGGCCGGCCGATCCGCTGGTCACGGGCGCGGTGCGGAACCTCGAACGGCACCTTGGGCGCGACTTCGACGACGGATATCGTTCCGAAGTCCTGCCGCAACTGCCGTGGTGGTTGCAGGCCGTGGCCGGCGAGCAGACGTGCGGCGCAGCCTTGTTCATCGATTACGGCTACGTGCGCCGCGAGTTCTACCTGCCCGAACGCCGCGATGGCACCCTGCTTTGCCACTACCGCCACCGCGCCCATGACAACCCTTTCATCCTCGCGGGGCTGCAGGACATCACCGCCTCGGTCGACTTCACCGCTCTGGCCGAAGCCGGCCGTGGCGCCGGCCTCGAACCCGCGGCCTATATGTTCCAGTCGGAATTCCTGCTGGCGTCTGGCCTCGCGGGCGCATTCGGCGAAGCGCGGGCGAACGCGCCCGATGAAGTCGCGCGCTACGCGGTGGCGCAGGAGGTCAAGCGCCTGACCCTGCCAGGCGAAATGGGTGAGCGTTTCCAGGCCATGCTGTTCGTCCGCGACCTCGATCCCGCCATCGTCGCGGCGCCGCTCGTCGCGATCGACCGCAGCGCGCGCTTGTGGGCCTCCCAACCCGGCGCACGGCACAGGCGTCCGTAAAAAAGCGGGAACTGCGTGTTGCCGGTCCCCGGTACCGGGTCCCGGTGCACGGTAGCGGCGATGGGCAACCTCGCGTGCCGATTGAGCCGATTGTTTCCCCAGATCGCGAGCGAATCGGCCGCTGAACGGCCGCCCACGGACCCGCGACGACCCGCCCGCCACACCTTGCGACGATCTGCGATAATGCGCGCCACCCGCGACGAACAGGCACGAGCCTCGCTCGGTTTCTGCGTCAGGGTTCATTCCGGACCATGACAAACACCGTCGCCACTTTGCTGCTGCTGCTCGGCTCGGTCGCGTGCGATGTGACGGGTCAGGTGTGCTTCAAGCTGGGCATCGGCGGGGAAGCCGACCAGCCGGGCGCGCCGTCGCTGCTGCACAAGGTGCTGCATTCACCGTGGATCGCGCTGGGCGTGGCGGTTTACGGCGTGGAATTCGTGTTGTGGTTCGCGGCGCTGTCGCGGACCGAACTCAGCGTTGCATTCCCGTTCACCGCACTGGGCTACGTTGGCGTCGTGCTCGCCAGCCGCCACATCCTGAACGAAAGGATCTCGCTGCGAGGCTGGGCAGGCATCGCCACGATCGTCGTGGGGGTCGCGCTGGTGACCGGGCAACAAATGGGCTGATTGAGCAGCCGCTGGCGGGGCAACGATGACCCAATCGATGATCAAACAGGCGGATTTCTTGCTGCGCGGCGGTCGTGCGGGCGTGCTGCTGATCCACGGCCTGACCGGCACCCCCGCGGAGATGCGCTTCGTCGGCAAGGGCCTCAACCGGGCCGGATTCACGGTCTATGGCATGCAGCTTGCCGGCCACTGCGGCAGCGAAGCCGACCTTTTGAAGACCGGCTGGCGCGACTGGTCGCGCAGCGTCGTCGCGGGCGCCGATCGCCTTCGCCGCGACGTGGATCATCTGTTCGTCGCCGGCTTGTCGATGGGTTCGATACTGGCCCTGAATCTCGCGATCGAGCGCCCGCAGTGGGTGGACGGACTGGCGCTGTATGGCAGCACGCTGTTCTACGACGGTTGGACGATCCCGCGCATGGCGCGCCTGTCGTTCATGCTGCCGCTGGTCTGCGGCCTGGGCCTGTTCAAGCAGCGCCGGTTCATGGAAAGTTTTCCGTACGGGATCAAGGACGAACGCATCCGCATGCGCATCGCCGGAGCGATGCTGGACGGCCAGAGTGAAGCCGCCGGGCTGCCCGGCAATCCGTGGCCCTCGCTGGCGGAATTCCACAAGCTGGTGTGGCACGTGCGTCCGCGCCTCGAGGAGGTGCGCACGCCGGCCCTGTTGATGCACGCCGCCAACGACGACATCGCCAGCGTGCGCAATGCGCAGGTGATCGAGCGGGCCGTCAGCGGACCTACCCAGACGGTGCTGCTGGACGACAGCTACCACATGATCACCGTCGATCGCGAGCGCGACAAGGTGATCGCGCGCTCGGTGGACTTCTTTACCCGTGTCATGAGCGAAAGCCCTGTACGGGTGGCGCGCCCGCGCATCGCCGCCGCGCCCTCGGCCGCATGAGCCGACGCGGCCCCGCGTTTCCGGCGGCTGCATCGATCCGGAACGCGTGCAGGACCGGGACATGAACACGCGCAGTCGGGAAATGGGCGCTCGCGCCGCCGCGCGGCGGCGGCTGACCGTGCTGATCGTCGCATGGGTGCTGCTGGTCGCGATCGAAACCCTGGGCCAGGTCGCGATCAAGCTTGCCGGCACGGCCGACCGCGGCTTCGATCTCGATCGCGAATCCATCCTCATCGCGGTATCGACGCCATGGCTGTGGGTCGGGCTCGCCTGCTATCTCGGCGCCTTCGCGGTGTGGATGAACATCCTCGAAAAATCGACGCTGTCGGCGGCTTTCCTCACCAGCGCGATCGTGCAGGTCACGGTCATGTTCGCGTCCTGGGCGGTGCTGAACGAACCCATGGGCTGGGTGAAGGTACTCGGGGCGGCCATCATCGTCGCTGGTATCCTGTTGCTGGGTGGCGACGCTGGCCCGGCCACACCCGCGCCACCGCACTTCGACGAGGGGAACCGGACATGAGCGACGACGTCAAGAACACCATCTTCTCGATCATCGCGAAGGAAGGTGGAATCGAGCAGAGCAAGGTCACGCTGGATTCCACCCTGAAAGAGCTCGAAATTCCCTCGCTGGATGCGATCCAGATCATTTTCGAGATCGAGGACCACTACAAGATCCAGATGCCCGACCGCGACCCCAACTTCGACACGGAGTCGGTGAAGGGCCTGGTCGAGACCGTGGAAAAGCTGCTGGCCGACAAGGCGGCCAATCCGCCGCCGTCGCCTCCCCCGCCGTCCTCGAGTCCGCCCGCCGCCTGAGCCGGCCCCGCCATGAACCGTCGCGTCGTGATCACCGGGGTCGGCGCCATCTGCGCGTCGGGACCTGACGCGCGCACGATCTGGTCCGGCATGCGCGAGGGCAGGAGCGCGATCGCGCCGCTTGCGGGGTATGAAGCCTACGACATGCGCGCCAAGGTGGCAGCGCAGGTGCGCGACTTCGACCCGCACGCGCACTTCGACCCGAAGAAGCTGGTGCTGCTGGATCGCGTCTCGCAATTCGCTCTGGTGGCCGCACGCGAGGCGGTCGGCCAGTCCGGCATCGACTTCGTGCAGGGCGACACCGGTCAGCGCACCGCCTGCGTGGTCGGCACGGGCACGGGCGGCGAGGAAACCAACGACGAATGCTCCAAGCGCATGTACGGCGAAGGCAACCCGCGCCTGCATCCCCTTTCCATCGTGCGCCGGATGATGAGCGCGCCGGCTTCGCAGGTGTCGATCGAGTTCGGCATCACCGGCCCGTCGTTCGCGGTATCCAGCGCCTGCGCCTCGGCCAACCACGCGTTCGCGCAGGCGTTTGCGCTGGTGCGTGCCGGCACGGCCGACGTGGCGCTCGCCGGTGGCACCGAGGCCTGCCTTACGCTTGGCGTGCTGCGCGCGTGGGAAGCGATGCGGGTCCTCGCGGACGACACCTGCCGGCCCTTCTGCAAACAGCGGCGGGGCCTGGTTCTGGGCGAGGGCGCCGGCATCGTCGTGATGGAAGACTTCGACCGCGCGCGGGCGCGGGGTGCGGAGATCCTGGCCGAATTCGCGGGTGCCGGGATGAGCGCCGACGCCGGCGACATCGTGATGCCCTCGACCGTCGGTGCGGCGCGCGCCATCGGCGCGGCGCTCAAGGACGCGCAACTCGCCCCGGAGGACGTCGACTACGTCAACGCGCACGGCACCGGCACGCCCGCCAACGACCCGACCGAAACGCGCGCGATCCATGCGGCGCTCGGCGAGCACGCGAACAAGGTTGCCGTGTCGTCGACGAAATCCATGCACGGCCATGCGCTCGGAGCGGCAGGCGCGCTCGAAATGGTCGCGGCGATCGGCGCGCTGCGCGACGGCGTGATCCCGCCGACCGCCAATTTCATCGACGCCGATCCCGAGTGCGACCTCGACTACGTGCCGAACACGGCCCGCGAGGCGCCCGTGCGCGCGGTGCTCTCGAACGCGTTCGCGTTCGGCGGACTGAACGCGGTCGTGGCGCTGAAGCGCGCGCCGTGACGGGTTGGCGAGTCAGAAAAGCCAACGCCGTGGGTCCGCGAATGAACGCAAATAAACGCGAATGAGAGCGCAATCCGGGGGGTATTCGCGTTCATTTGCGTTCATTCGCGGACGGATGGCTTGTCGTGACCCATGCGAGAGCGATCCAATACGGACGCGCAACCGGTCGCGGCTTCCGCCGCTCCTACGACCGCTTCCATGATCGGGTGCCGGGGATCATGCGACGTGCCGTGCCGCCGGCTGCGCGGCGGGAAACGCGCGGTCGAGCCACTCGGGAACCGGCAGGCCCTTGCTGCGCAGGAATTGCGGATTGAACAGCTTCTTCGAATAGCGGGTACCGGGGTCGGCGAGGATCGTGACGACGACGTGCCCGGGCCCGAGTTCGCGCGCAAGGCGGATCGCGCCGGCCACATTGACGCCCGAGGATCCGCCCAGGCACAGGCCTTCTCCAGTCAGCAACGCATGCAACAGCGGCACCGATTCCGTGTCCGGGATGCTGTATGCGGTGTCGATCGGCGCGTCCTTGAAGTTGGCGGTGATGCGGCTGGAACCGATGCCTTCGGTGATCGAATTGCCTTCCGACGCCAGTTCGCCGCGATTGACGAAATTCGCGAGAGCGGACCCGGCAGGATCCGACAGCGCGATCCTGACGCCCGGCCGGCGCGCCTTCAACGCCTGCGCGACGCCCGCGAGCGTGCCGCCCGTGCCCGCCGAACACACGAAACCATCCACCGCGCCGTCGGTCTGTTCCCAGATTTCGACTGCGGTGGTGGCGGCGTGGAAATCGCGGTTGGCGGTGTTGTCGAACTGGTTCGCGAACCACGCCGAACCGGGCTCGCGTTGGTTCATCGATGCGACCAGTCGCTCGGAAACGTGGACGTAGTGGTTCGGATCGGCGAACTTGGCCGGCGGCACCAGCCTGAGTTCCGCGCCGGTCAGGCGCAGCGCGTCGAGCTTCTCGGCACTCTGGCTGTTGGGCGCGACGATGATGCTGCGATAGCCACGACTCGCGCCGACCAGGGCCAAGCCGATGCCGGTGTTGCCGGCGGTGCCCTCGACCAGCGTCGTGCCTGGCCTTACCAGTCCGCGTTGTTCGGCGTCGAGGAGAAGCCCCAAGGCGGTCCGATCCTTGATCGAACCGCCCGGGTTCAGCCATTCCGCCTTGCCGAGGATGTCGCACCCGGTTTCCGCGGACGCGCGCCGCAACCGCAGCAGCGGCGTGTGCCCGACCGTCGCGGCAAAATCGGCGCGGGCATCGATCATGCCGTCTCCTTCGTCTTGGCGCCCTTGGCGTAACGCAAGTACGGCTTGACCTTGCGCACGCCGGTGAAGCGCTGCTCCACCTCTGCATCGGAGAGCTTGGGCGACACCACGATGTCGTCGCCCGGCCGCCAGTCGACCGGCGTCGAGATCGGCTGCTTGTCGGTGGCCTGCAGCGCGTCGATCGTGCGCAGGATTTCATCGATGTTGCGGCCGACGCTCGGCGGATAGGTGAACGTGGTGCGCACCTTGCGCTGCGGGTCGATGATGAACACCGAGCGCACCGTCACCTTGGGATCGGTCTCGGGATGGAACATCCCGTACAGCTTGGCGATCTTGAGGTCGGGATCGGCAAGGATCGGATAATTGAGTTCGGTGCCGCCGACGTCGGCGATGTCCTTCGCCCATTTGTTGTGGCTGTCGACCGGATCGACCGACAGGCCGATCAGCTTGGCGCCGCGCTTGTCGAACTCTGCCTTGCGGTGCGCGAACGCGCCGAGCTCGGTGGTGCAGATCGGCGTGAAGTCCTTGGGGTGCGAGAAGAGCACCACCCAGTGGTCGCGCGCGTAGTCGCTGAAGTGGATCTCGCCCTTGGTGGAGTCGAGCGTGAAATCGGGAGCCGTCTGGCCCAGTTGCAAAGCCATGGTGATTACCTCGTGTTGAAAGAGTCCTATGCAGCACACGCAACGGTTGGCGCGCCGTTGCGACACCGTTCGGCGCGTGTCGCGCGCCGCGCCCCGGCAGCGACCTCGCCGACGATCAACAAGGCGGGCGCGTGCACTACGTGCGCGCGCGCCAGCGCCGGCAGTTCCGCGAGCGTCCCGGTCAGGATACGCCGCTCCGGCAACGTGCCGTTTTCGATGACGACGCACGGCGCGTTCGCCGCGCGTCCATGCGCGATGAGTGTGCGCGCGATCGCGTCGAGTTCACCCGCGCCCATGTAGATGGCCAGCGTCCGGTCAGCCGCGGCGACCGCTGCCCGATCGAGCGTCGCCACGTCGCGCCCGCTCAGCAGTGTCACGCCGCGCGCATGGCGACGGTCCGTCAAGGCGATGCCGGCGTCCGCCGCGCAGCCGAGCGCCGCGGTGATGCCCGGAATCACCTCGCAGGGAATCCCGTGGGCGTGGAGGAAGTCGAGTTCCTCGCCGCCGCGCCCGAACACCAGCGGATCGCCACCCTGCAGCCGCACCACGCGGCGGCCCGCGCGCGCATGCTGCAGCATCAATGAATGGATGCGATTCTGGGTGGCGCGATGATCGCCGCCTACGCGTTTGCCGACGTTCACGAGTTCGGCGTCGCGGCGGGCCAGGTCCAGTACGCGCGGACCGACCAGCCGGTCGTGCAGGATCACGTCGGCCGTTTGCAGCGCCCGCAACGCCTTCAGCGTAAGCAGCGCGGGATCGCCGGGACCGGCACCGACCAGGGTCACGCTGCCGGTCGTTGCCGCCGGAGGATCCTGTGCCAGCTCCGCCTCGAAATACGCGTGCGCCCGGTCATGCTCGCCCGCGCGCAGCAGGCGCGGCAGATCACCGTCCAGCAGCCGCTCGAAGAACCGTCGACGTTGTCCGGGGCGCGGAAAGCGCGAACCGATTCGCGCGCGCTGCGCCGCGAACAGCGCAGTCAATGCGCCCAGCGACTCGTCCAGTTCCGCTTCCAGCCGCTCGCGCAGGCGGCGCGCCAGCACCGGCGCGGCACCACGCGTGGATACGGCCACCTGCAAGTGTCCGCGCCGGACCCGCGCGGGCGCGTGGACGCTCGACAACTCGGCGTCGTCGACGACGTTCGCGAAAATCCGGCGCGCGGCCGCGGCGTCCGCAACCTCGCGATTGAGCCGGCGATCGTCGCTGGCCGCGACCACCAGCCACACGCCATCGAGTTGCGCGGGGTCGAACGCGTTGCGATGCTGGCGGATGCATCCCAGCAACGCCAGCTGGTTGAGTCCTGGCTCGAGTGCGGCTGCGACGATCGTCACCGCCGCGCCGGCCTCGAGCAACGCCTCGACCTTGCGACGCGCAACCTTGCCACCACCCACGACCAGTACGGCCCGGCCGTCGAGGTCCGCAAATAGCGGAAACAGCGGGGTGGAGGCGTGGCTGGGCGGGTATGCGGACATCGGAGTCATTCTGCGCGTCCGCCCGAATGGGTGGAAATGCGCGTCGGACCGCGGTATATATCATTTTGTTATAAGTATGCGGCAGCGCCATTGATATGCTCCGGCCCGTCGCGCGCCGCACCCGGCCTCCCAAACTGTACCCACCCCCGTGAACGCCCGATGACCCTGAACCAGCTCCGCTACCTCGTCGCGATCGTCGATTCGGGCCTCAACATTACGCTTGCGGCCGAGCGGGTCCACGGCACCCAGCCGGGGCTGTCGCGGCAGGTCAAGCAGCTCGAGGACGAGCTCGGGTTTCTGCTGTTCACGCGCAAGGGCCGCAGCCTCACCTCGCTCACGCCCGCCGGCGAGCACGTGTTGGTGCACGCCCGCCGCCTGCTGGACGAGGCCGACAACATCCGCGCGCTGGCGGCAAACCAGCGCGGCGAGCGCAAGGGCCGCCTGACCCTCGTCACCACGCACACGCAGGCGCGCTACGTACTGCCCGCGGCGATCGCGGCGACGCGGCGCGAATTTCCCGGCGTCAGCATTCGCCTGCAGCCCTCCGACGAGAGCGAAATCCTTGCGCGCCTCACGCGGAGCGGCGATGAACTGGCGGTGATCAGCACCAGCGGCGCGGTGCCGAGTGCGGGCGTCGCGGTGCCGCTGTACCGCTGGCGTCGCGTGGTGCTGGTGCCGGCCGCGCATCCGCTCGCGCGGCGCAAGCAGCCACCGAGCCTCGCCGAACTCTCGGCGCTGCCGCTGGTGAGCTACGAATCCTCGCGCCGGCCGGAATCCTCGCTACGGCGCGCGTTCGACACCGCCGGCCTGCCGATGCAGCTCGCGATGACCGCGCACGACGCCGACCTCATCAAGACCTACGTGCGTGCCGGACTCGGCGTCGGCATCTTCGCGGAAATGGCGGTACGGGCCGACGACACCGACTTGTGTGTGCTGCCCGCGCCGCAGGCGCTGCCGGAATGCGTTACCTGGGCGGTGCTGCCGCGCGGCCGGGTGCTGCGCGATTTCACGCTGCGGCTGCTGCGGGAAGTCGCGCCGCAGATCGACGCGATCGACCTGCGCCGGGTGCTGGCGGGGAACGCCGAACCCGCATGGCCCGCGCCACCCGCCTGGCAGGAACTGCGTCGGGTGCCCGCCTGATCGGCATCAACCGCTGCCGTTCGGGGTGAGCCCCTG
This sequence comes from Rhodanobacteraceae bacterium, assembly GCA_035720985.1. Lineage (GTDB taxonomy): Bacteria > Pseudomonadota > Gammaproteobacteria > Xanthomonadales > Rhodanobacteraceae > 66-474. The sequence continues at coordinate 22,464 of DASTNI010000070.1, read as the reverse complement.
CAGCGGCACCAGCGGCATCAGCTTCGGAATGTCGATGTACTGCAGCAGCGTCGCCATGCCCTGCGCGACATGCGGCTCCGACATCAAACCCGTCACCGCCCAGCGCCCCCACGCCTCGAACGCGGCCTCGGCGCCCGAGGTGCCTTCGAAGATCAGCGCCTGCTGGACCTGCTGGCTGCACGATTGCGCCAAGAGGTCGGTCACCAGCGCGCCGGCCTGCCGGTTGATGGCATCGCGTTGCGCGGGCGTGATCGTCGCCATCGACGCCACTTCGGGATCGAGCGCCATCGTCGCGAACGCCCAGCGCAGCACGACCTTCTGGTCGGCGGGAGTCGTCGCGCGGATCAGGCATTGCGAGAGCGCATCGGCGTAGGAACCGGCGCGGGCCAGCGCGGGCCAGGTCGCCAGCGGCGCCAGCACCAGCAACAGCAGGACGAATCGACGCATCGCGGATCCTCGGTTCGCAGTGGTCAAGCTCGGACCACGCGCAGCGCCGCGCGTTTCACACCACCGCGACAGGATACGAACCCAGCACCGTGACCTGCGAGGCGAAATCGCCCAACTCCGCGAGCGCATCGCGCAACGGCGATTCGTCCACGTGCCCGCGCACGTCGATGAAGAACGCGTACACCCACTTGCCCGCGTGCGCCGGCCGCGATTCGATCCGGTCCATGTTGCAGCCGTGCCGCGCCAGCGGCTCCAGCACGCGATACAGCGCGCCCGGCTGGTCGTGGACGAACACCAGCAGCGAGGTGCGATCGTTGCCGGACGGCGGAAACAGCGCGCGCCCGATCACCAGGAACCGCGTGGTGTTGTCGGGGCGATCCTCGATCGGCCCGGCCACGACCCTGAGCCCGTACACGTTGGCGGCGTTCTCGCCGGCGATCGCTGCGACGTCGTCGGCCTTGCGCGCGCGCCGCGCCGCCTCGGCGTTGCTGGACACCGCCTGCAGTTCCGCCTGCGGAAAATTCTGGCGCAGCCAACTCCGGCACTGCGCCAGCGACTGCGCGTGCGAATAGACGCGCTCGACCTCGTCCGCGTGGCCACTGCGCGACAAGAGATATTGATGGACCTGCAACTCGACCTCGCCGCAGATCTTGAGCGGCGAGCCGAGGAAAAGGTCGAGCGTCGACTGGATCGTGCCCTGCCCCGAATTTTCGACCGGCACCACGCCGAAATCCGCGCGCTTTTCCGCGACCTCGTCGAACACCTCGGCGACGCTCGCAAGCGGAAAGCCCTTGGCCGAATGGCCGAAGTGCTTGAACACGGCCTGTTCGGAAAACGTCCCTTCGGGGCCGAGGTAACCGACCTTGAGCGGCTCCTGCTGGGCGAGGCAGGCGGACATGATTTCGCGGAACAGGCGCACCAGCACGTCGTCGGAGAGCGGGCCGTCGTTGCGGTCGATCACCCGGCGCAACACCTGCGCTTCGCGTTCCGGGCGGTAATAGTCGACCGCCGCCGCCAGCTTGCCCTTGGCGCGGCCGACCTCGTGGGCCCAGTTGGCGCGGCGCGCGATCAGCGCCTGGATCTGGTTGTCGATGCCGTCGATCTCGGCGCGCACGGCGGAAAGATCGGGCTTGCGCGCCGTCGCATCGCCGGATTTGCGGCGACGCGGCGTAGTGACCGCAGCGGCAGCGCGCGGCCGCCGGGATTTCCCAGCCATGCAGGCTCTCCTCAAGGGCAGGCCCGCAGCTTGGCGGCACTTCGTTCACTTCGCAAGTGTTTGGCCGTCCAAATGCGTGCGGTCCACGTGCAGGCCGCATTCCCGGCCGAGTCCAAAGAAGCGCGTATCCTCCTCGCGCATCCCCGGTTCCCAGCGGCGCGTGGTGTGCACATCGCCGATCGACACGTAGCCCTGGTGCCACAGCGGGTGATACGGCAGGTCGTGCCGGTGCAGGTATTGCCACACGTCGCGGTCGCGCCAATCCGCGATCGGCTGCAATTTCCAGCGGCCGTCGCGACGGACGAGGAACGGTGCACGCGCGCGGCTCTCCGATTGGCTCCGGCGGATGCCCGCGATCCAGGTTCCGGCGTGCAGTTCGTCGAGCGCGCGCCACATCGGCTCGACCTTGCGCAGGCGGTTGTAGCGGTGGATGCCTTCGACGCCCTGCTCCCACAACTTGCCGAGGCGTGCTTCCATCCACGCCGGTCCGAGTTCGGGACGATAGACCTTGAGGTTGAGGCGCAGGCGCTCGCGCAGTTCGTCGACGAAGCGGTAGGTTTCCGGAAACAGGTAGCCCGTGTCGATCAGGACCACCGGCACATCGGCGCGGGCGCGCGTCACGAGGTGCAGCGAGACGGCCGCCTGCGCGCCGAAACTCGACGACAGCACGTGCGCGCCCGGCAGCTCGGCCAGCGCCCAGTCGATGCGCTGTTCGGCACTGCGGGTGGCCAGCCAGCCGTTCAGTTCGGCGAGCGCGCCGGACGAAGGCGTGGCGACGGCGGGAATGTGCGGACTCATGCCTGCGTCGTGCGCGGCTGCGGTGGTACCACCGTGCCGATACGCACCAGAAAATCGCCGAAGTGCTCGTCGGTTGCGCGCTGCGTCGCGAAGCGCCCGAACAGTTCATCGAGCGATTCGAGAATGTCGGGCTCGGTGACGTTTTCGCGGTACAACGCATTCATGCGCTGCCCGCGATGGTCGCCGCCCAGCATCAGGTTGTAACGGCCGGGCGCCTTGCCGACCAGCGCGACTTCGGCAAGATACGGGCGCGAGCAACCGTTCGGGCAACCGCTGACGCGGAGGTCCACGGGCTCGTCATGCAAGCCATGCCGGTCGAGCAGCGCCTGCACCTTCGGCAGGAGCTCCGGCATCCAGCGCTCGGCTTCGGCCATCGCGAGGCCGCAGGTCGGCAACGCCACGCAGGCAATCGCGTTGAGGCCGAGGCCCGTCGCGGTGCGGTAAAGGGCGAGATCATGCTGCATCGAAAATTCATCGACGCGCGCCCGGTGCAGCGCGGGCACGCCCGCGATGAACGCGTTCTGGTTCGGAGTCAGGCGGATCTGCGCGTCGGGCGCCTCGTCCGCCAGCAGCCGCGCGATGTCGCGCATGCCGGTCTGGCGCGTGACGCCATCGTTGTCATGCACGCGCCCGAACGGAATGCGCAGGCCCAAGTGCCAGCGTCCGTCGCCGCCCTCGCGCCAGCCGAAACGGTCGCCACGCTGGCTGAACTCGAATCCGCGCGCCGGCTGCAGCGCGAAACCCGCGCGACGTTCAATGTCGGCCCTGGTCCAGTCGAGCCCCTTGTCGTCGACCGTGTACTTGAAGCGCGCGTGCCTGCGCTCGCTGCGGTCGCCGTGGTCGCGCTGCAGCGTGAGGGCCGCTTCCGCCAAGGCCGCCACCTGCTCCGGTGCGACGAACCCGATCGGGCTGGCCATCCGCGGGTACGTGCGTGCGTCGCCGTGGCTCGCGCCCATGCCGCCGCCGACCAACACGTCGTACCCTGCGAGCGCTCCCTGCTCGATGATCGCCACGAAACCAACATCCTGCGAAAACACGTCGATGTCATTGTCGGGCGGCACGGCAAAACCTATCTTGAACTTGCGCGGCAGGTACGCATCGCCAAGCAGCGGTTCAGGCCCGTCGCCGGCGGTCGGCGGCTCGCCGAGCCAGGTTTCGAACCACGCGCGCGAACGCGGTCGCAGGTGCATCGACAACGTCTGCGCCTGCGCGTGGATCTGCGCATGCACGCTCGAGAGCAACGGATTGACCGCGACGACGACATTGCGGTTGTCGTCACCGCAGGCGGCAATGGTGTCGAGCCCCGAAGCGTGGATGGCCTGCAGCGCGGCACGCAGGAGGTGTTTCCGGATGCCGTGCACCTGAATGGTCTGGCGCGTGGTCAGGCGCAGGCCGCGCGTGCCGTAACGCGTCGCCACAGCGTCCATCGCGAGCCACTGGGCTGGCGTCAATACGCCGCCCGGGAGCCGCAGCCGCACGAAAAAGCTGTAATCGGGTTCGAGCTTCGCGAGGCGCCGCGCTTCGCGCGCGTCGCGATCGTCCTGCTGGTAACCGCCGTGGAATTTCAATACCTGCACGTCGTCCGCGCGCAACGCGCCGGTGACCGGATCGGCGAGGCTCTCGACCAGCGTGCCGCGCAAATGGCGGCTGGCCGCCTTGATCCGCTCGATTTCGGACGGCTCGCCCATCAGTACACGTCCCGCGCGTAGCGGTGCTGCTCGCGCAGCTCGCCGAGATATTCGGCCGCGGCATCGGGCGTGCGCGCACCGTGCCCGGCGATGACGTCACGCAACCCATCCTCGACGTCGCGCGCCATCGCCGTCGCGCCGCAGAGGTAAACGTGCGCGCCATTCTCCAGCCAGTCGAAGATGTCGCGGCCGCGTTCGCGCACGCGGTCCTGCACGTAGGATTTCGCGCGCGCGGACGGCGCATCGCCAGCGCACGGATCCGGGTCGCGCGAGAACGCGACGTCCATGCGCGTCAGCGTGCCGTCCTTCAGCGCAGCCTGCCACTCGACCTGGTACAGGAAATCGCTGCGGAAATGCGGATTACCGAAGAACAGCCAGTTGCGGCCACGCGCACCCGCGGCGATGCGCTGCTGGAGGAAGGCGCGGAAAGGCGCGACGCCGGTCCCGGGTCCGATCATGATGACGTCGCGCGCGGGATCGGCGGGCAGCCGGAAGCGCTCGTTGCGCTCGAGGTACACGTCGAGCGGATCGCCTTCGGTCCGTTCGGCCAGCCAGTGCGAAGCCGCGCCCCAGCGCGTACCCTCGGCGGTCGTGTACTCGACGTGACGGACCGTGAGGTGCGCTTCATCGTCGCCGACCGCGGCGCGGCTGGAGGCGATCGAGTACAGGCGCGGCGCGAGCGGCCGCAGCGCCGCAACCAACTGTTCACCCGACCAGTCGCCCCGATGCATCAACAACACGTCGATCGGCTGTGCTGTTTCCATCAGCCGGCGCAATGCGTCGGTGCGTTCGGGTTGCAGCAGGTCCCGCAGGTTCGCGCTGCCGCTGCGTTCAGCCAGCGCGTTGAGGAACGGCCGGCTGAGCCGCGTCAGCTCGCGGCGGGCGGTCAGCCATTCGCGCAGCGTATGCGAGACGCCAGCCTGCGCGACGTCGGCATCGCCGTCCAGGTGCAGCGCTTCCAGCACCGCGTCGACCAGCCGGACCGGATTGCGTGCCACCACGCCCAGCGAGTCGCCCGGCTCGTAGTCGAGCCCCGCGCCGGCGATGTCGAGTTCGATGTGGCGCACGTCCTTGGCGCTGTCGGCGGACGTGATGCGCTGTTGCGCGATCACTTCGGCCTGGAACGGCCGCGACGCCGACCAAGCCGCCGCTTCCGGGCGCGGACGCAGCGGGGTGACGTTGTCGGCCAGCACGGCTGCGGAAGACTCGAGGATTTCGCGCGCGGACTCGAGCGCTTTCGCGTTCCAGGATTCGGCGATCCCCTCGAAGTCGAGGTCGGCTTCGGCAAACGCGAACAGGCGCGTCGCCCCCAGCTCGGCGAGCCGCGCATCGAGGTTGCGGCCGGTGACGCAGAACTGCGGGTAGCTCGAATCGCCGAGCCCCAATACTGCGTACGCAAGCGAATCCAGCTTCGGCGCGCGGCGCCCGGCAAGGAAGTCCAGAAAGCCACGCGAGTCATCCGGCGGATCGCCGTCACCCTGGGTGCTGATCACGACGTACAGCAATGTTTCCTGCGCCAGTTCGCGCACCGGATAAACGTCCGCGCGCACGAGCCGCGCCACCAGGCCATTCGCTGCGGCTTGCGCCGCGAGGCTTTCCGCCACCCGCCGGCAGTTGCCGGTCTGGCTGCCGTACAGGATCGTGAGCCGCGCCGCGGTTTGCGGTTCCGCCGTCGCACGCGCGTCCGGCGACGCGTCCGATGCGAGCACAAGCCTGCCGGCGAGGCCCGCGGCATAACCCGACAGCCACCAGAGTCCGGCTGTGTCCAATCCTTCGGTCAGCGACGCGAGGTGCTGAATCCGATCCCTGGACAGGGGCATGCGTGACGGGCTTGCAACGGCAGCCATGGGCGGAACGACGTGCGGCGGCGGAGGGCGCAAGGTACGCCGCGTGGCCCGCTCGATGGAAAGGAGCAGGCGCTATTCCGTCATGCCATCCGGCTCATGAACCGCCCCCGGACCTGATCCGGGGATGCGGCGAGCTTGTCCAACCCTGGTGGGGAAAAATTCGCAGAGCTGGATTCCGGGTTCTGCCCGCAAAAAGCGCGGGCAGCCGCGGAATGACGAGCATGGAGCAGTCGGCGAGTCGTTGTTTCTCGACAGGGCTTCTCGGCGCGAGCCGGCGCGCGCCGGGAATTCACACGTGGCGTGCGAGGTCCGCGGCGACCTGTTTCGCGGCTGCGAGCGTTTCAGTCACGTCCGCGTGGCTGTGCGCGGTCGACACGAACAGGTTCTCGTACGCGCCCGGATGGAACAGCACGCCGTGCGCGAGCATGCCCTGCCACCATTTCCTGAACATGCGCTGGTCGGCGTGCCGTTCGGCGTCGCGGTAGTTGCGGATCGGCTCCTTCGCGAACCACACCTGCATCAACGGCCCGATGCCCACGACGTACGCGGGCAGCCCCGCATCGTGCAGCACCTTGTCCAGCCCAAGCCGGAGTTCGTCGGACACGGCATCGAGCTGCTCGAACAGCCTGGGCGCCGCCAGCACGTCGAGCGCAGCGTTGGCGGCGGCAACCGCGATGCCGTTGGCGGTATAGGTGCCCGCCATCGATACCTTGCCCTCGGCGACCAGCGCCATGATGTCCGCGCAGCCGCCGCAGGCCGCGACCGGAAAGCCGCCGCCGAGTCCCTTTGCGAACACCGACAAATCCGGACTCACGCCGAGGCGCGCCTGCGCGCCGCCGAGGCCGAGCCGAAACCCGGTGATGACCTCGTCGAAGATCAGCACGATACCGTGACGCTGAGTCAGTTCGCGCATGGCTTCGAGATAACCCGGCTCGGGCAGGATGCAGCCGGTGTTGCACATCAGGGGTTCGGTGATCACCGCGGCAATGGCGTCGCCCTCGCGCGCGATCGTGTCGGCGAGCGCATCCGCATCGTTCCACGGCAGGATGATCAGGTTCTCTTCGACACCCGATGGCAGCCCCGGCCCCTGCGGCACCGGCACCGGGTGCGCATCGGGACCCGCCTTCGCGATGTCCGGGTGCTTGCTCCAGTAGATCGCGTCCGAGAAGCCGTGGTACATGCCCTCGAAGCGGATGATCTTGTGGCGACGCGTGAATGCACGCGCGAGGCGCGTCGCATACAACACCGCCTCGGTGCCGGTGTTGCACAGCCGCACCTGCTCGACGCTCGGCACCGCCGCGATGATTTTGTCGGCGAGGCGAGCCTCGTCCTCGGTCGGCAACGCGAACACGGTGCCGCGCTGCTCGATGAAGTCGACCACGGCCTTCGTCACGCGCGGCGGCCGATGGCCCAGGATCATGGGCCCGAGGCCCAGCAGATAGTCGATGTACTCGTTGCCATCGACGTCGGTGAGGTGCGCGCCGCGCCCGCTCGCAACGAACAACGGATACGGCTCCCAGCCCGACCAGGTCGCGCGCGCCGTCGAATTGACGCCGCCCGGAATGGGCCCGCAAGCGACATCGAACGCGCGCGCGCTGCGCGGCGTGTCGAGGCCCGGAGCGAGCCGGCCAACGGTGGAGGCCCGGATGGCTTCGGCTTTCGGCGAATTCATGGATGGTGTCCCGATCAGATGGCGTCGGCGGGCGCGAGCACGCGCCGCGGCGTGGCGAGCTTGCCCGCGAGCAGCGCGGGAAGCAACCCGATCGCATCGGCGAAACCGACGATGGAGGTATGCGGAATGCCCGCGTGGCGGCAATGTTCGATCAGGCGGTGCTTGGCGAACACGTAATCGGCCTCGCCGGCGGGGCAGTAATCCGATGCACCATCGCCGATCAGCAGCACGCGATGGTGCCGGTTGTGCTCGCGCACCGCGCTGGCGCACTTGCAGTGGCCGCTGCCGATCCGGCAGTGCGGGTCGGAAAACGGCGTCTCGAGCTTCCATGCGCGCGGACCGTTCGGCACCAGTCGGTTGGCGAGCACGGGCAGATCGTCGAGGTGGCAGCGCGAGAGGATCGCGCGGACCGCATAATCGAGACCGTCGCTGACCACGCGCAGGGTGGAACCGGCGGCGAGCACCGCTTCCGCGAAAGCGGGAAACGCGGGGTCGATGCGCAGCGCGTCCAGATGCTCGTCGATTTCATCGCGCGAAGCATCCAGCAGCGCGACCTGCCCCGCCATGCATTCGGCGGACCCGATCTTGCCCGCGCGCCAGTCACGTTCGAGCACCTGCCATTCCGGTGCCGCGAAACGGTCGAGCAGCGAATCGGTGACGTCTTCGACGGCGATGGTGCCGTCGAAGTCGCAGAGGATATTCCAGTGGATCATGAAGGTTCCCCGCAACAGCGCGTGCCACGTTGGTTACGCAATCTTAACATCTGCCGCATGCCGACATCGTGGCGGCGGCTTGCCCGGAACTGAATTGTGCTGCAGCACCAAGGGCGCGCGACCCACCGTTGACCTTCCCGGGCGTGCCGAGTTCCCTGCCTCTTCGCGGTAGCCGTCACGCCGCAATCCGGGCCAGAGCAGTTAGTCCGCGAAGAACGCGAAGAACGCGAAAACAACGGAAATGGAAATGGTTCTTCCCTTCGCGCCCTTTGCGTCCTTTGCGGACAAAAGGTCGGCCCCCGTCACCGCGATGCCGGCACGGCCCGGCGGTGACGGGGGAATCTCACCAGCACCCGCTGTCCGATCCTGAGCGGCGCTTCGCCTTCCTTCAGCGGCGCGAGGGTCAGCGTGCAGTCGACGTCGTTGGCGAGCGCGCGCTCCAGCGGGTCCGGGGTCAAACTGGCGGGCTGCAGAACCTCGCCGACCCATTGCACGGTCGCCTGGTATACGTGCCCGCCGCCCGAATCGGGCACCACCTCGGCGTGCATGCCGGCATGGATCGCGCCGGCCGCGTCCGCATCAAGCTGCGCGCGCACGATGTGTGGCCGGTCGGGCAGCAGTTCGAACAACGGCTGGTCGGAAGCAGCGGATACGGTCTGGCCGATCGCGACGTGCCGGGCGACCACGGTGCCCGCGACGGGCGCGCGCACGCTCGTCGCATCGAGGCTCAACCGCGCGACCGCGAGCTGCTGGCGGGCGCCGTCCAGCGCGGCGTCCGCGGCTGCCTGCTTGGCCTTCAGGGTCGCGACCTGGTCGCGCGCCTGCTCCGCGGCTTCGCCGGTCGCCGCGCCAGCCTTGGCCGCCTCGGCCAGCCGCGGCGCACGTTGCGAGGACTGTTTCAGCGCCACGCGCAATTCGGCGAGCTGCGCGCGGGCCTGTGCAACACCTGCCTTCGCGCTCGCCACGCCGATCCGCGCCGCGCGCGGGTCCAGCGCCGCCAGCACCTGGCCCTTCTTCACGGTGTCACCCTGCCTGGCCGCGATGGATTCGACCACGCCGTCGGCGCGCGCCCCGACCATGACCAGGCCGCCCTCGACGTCCACCTTGCCGCGCGCCACGGCCAGCCACTGTGCGGCCTCGGGCGCGGCGGCGGCCGACGCGGCATCACCGCCGCCAGACGAGCAGGCGCCCAGCGCGAGCACCAGCGTGGCGGCAGCCGCGGCAGCAGCGCAACGATGCGGTTTCACTCAGGCTCTCTCCTCACGGGACACGGAATCGGGACGCCCGACGCGTCGGTCATTCAATATCCTTCCATCTTCCATTTCCAGCACGCGATCGGCATGGGTCACCAGGCGCGGATCGTGGCTGACGCACAGGACCGTGGTCGCGTGTTCGTGCGCGATCCGGTGCAGCGTATCGATCACGATCTGGCCGTTAGCGGCATCGAGCGAACTGGTCGGCTCGTCGGCGAACAGCAACTGCGGATCCTTGACCAGCGCGCGCGCGATCGCGACGCGCTGCTTTTCGCCACCGGACAGTTCCGCCGGCAGCAGGTGCATGCGTTCCGAAAGCCCCACTTCGTCCAGCGCGGCGCGGCCGCGTTCGCGCGCAGTGCGATCGTCGATGCCCATGTAGCCGAGCGGCAGCATCACCTGTTCGAGCGCGGTGAGCGCGGGAAACAGGTTGAAGCCCTGGAACACGAACCCGGTGTGCTGCAGGCGGAAGCGATCGCGCGCGTAGCGGTTGCCGCGGAACAGGTCCTCGCCGAGCGCGGTCACGCTGCCCGAATCGGGCCGCTGCAGCCCGGACAGGATCGACAGCAGCGTGCTCTTGCCGCAGCCGGACGGGCCGGCGATGAGCGTCAGGCGACCCTCGTCGATGCCGAGCGACAGGCCACGCAGCACCTCGGTGCGCACCTTGCCGCTGGTGTACCCCATGTGCAGGTCGGTGGCGATGAGCGCGCTCACCGCAGCAGCAGCGCCGGGTCGGCCCTTTGCAGGGCCCGCACCGCGGCGGCACCCGACACCAGCGCGATGCACATCACCAGCGCCGCGCAGGCGATCCACGCCGGCAGGTTCAGCGCGACCGGCACGTTCTCGAGCCTGGCGATGCCGATCAGTCCGAGGCTCAGCAGGACGCCTGCGATCAGTCCACACACCCCGATCCACGCCGCCTGTTTCAGCACCACGCGGCGCAGCGGACCCAGGCCTACGCCGAGCGCGTGCAAGGTGGCGTATTCGCGCACCGATCCCGCGATCGCGCCCATCAGGGTCTGGCTGGTGATGATCGCGCCCACGATGAACACCACCACGGCGAGGAAGATCACGCCGAGCCCGGCGCCGGTTTCGAACATCCAGTAGAACACCGCGCGGCGCGCGAAGCTCGACGCGGTCCACGCCTCGTAGCCACGCGCGTGCGCGTTGATGCGCGCGGCCACCTTTGCCGGATCGGCACCCGGCCGCAGCTTGGCGACGTAGTACGCGACGTCCGGCCCGTCGCCGTTGTCGACGCTGATCTGGCGCGCCGTCGCGAGCGATGCGACCACATTGACGCCACCGAGCGCGCGGATACCGTTGGCGGTGCCGACTACACGCACGAGATTGCCCGCGATCAGCGCCTGCCCACCCACCTTGACACCCAATTTGGGCAGGTCTGCCCGATCGACGATCACCGCGAATGGCTCGTTGAGGGCCGCGCGCTGGGCAGGCGTCAGCACCTGCGAGAAAATCAGACCCTGCGGGCGCGTATCGATGCCGGACACAAATACCGAGACGCCGCCGGTGCCGCGCGGTCCGCGCCAGTCCGCGCCGTCCCATGCGAACGGATCGACCCGCGCGACGCCGGGGTCCATCAGCAACGCGGTGCGTGCCGCAGGCGTGATCGGGCGGCCAAGCTCGATGCTCTGGGTACCCGGATACCCGACCCACACCTGCGCGTCTGACGCGGTGATGTAGACGGCGGTCGCGCCAAAGATGCCGAACACCAACGCCGCCTGCATCAGCAGCAGCAAGCCCGAAAACGCCACCGCCAGCGCCGCGGGCAGGAAGCGCCGCCATTCGTGGATCAGCGTTTTGCGGGCGAGGGGCACCATGTCAACGTTCGGCCGTCCGCGGTCGCGTGCCGCTGCAACCGGCCACGGCCGGGCCGTGCTGCGCGTCGTTGGCCTTGACCGAAGGCGCGGTACACGCCCCGATCTCCGCCGACGATGGCAAGGGCGCGCCGCCGAGCGCCTTGTACAGCGCGACGAACGCGAGCCCGTGCGCGAGGCGCGCCTGTTCGCGGTCGAGCTCGGAAGAAACCAGCGCGAGCCGCGCATCGGCGATTTGCAGACCATCGGCCTGGCCGAGCCCGCGCAGCTTTTCGCTCAGTGTCAGATTGCCCTGCGATGCCGCCGCCGCGGCGTCCGTGCCCCGCAGCCGCTGGCGGGACGCGTTCAGCGATGCGAGGTCCGTCTCGACCTCGGCAGCGCCCTCGAGCACCGCCTGGCGGTAGGCGACCAGCGCCGCCTGCAACTGGTCGGCGCGCGCATTCCGCACCGCGATGCGCCGGCCCCAGTCGAACAGCGGGATGTTGATGATCGGGCCGATCGCGAAGCTGTTGTTGACGTCACCAAGGCGACTGTGGCCTTTCACCAGCGCCGCGAAAGTCAGCGAACTGCCGAGCGCGAAACGCGGATACAGATCCGCCTTGGCGATCCCGAGTTCTCCTGCCGCATCCAGCACCTGGGTTTCGGCGTAACGGATCTCGGGGCGCGTGCGCAGGAGGTTGGCCGGGACCGAGGCGACGTCGACGTCCGCGAGCCGCGGCAGCGGTTTCGAGGCGAGCCACGCCGGGTCCGGTTCGCTCTTCCCGAGCAGCACCGCCAGCGCCTGCGCGTGCTGCACGATCGCGGCGCGCGGGTCGGCAAGCTGCGATTCGGCCTTGGCCGCCGCGGCCTCGGCCTGCTGCACGTCGAGCCTAGAGGCCAGTTGCAGGCGCTCCTGTACCTTCAGGAGACGCACCTTGGCCTGCGTGGCCTGCGCCGCCCGGTCTAGCAAATCCGCGCTGCGCTGCGCCGCGCGCAACGCGAGGTATTCGCGCACCACCTCGGCGACCAGCGACACCCGCGCCGCCTGCAACTCGGCCTCGGCCGCGCCCGTCCGTGCCTGCGCGACGTGGCCGTTGGCCCCACTGCGCCCGAACAGTCCGAGTTCCCAGGTGGCATCGAACCCTGCCTGGAAATAACTCGCCGTGTTCTGGGGGTTGGGCTGCTCGATCGTATTGAATGCAAGTTGCGGCTTGAACGTCGTCGAGGACGCCTCCTCGAGTGCCCGCGCGGCGCGCAGGTTCCACACCGCCTTCCGGACGTTGAGGTTGTCCGCAAGCGCCTGCTCCACCAGCGCGTTCAGTTCGGGATCGTGGAACTGCTTCCACCAGCCCGTGAGGTCGGGCGCGGGACCCAGTTCGGACGACGCTTCCGCGTTGCGCCAGTGCGCGGGCAGGTCGCCCGTCGGCAGTTTCGGCACCCGCACACTGACGCAGGCGCCCAGCGCCGCGCATAGTGCCGCCGTCGCGAGCGTACGCGCGAAGCCGGAATGGAAGGGCACGACCGCGGACATGGATCGCGAGAGTTTAATGGCCCGTGCGAACGGGATTGCGCGCGGGCGTGCCGCTGGCGCCGCGCATGGCAAACTAGCGTGCCATGCCAGGCTTGATCCCCGAACGCTTCATCGACGAACTGCTCGCGCGCGTCGACATCGTCGACGTGGTGCAGCCGCGCGTCGCGTTGAAGCGCGCCGGGCGCGAATGGACCGCATGCTGCCCGTTCCACGACGAGCGCACGCCATCGTTCTACGTGAGCCCCGCCAAGCAGTTCTACCACTGCTTCGGCTGCGGCGCGCACGGCAGCGCCATCAAGTTCCTGATGGAGTACGAGCGCCTCGAGTTTCCCGACGCGGTCGAGGAACTCGCGCAGTCGGTCGGCCTGACGGTGCCGCACGAAGGCGGCCCGGCGCGCCCGCGCGAGGACCACACCGACCTGTACACGCTGCTGGACGCCGCGGCGACGTTCTACCAGCGCGCGCTGCCGCAGAGCGCCGCCGCGAAGGCGTATTGCAAGAAGCGCGGGCTCGACCCCGACATCATCCAGCGCTTCCGGATCGGCTGGGCGCCGGGCGGCTGGGATGCGCTGAAGCGCGCACTCGGCACGGACGCGGCCAAAACGAAACTGCTGGAACAGGCCGGCATGCTCTCGAGCGGCGATGCGGGCAAGCAGTTCGACCGCTTTCGCGAACGCGTGATGTTTCCGATCCTGGATCGGCGCGGGCGGGTGATCGCGTTCGGCGGCCGGGTTATTTCCAGCGCGTCCAACGCGCACAGCGCCGACAGCGCGCGCGGCGAAGGCCCGAAATACCTCAACTCGCCCGAAACGCCGCTGTTCCACAAGGGCCGCGAGCTGTTCGCGCTGTGGCAGGCACGCGAAGCCAACCGCAAACTCGAACGCCTGATCGTGGTCGAGGGCTACATGGACGTGGTGGCGCTTCACCAGGCCGGCGTCACCCAGGCGGTCGCGACGCTCGGCACGTCGACCACGAACGAACACGCCGAGCTGCTGTTCCGCGCAGCGCCGGACGTGTATTTCTGCTTCGATGGCGACAAGCCCGGACGCAGCGCCGCGTGGCGCGCGGTCGAGTCGGTGCTGCCGGCAATGCGCGACAACCGGCGTGCATCCTTCCTGTTTCTGCCCGAAGGCGAGGATCCTGACACGCTGGTGCGCAAGGAAGGCAAGGAGGGTTTCGAAAGGCGCATCGCCAGCGCGATGCCACTATCGGACTATTTCTTCGATTTCATGTCACGCGACATGAACTTTTCTTCGGTCGATGGCAAAACCCAAATGGCCGAATACGCTACGCCCCTGCTGGCAAAACTGCCGGACAGCGCATTCCGGGATTCGATCTACGAGGAGCTCTGGAAGCGAACGTGGGTACGGGTCGACCCAAGGCGCTCACCCGTAGCACCAAAACAAACCTGGACGGCATCCGAGGAACCCACGCGCCGTACGCTGGTGCGCAGCACAATCGCGATGCTGCTGAACAACCCGTCGCTGGCGCAGGGCGCTGAGCTGCCGTATCCATTTGCCACACTGGACCGGCCAGGCGTTCCGCTGCTGATCGAACTGCTAGATGCCGCGAGGGCGCAACCCGACGTTAGTGCAGCGCGCCTGCTGGAACAGTTCGGTCGCCGCCGTGAAGCATCTGCCTTGCAGAAACTCGCACTGACGGAGTTCCCCGGCGAACCCGAGGCACTACACCTTGAGTTTGCCGACGCACTTCGCAAACTCGCACAGCAAACGACGCAACAGCGTATCGACACGCTCATCGCAATGCTGCGCGAGGGCACGCTCGATGAAACCGGGAAGAACGAACTGCGAGCCCTGCAAGCACGCAAGGCACGGCCGGCCGCGTTGTAGGCGCGCCTCTCGTAGGACCGGAACACCAACGCCTTCGCGAGCCGGTCGCCGGCGAGGCCGGCTCCTACAACAACACGAACCAACACGCGAAATGTAGGAGCGCGCCTGCGCGCGACCGGACCGCCAACGCACTTCGCGAACCGGTCGCCGGCGGGGCCGGCTCCTACAAACAATGACGAACCACCACGTGAAACGTAGGAGCGCGCGGGCGCGTAGCGCCTGCTCCTTCTTTGCACGCGACCGGAACGCCAACGCACCTCACGAAAACGGTCGTTCGGCGCAAATCCGAACACCGGTCGCCGGCAGGCAGGCTTCTACAAAAGCGCCGCAAGATCCTTGCCGACCTTCTCCGGCGTATCCGCCGACGCGTAGCGCCGCACCACGTTGCCCTGGCGGTCGATCAGGAACTTGGTGAAGTTCCACTTGATCGCCTCCGAACCCAGCACGCCCGGCGCCGCGTGCTTCAGGAACTTGTACAGCGGATGCGCGTTCGAACCGTTCACGTCGATCTTCGCGAACAACGGAAACGTCACGTCGTATTTCGTCGAACAGAAATTGCGGATGTCCGTCGCGTCGCCCGGTTCCTGGTGCCCGAACTGGTTGCACGGAAACCCAAGGACCACGAAACCTTCGTCCTTGTGCGCGCGGTACAGGGATTCCAGGCCTTCGTATTGCGGCGTGAAGCCGCACTTCGAGGCGACGTTCACGATCAGCAACGGTTTGCCACGGTACGCATCGAGCGCCTGCGGCGTGCCATCGAGCAAATTCGCTTCGAACCCGTAAATGGTGGTCATGGCCGCATCCTCCGATGCGTTCAAGTGTACGCATGGACAGCGCCGGGGCGGACACCGTTCGCCATCGGCAAAACTGGGGTCAGAGTGCAATTTCGTGAGAGGGCTGCGCGTGACTTGCGAATACACATCTCGAAATTGCACTCTGACCCCAGTTTTACGCCTTATAACCACCGCTGCTGGTAGCGACGGATGAAAAGCACTTTCACGAACTGCGTCAGCGCCGAGTACGCAACCACGGTCGCGGCCAGCCATGCATAGTACTGCGCCGGCAGTTCGACCATGCCGAGTTTGTGGCCGAGCACCGTATACGGAATCGCGATGCCGATCGCGATGATCGCGGTGGTGAGCGCCAGCACCGGCGCGGCCGCCGCGCTCTGCACGAAGGGAATCTTGCGGGTGCGGATCATGTGCACCACCAGCGTCTGCGTGAGCAGGCTTTCCACGAACCAGCCGGACTGGAATAACGCCTGGTGCGCGGGCGAATTCGCGCCGAACCAGAACCACAGCAGGATGAACGTGGTGACGTCGAACACCGAACTCGTGGGGCCGACCCAGAACATGAAACGTCCGATATCGCCCGCGTCCCACTTGCGCGGCTTCCTGATGTATTCCTCGTCCATCCGGTCGAACGGAATCGACAATTGCGAAATGTCGTAGAGCAGGTTCAGCACCAGGATCTGCAGCGGCAACATCGGCAGGAACGGCAGGAAGATGCTGGCGATCAGCATGCTGAACACGTTGCCGAAGTTCGAACTGGCCGTCATCTTGATGTACTTGATGATGTTGCCGAAGGTGATGCGGCCTTCCAGCACGCCCTCTTCCAGCACCATCAGGTTTTTTTCCAGCAGGATGATGTCGGCCGATTCCTTGGCGATGTCGGTCGCGGTGTCGACCGAAATGCCGACGTCGGCACGGCGCAGCGCCGCGGCGTCGTTGATGCCGTCGCCGAGGAAGCCGACGGTGTGGCCCTGCCGCTGCAACGACTCGACCACGCGCGATTTCTCGAGCGGCGACATCTTGGCGAACACCGTGGTGCGCGCGACGAGATCATCCAGCGCGGCATCGTCCAGAGCCTCGATGTCGCGACCCAGCACAGAATGGGTGACGTCCAGGCCGACCTCGCGACAGATCTTGCGCGTGACCGCCTCGTTGTCGCCGGTCAGCACCTTCACCGCGACGCCGTGGTGGTGCAGCGCCGCGATCGCGGTGTGCGCGGTGTCCTTGGGCGGGTCGAGAAACGCGAGGCAGCCGATCGCGGTGAGGTTCGCTTCGTCGGCGACACCATAGGCGCGCTTGACAGCGCCCTGGCGCTTGATCGCGACGATCAGCACGCGCAGGCCGTCCTCGTTCAAGTCGTGGGTCATCGCGCGGATCGCTTCGCGGCGCTCGTCGGTCAAAGCGACGTCGCGATCACCCTCGCGCGCGAACGCGCAGATCGTCAGCATCTCCTCGACCGCGCCCTTGCACACCAGCACGTCCTCACCGCTGCCGTCGGTCAGCACCACCGACATGCGCCGGCGCTGGAAGTCGAAGGGGATCTCGTCGACGACTTTCCACTTCGCGATCGAGTGTTCCAGGTCGCGGTGCGCCAGCACCGCCTTGTCCATCAGGTTCTTGAGGCCGGTCTGGAAATGGCTGTTGAGGTACCCGTATTCCAGCGCGTCGTCCGACTCGTTGCCGTCGACGTCCAGGTGCCGCTCCAGCACGATCTTGTCGAGCGTCAACGTGCCGGTCTTGTCGGTACACAGCACGTCCATCGCGCCGAAGTTCTGGATCGCGTTGAGCTGCTTGACCACCACCTTGCGCTTGCTCATCGCCAGCGCGCCCTTGGCTAGATTCGCGGTGACGATCAGCGGCAGCATCTCGGGCGTAAGGCCGACCGCCACGGAAATCGCGAACAGGAAGGCCTCGATCCAGTTGCCCTTGCCGAAGCCCTGGACCAGGAACACGATCGGCACCATCACCGCCATGAAGCGGATCAACAGCCACGACACGCCCTTGATGCCACGGTCGAAGCTGGTTTCGACGCGCTGGCCGGTCATCGCCCGCGCCAGCGAGCCGAGGTATGTGCGCGGCCCCGTCGCGACCGCCACCGCGGTCGCGCTGCCGCTGACCACGTTGGTGCCCATGTAGCAGACCGTCGGCAGATCCAGCGGCTCGGCGTCGCCCCGATGCGCGTGTTCCGGCGCGGCCTTCTCGACCGGCAGCGATTCGCCGGTGAGGATCGCCTGCGAGATGAACAGGTCCTTGGCCGCGAGCAGGCGCAGGTCGGCCGGCACCATGTCGCCCGCGGACAGGTGCACGATGTCGCCCGCGACCAGTTCGATCACCGGCACTTCGATGCGCTCGGAATGACCGTCGGATGCACGGCGCGTGACGGTCGCGGTGTTGCGCACCATCGCCTTCAGTTTTTCCGCCGCGCGCGCGGAGCGGAATTCCTGGGTGAAGCTCAGCACTACGCTGATGCCGACCATCACCGCAATGATCAAGGGGCCGGTCAGGTCATCGGAAGTGAACAATTGCACCACCGCCAGCACCACCAGAACGATGATGAACGGGTTCTTGACGGTGTGCGCCAGCTGGACCAGCCAGTGGGTCGGCTTTTCGTGCGACGCCTCGTTGATGCCGTCGCGGTCGAGGCGATCCTCGATCTGCTCCTCGTCGAGCCCGGCGGGTGTCGTGGCGAGAGACGCCAGCAGCGCCGCGTCGCCGGTCCACGCGCTGTCGGCAACCACCGGGCGCGCATGCGCCGCGCGGACCCTGCCGCGCGCTGCGCCGGATTGGACGGGGAGATCGGCCATCACGCAATTCCGTGGCGGGGATAAACACGCCCACGGAAGCGCGATGGATCCGTGGGCTCAGGTGTCGCGGGACGGTCCCGCGGTTCGATCGGGTGTCATCGGGTTGGCGAGCCTGTGGCGCCCCGGCCAGCGTTGTGCGACACCGGTGCTGCGGACGGCCGGCGCGACCGAAACGGCTGCGCGCGCCTGGCGGCGTTCGCCGTCACGACGCCCGCACGCCATCCGCCGCCGGGCGGGACAGCATCAGGCTGCGGACGATGGTTCCGCGACGGTGCGCGGTGCAGGCACGGTCACGCGCCACTCGCGACGGCGCGCGTCGCGGCGGTGCCCATGCACCTGGCGGGCAGCCAGGCGCGCACGGAAGAAGTTGCGAAGGAGGTTCATGGCCCATCTCCTCTAAAGCGGTGCCGCAGCACCGCGAGGGGCGGGCCGGACGCCTAGTCGAGACGGGTGCCAGCCAGCCGGGCGCGATCGCCGCGGAATGGTTCGATTTTTGCCGCCGCCACCCGATGCGAGCGGGCGCCGGCGGTGCGACTAGGGTGTACGTCCATGGTCATGTGAAGTGAAGGACAGTGCCGGCAAGCGCGACGCGCCCTTTCGGCGCGCGCATTGTCGTGCCGGACGCACATGGGGTCAACCCCTGATGCATCAGAATCGCGACTTTCCGTGGTCGCTGCACAGCGCGCGTTCATGCCGGTCCGGAGGACACTCGCGCTCGTCACGCGCGCGGGATCGAATAGGTGCCGACCGCATGCGCAACCGGCTCGGCGACGCCGTCCGAATAGATGGAAACTTCGCCGACCGCGAGCGACCTGCCGAGCTTCATCAGCGTGCACACTGCGGTAATCCGGCCTTCGGCCTTCGGCTTGCGCATGAAGTTGATGGTGAGATTGGTGGTGACCGTCAGTGGCACGATCCCGATCTCGCCCAGGATCGCGACATACAACGCGACGTCGGCGGCGGCCATCAGCACCGGCCCTGAAACCGTGCCGCCGGGGCGCAGGTCGTCCGGCCCGACCTCGTGCGATACCGTCGCACTACCGTGACCGACCGCCTCGACCACGTGCTTGCTCTGCGGAAATTCCGCGGCCAGGAACGCGGCGATTTCGTCTTTGGTTGCCGACACCCGCGGTCTCCCGATCTGTCGCGGTCACACCGAATACGGCGCCTGCACGAGGCGCTGCGAAATCCACCATAGATTGCCGTGCGGATCGCGCACACCGCCCTGGCGATCCCCGTACGGCATGTCCGCGGCCTCGAATTCCAGCGTCGCGCCCGCCGCGAGCGCGCGCTGCATGGACGCATCGGCGTCTTCCACGTACAGGTAGCTCGCCATCGGCATCGGCCGATACGCGCCACCCGCCTCGCTCGCCATCACGGTGGACGTGCCGATGCGGATCTGCGCGTTGGCGATGCGTCCGTCCGGACGCAGTGAACGCAGCACCTCGGTGCCGCCGAGGCCGTCGACGAGGAATGCGACGAACCGCTCCGCGCCCTCGACGAAGAAATAAGGCGTCACGGTGCCGAAACCGGGTGGGATGTACATCGGGATCTCCTGTCGTGGATGTCCATGCGCAGGCCGAGCACGTCGCCGGTTGGGGCGGCGCACCATCATCCAGCACCGCTGCGCGTCGCATTCAGCGCCACGGCCGCCCGCACCAGCGCCTTGAAGGCCTCCGCGTCGAGCCGCTCGTTTTCCCGGATGTCGATCGCGCGGCGGATGTTGCCATCGAGGCCAGCGTTGAACAGGCGGCGCGGATCCGGAAGCGCCGCACCCCGCGCGAACGTGAGCTTCACCTTGTCGCGGTACGTCTCGCCCGTGCAGACGATCCCGTCGCGCGACCACGTCGGAACACCCGCCGGGTTGGACGGCTTGCGCCACCTGCGTTCCTCCATGATTCCGGGGTCGGCTTCGACGATCAGCGCCCGGATGCGCTCAAGCGCGTCGACGCGCCAGTCGGGCGCCGTGTGGCTGGGCGCAGTAGCCGGCTTGCCGTGCCGGCCTGCCGGGATCTTCGATTCGTTCGTGGCTCGAGACATCTGTATTCCTGAAAGGCTAATTCTTCGGAGGTATCGTTGCGCTAACACCATCAACGAAGTCAAGCAGCTTGCCCTGCTGCGCGATGACCGCTGCGGGCTTGAGTTGTACTTGCGCTACGCTCGACATCGCCGAGCGACTCTCCCTGCTTTGGCCCGCAGACTGTAGTGGATACGTTGCGCCGGGGACGTACGGGCGCGAAGCGTACGACCGATGCGTTTTACCAGACGAGACAAAAACTCCGCGACTGGTCGCGAGGCTTCGGTTTGCAACCTGCAACACGTGGCGCAACGCGGGTCCGGGTCCTCTCCCGGCCTCCGGCCACCCTACTCTCCGAACGGACGGAAAAAGCAAAGCCCCGCGATCGCTCGCGGGGCTTTGTGTTTCATATGCGGCACGACGCGGGTGCGTACCCTCACCCGCCGCTGCGCGGCACCTCTCCCGAGGGGAGAGGGGTAGAGCGCGGACTTAGAAGTCCATACCGCCCATGCCACCCATGCCACCGCCCATGCCGGCACCGGCGCCGCCGTGGTTGTGGTCTTCCTTCTTGGGCGCTTCGCCGATCATCGCTTCCGTGGTGATCATGAGGCCGGCGATCGAGGCCGCGTTCTGCAGCGCCGAACGGGTGACCTTGGTCGGATCGAGGATGCCCATCTCGACCATGTCGCCGTATTCGCCGGTGGCGGCGTTGTAGCCGTAGTTGCCCTTGCCTTCGGCGACCTTGTTGAGGACGACCGACGGCTCCTCGCCGGCGTTGGCGACGATTTCGCGCAGCGGCGCTTCCATCGCGCGCTTGGCGATCACGATGCCGTGCTCCTGGTCCTCGTTGTCGCTCTTGACGTTCTTGATCGCGGCGAGCGCGCGCACCAGCGCCACGCCGCCGCCCGGCACCACGCCTTCCTCGACCGCCGCACGCGTGGCGTGCAGGGCGTCCTCGACGCGCGCCTTCTTTTCCTTCATTTCGACTTCGGTCGCGGCACCGACCTTCACGACCGCCACGCCGCCCGACAGCTTGGCGACGCGCTCCTGCAGTTTCTCGCGGTCGTAGTCGGAAGTGGTTTCCTCGATCTGCGCCTTGATCTGCTTGATGCGGCCCTCGATGTGCTTGTTGTCGCCGGCGCCATCGATGATCGTGGTGTTCTCCTTGGTGACGACGACCTTCTTGGCCTTGCCGAGATCCTTCACGGTGGCGTTCTCGAGCTTGAGGCCCACTTCTTCGGAAATCACGGTGCCCTTGGTCAGGATCGCCATGTCTTCCAGCATCGCCTTGCGGCGGTCGCCGAAGCCCGGCGCCTTTACCGCGCACACCTTGACGATGCCGCGGATGGTGTTGACAACCAGGGTCGCCAGCGCTTCGCCTTCGACTTCCTCCGCCACGATCAGGAGCGGCTTGCCGGACTTGGCGACGCCTTCCAGCACCGGCAGGAGGTCGCGGACGTTGGAGATCTTCTTGTCGTGCAGCAGGATATAGGGCTCTTCCAGCTCGGCCTGCATGGACTGCTGGTTGTTGATGAAGTACGGCGAGAGGTAGCCACGGTCGAACTGCATGCCTTCGACGACGTCGAGCTCGTTCTCGAGGCCCGAACCATCTTCGACCGTGATCACGCCTTCCTTGCCGACCTTGTCCATCGCATCGGAAATCAGCTTGCCGATGTGTTCGTCGCCGTTTGCCGAGATCGTGCCGACCTGCGCGATCGACTTGGAATCGGACGACGGCTTGGAAATCTTCTTGAGCTGCTCGACGGCTGCAGAAACAGCCTTGTCGATGCCGCGCTTCAGGTCCATCGGGCTCATGCCGGCGGCGACGGCCTTCATGCCTTCGCGGATCATCGCCTGCGCGAGCACGGTCGCAGTGGTGGTCCCGTCACCGGCGGCGTCGGAGGTCTTGGAAGCGACTTCCTTCACCATCTGCGCGCCCATGTTCTCGAACTTGTCGGAAAGCTCGACTTCCTTCGCCACGGACACGCCGTCCTTGGTGATGGTGGGGGCGCCGAAGCTCTTC
>DASTNI010000069.1:0-51649 GCA_035720985.1 Rhodanobacteraceae bacterium | reverse complement strand
GCGCCAACGCAGCATTGCCGCGCTCAAACACCGCGCCGCTGTCTTGGGCTTCCAAGTCAGCCCCTTGGAGATGGCCGCATGAGCCACAGAATCAACAACTGCCGACCGAACAATTATTTACACCATTATGTTTCTTGAGAGGTGGATCGCCGTTGACGTCGCGTTGCGTGACGCACGACACGTCTGACCTGTGATGTACATCACATTTATGCGCCCCATCGTGCAATACTGATGGCGTAGTGTGGGGTTGCCGCAGTTGTGGGACTGCGCCGCAAAAAACTGCTGCAGGAAAGCCCTGTTTTGCCTTTCGAAACCTTGGTCTTGGCCAGGTAGGGGGACGCTGCGCGCGTTTCAGGTGGGTGCATCTCACATGGCGGTTTTCGAGCGAGTACCTGGTGCGCACGACTTGGTATTCACCTGTCGTGTCGCGTCGACCTGATCTGAGGAGAAAACAATGAACTTGCGTTTCGAACGTCGCGGCCCCTTGATGGAGCTGACCAGCTATCCCCAATGGGCGCAGGACATGGTCGCGAAATGCGCTGTTGCCCGGCGCGCGGTTGTTGATCATGAACTGTGGTCGCGAATGTGCGCCGGGAAGCTCAACCCGTCGGAACGTACGCGTTTCATGGCCGGCCTGTGGCCGGTTATCGAAGGGTTTCCGGGTTTCATGGCACGTAGCCTGGTCAAGACGCGTTACGGGCGCAGTGCGGGTGACAACCTTGCGCGGCGGTGGTTGGTGCGCAATATCCGCGTGGAGCAAAACCACGCCGAGTACTGGCTTCGTTGGGCTGAGGGCGAAGGTGTGCCACGCAGCGCGCTCGTCGATGATCCCGCGCCGCACGGGACACAGATGTTGACCGAGTGGTGCCTCGAGGCCAGCGGCAAGGATACGTTGGCCGCGGGCATCGCGGCTACCAACTACGCGATCGAAGGCGCAACTGGCGAGTGGGCGCGGCGCATCTACGAAGATCGCCAGTATGCGGAAGGCTTTCCGACCGCATCTCGCAGTCAAACTTTGCGATGGCTGCAGTTGCACGCCGCCTACGACGACGAGCACCCCTGGGAGGCCCTGGAGATCATCTGCACGTTGCTCGGTACCGAGCCCTCGCGGATTGACGTCGCCCACGTTACCGAGTGCATTCAGCGTACGTACGTGTGCATGAAGCTGTTTGGCGATCGTTGTCTGTACGCACGCGCGGTCGAACCGGAGATTGCGCTGCAAAGTGCGTCAGCCCGGTGAGATAGAGCGTCCACGCGTCGCGTCGTGGGCGGAAAAGGAAATTGCGGGTCCACGCCGTCAACGTCGTGGATCCGCGCATCGAAACGGCGAACCTGCATACAAGTCAGCATTCGCGGAAATGTCCGCACCCGGCTGGAAAGGGCGGCCCCCTCCCCAGGGTCATCGCGTTTGTCGTCTCCACGGCAGCGGGACCCGCCAACTTTGGCGTTGAAACGTCAAAGACGCTGGATTCCCGTCCTCGCGTGAATGACGACGCGGTCTTGCCTGCGTTCTGGACCTCCATGTAGTTGCCGGTCGGGCGATTCCTTCGCAGTATCCGGCATGAAAAATGCATCGAGATATGCGATGTTCGCAGTTCAGGAATAAGTATCCATGCGCAGCTCGCCGCTCGCGCTCCAGCACGCGCTGTCCAGGCGCCTATTGCCACTTGCCTACGCGTTGGCGGCTGTCGTTTGCCTGATCCTTGCTCTCACATGGTTGGCGCTCAGGGCGCAGGTCAGCATCGCCGGGTTCCTCAATGGCGAAAGCATCTGGTCCAAAGCCCAAAAGGACGCCGTCATCCAGCTCGACGCGTACGCCGAGAACGGGAACGAGCAGGACTACACGCGGTTTCGCGCGAACTACAGTCTGTTGCGATCGGACGCCTGGGCCCGGGATCAGATCGCTGCGCCTACGTACGACGAGCAGGCGGTGACCAACGCATTTCGTCGGGGCGACATCATGACGTCGGCTCAGACCGGATTGTTCTTCATCATTCGGCACTTGAGCTGGGCACCCTACATACGGCCTGCCCTGGAGAGTTGGCGGGCCTCTGATGGCCCAATCGAGGCGCTGGGAGACGTTGGCGAGCAACTACACGTGGCTTGGGCGACAGGCAAACCTTCGTCGACCCAAGTTCGGGAGTGGCGTAGGCGCATCGATGCGATCAATCGCACGGTGTCGCCGCTCAGTGCGAATACGTCCATTGAAATTGCCATGGGTGCGGAGTGGTTTGGCCGGATCCTGTTCTTGAGCGTGGTTGCGGCAGCATGCATTGCTTGTTTGTTGTGGCTTTGGATGGCTCGCCGCGTGCTGGCGGGCATCCGCGGCAGCGAGGAGCGCTATCGGCTGCTGTTTGACAGCGCGCCCGATGCCATCGTCATGGTCGACGAAGCGAGCGGGCGGATTCTCGATGCCAACCTCGCGGCCGCGGCGTGGACCGGGCGCGACCCGCGGGAACTTCAAGGCCTCGAGTACGCGAACCTGTTTGCCTCGGCGGCGCAGGCCGACGACGCCGAGGGCGGTGAGCTGCGCGGCCCTGGCGGCACGTTGCGGGCGATCGAAACCCAGACCAGCGTCACGCGCTGGGGTGAACGTCCCGTTCGCCAGGCGGTGATCCGCGACGTGACCGAACGGCGCGCGGCCGAGCGCGAGCGGCGCATCGCCGCCGAAGCGCTGGCCAGCATCGCCGAAGGCGTGATCATCGCCGATGCCGATCGCCGCGTACTGTCGATGAACGCCGCGGCGACCGAGCTCACGGGGTTCACCGCGGCGGAGCTCGCCGGGCAGCGCCTGGGAGCGACCCGCAGCCTCGTCGATGGCGGCCCGCTGCCGGCGTCGATCTGGGACGAGGTCGTGGCCACCCACCACTGGTCGGGCGACGTGCAGAGCACGCGGCGCGATGGCAGCACGTATGCCGAACGGCTGGGCATCAACATGATCCGCGATGCCGACCAGAAGCTGCTGTACTACGTCGCGGTGTTCAGCGACGTGTCGAGCGCCAACGCCGACCGTCGCCGGCTGGAACAATTGGCCGCGCACGACGCCCTGACGGGCCTCGTCAACCGTTCCGAATTCCAGCGTCGCTGCGACGTCGCGATCAAGCGCGTGGCGCCCGATCACGGGGCGGTCGCCGTGCTGTTCATCGACCTCGACGCGTTCAAGTTCGTCAACGACAGTTATAGCCACGCCGTGGGCGATCGCCTGCTGAAGCTCGTGGCCAGGCGCATCACCGCGCAGATGCGCGAGGGTGACGTCGCCGGCCGGATCGGTGGCGACGAGTTCACCGTGCTGCTGCCGGGCCTGGACGTACGCGAGGACGCGGCGACGCCCGCGCGGCGGTTGCTCAAGGCGCTGGCCGAGCCGTTCCACATCGACGACTACGAGATCGTACTCAGCGCCAGCATCGGCATCGCCTGCTATCCGCTGGACGGCGTGGACGCCGCGACGCTGATCGGCAACGCGGACGCCGCGATGTACTCCGCCAAGAGCGAAGAGCGCAACGCCCTGCGCTTTTATGCGCCGACCATGCAGGTGGACACCGGGCGCCGCATGGTGCTTGCGACCGAATTGCGGCAGGCGCTGGCCGAAGGGGAATTTCGGCTGCTCTACCAGCCCAGCGTCGAGCTCAAGACCGGGCGCACCGTCGGCGTCGAGGCGCTGATCCGCTGGCAGCACCCGCAGCGCGGCGAGGTCATGCCGAGCGAGTTCATTCCGATCGCCGAAAGCATCGGCCTCATCCACCTGATCGACAAGTGGGTCATGAACGCGGCGTGCGCGCAGATCAGCGCTTGGGACGCCGTGGGCATGCCGCCGATCCGGGTCGCGGTCAACGTGTCGGCGCGCTGGTTTGGTCATCCGGGTTTCATCGAAAGCGTGCGACACACGCTGGGCCGGCACGGAGTCGGCGCCGAGCGCATCGTGCTGGAAATCACCGAAGGCGCGATGCTGCGCCTTGGCGAAACGACGGAAAGCACCATGCGCGCGTTGCACGCGCTGGGGATCGGTGTCGCCATCGACGACTTTGGCACGGGTTACGCGTCGATGGCCTACCTGAAGTTGCCTGCGGTGTCGTTCCTCAAGATCGACGGGTCATTCGTTTCCGGATTGCCCGAGAATGCGGACGACGCCGCGATCACCAGCGCCACGCTGGCCATGGCCGGCAGCCTTGGCCTGACCACGATCGCCGAGTGCATCGAAACCGAGGCGCAGCACGAGTTCCTCGCGCACGCCGGCTGCGTGGAGGGTCAGGGCTATCTGTATTCCTACCCGCTGCCGCCCTCGGCGCTGGAGCACATGTTGCGTCCGCATCGCCACACCCGGCACGTGCGGCTGCGCCTGGTGCCCCAGCGGCGTGGCTGAGCGCGTCAGTCCTGCGGCAGTTCGATCCCGCAGCGAAAGGTGCGCAATGCATCGGGCGCCAGGCGGATCGCATCGGCGCAGTCCGGGCGCGTGAACGCGTTGGCGAGGCACTCCATGGGTTCCAGCGCGATGGCGCTTCGCGCGCCCGCCCCGAGCGTATCGCCCGTGAACGCGTGCATCACGCCGCGTTCCTGCCACACGGTGAAT
This sequence comes from Rhodanobacteraceae bacterium, assembly GCA_035720985.1. GTDB lineage: Bacteria > Pseudomonadota > Gammaproteobacteria > Xanthomonadales > Rhodanobacteraceae > 66-474. Next base: position 47,082 of record DASTNI010000069.1, on the reverse strand, counting down.
CCGAAACCGCTGGCCGGGTCGGCAAGGCGCGTGCGGATGCGGCCATCGGCGTCGGCAACAAGATGGGTGTAGGCGTTGTCGAGCACCTGCGCGCCGACCCGCCGCGGTGCGCGGAAATCGAGCTCTGGGGTCGAGTCCAGCGGTGCATAGGCGGCGACGCCCGGCAGCACGATGAGCTTGTCGTCGGTGCGCACGGTGGTGTAGGCCGGAATCTCGAGCGTCCAGTCGTTGGACAGGCCCGGCCCGGCCCGGAAGTACGCGTGCCAGCCAAAGTAGCAGGGCGCCGCGTGCTCGCCGACGTTGTGCATGTGCGCCGCCAGCGTGAGCCCCGCGGGATCCAGCATGAACTCGACGGCGAGGTCGATGGCGAACGGATAGCCGGCGCGCGGCCGGATCGCCTGGGTCGCGAGGGTCAAGCGCGCGGCGCCGGCGTCGGCGACCAGCTGCTCGACGTCGAAGTCGGCGTCGCGCACGAAGCCGTGCCGGACTTCGCGCGGCCCCGTCACGCCCGGCGCGAGGTCGTAGGCGTGTCCGTCAAATTCGTAGCGGGCATCGCCGATGCGCCCCGGGAAGGGCGCCATGATCGCAAAATGCGAACCATCGCGTGCCACGATTTCCGCGGCATCGCGGTAGCCCCAGGCCAGGTCGAATGGCGTGCCCGCGCGTGGCACCTCGAAGCCCAGCAGCGCCGCACCGCGGCAGGCAATACGGACCCGCCGCTGGCGTTGGGCATCGGTGAGCACCACGATCGGTTGCGCGCCGATCGCCGACCGCTCCGCGCGGAATTGCGCCATGGAAATTGCTCCAGTCGAAAACCACCCATGTTACGCGCTTGCCGTCGGAGATGGCTGCGTGCACTATCGAAGCGCGCCTCGTTGGCACACGGCGCCGGTCTTTTTCCTCGTGGTTGTGGCCAATGCAACGCGCTTTGACTCATGTTCCGCCGGATGGCCCCCTGTGCGACACCACGGCGGCCAATCGGCTGCGGCAGGATTTCAGCGGGGTGGACAGCGTCTGGCTGTTTGGCTACGGCTCACTGATCTACAAGGTTGATTTTCCCTACATCGAACGCCGCCCGGCCAGCATCCAGGGCTGGTCGCGCCGCCTTTGGCAGGGGTCGCACGACCATCGCGGCACCCCGGCGCATCCGGGCCGCGTGGTGACGCTGGTGCCCGACGTGGAGGCACGCTGCATGGGTATGGCCTACCGCGTGGCGCCCGCCACGTTCAAGCAGGTCGACTACCGCGAGCGCAACGGTTACCTGCGCGTCGTGATGCCGCTCGAGTTCGCGATCGGCCCCGGGGCCGAGGGTGTGGCCTATATCGCGCCGCCGAACAACGCGGCGTGGCTGGGACCGGCGAGCGATGAGGTGATCGCGGGGCACATTGCGGGTGCCGCGGGCGCGAGCGGTACCAACACCTATTACGTGCTGAAGCTGGCCGGTGCCCTGCGCCAGCTTGGCGCCGAGGATCCGCACATTTTTGCGATCGCCCGGCGCCTGCGTGAGTTGCACGGCGTGAGTTGAGCGCTCAGGCGGCGGCATGCAGGCGCAGGCCGCGTGGCGTCAGCGCCCGCTCGATCCCCTCGAACACGCCCTGCATCAGCAACGCCAGCAACGCCGCCGGGATCGCGCCCTGCATGATGAGCCCGACGTCATCCAGGCGGATGCCCGTGAGGATGGGTTGGCCATAGCCGCCGGCGCCGATCAGCGCGCCCAGCGTCGCGGTGCCGACGTTGATGACCGCGGCGATCTTGACGCCCGCGAGGATCGAGCGCAGCGCCAGCGGCAGTTCGACGCGCCACAGGCGCACGCGCGGCGGCAGGCCCAGCGCCACCGCCGACTCGAGCAGCGCGGGTTCGATCCCTGTGAGCCCGGCGTGCGTGTTGCGCACGATCGGCAGCAGGCTGTACAGGAACAAGGCCGCGATCGCGGGTTCGGCGCCGATGCCGAACAGCGGGATCATGAAGACGAACAGGGCGAGCGAGGGCACCGTCTGCAGGATGCCGGTGAGGCCGAGCACCAGCTGCCCGAGCCGCCGCCAGCGCGCGGCGAGCACGCCCAGTGGGATCGAGATGAGGATCGCCAGCGACAGCGAGATGCCGACCAGCGCCAGGTGCTGCAGCGTGTAGCGCGCCATGTGCGACCAGAACGTGCCGCCGCCGGCGCCGGCGGCCACGCCGAGGAAATCCGCGGCGACGCGCGTCTCGCTTTCCCCGTCGATCTTGACCGCCTTGTTCATCGCGCGCATCTGGTTGGCGTCGATGCGGCCGGCGAGCCCATTCAGCACGGCGACGAATTTCGGGGCCCGCTGGTCGAGGTCCAGCCGGTACAGGAATACCGCGTCGTATTTCGGGAAGTAGCCCAGGTTGTCGTCCAGCACGCGCAGGTGGTAGTACGCGATCTCGGCGTCGGTGCTGTACAGGTCGGTGACGTCGATCGCGCCCGCGGCCAGCGCGCGGTAGGCGAGGTCGTGGTCCATCCCGCGCGCGTCCAGCGGCAGGTGGTAGGCCGCCTTGAGGCCGGGCCAGCCATCAGCGCGCTGCATGAACTCGTTGGAGAAGGCGAGCTTCAGCCCGGGATGCGCGGCGAGGTCGGAGATGTCGCGGATGTGCAGTCTGCGGGCTTCGTCCGCCCGCATGCCGAGCGCATAGTTGTCGGCGAAACCCAGTGAATCGGTGATGCCGACGCCAAGCGGTGCCAGGCGTTTGCGCAACGCGGCGATGCTGGCGTTGCCGGGAACGCCGTGCAGCAACTCGTGCGTGAGCGTGCCCGTGTATTCCGGATAGGCATCGATGTCACCGTCGCGCAACGCCTGCCACAGGATGCGCGTGCCGCCAAGCGCGCGGCGATGCTCTACGTCCACGCCGTCCTCGCGTGCGGCGAGGCGGGCGACTTCGCCCAGCACCACCGATTCGGTGAAGTTCTTCGAGCCGATGGTAAGCGCGTGGGGCGCCGCAACGCCCGCGTCGACGCCGGCGCCGACGATGGTCGCCAGCGCGAGGGCCACCAGCAGGACCCGCCAGCGCGTCATGGCGGCACATCCGGCAGGCTGCGGTGCGCGGCAAGGAATTCGCGCACGAAGTCGTCGGCGGGACGCTGCCGGAAGTCCTCGAAGCTGCCGTCCTGGACGACGCGGCCGCGGCGCATCAGCACCAGGCGGTGGCCGAAGAAGGCCGCCTCGGCCAGGTCGTGCGTCACCATGACGACGGTCTTGCCGAGCCGCGCGAAGATTTCGCGCAGGTCGTCCTGCAGCCCGTGGCGCACCAGCGGGTCGAGTGCGCCCAGGGGTTCGTCCAGGAGGAGCGTTGGCGGATCGAGCATCAACGCGCGCATCAGCGCGACGCGCTGGCGCTGGCCGCCGGAGAGCTCGGCGGGGAACCGGGTGAACAGCCCGGTATCGAGGCGCGTCAGCTCCGCCAGTTCCGCGGCGCGGTCATGTACGCGCTGCCGGGACCAGCCCACGTGGCGCGGCAACAGGCCAAGGTTGGCGAGCACCGTGAGGTGCGGGAACAGTCCGCCTTCCTGGATGACATAGCCCACTTCGCGCCGGATCCGCAGCAGCTGGTCGCGCCGGAGCGGCTTGCCCGCATGGCGCACGGTGCCCGAGTCCGGCCATTCGAGGCCGATCAGCATGCGCAACGCGGTCGATTTGCCCGATCCGCTGCTGCCGATCAGCAGCGTGGTTTCACCGCGCAGGAAGTCGAGCGAGATGCCATCCAGCGCGCGGACGTCGCCGAACGTGCGGGTAGCCCGGTCGAGCGAGAAGGCTGCATCAGTGCAGGGCAAGGGCGGAATCGTCAAGGTCGCGGCGCTTGCGGCCGACCACGGCGTAGTAATACAGCATCCGCCCTTCGATCGACAGCCGATGGCGGTAGCGCTCGAGCCGGTGGAGCTTCAGGTAGTCGTCGTGGACCATGCGTTTCACCACGCGCGAAAAGCCGCTGGTGTCGGTCGAATCGAGGAAGGTCTCCTTGATGTTGAACGCCACCCAGCCGTCGGTCTTGACGAGGTTGTAGGCCGCGGCGAAGGCCGCGACCGGGATGTCGCCAAAACCCAGCGCCGCCACCGTGGTCATCGCATCGAAGTGCCAATTGCGCAACTCGTCGAGCAGGTCCGGGGTGAGCCGCGTCAGGTCGGCGACGTAGTACGCATCGTACGCGCCGGGTCGATCACGGTCGGCCGCCCGCGCGGCCTCGCTGAGGTTGTCGATGCCCACCACGCGCGCGGCGCCGTGCTGGACCAGCAGCTCGCCGACCATGCCGTTGCCCGCACCGACATCGAGCACGCGCATCTGGGTCGGGTCGTCACCTGCCTTGGTCGCGGCGTCACGCAACAGCTCGGTGAGCTTGGCGGGCGAGGTGCACTTGAGGCGCTGGTAGAAGAGTTGTTCGTACAGGCCGGGATGCGAGTAGATGTGTGCGTAGTCATGGAACAGGATGCGCTGCTCGCGGCCCTCGCGGGTGATCGTGAAGTACGCCTCGCTCTGGCTGGCGCGGGTGAGGTTGTCGACGGGAAAACGGATGTGATAGCGCCCGGCTGGCATGCGAGTCCTTGGGTGGCGGGGGATGCATCGCATGACCCGGCACGGCGCGGCGGAGCGCCACGCGCACGCATGGACCCGCGCGGTGACGCACGGCGATGCAGAAATTTCACCGTAACGCGCGGCCGGAGCCATTGCAAACGCGTTGACGTCGGCGGTGGTGCGTCAGATGCTTGAACGATGGCCGACTCGCCCACACCCGTGGCGGAAGCGCAACGCGCCCGCTCACGCGGTTTCGTGCTGCTCGCGTTGATGTGCGCCATGATGCTGGCGGCGATGGACACGACGATCGTCTCGACGGCGATTCCGGAGATCGTCGGCGACCTCGGTGGTTTTCGCCTGTTCACCTGGGTGTTCTCGATCTACCTGCTCGCGCAGACCGTGACCATTCCGGTCTACGGCAAGCTGTCGGACCTCTTCGGCCGCAAGCCCGTGCTGGTGGTCGGCACGTTGATTTTTCTGGCGGGCTCCGCGGCTTCGGCGCTGGCGTGGAGCATGTTCACGCTGATCGTCTTCCGCGGCATCCAGGGCCTCGGCGCGGGCGCGATCGTGGCCACGGTCTTCACGCTCGCGGGCGATCTCTACACCGTGCGCGAACGGGCGGCGGTGCAGGGCTGGCTGTCGAGCGTGTGGGGGATTGCGGCGATCGCGGGTCCGGTGCTGGGCGGCGGTTTCGCCGAGTATGCGAGCTGGCGGTGGATCTTCGTGGTCAACCTGCCGATCGGAGCCCTGGCGCTGGCGCTGATCGGTGGATTCCTCCGCGAGCATCACGTTCGCCGTGAGCCCAGGATCGACTACGCGGGTTCGGCGCTCGTGCTGCTGGCGGTCGGGCTGTTCATCTTCGGTTTGTTGCAGGGTGGGCAGGCGTGGGCCTGGCTGTCCACGCCAAGCGTGCTGGCGTTCGCGGGCAGCGCGGTGCTGCTGGCGCTGACGGTGTGGGTCGAGCGGAGCGCCGCGGAGCCGGTGATGCCGGGCTGGTTGTGGCGGCGCCGGGTGCTGGTCGGTGCCAACCTCGCGACGATCGCCATGGGGGTTGCCCTCATGGCGCCTGACGCGTACCTGCCAACCTTCCTCCAGTCCGTGCAGGGGTTGGGAGCGATCGCCGCAGGGCTGGTGCTGGCGGCCGAAAGTATCGGCTGGCCCGCAGCGTCGGCCTTGTCGGGGCGCCTGTATCTCCGGATCGGGTTCCGCGACGCGGCGCTCGGCGGCGCGGCACTGCTGTTGCTGGCGGCCCTGGGCTTCCTGTGGATGCCGGTGCCGCAGCCGGTCTGGGCGGTGGTGCTGGATCAGGTCGCACTGGGTGCGGGCTTCGGGCTGTTGTCGACGCCGCTGCTGGTGGGCGTGCAGTCGGTGGTCGGTTGGGAGCAACGCGGGGTGGTGACTGGCGGCAACATGTTTTCGCGCTATCTCGGACAAAGCCTGGGTGCTGCGCTGTTTGGCGCGGTCTTCAACGCCGAGCTGGCACGCCGCCTGCGCGACGCGCCGCAGGCGCTGCGCGGCGATCTGCCGTCCGGCGTCAACCAGGTAGTCGATGCGCTGCATTCCGGTCGCACCACGGCGGCGGATGCCTGGCTGCGCGACTCGATCGCGTCGGCGACCCAGCACCTGTTTGCCGGCGTCGCGGTGCTCGCCATCCTGACGCTGCTGGTGCTGGCGGTCGTGCCACGGCGCTTTCCGGTGGCGCCGCAGGAAGACCATTGAACGCGGCACCCTTCGCGCTCAGTGCCGGGTGCGCTTGCCGCCGGGGTTCATCTCCACGCTGAGCGTGAAGCTGCGCAACTCGCCCGGCTGCATCGCGCCGACGCCGATCAGGCGCCGCGCGATCTCCTCACCGCGTTCGTTGCGGATGGTCAGCACCATCGAGTACTCCCAGTCGCCCCCTTCGACCGGGTTGCGGAAACTGCCGTCGACGCGCAACGGCGTCAGCGCTGCGGGTACGGCGAGTCCGCTCGCGGCGCCGTCATAACGCAGCTTGTGGTTGCACGCAGGGCAGACCTCGGCGCTGGCGAGGATCGTTTCGCGGCAATGCGGGCATACGCGCGTCGCACCCGCCGCCCCCGCGTGCGTCAGGCTCATGGATTCTTGCCTGCGCCCGCCGCGTTGACGCCGGAACCGTTGTCCCAGCCAAACTCGGCCTGGCCGCGCATCTTCGAGCCCTTGGCGACGCTGAAGGTCGAAGACTTGACGTCGCCCGTCAAGGCGCCGGTCTGCAGGAGCTCGACGTGCGAGGCGTTTTCGATGTTGCCGATGAGTTCGCCGGCGATGGTGACGCGCTCGGCCTTGACGCTGCCGTCGACCTTGGCGCCGTGTTCGATTGTCAGGTCGCCACGAACGTTGACATCGCCCTTGAAACGGCCGGCAATGCGGACGTGCCCGGCGCCTTCGATCTTGCCCTCGATGACCAGATCGGCGGCGATGAGCGATTCGGATCCCGACCTGGCCTTGGTCGGTGCGGGTTCGGCGGCCGCCACGGACGGCTTCATCGGAATCGGGGTGTCATCCGGTTCGGGTGACCCAAAGCGCGCGAAGCTGGAGGGTTCAGGTGCAGCGGGAGCGGGCGATTTTGCGGGTTCTTTCCAAAGGGCCATGGGGGTACTCCGGTTGCGGTCAGGGGAGAGCCGAGGGTAACGGGAAATCTTGCAATTGGAAACCATTTATATCCGAAAAATGCACGCGTGCACATGGCATTGCCCGCCGCATCTCCCGTGGCACATGAAGATACGCCGCTGCGGCGCGCGGCCCGGCCGCGACGCCTTGCAAGTGCGCCTCGAAGGACCCAGTTTGTGCCGATGGCCAAAGGTTTTGTCAACGACGATGCGGTGCAGGACCAGATCGACGCGACCGTCGCCGACGCGGTGGCGCGGGCCCGCAGCCAGCGAGCTACCGGCCCCGGTTTGACGCATTGCGAGGATTGCGGCGAGCCGATTCCGGAAGCTCGGCGCAAGGCCGTGCCCGGCGTGCGCCTGTGCGTCGCCTGCCAGACCGAGCGGGACCGCGCCCAGCGCGTGTTCAGCGGCTACAACCGACGTGGCAGCAAGGACAGCCAGCTGCGTTGACGCGTGGGTCGACCGTGGGCGCGTGGGTCGCGACCCGGACGCGCGATACGCGGTTTGCGGGCACAATGGCGGGCCCTTGCCTGGAGTCCGCCATGCACACGCCCACATTCGTGTTTCTTGCGACCTTGGTGCTGCCGCTCGCGAGCGTCGCCGCGCACACGCCCGCCCAGACCGCTCAAACCGCATCCACCCAAATTCCGGCTTATGTCACACACGCCATGGCTGATCCGGCGCGCGCGGGGGATCGCGGCGAGGATGCCCGTCGCAAGCTCGCGGACGTCATGGTATTCACCGGCGTCAAACCAGGTGACACCGTCGTCGAGCTGGTGCCGGGGTCGGGTTACTGGACGCGCGTGTTCAGCCAGGTCGTCGGGCCCAAGGGCCACGTGTATACGATCTGGCCCACGGAAACCGCCAAGTATTCGGCCAAGAGCCTCGCGACGTGGCGGGAGCTCGTCAAAACGTCGCACTACGCCAATGTCAGTCTGCTGGAGCAGCCGGCGGGCGCGCTCAGCGTGCCGGCGAAGGCCGACCTCGTATTCACCGCACAGAACTATCACGACTATCACGACCCGTTCATGGGTCCAGTCGACATGCAAAAGTTCGATCGCGAGGTTTACGACACCCTGAAGCCGGGCGGCGTGTTCGTCGTCATCGACCACATGGCGCCCGCCGGATCCGGAACGCGCGACACCAACACGCTGCACCGCATCGATCCCGCCGCGGTCAGGCGCGAAGTCGAGTCGGCGGGGTTGGTGTTCGATGGTTCCAGCGACGCCTTGTTGAACCCCAAGGATCCGTTGACGATCCCGGTTTTTGACCCGTCCATCCGCGGCCACACCAGCCAGTTCATCTACCGGTTCCGCAAGCCGGAGAACTAGCGCTGGCACGGCCAGCAGGCGGCGGGCGGATCCCAACGCCCGCCCGTCGCCTGCCGCGGAGCCGTACGCAAACGGCTACTTCGGCTGCACGCGTTCGATCCGCCCACAGGCGATGGGCAACGTGACCTGCGCGGGAATGGGTCCCAGCGAGGCCACCGAGCCCGGCAGTTTGGCGTCCGCGGGCACGCCGTGGATGTAGACCACCCGTTTGGCGAGATCGAGCGACTGCCCGGGGAATGCCTTGCTGAAGGAGGCGTCCAGGGCCTGCAACGGGACCGTCACGGAATAATGGTAGCTGCCGTGGGCATCGGCCTTGGGGTAGGTGCCATGCGCGACGTCCATCGCGGCCGGATCGGTATCAAACGGCACCATCGTCGTGCCGGAGGCCTTTTCCGTTTCGGTGACGTCGATGACGCCGTCGTGGTTGGCGTCCGCCGCCAGCGTCGCGCAGGTGGCCGGCGCGCCGTCCTTGTGGCCATGGAAGTGCTGCCAATGCACGGTGTCGGGCGCCGCACCCTGAACGTCGACGCGAATGGTCAACTGATCGCCCTTGACCGTGAACCGGGCGATGCCGTGGGTGGAGTGCCCGGAGGCCTTCACGTTGAGCGGGTGCAGGTGCGCGACGTAGACCTGCGGTGTCGCCGTGCTGGCGGCAAATCCTGGAAACGCTGCACCAAGTGCCAACGCGCCGGTGGCGAGCGCCAGCAGGCGAAGATGCGGAATGTTCATGATGCCTCCTCGAAGTGGTTGCGTGGCGCACGTCCGCGCGCCCGCATCATGCTGGTGTCGATCGCATCGAGATCGCGTGATCCAGGTCAGCCGTCCCAGTTGCGGGCGGGCGTGGCAGTCGCACCCGGCGATGTCACCGCGGTTGTCGACGCCGGATGCAACCCCTTCCAAATGGCGTCCAGCAACGTGTCCGCAGGATCGAGGCCCTGTTCCCAGTACATGATTCCGCCCAGGTGATGCTGGCGCACGAAGGCCGCCTTCGCGGCGAGCGCTTCCGGATCGTCGTAGCTGATGAACGTGCGGGTGTTGGCGTTCCACAACCACGCGGCGCTGGCCTGCGCGTCCCAGTGGCGGACGAAGCCGTGCTTGTCGATGAAATCGGCCGCGAGCTTGGACCACGGCACGAACGCGATGAATTTTTTGTAGGGCTGGTAGAGGCCGTCGTGCGCGGGTGCGACCTCGCCGAATTCGCGCCCGTAGAACGCTGCGCCAAGCACCAGCTGGGCCGGCGCGACGCCCGCCGCCAGGTATTGCTCGACGGCCCGTTGGCCGGTGCGGGCGCCCGCGGGTGCCAGCTTCGATGCGTACAGCCCGGCCTGGTGGCACGTGGTGGGCGTCAACGAATTGCAGAAGTCGTAGGTCATGAGGTTGAACCAGTCGACATAGCGGTTGACCGCAGCAATGTCGACGCCATCCGCGAGCGGCCCGTCGGCCACCGCAATGCTGAGCGTGTAGTGGCGATGCCCTTCGGCGCCGGCGGCATCGAGGCGGATGCGCAGCGCCTTCAGCAACAGCGTGAAATTTTCACGGTCGTGGGGACTCGATGCGATGCCGCCCTGGCTGCTGCCAGGGTATTCCCAGTCGACGTCGATGCCGTCGGCGTGGCTCGCGACGACGAGTTGCGTTGCCGTATCGGCGAAGGCCTGGCGGCCCGCAGCGGTGGCCGCGGCTTCCGAGAAACCACCAGCGCCCCAGCCGCCGATCGAAATGTCGACCTTGAGGCCGGGATCGCGGGCCTTCAGCGCGACCAGTTTCGCCAGCCTGTGCCCGGCTTCGCGGGTGAGCGTGACGCGGTCGGCGTGCACTTCGGCGAACGCGAAGATGAGCGTGTCGATCTTGTCGAGGTCTTTGGTCTGCGTGGGGTTCCAATCCGTTGCGTAGCCGATCACGCGGTACCGGTGCACAGGCGTTGCGGCCCACGCCGGAGCGCTGCACGCCAGGCACGCGGCCACGGCCAGCACCACGGCGAGCGCGGTTCGACGAATTGCACCTTGGTCAGGCATGGTCCGGTTCCTCGTAACGCCCGTGGGACAACGCGGCGGCTGGCAGGCACGCACCGCGCCGAGTGGATGCGCGTGCGGTTCCCGCGCCAGGCCGGTGCGCGGCGCAGGAGGCTGTCCCGCGCCGTTTGGCTCAGTTCGACGACGGCGGGGCGCCGGCGCTCGAGCCCGCAGCCGCGGCGCCCGCGCTGCCCGCCGCGGCCGGCGTTGGGCTCTGCGCGTACTGGCCGATCTGCAGCGTGAAGGCGACGCTCTTGCCGGGCGGCACGTCGGCCGCGTCGATGGACACCTTGACGACGTAGTTCGCGGCGCTCGCGATCGGTGCCGACCACTTGGCGACACCGGTCTTGGCGCTGTCGACCAGGGTTTGCTGGCTGGCCTGGTCGGTGACGCTGAAGTGGATCTTGGGGTCGTTGGTGATGAGGTTGACGGCGAGCGTCTTGCCCGCGGCCATCGCGACCGCGTAGTCCTGCGCCGTACCCGTCGAATCGAGCGTCCCGGCGAACTGGGCCCACGGGTTGTTGTTCGCAAAGGTCACGGTCGTGGTCGCGGGCTGGAAATCCTGTTGTCCGTATTGGCCCACCTGGAGCGCGAACTTCGCGTTCTCGCCGGTGCCGAGCGCGCCCTCCTGGGCGTAGACCTGGATGTCGTATGTCGCGGCTTCGGTGACCGGCGTGGACCACGTGGTGGCGCCGGTCTTGAGGGTGTCGGTCAGGCGCTTGCGGTGCGTGGCGTCCTTGACCTTGAAGTACAGGTTGGGGTTGCGCGTGATGAGGTTGATCTGGAGGGTTTTGCCGGCCGCGACTGCCACCGTGTAGTCGACCTGGTCGGCATCCCGCGTGACGCTGCCGATTTCCTGCGTCCAGGGATTGTTTGCCTGGAAGGTCACGACGGTGGGCGTCGCGGCCGACGCAGACAGCGCCAATGCGATGCCGGCAACGGCGGCGGTGGCAACGAAGGCAAGACGGCGGATGGAAGCGGACACGTGCATGGCGAGGCCTCGAGCAGCGCAACGATGAGGAAGATTGCCCGGTTCAGCACCGGGCCGCGGACCCGGTGCAGGCAGCAACGCTGCGCGCACGGACGGGGTCGCCGGATCCCTGCAAATCCGGCCGAGTCTAGCAGACCGCGTGCTTATCGCTGCGCGCGTTTGACAGGCGTCGCGCAGGCCACTCAACTTGCGGGTTCGCGCGACGCCGCAGCGTGCGCCGCGGAGGTTGGTTGGGCTTGCAACGGAGACCAGGCAAATGACATATCCCATCACGCTCGCGATCCTCGCCATCACCTGCGTGGTGTCGTGGCTGGCGTTCAAGGATGGCAAGCTGCTCGAGCGCCTGTGGCTGTGGCCGCCCGCGATCGAGAAACGGCACGAATACTGGCGGCTCGCGAGCTACGGCCTGGTGCACGCGGACCTGCAGCACCTGTTGTTCAACATGATCACGTTGTTTTTCTTCGGTCGCGCGATGGAAGGACTGTACGCACAGCATCTCGGCCCGCTCGGCTTTTTGTGGTTTTATCTGGGCGGCCTCGTGGTGTCGATCCTGCCGTCGTACCTCACGCACCGCCGCGACTCGCGCTACACCAGCGTTGGCGCCTCCGGCGCGGTATCGGCGGTGCTGTTCGCGTTCATTCTGGTTTCGCCGTGGTCGATGATCATCGTGTTCATCATCCCGGTTCCGGCGATCCTGTACGCCGTGGCGTTTCTTGCCTATTCGATCTACATGGATCATCGGGGCGGCGGCCAGATCAACCACAGTGCGCACTCCTGGGGCGCGGCCTACGGCATCGTGTTCACCGTGGTGATGGAACCACGCGTCATTCCTTGGTTCCTGCAGCAGCTGGCGTCGCCGCATTTCGGGCTTTAGCGGTTGATGGCCATCAGCCGTGGCCCGCGCGCGATCGTTACAATGCGGGTCTGTGCTGCGCGCGAAACCCCACTTGCACGGGAGTATCCATGAGCGAACCCACCGTCCACACCCGACCGGCACCCGGAAGCAAATTCACCAGTCCGCAGGGCACGCGCGCGATCAAGGACGGGATCCGGCCGAACGCACTCAGCGAAGTCCCCGACGCCGGGCGCAAGCCGCCTTGGCTGCACGTGAAGCTGCCGTCGGGTGCGCGTTACGAGGCCGTGCGCGACATCGTCAAGACGCACCAGCTTCACACCGTATGCATGGAGTCCAAGTGCCCGAACATCGCCGAATGCTGGGGGCGCGGCACGGCGACGCTCATGTTGATGGGGTCCGTGTGCACGCGCGCCTGCAAGTTCTGCGCGGTCTCGACCGGCAATCCCCACGGGTGGCTCGATCCCATGGAACCCGCGCACGTTGCCGACGCGGTGGCGTTGATGGGTCTCAAGTACGTGGTGCTGACATCGGTCGATCGCGATGACTTGGCTGATGGTGGCGCCGCCCACTATGCCGCGTGCGTGCGCGCGATCCATGCGCGCGCGCCGGCCACGGCGGTCGAGGCGTTGACGCCCGATTTCGCAGGCCGCCACGTGAGCGTGGCGACCGTGCTTGATGCCGGCCTGGCGACCTATGCGCAAAACATCGAGACCGTCGAACGCCTGACCCATCCGGTACGCGACCCGCGCGCGGGTTACGCCCAGACGCTGGATGTACTGGGGTTCGCCAAGGGCTACGCACCACAGACCGTCACCAAGACCAGCATGATGCTGGGCCTTGGCGAGACCGATGACGAAATCCGGCAGACCTTGGCCGACATTCGCGCCGCCGGCGTCGACGTGGTGACGCTCGGCCAGTACATGCGTCCGACCCGGAACCACTTGCCGGTCGCGCGCTTCGTGACGCCCGAGGAGTTCCACGCCTATCGCGAGATGGCGCTCGACATGGGATTCCTCGAAGCCGTTGCCGGACCGCTGGTGCGCTCGAGCTATCGCGCCGAGCGCGTGCTCGAACACAACAACGTCGGCCTTGATGCGGCCGTCGCCGACGGCATTCGGCAAACCGCGTCGATGCGCTGCTGAGGTCGCCCATGGACATGGACTGGCGGGTCGCCAAACCGTTCGTGCTGGCCGGCTCGGTGGCGATCGTGGCCGGGGGATTCCTCGCGGCCTACTGCATCCGCCGCCCGTCGTCGGACCTGATCTGGCTGTCGGCTTACCTGGTGCTGGTGTTCGGCGTCGCGCAGATCGTGTTTGGTGGCGGCCAGGGCCTGCTGTGTGACCGCTCGCCGCGCGATGGCTGGGTGGCGGCGGAGTGGGTGGTCTTCAACCTCGGCAATCTCGGAGTCATCATCGGAACCCTCAGCGCCTCGTTCCCGCTGGTGCTTGGCGGGACGGTGCTGTTCGCCGTCGGGATCGGCATGTTCCTTGCGGGGACGCGTGGGCGCATCCGTCCGCGTTGGCTCTTCGGCTACCGCGTGTTGCTGGGGGTGATTTTCCTGAGCTCGCTGGTCGGGTTGGCACTGGCGGCGGTGACCCGCGTCGGTTGACCCGCGGCTTCAGGCGCCCGGCTGCGCCCAGGGCTCGGCTTCGGCCAGCATCGCCTGGAGCGCTGCGGTGTCGGCGCCGGCGAGCAGTTGCTCGGCCTCGTCGAGGGTTGCGGTGGCCAGTGGTTTCTTGTAGATGCCGTCGTCGCCGATGCGGCTGAACACCATGAGGACATTGCCGAAGGAAGCCTGCATCAAGGCGGCTTGCCAGTGGTGGCCGGCGGCGTCGTCAAAACTGCGCATGGGTGGACATCAGGCGTGGAAAAGGGCGTGACGCGTGTGTAAAAGCGCCGGATATGCAATAATAGCGTGCCGTAAGCGATGGTGATACACGCATGACGACTTGTCGGTGTGGAGGTCATCACGGTTGAATCGCGTTCGGGGCGGGTCACGATGCCGCGGGCATCGGCGGCGCGCTGGCTACGGGTTGCGACGCGCTTCGTTCGGCCATGCCGGTGTTGCGCAGCGCTCCGGCCAGAGGCCGGGTGGATGCGAAGCATCGCCGGGTTTCCATTGCGTGTCACTTCGCCAGCGCGCTGAGCACAGCGTTGCCGCGCTGTGGTTTGGCTGGCGATCGGCCGCCACGACCGTCGCAGGACCGCACTGACGGTTCCGGTTGAAGGGTTCGGCACACTGCCGCGGGGCAGCCGTTGCACGACACGGCGGCGACCCCTGTTGATGCGGGCCGGTGCGAGCCGGGCAACACGACTACATAGAGGAACGCGACAATGGTCACACCACGGAAACGCAAGGCTGCGGGCGCGGCCGCAAAGACGGCGCGCAAGACCGACGCGGTTGCGCCAGCACGACGCAAGGCTCCCGCCCGGGCGGCAGCGAACCGTGTTGCCAAGCCGGCTCCGAAGCGCGCGAAGCCCGCCAAATCAGTGAAGGCCGCAAAACCGGTGAAATTGAACATTTCTCGCACGCGCAAGCCGATCGTGCACCAGCCCGCCACGAGCGCGGCATCCACCGCTCGGAAAGCCGCCCGGCCGGCATCGGTGAAAACGGCCGCCAAGGCGGTTGCCGCTGCGCGTGCGGGCGCGATCAAGCGGCGCGCGCCTTCCTATATTCCGCGTTCAAGCTTCCACGATGACTGGTTGCTGGGTGGGCCGGCCGAGCTGCCGCGGCAGCCCGCTCCGGCGGCGCACACACCCGTACGCAAACCGCCGAAGCCGCGCGCGCCCAAGCCAAAGGCCATCAGCCACGAGCAGGCGGTGGCGAATCTCAAGGCGTTGCTGGAATCCCGCAAACGCAAGGACCGTATCGGCGCCGGCGCTTCCGCTGGAAAGGGTGCCTGAAGCGCATTTTTGCCCACGGGTCGGGCCCGCGGGCAACGTCGTGCGCATGCGATGTGGCGTGGATGTGTGATAACAAAACTCTTCAGTTCACATTTATGCGCAGCGTGCATACTGGCGATACTTCGGAAACGGAGGCAGCCATGCAAATCCGAGCACATTCCATTCGCGGCAAACTGGTCGTTTGGGTTACGGCGATCCTGGCGATCGCGCTGGCCGCGCCGGTGGCGGCGGCGCGTGATCGTTATCACGGTGGGTCAGGGCATGGTGCAGACGTGGTCGGCGCGCTGGTGGTCGGTGCGGTGATCGGCGGTGTGATCGCCAGCGCCAGCCGGAGCAACGATGCGTATTACGGCGGCGCCTACTATCCGCCGCAGCCCACGTACTACGCACCGCCGGCGCCGGTCTACTACCAGCCGTATCCGGCCTACCCGGCTTATCCGCAGCCGGGCTATGGCGGGGTGAGCGTAGGCGTTGTCTATTCGAGCGGTGGCGGGTATCGCGGACGTGACTCCGGACGCCGCTACCAGAGCGGACGCGGGCATTACTACAGCCGCAACGGTCGCTAGTTTTGTGGCGTCACCTTCCGGTGCGGCCCGGTGGATTTCGTCCACCGGGCCGCACGCGTGTGGGCGCTCGGCGATTGCCTCACGTCACGAAGCGTGGACGCGCGATTTGTTCCAATGGCAAGCTTCGCGTACGTGCAACACAAGGACGTAGCAAGTGAAACTCGATGCCATGTCAGTAGCTCCCCGACAGTCCGAGACCGGGTGCGATCCGCTGCAGGTCGCGAGCACCTACCGCGGTGTTCGCGCGGCAACCGTGGCCTTGTGCGCGGGGCTGGCGCCCGAAGATACGGTTGCGCAGTCCATGCCCGACGCGAGTCCGGTCAAATGGCACCTCGCGCACACCACCTGGTTCTTCGAGCAATTCCTGCTGGCGCCGTTCGTGCCCGGCTACCGGCGGTTCGCCGACGGCTGGGACTTCCTTTTCAACTCGTATTACCAGGCGGTTGGCCCGATGCACGCGCGCCCGCAGCGCGGGCTCCTGACGCGCCCGACGCTGAAGGAAATCCTCGACTACCGCGCGCGCGTCGACGCGGCAATGCAGCGGTTGCTGCACGAGCAAGGCGACAATGCCGAGGTGTTGTCGCGCGTGACGCTGGGCGTCAACCACGAACAGCAGCATCAGGAATTGCTCCTGACCGACCTGCTGCACCTGTTTTCGCTCAATCCGCTGCAGCCGGCGTATCGCCCGCCGCGGCCCGCCACGGCTTCGCAACCGGTGCCGTTGAGGTTCATCGAGGGCGCCGGCGGCGCCTTCGAGATTGGCCACGCGGGCGGCGGATTTGCATACGACAACGAGGGGCCTCGCCATCGCGAATGGGTGGCGCCGCATGCGTTGGCGAGCCGCTGTGTGACCAACGCCGAATTTCGGGCGTTCATCGACGCGGGGGGCTATCGTCAGCCGCAGCTGTGGCTCTCCGAGGGCTGGGATACGGTGCGCCGGGAAGGCTGGCAGCACCCGCTGTACTGGGGCGACGATCTGGAAACGACGTTTTCGCTGGCGGGTCGCCAGCCCCTCGACCCCCTGGCGCCCGTCTGCCACGTGAGCTTTTTCGAGGCCGATGCGTATGCGCGCTGGGCCGGGGCCCGCCTGCCGACCGAAGCCGAATGGGAACGCGCCGCCGTCGGGGTCGCCGTGCGGGGCAATTTCGCCGACTCGGGGGCATTTCGCGCGCTGCCGGCCCGTGCGGGCACCGAACAGCGCGCGCTGCTGCAGATGTTCGGTGATGTCTGGGAGTGGACGGGAAGCCCGTATGTCGGTTATCCCGGGTACCACGCCGCGCCGGGAGCGCTGGGTGAGTACAACGGCAAGTTCATGTGTGGGCAGTGGGTGTTGCGCGGCGGCTCGTGTGCGACCCCTGCAGGGCACGTGCGGGCAAGCTACCGCAACTTCTTTCCACCCGCGGCGCGCTGGCAGTTCACCGGGGTGCGCCTGGCGAGGGACGCATGAATCCGAACCCGCGCTCGGGCGTGTGCCGGTTGGACGACCACCAGCCTGGCGAGGGTCTGCCGGCGGACGTGGCTGAAGGGCTTGCCGCGCGGCCCAAGCGTCTGCCGTCCAAATATTTCTACGACGCGCGTGGCTCGGCCCTGTTCGAGCAGATTTGTGCGCAGCCCGAGTATTACCTGACGCGGGCCGAGCTGGCCGCGATGCACGCCCACGTCGGTGCGATCGCGGCGGCGCTTGGACCACGCGTGCGCCTCGTTGAATATGGCAGCGGCAGCGGTATCAAGACGAAGTTGCTGCTGCGGCACCTGCAATCGCCCGTGGCCTACGTGCCCGTCGAGATCTCGCGCAGCGCGCTGGCCGAAAGCGTCACGGCGCTCGGGCGCGAGTTCACCGATATCGAGATGCTGCCGGTCTGCGCCGACTTCACCGAGCCCATCACCCTCCCGCGCGCGTCACGGGCGCCCCGGCAAACGGTCGTGTATTTCCCCGGGTCCACGCTGGGGAACTTCGAGCCCGATGCGGCGGTTCGGCTGTTGCGCGAGATGCGCGACGAAGCCGGGCAGGGCGGGGGCGAACTTGGCGGCGGCGTGCTGCTGGGCGTCGATCTGGTCAAGGACGCGCGCGCGCTCGAGGCCGCCTACAACGATGCGGCGGGAGTCACCGCGGAGTTCACGCTGAATCTGCTGGTGCGCGCGAATCGCGAGCTGGGGGCCGATTTCAACCTGGCAGGCTTTCGCCACCGTGCGCGCTGGCACGCGCTGGCCGGCCGGATCGTGACCCACCTGGTGTCGACGCGCGCGCAGGACGTCCATGTCGGCGGGCAGACGTTTCATTTCGCCGAAGGCGAGGCGATGCTCGTCGAATACAGTTGCAAGTACACGCTGGATGGTTTCGCGCGGCTCGCCGCGCGCGCCGGGCTGCACGTCGCACAGGTGTGGCATGACGCGGCGAGGCAGTTCAGCATCCAGTGGCTGCGTTGCGGCTAGGCATATCGGGCAGCCCGCGCGGTGATGGGACCGCGGTGTTTTGCTAGGATCGCCTGCCTTGATGCTCACCTGCACGCGCCCGCAATGGCGCGTGTGCGCACGATTTGACTTACGGGGACTCACATGGAACCACGTCGCTGGCTGCCTTACCGTTCCTTGCAAAGCCGTCATCTTGGACTTGCGCTGGCTACCGCACGGTTCATCGCGTGGATCGGGATGCTGCTGATCGTGGGCGGGATCGCCTACGGCATCACCGCCGCCGTGTCGCGCAGCGCGGGCCCGTCGGCCGTGATGGCGCTCGGCACCGTGGTCGGCCTGATTGGCTATGGCGTCGCCGCGCTGGTGGTCAGCGGGGCGCTGGCGGCGCTGATCGGGATCGAAGAGGCGCAGCGACGGGCCTCCGAGCGTACCGATATCGACGGGCAATCCTGAACCCGACTTGGTGATTGGGTGCCAAAGCACTGGCGCGACGGGGCGAATCTCCTGTACGATCGGCCGCGCTGAGTTAGCCAAGTCCGTGGGGGAGGCTTGTTGGGGCCGGTTGCTGACCGTTTTTTGATCGCATCACTGTCTTCACGCTCGCTAGTCAGTGTTTCAGTTGGCGCATGCAAATGCGCCGTTTTTTCAATCAATCGAGTAGCAAGGAGTCAGTTATGTCGGAGCGTCAGACCGGCACAGTCAAGTGGTTCAACGATGCCAAGGGCTTTGGTTTCATCAGCCGCGAAAACGGTGAAGACGTGTTCGTGCACTTCCGCGCGATCGTCGGCACCGGCTTCAAGTCGCTGCAGGAAGGCCAGAAGGTCACCTTCAATGTCGTGAAGGGCCCGAAGGGCCTGCAGGCGGACGAAGTCCAGCCAGCTTGAGCTGTCGTTGCCAAGGCAACACTGGAAAGCCCCGCAGCGATGCGGGGCTTTTCTGTTGGCGCCCGCGATCGCACCGCCAGCGCCGGCGCTACTCCGTCCTGGCGCGCCTCACGACTATCATGCCGCCATGATCGATCCACGCTTTGCCGGCATCGAGCGCCTGTACGGCTCCGGGAGCGGCGCGCGCCTTGCGGCCGCCCGCGTCGCTGTAGTTGGCGTGGGCGGAGTCGGCTCCTGGGCCGCGGAGGCGTTCACGCGCAGCGGCGTCGGGCATTTGACGCTCATCGACGCCGACGAAATCTGCGTTTCCAACGTCAACCGGCAGTTGCACGCGCTGGGTTCGACGCTGGGACGGTCCAAGGTGCAGGTCATGGCGGCCCGCATGCGCGACATCTCACCCGAGGTCGAGATCGAGACGATCGAGCGCTTTCTCACTCCCGCCACGCTCGATGCGTTGCTCGATCGCGGTTTCGATCTCGTGCTCGACGCCTGCGACGCCTTTCGCGTGAAGGTGGAAATGGTTGCCTGGTGCAGGCGACGCAAGCTGCCGCTCATCGTGTGCGGATCGGCCGGCGGCCGCACCGACCCGACGCAGATCCGCGTGCGTGACCTTTCGCGCACTGAGCACGATGCGCTGCTCAGCCTGACGCGCCGCAAGCTGCGCCAGGCGTTTCATTTTCCGGCCAACCCGCAACGGTACTTTGGGGTGCCCGCGGTGTACTCGCTCGAGAACGTCCGCTATCCGCAGGCCGACGGCAGCGTTTGCGGCACGCGCCCAGCGGGTGGCGATTCGCTGCGCCTTGGTTGCGCAGGAGGCCTCGGTGCGGCCATGCACGTCACCGCGAGTTTCGGGTTGGTTGCGGCCGGGCGCGCACTGGAGCGTCTGCTGCGGACACCGCCTGCCGCGCGACCGGTGTCACGTCCGCGTGAACAGCCTGCGCGCGTTGGTGGTGGTGGCGTCGGCGAGCGCGCGGGTTGAGACCTTGCGCAGCTCGGCTACGCAGCCCAGCACCTCGCGCAGGAACGCAGGCTCGTTGCGTTCACCGCGATGCTCGACCCCGGGCTGGTCGGGGGAGTCGGTTTCGAGCAGCAGCGAGTCGATCGGCACGGTCGCGACGACCCGGCGCAGGCGGTGCGCACGCGGGTAGGTCACTGGGCCACCGATCCCGACCATGAACCCGAGCGTGCGCAATCGGGCCGCCTGTTCCAAGCTGCCCGAGAAGCTGTGCACGACGCCGCGCAGCGGCTTGCGGAAGCGTTGCAATTCAAGGATGACCTGTTCAAAAGCGCGCCGTGCGTGCAGAACGAGCGGCAGGTCGAACTGTCGTGCAAGCTCGAAGTGCCCACGCAGGAGCTGCAATTGCCGTTCGCGATCGAGTCGCGGAAGGGAGAAGTCGAGTCCACACTCGCCGATCGCAGCGGCTGCATGCGTGTGCAACCACGCCGCCAGTGCATCGAGATCGCCGCCCCCGTGCCGGTCAAGGTAGCAGGGATGCAAGCCGTAGGCCGCGTACAAGCCGGTTGCCTGCGCGCACAGCGTATCGATGTCGGGCCAGGACGCGGCCGTGGTGGCGGGAACGAGCATGTCCGCGACCCCGGCCGCACGCGCGGTCTCGATGACGCGCTCGCGGTCGGAATCGAACGCGTCGGCATCCAGGTGCGCGTGGCTGTCGAACAACGCGAGGTCGACGGTCGCGGAGCGTGCGGCGAAAAGGGTGGGGGAGATCATCGTGCTTCGGCGAAACCATACGTGAACAAATCGCACCGTGTTGACGGGCGGTTCATTTTCAGGTTGTTTGAATCAGAGCGCCATTGGGGCAATCAGGTCGGGAGACCAACATGAATCAGATGAAGGGGTTGACGCGCGCGGTGCTGGCGACGCTGGGCGTCGTGGCGATCGGGACATTGGCGGCTTGTGGCAAGACAGGCACGCCACAGGCGGGTGCCACGCCGGCGAACTTGACGATGGCGACGTCCGCGGCAACCGCGCAACTACCGCCGGAACCGGAAGGCGCGAGGCAGCCGGACGCAGCGGCGCCGGCGGGCGCGCCTGCGCAAGCCCCGGCGCCCGCGCAGCCGCTGTTCGCACAGGTGGTCGCGGTCCAGCCCGTCACGGAGTCGAGCACGACGAGCACTCCACGGCAGGTTTGCCGGGACGAGCAGGTTGCTGTTCCCGAAACCTACAAGGACCAGCACCAGATCGGCGGCGCGGTGGTGGGCGGGCTGGTCGGTGCGCTGGCCGGCCACCAGATCGGCGGAGGCAAGGGCAAGACGCTGGCGACCCTCGGTGGTGCCGCGGGTGGCGCGTTTGCGGGCCACGAGATCCAGAAGAAGCACCAGGAGGACAACGCCACGCGCACCGAGACCCGCAACGTTTGCCATACGGTGACCGACAAGAGCACGTCGACCAGGACGGTCGGGTACGACGTCACCTACACGCTGAATGGCCAGACGGGCCATCTCCGGATGGATCGGAATCCGGGTGTCGGGGCGGGCCTGCCGGTGCGCAATGGCGTGGTGGTGGCAAGTGGCGATGCGACGACGGGAAGCAACTACCGTTGATACACGCCAACTACCGCACCCGCAAAGGAGAAGGATCATGTTGAAACCGTCGGTACGAAAGACTCTCGCGGCGTGGCGGCCGCTGGCTGTGGGTACTTGCCTGGTTGCTGGCAGCCTGCTGCTGGCTGGCTGTGCGCCGACCTACAACGCGCGACCGGGCGGTTATTACGGCAGTCCTCCCACGGGCTATCAGCGTGAGAGCCGGCAGTGTTACCAGGGGTGCGGCTACGTGCGCGACATCCGGGAAGTTGCGCTCGCCAACAACAATAACAATGGCGCTGCGGTGGGTACCGTGATCGGCGCGGTCGTGGGCGGCCTGCTCGGTCACACGATCGGCAAAGGCGATGGGCGCACCGCTGCCACGGTCGCCGGTGCGGTGGGCGGCGGGTTCGCGGGGCATGCGGTGGGCGCGCGCGCGGAAGGCAACGGCAATTACGGCTGGCAGGTCGTGGTGCAGTTGCCGGACGGTCGCGACGCCACGGTCACCCAGCGCAATCCACCGCAGGTGCGCGTCGGGGACTACGTGATGATCCGCGGCGATCAGGTGTATCGCTATTGATGCGTACGCTGCGACCGCAGAACGCAAAAGCCCTCCGACCGGAGGGCTTTTGCGTTGGTGCAACCGATCCGGAAGGTTCTCAGTCGACCGCGTAGAACTCGTGGTCACCGATCGTCGCGATCGGGTTCTTGGCCCATGTGGCGGTCGAGCCCAACCGGATGAAGTGGTTGGCACCCGGCACCACGAGCTTGCGGTTGGCGCGAGGCGTATTCCATACCGCGATGGCCTGCCCGGCGATCTGCCATGCCTTATTCCACGCCGCCGGGTTGTCGAGCCTGTAATCGGGCGAGGTGGTGGTCAGTGCGAACTGGTGGGGCGCGGTCACGACTTCGCAGATCGTCTGCCCATGCTGGCGCATGTCGAGGCGATCCAGGGCGACTTCGGCCACGGCCAACTGGCCGCGGGTGGGCTGGCTGCGGGCCTCCATGTAGACGGTGGCAGCCAGGCAGGTTTGGTCGGCGACCGGGCGCGGCAGCAGCGCGATCATGCCGAGCAACAGGCCCAAGGTCATCGGGTCGTTCTCCTTGCGAGGACCACGTGCCGGATCAGGCCGGCACCCGGTTTGGAACACGACGGGCTGGCTTGCCACATCGCGGGTGGATGGAGTGCTGGCGGGGCGCCCGAAGCAATTACCGGCAATACGCCGAAGCTCACGGGCATCGCACTACGCCAACGGTTTCAGTAACCGGCAGTGCCGTTGTTACATGTGGCGCAGCAATGGGTGCGCCGCACATGCGTCAGGTCGTCGAAGGAAACGCTGACGATGAAACGCCGCAAAGCCTAAACGCGCAGCCGCGGCGACGCAAGAGCCGGGGCCTGAACGCCACCGGGCGGTTCACAGGGCTTCAGCTTGCGAATCTGGCGAGGATCGCGTAGTTGACGCCGTCGATATCGAGCGTGTGCGTCGCCGTCTGCGGCGCCGCGACCAATGCTTCGTACGCGCTCCCGGCCGACTCGACGTCGAGCACCGTGAGCGTTCTCGCACCGCTTCCGGTGGCGTGTTCGCCGGGGGTAGGCGGGGGCGTGCCGCGGATGTGATGCAGCGCGCGCGTCTGGCCACCGCGGTGGTGCAGGCGCGCGATGATCTCTTGCCCGGGGTAGCAGCCCTTGTCGAGCGCGATGGCGCCAAGCCGTACCAGCCCGAGCGCCGGTCCGAGCTGGCGCGGTTCGCCGTCGGGCAAGCTGGGCCAGCCGGCGCGGATGTCGGCAAGGTGCCACGCGGCGCGCGCCGCGGGATCGATCTCAGCCGGCTCCGCCGCGAGCCACAGGCTGCGATCGCCGCAACCGAGGATGGTGTACTCGCCCTGCGCGCGTACCGTGGCCAAGGGTTCGGCCGGACCCGCACGCGCGATGCGCGTGTCGAGCGTCAACGTGGCCTCGGCGCGCAGCAGATAGGGCGCAAGTCCCGCGCGAATCGCTTCGGCGTCACCCCCACGCAACACGGCGACCAGGCGGCGGTCCGCGGATTCGAACAGCTGCATGAGCGCCCGCACCCGACCCGCGGGTGTGAGCCACGCGCTCCACTGCCAACGGCCGCGCTGCAGCGCACTGAGGTCGGACGCAAACTGCGCCTGTGCGAAGCGCCGGGCATCGTTGCCGGCGATCACGAGGCAGCGGACTTCGGCGATGGCTGGCGGAGTTGCGGGCACGGGTACCACGCAGGGCGATTGCGCCGCCACCTTAGCAGCGCCGTTGGGCCGCGCACGGTTCGGTGCGACAATGGCGCATTCAAATTTCGGGCGCAGTGGAATGGAAGAACACGATGTTGATGCACCGCCTCCCGACGCGGTGCCCGAACCCGCATCCGTCGGACACGATCCGCGCGAGCGCGCCACACCGGAGGGCGACGCGCTCGACCCGACACGGTACGGTGATTGGGAAAAGAACGGACGCTGCATTGACTTCTGACTGGTGCGCAGCGCGCTGCGCCTCACGGTGAAAGCGCGATTCATGCGACAATGAGGAGCGGTCGCGGTCATCGACAGCGACCAGCGGGACATTGTTCCGTACGTTGACGAGGAACCCTTGCATGGCCACTTCCCGACCCCTGTCGCCGCACCTCGGCATTTACCGGTGGCGCGTCAACATGCTGCAATCGACGTTGCACCGGCTGACCGGACTGTTCCTCAGCGCGGGGGTACTGCTGGTCGCGTGGGCGCTCATCGCGGCTGCCGCCGGCAATCACGCGTGGCAGATCTTTACCGGTGTATGGCTCAGCGTGCCCGGGCAGGTGCTGCTGTTCCTGTGGACGTGGTCGCTGTTGTTCCACCTCGTCAACGGCATCCATCATCTGGTGCGCGACATGGGTCTCAACTATGGCCCCCCGCGTCGGGACCGCACCCACAATCCGGTGTACTGGTCGACCGGTTGGCTGGTGATCGTGGCCAGCGTGGTGCTGACGGTCATCGTTTGGGTGCTGCTGGCCCTGCACGTGGGAGGAGGCGTCGCATGAGTGCATATCCCGGCCAGGAGGGCATGCGCAACCCGCTGAAGGTAGCGCTTGGCCTGGGCTCGTCGCAAAGCGGCGTGCATCACTGGTGGTTGCAGCGCGTGACTGCGGTCGCGCTGATTCCGCTGTCGATCTGGTTCTTGTTTTTCATTGGCGGACTGGCCGACGCCAGTTATCCCGCCGTGCTCGCCGCCGTCGCGCAGCCCGTCCACGCGATCTTCCTCATCGTGTTGAGCGTCACGCTGTTCTGGCACGGCGCGCTCGGCCTGCAGGTCATCATCGAGGACTACGTCCACACCCGCTGGTGGGAAGTGACGCTGCAGATCGCGCTGCGTTTCGGGGCGATCCTTGGCGCGCTGGCGT
This sequence comes from Rhodanobacteraceae bacterium, assembly GCA_035720985.1. Taxonomy (GTDB): domain Bacteria; phylum Pseudomonadota; class Gammaproteobacteria; order Xanthomonadales; family Rhodanobacteraceae; genus 66-474. The sequence goes on along the minus strand of DASTNI010000069.1, from coordinate 22,049 downwards.
GCGTGCTGGCGATCCTCGCCGTGTGGTTGACGGGCGTCGCGTACAACTGACTGAACGCCGCATTCCGGAAAGGGGCACACATGCCTGTTGAAAGCTACAAGGTCGAAAGGCACCAGTACGACGTGGTGGTGGTGGGCGCCGGCGGCGCCGGGCTGCGGGCCACGATGGGCCTGGCCTCGAAGGGACTGTCAGCGGCCTGCGTGACCAAGGTCTTTCCGACGCGCTCGCACACGGTCGCGGCGCAGGGCGGCATTGCCGCGGCGCTGGGCAACATGGGCGAAGACGACTGGCGCTACCACTTTTACGACACCGTGAAGGGCGGCGATTGGCTGGGCGACCAGGACGCGGTCGAATACATGTGCCGCGAAGCCATTCCGGCGGTCGTCGAGCTCGAACATTTCGGCGTGCCGTTCTCGCGGACCGCGGACGGCCACATCTACCAGCGGCCGTTTGGCGGCCACACGATCCGCCACGGCGAAGCCATGGCGCAGCGCAGTTGCGCGGCCGCCGATCGCACGGGCCACGCGATCCTGCACACGCTCTATACGCAGGCGCTGAAGCACGACGCCAAGTTCTTCGTCGAGTTCTTCGCGACCGACCTCGTCAAGGATCCGCGTGACGGCCGCATCGTCGGCGTGCTCGCGATCGACCTCAACGAGGGCACGCTGCACCTGTTCCAGGGCCACGCCATCGTGCTGGCAACGGGCGGCTATGGCCGTGCGTATTTTTCATGCACATCGGCGCACACCTGCACCGGCGACGGCGGCGGCATGGCGTTGCGCGCCGGGCTCGCGCTGCAGGACCTCGAATTCGTGCAGTTCCATCCGACCGGCATCTACGGTTCGGGCTGCCTCATCACCGAGGGCGTGCGCGGCGAGGGTGGTTACCTTACCAACGTCAAGGGCGAACGGTTCATGGAGCGCTACGCGCCGAACGCCAAGGACCTGGCGTCGCGCGACGTGGTGAGCCGGGCCATGACGCTGGAGATCCGCGAAGGTCGCGGCGTCGGCGAGCACCACGACCACCTGCTGCTGAACCTCGCGCACCTGGGCGCCGAGGTGCTGAACGAGCGCCTGCCGGGCATCTCCGAGAGCGCACGCATCTTCGCCGGGGTCGACGTCACCAAGGAGCCGATCCCGGTCCTGCCGACCGTGCACTATTGCATGGGCGGCATCCCGACCAATTACCACGGCGAAGTCGTGCAGAAGGTCGGCGATGATCCCGACGCGATCGTGCCGGGATTGTTTTCCATCGGCGAGGCCGCGTGCGTGTCGGTGCACGGCGCCAATCGCCTCGGCACCAACTCGCTGCTCGACCTGGTCGTCTTTGGCCGGGCGTGCGCCGATCGCTGCGCGGAGATCCTGAAGCCGGGCGAGCCCCACCACGATCTTCCCGCCGACGCGCTCGACCCCGCGCTGAGCCGGCTGGACAAGCTTCGCCACGCCAACGGCGGCACGCCGACGGCGGCGCTGCGCCTCAAGATGCAGCGCACCATGCAGACGGACGCCGCGGTGTTTCGCACCGAGGAAACGCTGCAGGCCGGATGCAAGAACATCGACGCGGTCCATGCGCAGTTCGAGGACGTCCACGTCAGCGACCGTTCGCTGATCTGGAATTCGGACCTGGTCGAGACCTTCGAACTGGCCAACCTGCTGGGCCAGGCGGTCGGCACCATGCACTCGGCCGCGCAGCGGCCGGAGACACGCGGGGCGCACGCGCGCGATGATTTTCCCGAGCGCGACGACGCCCACTGGATGAAGCACACGCTGGTCACGGTCGACGCCAAAGGCCGGTGCGGCTTCGACTTCCGGCCGGTGCACACCAGCACGATGGACGCCGAAGTGGCGACGGTGCCGCCGGCGAAGCGCGTGTATTGACGTCGGACAGGGCGGCGGCGCGGGTGCTCTGGCACCATCGGCCCACCCATGGTTCATTCGAAAACCTGCGCGAGGTAGAAGGACGTGGCCGAATTTTCATTGCCGAAGATGTCGAAGGTGCAAAAGGGCAAGCGCTTTGCGGCCAAGCCGGGCGCGAAGAAGGTGCGCAACTTCCGCGTCTACCGCTGGGACCCCGACATCGGCGGCAATCCGCGCATGGATACCTACGAGGTCGACGTTTCGGGCTGCGCGATGGTCCTGGACGTCCTCCTCAAGATCAAGAACGAGATCGACCCGACCTTGACGCTGCGGCGCTCGTGCCGCGAGGGCGTGTGCGGTTCGTGTGCGATGAACATCGACGGCGAGAACACGCTGGCGTACATCAAGGCGCTGGACGACCTGCCGGCGGGTGACGTCAATGTCTATCCGCTGCCGCACATGCCGGTGGTCAAGGACCTGGTTCCCGACCTCACGCATTTCTACGCGCAGTACGCCTCGATCAAGCCCTGGCTGCAGACCCAGAGCGTGCCCACCTCGCGCGAGCGGTTGCAATCGCCCGAGGACCGCAAGAAGCTGGACGGCCTCTACGAATGCATCCTGTGCGCGTGCTGCTCGGCGTCGTGCCCGAGCTACTGGTGGAACCCCGATCGTTTTCTCGGCCCGGCCGTACTGCTGCAGGCGTACCGCTGGATCGTCGATTCGCGCGACGAGGCGACCGGTGAGCGGCTGGACTTCCTGGACGATCCGTTCAAGCTGTATCGCTGCCACACCATCATGAACGGCACCAACACCTGCCCGAAGGGCCTGAATCCTTCGCTGGCGATCGCCGAGATCAAGAAGCTGATGGTCAACCGGGTCGTCTGATGCCCGATGCGGATGGGGGACGGCGACTTGCAAGCCAACGACGTGCGCCTGAAGCGCGTCCAGTGGCGCTGCCGACGCGGCACGCGCGAGCTGGATGCGCTGCTGCAGGGCTGGCTTGCCGCGCGGGGCACGTCGCTCGACGCAGGGCAGCTCGCTGCGCTTGACGGCCTGCTCGACCAGCAGGATCCCGACCTGTGGGATTGGTTGATGGGCCACTCCGAGGCGCCCCGTTCGGAGTGGCAGGCGCTCATTCGTGCCATTCGCCAGCACGCGGGATTGACTCCATGAAGACGCCGCCTGCCGTGCAGTTCGAATACCGCGCATCACGCGTGCTGATGACGGCGCTGGTAGGCGTCGCGCTGCTTGCGCTGGTGGCGCTCTGGATCAGCGCGCTGCCGCACTGGTTGCGCGGCATCGCCGCCGCGCTGGTCGTCGTCTATGCGGGGCGCAACATGGTCAGACTGCTGCGCCCCCGCATCCACACGGTGCACTGGCGGGGCGACGGTGGCGTCGATCTGGTGTTGAGCGTTGCGCGCGAAAGCGGGCACGCGGAAACCCTCGGCGCCGTCCACGCCGCGCGGGTCATGGGTCCGTTGATCGTGTTGACCCTGCGTTGGCCGCCGCGCGAGCGCGAGCACCTGTGGATCCTGCCGGACAATCTGGACACCGATACGCGCCGGCGCCTGCGCATGCGGTTGGCTGCCGATGCCCATCCGGGCCTCGCGTCGGAGAATGCCGACACCCACTGATGGCGGCGGCGGCTGGCCGGCGGGTCGTCGCGGCGTGGATGCTGGGCGGACCCGTGCGCCGCTGCTCCGCTACGATGCACGCTTCCCCGCCTAGACCGTTCGCATGTTTCGTCCGCTCGAAGTCTTCATCGGCACCCGTTACATCCGCGCCAAGCGGCGCAACCACTTCATTTCCTTCATCAGCATCGTGTCGATGCTGGGCCTCGTCATCGGCATCACCGCGCTGATCACCGTGATCTCGGTGATGAACGGCTTCGATTCCGAGCTGCGTTCGCGCATCCTCGGCATGGTTTCGCAGGCCACCATCAGCGGTGTCAGCCAGAGCATGCCGAACTGGCATCAGGCCCTGGCGATCGCCGAGGAAAATCCGCACGTGAAGGGTGCGGCGCCGTACGTCGAGCGCGAGGCCTTCTTGGTCGGCAACGCGGCGAGCCAGGGTGCAATCGTGCGCGGCATCCTGCCGGACCAGGAGCCCAGGGTCGCCGACATCGGCTCGAAGATGATCGCAGGCCAACTGACGGCGCTGCAGCCCGGGTCGTGGGGCATCGTGCTGGGCCGCGACCTCGCGCTGATGCTGGGCGTGAACGTGGGCGACAAGGTCGTGGTCTATGCGCCGCCTTCGGGCAGCAGCGTCACGCCGATCGGCGTGGTGCCGAGGCTGCGGCGCTTCACCGTCGTCGGCATCTTCGAGGCCGGCATGCAGGAATTCGACTCCGGCCTCGCCATCGTCAACATGCACGACGCCGAGGCGCTGTACCAGATGAGCGGGCCCACCGGCATCCGCCTGAAGCTGGACGATCTGTTCATCGCCAACCGGGTGGCGTCGACGCTGGCCAACAAGCTCGGTGACGCCTATCGCGTGCAGGGCTGGATGCAGCAGCACGTCAACTTCTTCAAGGCCATCGCGATGGAAAAGATCGTGATGTTCGTGATCCTCTCGCTGATCGTCGCGGTGGCGGCGTTCAACCTGGTGTCTTCGCTGGTCATGCTGGTGACCGACAAGCGGTCGGACATCGCGATCCTGCGCACGCTGGGCGCCAGCCCGCGCTCGATCATGGGCGTGTTCATGGTGCAGGGCATGCTGGTCGGCCTCATGGGCATCATCGTCGGCGTCGTCTGTGGCGTGGCGCTGGCGATCAACCTGCCGGCAATCGTCGACGGCATCCAGAATCTGACCGGCTACCAGTTCCTGCCGGAGTCCGTCTACTACATCAACAACGTGCCCAGCAAGCTGCATTGGAGCGACGTCGGCTGGATCACGGGTATGGCGTTCCTGTTCTCGCTGCTGGCGACGATCTACCCCGCGTGGCGCGCGTCGCGCACGCAGCCTGCCGAAGCGCTGCGCTATGAATAGCTCGAGGCAGGACGCAGGGGGCCGGGAGCAGGGCAACGGTGCCGTGCTGCGCGTGAGCCACATCGCCAAGACCTACAAGGAAGGCGGTCTGCGCACGCCGGTGCTGCACGACGTGAGCTTCGAGCTTGCCCGCTCCCAGACCCTCGCGATCGTGGGCGCCTCGGGCTCGGGCAAGAGCACGCTGCTGCACATCGTCGGCGGCCTCGATACGCCCACCGCGGGCCAGGTCGAGCTGGAAGGGCGCGAGCTGTCGCGGCTGCCCGACGCCGAGCGTGGCCGGGTGCGCAACCGCTCGCTCGGTTTCGTCTACCAGTTCCACCACCTGTTGCCGGAGTTCTCCGCGCTGGAAAACGTGGCGATGCCGCTGCTGATCCGCGGCACCGCGATCCCGGAGGCACGCGAGCGCTCGCGTGCGCTGCTCGAACGCGTGGGCCTCGGTCATCGGCTGGAGCACAAGCCTGGTGAGCTTTCGGGCGGTGAACGCCAACGCTGCGCCATGGCGCGCGCGCTGGTGACGCGGCCGGCGTGCGTGCTGGCCGATGAGCCGACGGGCAATCTCGATGAGCACAACGCGGCGGCGCTGTACGAATTGATGCTGGAATTGAACCACGAAATCGGCACCAGCATCGTGCTGGTCACCCACGACAAGGCCCTCGCGCGGCGCATGGACCGCGTGCTGGAGCTGACGGGCGGGGCGCTGCAGCCCATGCCACCTGGTACCTGACCGGACATGGGGCCGCGCAGGGATCGCGCAGTCGGCCATCCACCGGAGATGCTCGCCGGCGCGCTCGCGCTGCTGGCGGGCGCGGTGCTGGTGCAGGGTTTGACGGAGCTGCCGCCACGCTGGGTGGACCACGCGCTCACCGGGATGTCACTCGCCGGCCTGGCGGCGTGCTGGCGCTGGCGGGCACCCGCCTGGTTGTGGTGCGTGCCGATCATGCTGCTGGCATTCGGGTGGACCGCGTGGCGCGCCGACGTCGCCCTGGCGGCGCGGCTGCCACACGCTCTGGAAAAACAGGATGTGATCGTCACCGGCAGGGTGGTCGACCTGCCGCAGGTGCAGGAAGGTTCGACCCGGTTTGCGTTCGCCGTCCGGACGACCGAGTGGCAGGGTCGCCCGCTGCCGGTGAAGGGCGAAGTACGCCTGTCCTGGTTTGCGTCGCGCGGACATCTGCCGCCGGAGATCGCACCCTGCACGACCTGGCGCCTGCGGGTGCGCATGAAGCGACCCCATGGCCTCGTCAACCCCGGCGGGTTCGACTCCGAACGATCGTCGCTGCAGAAGGGCATCATCGCGACCGGCTACGTGCGCGAAGCCGCCAGCAACGCGATGCTGCGCGATGGCGCCTGCGTGGATGGCCTTCGCGCCAGGCTTGGCCGCGCGATCGTCGCGGCGCTGCCGGAAGGCGCGCACGCATCGCGCCTGCTGCGCGCGCTCAGCATCGGCGACGAGCGCGCCCTGGACGATCGCGATTGGCGCGTGATCCGCGCTACCGGCATTCCGCACCTGATCGCCATCGCCGGCCTGCAGATCGGCATTGCCGCCGTGTTCGGCGTGTGGTTCGCACGGGGGCTGTGGTGGACGTGTCCCGCGCTGGCCACGCGCATCCCGCGCCCGTTGGCCGAAGCCGCGCTGGCGTTTCCGGCGGCGTTGGCCTACGCGCTGCTGGCCGGCTTTGGCCTGCCGGCCATGCGCGCCCTGGTGATGCTCGCGGCCGTGGCCGGCCGGCGCCTCGTGCGCCGCGGCGGCGGCTTCGGCGAGAGCCTCGGCCTTGCGCTGGTGGTGATCCTGGCCTTCGACCCGCTGGCCGTACTGTCGGCGGGCTTCTGGCTGTCCTTCATGGGCGTCGCCATGCTCGCCTTCACGCTGGCGTACGACGGCGGCTGGCGCGGGCGCCTGAAGGAGATCGGCGTGTCGCCGCTGCTGGTGGGCATCGCGCTGCTGCCACTCACCGACTGGTTCTTCGGGCAGGCGTCGCTGATCGGGCCGATCGCCAACCTCGTCGCGGCGCCGCTGGTGTGCTTCGTGATCGTGCCGATGGATCTCGCCGGCTGCGTGCTGCTGCTGGCGTGGCCGGCCGCGGGCGCCGCGTGGATGCGGCTGTGCGCCTGGCCGGTCGATGCCCTGTGGGGGCTGCTGTCGCACCTCGCCGCGTGGCGACCGGCGCTGCAGTACCTGCCCGAGGTGTCGCTGGCCGCGTTCGTCCTCGCCTCGATCGGCACGGTGTGGCTGGTTGCCCCGCGCGGCGTGCCGGCGCGCGCGCTGGGCGCCTTGATGGTACTGCCGCTGTGCTGGCCACGTACCACCTCGCCGGTCGAGGGTGCATTCCACGCCACCGTGATCGATGTCGGACAGGGTCTGTCGGTGCTGGTGCGCACGCGCACGCACGCACTGCTGTTCGATACGGGGGCGCGCTATCCCTCGGGCTTCGACCTCGGCGACGCGGTCGTGGTGCCGACGCTGCACGCAGAGGGCGTGGCCCGCCTGGACGCGATGATCATCAGCCACGGCGACAGCGATCACGCTGGTGGCGCCGTGTCGGTCCTCGCGGGTTATCCCGGCACGCCGGCATGGGGCGGCGAACCCGCGCGCGGGCCCGTACCCATGCGCCAGTGCCTGGCCGGGCAGCGCTGGCGCTGGGATGGCGTGGACCTCGCGGTGCTGCACCCGTCGCCGCCGTTTTCCAGCCACGACAACGACGTCGGCTGTGTGCTGTTGGTGAGTGGCGCCGCCGGCCGCCTGCTGTTGCCTGCGGATACCTCGTCGCGGGTTGAGCCCGACATCGCGCGCGCGGTTCCGGCCGGCCCGCCGCTGGTGCTGGTCGCGCCGCACCACGGCAGCAAGACATCGTCCAGCGCGGCTTATCTCGAAGCACTTGCACCGCGCCTGGCAATTGCTTCGACCGGCTATTTGAACGGTTACCGCCACCCGGCGCCGGTGATCGCAGAACGCTACGCCAGTTTCGGTATCCCGTTGTTGAACACACCCGATACGGGAGCCGTACGGCTGGAATTTCCCGCCGACGCACCGCCGCGGGTTATCTCGGAGGAACGCACGCGGCAGGCGCGCTACTGGCGCGAGCGCGCGCGGCCGGATGGCTGAATGCGCGCAATGCGCGCTGGTGGCACTGGTATCATGCGGCGCTCACCCACCAGCTTGGCGCCGTTCACGTGTTTGAAATCCTGAAGGCAGGCGGCTGGGGCATGATCCCCATCCTGATCTGTTCGGCGGTCGGTCTTGCGATCGTGCTGGAACGATTCTGGACGCTGCGCCAAAGCGCGGTGCTGCCGCCCGGCCTCGGCGAGCAGGTGCGGGGCTGGGCGCATTCCCAGCAACTGACGTCTGCGCACATCCAGAGCCTGCGTGAAAATTCGCCGCTGGGTGAGCTGCTGGCCAGCGCACTCGAAGTGCGCGCGCGGCCGCGGGTGGAAATCAAGGAGCGCATCGAGGATACCGGGCGCCACGTCGTGCACCGGCTGGAGCGCTATTTGACCTCACTCGGCACGATCGCGCTGATCGGCCCCTTGCTGGGCCTGCTCGGCACCGTGCTGGGCTTGATCCGCATGTTCCTGGCGGTCATGGTGTCGGGCGTGGGCGACCCCATGAAGATGGCTGGTGGCATCGGCGAGGCGCTGGTGTGCACGGCGTCGGGGCTCATCGTCGCCATTCCCGCGTACATCCTGCACCGCTACTTTCGGGCGCGCGTCCAGGGTTACGTGGTGGCCATGGAAGAGCAGGCCGGCTGGCTGCTGGACGAACTGTCCCGCCCCTACGCGACGCCGGTCGAGCCGGTGCGCGCCGCCAGCGGGCCGGTCGTGTCGCGCGCGGCGCAGGTCGCGCGCTGACCGGCGGCCCCATGCGCATCGGCAGCGAGCGGGGTGACGAGTTCGAGATCAACGTGATCCCGTTGATCGACGTGTTGCTGACCCTGCTGATGTTTTTCGTGCTGACGACCACCTTCGTGCAGCAGGGGGCGCTCAAGGTTGCGCTGCCCCAGGCCGGCGACAAGGCCAGCGCGCCGGCGGCGCAGACGCTGGTGATCGTGATCGACAAGCAGGGGCATTTCTTCGTCGGCAACAATCGCGTGCTGGGCGATGACGAAGCCACCCTGCAGCGCGCGGTCGCGGCCGTTGCGGGCGACGACCACGAGCGCCCCGTGCTGCTGCGCGCCGATGCGCTGACGCCGCACCAGGCGGTGGTGACGGCGATGGACGCGCTGGGCCGCCTCGGCTTCACGCGGCTGTCGATCGCGACGGCGCCGGCGACCGGAGCGGCGGCGCAATGAGCGTGGCGACGTCGGAGGTCTCCGACGCGGCGACCTACCAGCGCCTGCTGAAGCTGCTCGGCCGTTACCGCCTGGCGGTTGGCGTCACGATCTTCGCGATGGTGGTGGATCCCGCGTGCATGACGGTATTTGCGCGGATCATCAAGCCGCTGATCGACAAGCTGTTCGGCACCCAACGTGATCCGCATGTGATCTTCTGGATGCCGATCTTCATCATCGTCATTTTCTTCGTGCGCAGCATCGCCGTGTACATCGAAACGTACGGGTCTGCCTATGTCGGCCGCGGCGTGGTGCAGGACATGCGTCGGCGGATTTTCGACAAGTACCTGCGCATGCCCGCGGCGTTCTTCGACCACGAATCGTCGGGTCAGCAGATTTCGCGAATCACCTACACCTCGGAACAGGTTGCCCAGGCGACCACCGATTCGGCCAAGACCGCCATCGTGGACGGCCTGACCGTGGTCGGATTCGTCGGCGTGATGCTGTGGACCAACTGGATGCTGTCGCTGGCGCTGCTGGTGATGGTGCCCATGATCGGTGTGCTGGTCACCTACGTAAGCCGGCGCTATCGCCGCATCAACGTGACCATCCAGGACGTGGTGGGTCGGGTGACCGGCACCGTCGAGGAAGTCGTCGGCGCGCATCGTGAAGTGAAGGTGTTTGGCGGCCAGCCGTACGAATCCGCGCGCTTCGACGAGATCACCGATCGCACGCGCAAGCTCAACATCAAGGTCGCCGCCACCAATGGGCTCTCGACCGCATTCGTGCAACTCGCGGCCGCGATTGCACTGGCGCTGATCGTGTACTTTGCGACGCGGCCGTTCATGCTGAGATCCGGCCTCACCGCGGGTGCGTTCGCCACGCTGTTTCTGTGCATGGGCGGCATCATGCCTTCGCTGAAGCGCCTGACCACCGTGCAGTCGAACATCCAGCGCGGGCTCGCGGCGGCGGCGGAGCTGTTCGGCATCCTCGACGCGCCGATCGAACGCGACGCCGGCACGGTCACGCCGGCGCACTGTCGCGGCGACCTCGAGTTCCGCGACGTGAACCTGACCTACGCCGGCTCTGCCATGCCCGCGTTGCGCGGCATTTCGCTGCGCTGCCCTGCCGGCACCGTCACCGCGCTGGTGGGTCGTTCCGGCAGCGGCAAAAGCAGCATGGCCAGCCTGATTCCGCGCTTCTACGAGCCGACCGCGGGCCAGGTGTTGCTCGACGGCCGGCCGCTGGGCGAATACCGCCTCGCCAGCCTGCGCGCGCAGATCGCCTGGGTCGGGCAGGACGTCGTGTTGTTCGACGATACCATCGCGAAAAACATCGCCTACGGCGCGCTCGCGGGGGCTGGGGAATCCGCGATCCTCGCCGCGGCGGATGCCGCCAACGCGATGGATTTCATCCGGGAGCTGCCCAAGGGCGTCCAGAGCCGCGTGGGCGAGGGCGGCTCGCTGCTTTCCGGCGGCCAGCGCCAGCGCATCGCGATCGCGCGGGCCTTGCTGAAGAACGCGCCGATCCTGGTGCTGGACGAAGCCACCAGCGCGCTGGATACCGAATCCGAGCGCCTGATCCAGGACGCGCTGGCGCGGCTGATGAAAAACCGCACCACGCTCGTGATCGCGCACCGGCTCTCGACGGTCGAGCACGCCGACCAGATCGCCGTGCTCGATGCGGGCCACATCGTCGAGCGCGGTACCCACGCCGAACTGCTGGCGCGTGAAGGCCGCTATGCCGCGCTCTACCATCTGCAGTTCCACGAGGCGTCGACCGCGCCTGCGCACTGATCGCGTGGCCATGCGCTTCGCCTGAGACGCCCCATGTCCTCCAGTCACCCGTTGCAGCAACGCTGGTACGAGCGCCGGTCGCCGCCCGCCTGGACGCTGCCGCTGGCGGCACTTTACGGCGGCGCTTGCGCCGCCCGTCGCGCGCTGTATCGGCGCCGGTTGCTGCGCGCCTGGTGCCTGCGCGTGCCGGTGGTGGTGGTCGGCAATCTGGTGGCCGGTGGCACGGGCAAAACCCCGTTGACCATCGCCCTGGTGCGGGCCCTGCGCGAACGCGGCTGGAAACCCGGCGTGGTGAGTCGTGGGTACGGCGGGAGTGCGCGCACGCCGCAGCTGCTGGACGGTGATCCCGACCCTGCCGTCGTCGGGGATGAGCCGGCGTTGATCCGCCGCCGTGCGGACCTGCCGGTCGCGGTGGGTGCCGATCGCGTGCGGGCTGCGCATCTGCTGCTCGCCGACGGCGTCGACGTGATCGTCGCGGACGACGGCCTGCAGCACTATGCGCTGGCGCGCGACGTCGAGATCTGCGTCATCGACGGTGAGCGTCGATTCGGGAATGGCTGGTTGTTGCCGGCGGGGCCGCTGCGCGAACCGCTCGCGCGGTTGGCAGGCGTCGATTTCGTGGTGGCCAACGGGGGCGACCCGCGTCCCGGAGAGATCCCCATGCGCCTGGCCCTTGGCGATGTCGCCGTGGCGGTCGACGGCTCGGGCCGCGCGCGCGCTCTGGGCGCCTTCGGCGATACCGCCGCGCACGCCGTCGCCGGCATCGGCCATCCGGGGCGGTTCTTTGCGGCGTTGCGCGCGCGTGGCCTCACGGTCATCGGGCATCCGTTTCCCGATCACCATCGGTACACCGCAGCGGAACTTGCCTACGGCAGCGGTGCGCCCGTGCTGATGACCGAGAAGGATGCCGTCAAGTGTCGCGCGTTCGCGCGGTCAGGCTGGTGGAGCGTGCCGGTCAGCGCCGAATTGCCGCGGACGTTTTTCGACGCAGTGACCGCGCGGCTGCGGCCGGCTGGCACGCGTTGAGGCTACGGCTGGGCGGGGTCGACGCGGGTGCCATCGCCGGGCGCGTCGTGCCGTGGTTTCAGCATCAGTGCGAGGAAGGGCGGCGCGATGATCGAGGTCAGGAGGCTCATCGCGATGATTACCGCATAGAGCTGGTCGCTGAAGATGCCGGCGGAAAGCCCCAGCGCGGCAACGACGATGCCCACCTCGCCGCGCGGGATCATGCCGATGCCGACGATCAGTGCGCTGCGCGGCCCCAGGCGCAGCGCGCCCAGCCAGCCACCGGCGAGCTTGGTGGCGATCGCGAGCAGGGTCGCCGCCAGCAGCATCCACAGCGCGGCGCCGCTGCCCAGCGCCGCCAGCTCCACGCGCGCCCCGGTCAGGACGAAAAAGAACGGCGTCAGCAGCGCCAGCAGCGGCTGCATCTGTTCCTGCAGGCGTTCGCGCTGGTGGCTTTCCGAGGCGATCATGCCGGCGAGGAATGCGCCGATGATCGCCGCCAGCCCGAAGCGCGTCGCCAGCCACGCGAGGCCCAGGCACAACACCAGCACCAGCAGCAGGGGTGACATGGGATCGTGTCCGCGGTCCAGCCAGCGCGCGCCGCGGCGCATCATGAGACTGCCGAGCCACCCCACCGCCACCACGAAGCCGATGGCCTCGGCGGCTACCGCCGCGAGATTGCCCAGCCGCAGTGCGCCGCCCGCCTGGATGGCGATCACGACGCCGAGCAGCAGCATCGCGAGGATGTCGTCGATGACCGCGGCGCCCAGGATCACGCGGCTTTCGGTACGCCGGAGCGCCCCCATGCCCTTCAGCACGCTGGCGGTGATGCCGGCCGAGGTTGCCACGAACGCCGAGGCGACGAACAGCGAGCGACGCCAGTCGGGACCGAGCGAATGTGCCCACAAGGCGCCGAGCGCGAACGGGATGATGACGCCGATGACACCCACGGCGAATGCGCTGCCGCCTACCCGCTTGACGTCATCCAGGCGGGTTTCCAGCCCGACCGCGAACAGCAGCAGCACGACACCGATTTCCGAGAGCACGTCGAGGGGCTCGCTGGGCGTGATCCAGCCGAGGAACGACGGGCCGACGACGCAGCCCGCGACGATCTGGCCCACGACGTCGGGCTGCCGCAGCCAGCGTGCCACCTTGCCGCCCATCTGGGCCGCGGCAAAGATGATGAAGACTTCGAGCAGGATCGCAGTCGTCGAGTGCATCGTGCGATCCTACACGACGGGCCCAATCGAGCCGACGATACCGCCGCGACCAGCCAGGAGAAGTCCAGCCGGGGCGATACCGCCTGCATGGGAATGGAAAGCCGGCGTTCGCGGGAAGCAAAAGGCGAAGCCTGAAGGCGCGTCCGGCCTGCGTCACCGGGGAGGGATAGACGCAGGCCGGATACGTGGGTGAGGAACGAACCGCGGCGGCACGAGGGTTGCCACACAGCGGTCCGTGCATGGGATGCCGGGCCCCACCTGCGCTGCATTCTGCGCGCACAACCTTTCAGGCACCTTTCGCGTGCCGGCAGGGTTCGCGTTTGTTCAGCTGCGATTCGGGAAACCGGTCACACGCAGATAAACTGGTGGGATCCGCAACTGCAACCGGCGACCGTGGCCCATCCGTTCAAACCCGCATCCGGGAGCGCCGCCGAGCGCGCCGCCGGGCTGCGCGCCAAGCTCGAAGACGCGAGCTATCGCTACTACGTACTCGACGATCCGACCTTGCCCGACGCCGACTACGACCGCCTCCTGCGCGAGCTGGAGGGGCTGGAAGCCGAACACCCCGAGCTTGCCACCCCCGATTCGCCCACCCGCCACGTGGGCGCGCGCCCGGTCTCGGGCTTCGCGGAAGTCCACCACGCGATCCCGATGCTGTCGCTCACGGACGTCTTCATCGACTCCGACCCGCCGCCCGGTACCGACCCGCAGCACGAGCTGCGCGATTTCGTGCGCCGCGTGGAGCAGGGCCTCGACGTTGCTGCGCCGGATTTTTCGGTGGAGCCCAAGTTCGACGGCCTGGCGATGAGCCTGCGCTATGAGCACGGCCTGCTGGCGCTGGCCGCGACCCGCGGCGACGGGACAACGGGCGAAGACGTCACCGCCAACGTGCGGACGGTCAGGGCCATTCCGCTGAAATTGCGCGGCCGTGGCTGGCCGGCGGTGCTCGAAGTGCGCGGCGAGGTGTACATGCCGAAGGCCGGCTTCGAGGCCTACAACGCACGCATGCTGCGCGAGGGCGGTCGCCCGCTGGCCAATCCGCGCAACGGGGCGGCGGGCTCGCTGCGCCAGCTGGACGCGCGCATCACCGCCAGCCGCCCGCTCGCGTTCTACGCGTACGGGGTCTACCTGCCACCCGATCCCGACGCGGTCATCGCCGAACGCCACAGCCAGGCGATGGCGAAGCTGCGCGGGTGGGGGCTCCCAGTGTGCCCGCAGAACGAACTGGCGCGCGGGGTTGACGGCTGCCTGGCGTATTTCGCGAAGGTTGGTGCCGCGCGCGCCGGCCTGCCGTACGGCATCGACGGTGTCGTGTACAAGGTCGATCGCTACGACCAGCAGCGCAAGCTGGGGTTCGTGGCGCGTGCGCCGCGCTGGGCAGTGGCGCACAAGTTTCCGGCCGAGGAACAGGCGACGCGCGTGGAGGCGATCGACATCCAGATCGGCCGTACCGGCGCAGCCACACCCGTCGCCCGCCTCGAACCGGTCAAGGTGGCCGGCGTCACCGTCACCAACGCCACGCTGCACAACGCCGACCAGGTGGCGCGGCTCGACGTGCGGGTGGGCGACAGCGTGATCGTGCGTCGCGCGGGTGACGTCATTCCCGAAGTGGTACGCGTCATCCCCGAACGCCGCCCCGCCGGCACCCGGCCGTGGCGCATGCCCGCGCACTGTCCAGTGTGCGGTTCGGCGATCGTGCGCGAGGACGGCGAAGCCGCGGCGCGCTGCAGCGGTGGCCTCGTATGCGCGGCACAGCGGCGCGAGGCGATCCGGCACTTCGCGTCGCGGCGCGCCATGGACATCGATGGCCTGGGCGAGCGCTACATCGAGGATCTGATCGAGTTCGGCAACCTGCATTCGGTGGCCGACCTGTACCGGCTGACGCTGGACGACTTCCTCGCCACCAAGCGCCGCGCCGAGGAGCGCGACGGCGTGGTGCCCGAGACGGTCAAGGCCGGCAAGATCGCGACCCGCTGGGCGGAGAACCTGCTGGCTGCGATCGAGGCCAGCAAGGCCACGACGCTCGAGCGCTTCCTGTTTGCACTGGGCATTCCCGAGGTTGGCGAGGCGACGGCGAAATCGCTGGCGCGCTACTTCGGCTCGCTGGAGGCGCTGATGGCGGCCGACGAGGCCGAACTCACCGGGGTGCCCGACGTTGGGCCGATCATGGCCGCGCACATCACGGCGTTCTTCGCCGAACCGCACAACCGCGAGGCGATCGACGCGCTGCGCGCTGCCGGCGTGCACTGGGCCGACACCGCGCCCCAACGCGAGACCGCAGGCCCGCTGTCCGGCCAGACCGTGGTGCTGACCGGCGCGCTGGCAACGCTTTCGCGCGAGGCCGCCAAGGACAAGCTCGAAGCGCTTGGCGCCAAGGTGGCAGGTTCGGTGTCGAAGAAGACCTCGTTCGTGGTGGCGGGCGATGCCGCGGGCTCCAAGCTCGACAAGGCGAGGGCGCTTGGCATCGAGATCTGGGACGAAGCGCGCCTGCTGGCGCTGCTCGCCAAACATGTCCACTGATGCGCCGCCGGAGGGCGGTGCAGCCGTTCCCGCGCGCCATCGTGCCCTGCGCCTGCGCGCGCGCCTCAATACCCTGATCCGCGCGTTCTTTGCCGAGCGCGGCGTCGCCGAGGTCGAAACGCCGGTGCTGTCCGCGGCGGGCAATACCGAGCCGAACATCGATGGTTTTGCCACGACATTCACGGGCCCCGTGGTCGGCGGCGCGCGCGAACGCTTCCTGCGCACCTCGCCCGAGTACCCGCTGAAGCGCCTGCTCGCCGCCGGGTTCGGCGACTGCTACGAGCTGGCGCGCGTGTTCCGCAACGGCGAGGCGGGAGCCTCGCACAACCCCGAGTTCACGCTCGCGGAGTGGTACCGCGTCGGCTTTGACCACCGCCGGCTCATGCTGGAATGCGCCCAGTTCGTGCGCGCGGCGCTGGCGCTCATCGGCCAGGACGCGCCCGTGGCGGCCACCAGCTATCGCGACTGGTTCCGCGGCGCCCTCGACCTCGATCCCTTCACCGCGGACGTGGCCGCGCTGCAGGCGCCACTGCGCGCGTATTCGATCAGCGCCGAGGGCCTCGAGCGCGACGACTGGCTCGACCTGCTGGTGACGCACCGGCTGCAGGCGACGCTGCCGCCCGGCGCCATCACGATCGTCTACGACTTTCCAGCGTCGCAGTGCTCGCTCGCCCGCATTCGCCAGGGCCACCCGCCGGTGGCCGAGCGCTTCGAGCTGTACCTTGGCGCGCAGGAGCTCGCCAACGGCTATCACGAGCTGAACGTAGCGGCCGAGCAGAGGACGCGCTTCCTGCGCGAGAACGCCCGCCGGCGCGCGCACGGGCAACGGGATCTGCCGCTCGACGAGAACCTGCTCGCAGTCCTGGACGACCTGCCCGATTGCGCCGGCGTGGCGCTCGGCGTGGATCGGCTCCTGATGCACCTGTGCGGCGCCGGCGACATCCGCGACGTGCTGGCTTTTCCGTTCGCCGCGGCCTGATCCGCCCGGCGGCCGCCGGGCGGATCAGATTGGCTCACGCGGCTGCGACGGCCCTCTGGCCCCAGAGGTACCGGTACAGCAGGCCACCGATGATCCCGCCGATGATTGGCGCTACCCAGAACAACCACAGCTGGCCGAGCGCCCAGGCGTCAGCGGTATTCATGAGGCTCTGCACGATCGCGGGGCCGGTCGAACGCGCCGGGTTCACCGAGGTGTTGGTGACCGGGATGCTGACCAGGTGGATCACCGTCAACGCGACGCCGATCGTCAGGCCGAAGAATCCCGCGGACGCCCGCTTGTCGGTCGAACCCATGATGATCAATACGAAGAAGCCGCTCATGACGGCCTCGCACAGGAACGCGGCGCCCACGGCGTAGCCACCCGGCGAATGCGCCCCGTAGCCGTTGGCCGCGAAGTTGCCGACTTCGAAGCCGGCCTTGCCGCTGGCGATCGCATACAGCACCCAGGCCGCGATGACTGCGCCGATCACCTGCGCCACGACATAGGGAACCACTTCCCGCCATGGGAAGCGCCCTCCCGCCGCCAGGCCAAACGTGACGCACGGGTTGATGTGGCTACCCGAAATATGCCCGATCATGTAGCACATCGTCAGCTGCGTGATGCCGAACGCCATCGCCACGCCCACGAACCCGATGCCGAGTTGCGGGAACGCCGCGGCGATCACCGCCGCGCCACAGCCTCCGAACGTGAGCCAGAACGTGCCAAACGCCTCTGCGACACATCGCCTGCCAAGGTTCATCACGTATCCCCTCTCGCTTGACGCCCGACGCCGCGGGCCAGGCCTCCGACGGCGCCATCATTCCAGGCCGCCTCCCGCGCAGCATAAACTGCCTGAACGGGCGTGGAAGCTCGCATCCGCCGAATCCGCGAAGAAGCCGCGTCCGCACCGCAATCGTGCGCGGGCGTCAGGATCTCAGAATTCCAGGTTCTGCGCGGCGCACAGGTAGTCGACGAGGGGCGCCAGGCGCTTGAAGTGTCCGACGATGAAGCTCAGCAGCTTCGGCGATGCCGCGAGCTCGTCCGCAAAGCCGACGCCTGCGGCGAAGCTCTTGCGCTTCAGATCCTCGATCAGGGGGTGGTCGGCGGCAAAGCCGAGCGGCGCGCGGGTGAGCGACCCGCCCCAGAATTCGTAGTGCTTCCGGAACGCCGCGCTGCGTACCGCGCGCTTCCACGCCGCTGGATTGTCGACGATGAAGGTGCGAATCCGGCGCAGGGTGCGGCTTTCGGGGTGCCAGAGGCCGGCGCCAACGAAGCAGTCGCCGGGCGCGATGTGCAGGTAAAACGAGGGCGCCGCGATCTCGCGCCGCCGTTCGTGGAACAGGCGCGCGCCTGCGTAGGGTTTGTAGGGCGCCTTGTCGTGGCTGAAGCGCGTGTCGCGCTGTATCCGGAACAGCGAGCCGCCGACCTTGCGCGGATCGGCCCGATAGTGTGCGCTGAGCGCCGCGGTGGGTTCCTGCAGGTCGGCGATCAATTGCAGGTATGG
The DNA here is from genome assembly GCA_035720985.1 of Rhodanobacteraceae bacterium. Lineage (GTDB taxonomy): Bacteria > Pseudomonadota > Gammaproteobacteria > Xanthomonadales > Rhodanobacteraceae > 66-474. The sequence continues at coordinate 3,916 of DASTNI010000069.1, read as the reverse complement.
ACCGCGCACGTGGGTCTCGTAGTCGTCCTGGTGGGCCTTGAACCACGCGCGGTTGTTGTGACGCGCCAGCGCGCGCAGGAAACGGAACGTGGCAGGCGAAAAATACGTGCGTGGCATCTCAGAGTCCGAATTCACGGGCGACGTCTTCGCCCCAGGCATCCAACTGGTCCAGCAGGTGCTGCGCCGCACCTGGCGGGCGCTCTGTGCGCAGGCGTGCGAGCGTGGCGCGGTAATCCTCGAGGGTCAACGTCGTGGTTTCCAGGTCGCGCGTCAGTTTGTCGCGCACCCATGCGCGCCAGCGGTCGTGCTCGTCGTTGGCAAGCGTCTCCGGCCAGTTGCGGGCGCGATAGCGGAACAGCAGTTCGGCGTAGTCGGGATTGTCGAAGTCGAACGCGTGGGTGGCCAGCCTGGCGGGCGGTGTCGCGCGCACGGCGGCAAGGCGGCGCTGGTCGGCCGGCGAGGCAAAGCCGGCGTAAAGACGGCACTCGGGGTCGCTGCGCTCGGGCCAGCGCTCGGAGGACTGCGCGAAGACCCGGCGCACCTTGTCTTCGAGCCCCGGAGTGCCGCGCAGGGTTCCGAGGTTCGCGAGGCACGTATCGGCGTCGAGTGCAATCCGTGCGGTGTCGGTGTCCTTCAACACCGACACCGGCGCGAGGAACGGTGACCGGTTGGCGTGGACGGCCTTGAGCGGCGGGCGCTCCATGTCTTCGGGCAGGTCGGCGCGCGGCGTGAACAGTCGATCGGCCAACTCGTCGGCGCCGACATCGGCCCAGCCGCGCGGATCGACGCCGAGATCGGCCACGATGAAGCTCCCGGCGCGCCCCGGAATTTCGGCCAGCGGCACCACCATCGCAAGGCAACCACGATCGGGCAGGTAACGGCCCGAGACATGGAGCAGCGGATCCCGGCGCGACATGGCGTCGGCCAGCCTCGAGGCAACCGCATGCTTGTCGCGCAGCGCGAAGTGCCAGTCGTACAACCGCGGCTGGCGTTGGCGGAGCAGGCGCGCCAGCGCGAGGGTGGCGCCTACATCGGACAGCGCTTCGTGCGCGCGCGCCTGCTCGAGGTGGTTGGCCGGCGCCAGCCGGTCGAGCTTGAAGGATGGCCCTCCGCCATCGGCTTCCGGCCACGCGATGCCTTCCGGGCGCAGCGCGTAACAGGCGCGCGCCAGGTCCATGATGTCCCAGCGGGCATTGCCGTTGCGCCAGGCGTGCTCGTAGGGATCAAAGAAGTTGCGGCGGAACAGGTTGCGGTTCAACTCGTCGTCGAAACGGATGCTGTTGTAGCCAACCGAACAGGTGCCGGGCTCGGCCAGCGCCTCGTGCACGCGGGCGGCAAATTCGGCCTCGATGCAGCCGTCGCGGTCGGCGTCCTGCGGTGCGAGGCCCGTGATGAGGCACGCCTCGGGCTGGGGCAGCACGTCGGGCGCGGGCTTGCAGTACCACGTGGCGCCATCGTCGATGGCCTGCAGGGCGAGGTCGGTGCGCTGCGCGGCAAACTGCAGCGGGCGGTCACGCACCGGGTCGGTGCCGGTGGTCTCATAGTCGAACCAGAGCAGGCTGGGCATGGGCATCGCGCCAGCCTAGGGTGGGCGCGTCGGCACCGCAATCGCCGCGCGGTTGCTAGACTTGCGCGAAGGAGATTGGCATGGCCACGTGTGCGAACGACAACCTGATCTGGATCGACCTCGAGATGACGGGGCTGGATCCCGACCACGACTCCATCATCGAAATTGCCACCGTGGTCACCGACCGTGACCTCACCGTGCTGGCCGAGGGGCCGCAGTTCGCGATCCATCATGACGAAGCGCGGTTGCTGGCCATGGACGACTGGAATCGCCACCAGCACGGCAAATCGGGCCTGTGGCAGCGGGTGCTGGAGTCGGACGTTGACCACGCACGCGCCGAGGCCGCGACGCTGGCTTTCCTCGAACCGTGGGTGCCGGCGGGCAGGTCACCGATCTGCGGCAACTCCATTTGCCAGGATCGCCGTTTCCTGTTCCGCCAGATGCCAAGGCTGGAGCGCTATTTCCACTATCGCAACCTGGACGTCTCGACCTTGAAGGAACTTGCGCGGCGCTGGGCGCCGGCCGTGTACAAGGGTTTCAACAAGGATTCTGCGCACACCGCGCTGTCGGACATCCACGACTCGATCAACGAGCTGCGCTACTACCGCGTCCACTTGGCGGAACTGGCCGGAACGCTGCCGGTGGCGCACTGAAGGCGCGATCAGCCGGCAGGCGCGTCGGCCGCCGCGTCCAGCAGGATATCGACTCCATCGGGTGGTGCGATCGATGCGGCGGGAATGCCCTCACCGCGCTTCCAGGCGCTGACCGCCTGGCGCTTGCCGGCGCCTTCGACCAGATACAACACATGCTGGGCATTGGACAGGCGGTTCGCGCTGAGCGAGACGCGCGCGGGCGGCGGCTTGGGCGCGTCCGATACCGCGAGCACGTCGGGGGAGTCGCCGTAGCGGCCCCAGTCGTGGCCCGGGAACAGGCTGGCGGTGTGGCCGTCCTCGCCCAGGCCGAGCAGCACCACGTCGAAGGCGTCGGCGCCGGAGAGTTCGCGCGCGTAGCGCACTGCGGCCTCGGCGCCGCCGAGCTCCGCGGGAATGGGATGGAAGTTCGCGGGTGGCAGCGGCACGTGGTCGAGCCACTCGGCGCGCGCCATCGCGCTGTTGCGTTCGGCATCGCCGACGGGCAGGCAGCGTTCGTCGCCCAGCCAGACGTGCCACCGTGCCCAATCGGCCGCGGTGGCGCGCAGCGCGCGATACAGCCGGCGCGGCGTGTTGCCGCCCGCGAGCACGAGGTCGAAGGCGCCGCGCTCCGTGATGGCTCCTTGCGCGGCCGTGAGCACGCGCGTCAGCGCGTTGGCCTGCAGCGCTGCGTCGTCGGGGAACGCGTGCCAGCGCGCACGCTGCATGGGGAGGGTGCTCACGCGCTCACTCCTTCTTCATCGCGTGGCCGCCGAACTCGTTGCGCATCGCCGAGAGCAGCTTGTCGGTGAACGAATCCTTGTCGCGCGAGCGCAGGCGCTCGATCAGCGAAGTCGTGATGACCGGCGCGGGCACGTCGAGATCGATCGCCTCGGCCACCGTCCAGCGGCCTTCGCCCGAATCGACGACGTACGGCGCGATGCCCGTCATTTCGGGGTTACGCTTCAGCGCGTCGGCGGTCAGGTCCAGCAGCCACGAGCGCACCACCGAGCCGTAGCGCCAGATCTCGGCGATCTGCTCGAGGTCGAGCTTGAACGGCTGCTTGTGCTTCATGATCGCGAAGCCCTCGGCGTACGCCTGCATGAGGCCGTATTCGATGCCGTTGTGGACCATCTTCACGAAATGCCCTGCGCCGACCGGGCCCACGTGCCCCCAGCCCTGGTCCTTGCCCGGCGCCAGCGCCTCGAACAGCGGGCGCAGGCGGTCGACGACGGGCTTGTCGCCGCCAACCATCATGCTGTAGCCCTCTTTCAGGCCCCACACGCCGCCGCTGGTGCCGCAGTCGACGTAGTCGATGCCGTGCGGCGCCAGGGTGGCCGCGTGGCGCGCGTCGTCGGTGTACCGCGAGTTGCCGCCATCGATGACCACGTCGCCCTTGCCGAGCTTGCCCGCCAGCACCCCGACCGTGTCGTCCACCACCTTGCCGGCCGGCACCATCAACCAGACCGCGCGCGGCGGCTTGAGCGCCGCGACCAGTTTGTCGGCCGAATCGACGGCCTTGCCGCCGGCGGCGACGAGCGCCTGGCGGGCCTGCTCGTTGGGATCGAGGCCCACCACGTCGTGGCCGTGCTGCATCAGGCGCTGCGCCATGAAATTGCCCATCTTGCCCAGTCCGATCATTCCGAGTTGCATGGCGTTCTCCTGTGAAGGTTGTTGGTGGTGCGGTTGCTGAAGCCTTCAATACTAGCCTGCGCCCCGG
>DASTNI010000068.1:0-3009 GCA_035720985.1 Rhodanobacteraceae bacterium | reverse complement strand
CCGGCACCGATGCCGGGGCAGGTGCCGTGGCAGGTGCAGGCGTCGCCGTCGTGGTCGCCGCGGTGCCGATCCGCGTCTTGCACCGCGCGCCCCAGGGCGTGAGTTCCAGCACGACGGAGACGGTCGCGTCCCACGTCTTGCCGCCCTTCGACTTCACGTGAACCGTGTCGCCGGGCTGGACGGCCTCGAAGCCTTCGCCTTCGACCATGACGCCCCACGTCTTCGCGTCGATGTGGGCAGGGTGCCCTTCAAAAGTTGCCATGATGCTTTACTCCGTCGCGGCCACCATGACCGCTCCAACCCGTACGCGCGCCCACCGCCGAATACAGAAAGGCCCAAGCTTTCGCCTGGGCCTCGCCTTCGTTCCCGTGCCCGCCGTCAGTGATGGGCGCCGGGCCATGGCTTGACCGTCAGCCGCGCCGGGAGCAACCCCGACCAGTCCACTTGCGCCCGCACGACTTCGGGGCCGGTCAAGACAACCGACCGCACACCACGCACGCCGGCCGCGCGCGACGGAGCGAGCGTCGCGCCGTCGATCATTGCGAGCGCGTGCCGGTCACCGGCGAGCGTCACGATGTGCCGCCCAGCGGGGATGCGGACGGTGCCACTCCAGCGCGTCCAGCCGTCGCCGCGCGTGTAGCCAGCTCCGCCGCCATCACGCTCGACAGCAAGCATCCCGCCCCGTGCGCACTGCGACCGTTCGATACCGTCAGTCTCGACCGGCAACGGTACGAGCGACCAGCCTGCCGGGCAGCCGATGACGCTTGCGATGGCGACGTTCCGCGCGGTCGCGCGCACGCACACCGTGCCGGTCAGCACGAAGCCGGTGGGGCAGGTTGCCAACGGGCCGCCCTTGCCCGGCGAGGACGTGGGTGGCGTCGCAGCGTTGGCGACGGTGGCGACACCGACGCCGAGGGCACCGGCGGTTACGAGCGCGCAGGCCGCGACGATTGCCGCTTTCAAAGCGGTCCGAGTTTTCTTGGGGGTAGAGCTACTCATGGTTTGCCGGTTCCTGCCGGTGAGTTGGTTGACTCACCTACCCCGGCGCACCTGCCGCCAAAACGCAAAAGGCCCGGAACGAATCCGGGCCTCTGCACCGACCACCGGCAATCAGAACGGCAACTCGCCACGCTCCAGCCGAGCGTCCACCTCGCGCTGCCAGCACGCTGCGGATTCGCCCAGCGCAGCGTCCTCGTCGCTCGGCAAGGTGTGGGGGCGGTCGTATAGGCCGTCCTGGACGTCGGCCATGGCCGGTTCCGCGGCAAGGCTGTGGATCAACTCACGCGCTGGCTGGCCGATCCGTCTTGCGATCTGGTACTTGGCAGCCGCGTCAATCGAAAGGTGGGCGGCGCATGCCCGCAGCGCCTGGATCAAATCGTCGATGTAGTCCTCGGGCATGGCCTCCGCCGGCAGCGCCTCCGGCTGCGCCACCGCTGCGTGTGCGCCGGCCCCAACCAGTCCCCCGGCAAGGCTGTGGATCAACTCGCGCTCGGCATGGGTAATCCGACCCGTGATCTGATAACGCGCGACTTCGTCGATCGAAAGATGTGACGCGCAAGCCCGCAGCGCCTGAACCAGCCTGTCGGTGTAACCCTCCAGGTCGGGCGCGTCAGCCGTGACCGGCAGCGGCGCCCTAGCCTCCGTCACGGGCACGGCCTGTGCCACGCCCGGCACGCTGTCCACGTACTTAACCGTCAACAGCACGCGCATCTTGAGCGCCTTGAGCGCTAGCGACCGCACCTTTCCGCCCTTCCCCTCGTCATCGGCTGTCCCAACCAGGTTGGCGTACCGGAAGCCGAACTCTTGAATCTGCACAACCAGGCGGCATACGCTGTCGTCCGTGGCTGATAGAGCAGCCAGCGCCACTGCCTTGCCGATTGCGATTGACAGGGTGCGGCGCACGCCGCGGTCTTGGCCAGCGCTGCCCGTTGCGAGCTGCTTGCCGTCCCCGTCCGTGAGCGTCCAGTTGGCGCCGTAGGCGAAGGCGCACATGACACGATCAACGCACGGAGCGGCCGCAAGCGCCGCGCGCTTCGCTTGGGCGTCGGCGACCTGCAACGGCGTGTCGGCGGTGGCCGGTCGCTTCGCGCGGCGCCGCGGCGGGGTGTCGATGCGGCGCTTCGTTGACGGCGACAACTCGAAAGAACCGGGGGTTTGATAGGCCATGGAAGGATCTCCTACTTGGAACGAATGGACTCACTACCTACGCGCGGCATCGGCCGCGCCACCGCCCGGCGAGCGCAACCCCGCCGGGCGCAACATCACTGCGCCCTTTGCGCCAGCCGCTCGGCGCGACGCCGCACGCGGCGAGCGTGGGCAAAAGCCAGCAGCACCAGCAGGGCGCCCCAGGCGGCGCCCCACGCTGCAGCGCCTGCGGGCGACGTGCCGTCAACGATCAGCGCAAAGATGCAGTACGCCAGCCAGCCAAGGCACCACGCGCTCCCTGCAACGTCCGGCAGCTCCCTCGCCCAGCCCCGCCGGTGGTGCCTGCGCCACCGCGCACCGGCGACTTGGCACCAGTGCCAAGCAACGTCGAAGGCGACCGCAGCGCCGAGGCCAACAGCGATGGCATCGCCGAGATTCGCGGTGCGTGCTGCGGCTCCACCGGCAGCGATGCCTATGCAGGCATCGGCGGCCAGCACAAGCCTGCTGCGGAGGGTCGCAATGCGGTGCCAGCGGATCGCCCAAAGGTTCGGTTTCGCGTCCACCGTCATACCCCCTCGCTGGCGTACACCGTGGCCCACGTCGCCGCTGGGTCGGCGCTGCCGACAACTCGCGCATACAGCTTCCTGGCCGTCGTCTCGCGGTCGTGGATGCACGGGAACACCAGGTATTCGTCGTCGAGCGTGAACAGATGGAAGTGCTCCGGCTCCCGCCTCGTCCGGCCCACGCGGATCGACGGCGGGTAGCCGGCGTGCACGTGCCGCTGCAGCACATACGTCCACGATCCGATCCGCTGTATCGCCAGTGTCTGCGTGACCTGCGGTGACCGCGTCTGGTGTTCGCGGC
>DASTNI010000067.1:0-2072 GCA_035720985.1 Rhodanobacteraceae bacterium | reverse complement strand
ATCTTGCTGGCGCGCGAGAACTTCGGTTGCGGCTCGTCGCGCGAGCACGCTGTGTGGGCGCTGGCAAACTACGGTTTCCGCGCCGTGATCGCGTCGAGCTACGCCGACATCTTTTTCAACAACAGCTTCAAGAACGGCTTCCTGCCGGTCATCCTGACGTCGGAGCAGGTGGCGAAGCTGTTTGCGGCGGTGGCTGCGGACGCCAAGCAGTCGATCACGATCGACTTGCCGGCACAGCAAGTGCGTCTGGCCGACGGCGAGAGCTTCGCCTTCGTGATCGACGCGCTCCGCAAGCAGCGCCTGATCGCCGGCCTGGACGAAATCGGCGAGACGCTGACGCACGCCGATGCCATCCGCGCCTACGAGGCCCGGCGCAAGCAATCGGCGCCGTGGTTGTTCGCGTCGTGAGCGAACGCGCCGGCCAGCATTGGGACGCGGCCGCCTACGCGCACAACGCGCGCTTCGTCGCTGATCTGGCGGCCGGCCTGGTCGATTGGCTGGCTCCGCAGCTTGGGGAGCGCGTGCTGGATCTCGGTTGCGGTGACGGCGCGCTCACCGAAAAGCTGGTGGAGGCGGGCGCCATAGTGCGCGGCGTGGATGCGAGCCCCGAACTGGTGAAGGTGGCCCAGGCGCGCGGTCTTGACGTGTTGCTGGTCGACGGCCACGAGCTGCCGTTTGCGGCCGAGTTCGACGCCGCATTTTCCAACGCAGCGTTGCACTGGATGAAACGCGATCCGGACGCGGTTCTGGCCGGGGTCTACCGTGCGCTCAAGCCGGGTGGGCGTTTCGTCGCAGAACTCGGCGCCAACGGCAACTGCGCGCAGGTGCGCGACGCGGTGCATGCGGCACTCGCCGGGCGCGGTATCGAAGCGCGGACGCTCGACCCCTGGTACTTCCCGACGCCGGGAGACTACACGGCGCGCCTGCGCAAGGCCGGCTTCGCCGTCGAGCGCATGGAACGTTTCGAGCGACCAACGACGCTGCCTGGCGATGTCACCGGCTGGCTGGAAACCTTTGGTGGGCGCTTCCTGGCCCAGGTGGCGCCCGACCAGCGCGAAACCGTGTTGGCCGAGCTGCGTCAGCGCCTTGAGCCGCGCTTATTCCACGATGGGCACTGGGTGTTGGACTACGTGCGTCTGCGCTTCATCGCGCGGCGCGCCGTGCAGTCGTGAAACGCCGGCGCGACAAGCCTGTAAAATTCATCGTTTGATGCACTGCGCGCGGCGCTCGTCCACCGTCTATTGGATAGATTATTGATGAGTCACAAGATCCTGATTCTGCCCGGTGACGGGATTGGCCCGGAAGTCATGGTGCAGGCCGTGCAGGTGCTGGAGCAGTTCAAGCACGAAGGCGAGGCGCTGGAATGGAGCTTTGGCCTGCTCGGCGGCTGCGCGGTCGATGCAGAAGGCGAACCCTATCCGCACGCCACGCGGCTCGCGGCGCGCACCGCCGATGCCGTGCTGCTGGCGGCGGTCGGCGGACCGAAGTACGACAACCTGCCGCGCGACAAGCGTCCGGAACGCGGGCTGCTCGCCATCCGCAAGGATCTCAACCTGTTCGCCAACCTGCGTCCGGCGTTGGCGTTCCCCGAGCTGGCGGATTCCTCGTCGCTCAAACGCGAGGTGGTGGCGGGCCTGGACCTGCTGATCCTGCGCGAGCTCACCGGTGGCATCTATTTTGGCCAGCCGCGCGGCCGTCGGCAAAACGACGCCGGGCACGAGGAAGGTTTCGACTCGATGTACTACGCCGTGCCCGAGATCGAGCGCATCGCGCGCGTGGCCTTCGAGGCGGCGCGCAAGCGCAGCAAGCGGCTGTGTTCGGTGGACAAGGAAAACGTGCTGGAGACCTCGCGGTTGTGGCGCGAGACCGTGACGCGCGTCGGGCGCGACTATCCGGACGTGGTGCTGTCGCACCTGTACGTCGACAACGCCGCCATGCAGCTGGTGCGCAATCCGCGCCAGTTCGACGTCATCGTCACCGGCAACATGTTCGGCGACATCCTGTCGGACGAAGCCTCGATGATCACCGGCTCCATCGGCATGCTGCCGTCGGCCTCGCTGGACGAGCACAAC
>DASTNI010000066.1:0-2414 GCA_035720985.1 Rhodanobacteraceae bacterium | reverse complement strand
CGAAATAGCTCTGCTGGATGAGCTTGAACAAGGTCAGCGACTGCGCCACGCCGTCCAGCGTAAAGGCCGCGTTGAAGATCTTGTGGCGGCAATGCTCCGAGTTGATCTGCGCGAACATCACCAGTTCGGCATCGGTCGGATCGCGCCCGGTCGTCGCGTAGAAGTCCGCGAGATAGGCGATTTCCGGCGGTGACAGAGACAGGCCCCAGTCGCGGTTGGCGGCGTCCAGAGCAGCCACCGGGTCCTGGCCCAAGGCCACACGGCGCAGCTCGCGCGGCGGCTGCGTGGCGAAGACCTCGGCCAACCGGGCGGCGTCGAACAACAGGGTTTCGGTCATGCGGTCGTGGACCAGCGCCCGCGCCGCGTCCGGCAGCTCGCGTACGCCGTCAACCAGCAACACCCGCGCGTGCTCCAGCCGCCGCACACCAGCGAGGCCGCAGACGTGGGCGATATCCGTGGCCTTGGACGACCACGGCGAGACCACGCCGAGCCGCGGCACCACGTAGACCGCGAGTTCCGCGCTCGGCAAGGCACCGGCCGGCACGTCCAGCAGCGAGCGCAGGCGTTCGTCGTTCACCGTCGGCTCGGCGTCCACCAGGTACAACCGGTACTGGTGCAGCGCGCGCAAACCAGGCAGCAACGGTCGCATGCGTTCGACCAGCTCCCGATGGCGAAAGTCAGCGACAGGGCGGCAATCGGCGATGATGCGAAGGTGAACGGATGCGGGCATGACAGAGCGACAGCAGCTTGTGGACGCGGCGAAGGGCGCGCCATTGTCGCCGATCCGCCGAGGCTCAGCGCACCTCGCGCCAGTCCAGGCCCTGAGCCTGCGTTGCGCACGCCATCCAGTCCGTGGCACAACCTAGCGCGGTCGCGGCCGCCTGCACCGCCAGTTCCGGCCGGTTGTTCTTCTCCGACAGGTGGATGGCGACGAGATGCTGGAGATGCGAGCAGTCGGTGTGGGTCAGTAGCGCTGCCGCCTGCGCGTTGCTGAGATGCCCTTGCCCACCGCCGACGCGGCGCTTCAGCGCGGCGGGATACGGCCCTTCCTGCAGCAGGTGCGCATCGTGGTTGAATTCCAGCATCAGTGCATCGCAGCCGTCGAGCTGGTCACGCATGTGAGGCGTCACCGCACCGGCGTCGGACAGTACGCCGAGGCGCCGATTGCCGTCGCTGAACACGAACTGGCACGGCTCGCGCGCGTCATGCGGCACGGGGAAAGGCTGGATCTGCAGCGCGCCGATGGCGAACGCGGTATGCGGGTTGATGAGCTGTATCACGGCGTCGTCCGGCGCGTCACGCCAGCGCTCTCGTGTTCCGACCGTGAGCCACACCGGCGTGTGGAAGTGCCTGACCAGCGCCGCCACGCCGCCGAGGTGGTCGGCGTGCTCGTGGGTGACGATGACCGCATCCAGCGCCTTGGGTGCCACGCCACGGGCCGCGAGCTGGCGCCGCACCGTCGTGATGCCCAAGCCGCAGTCGAGCAGCACCCGCGTGTCACCGGCGCAGATCAGCGTTGCGTTGCCACGGCTGCCGCTGCCGAGGCTGGTGAAGCGGATCGTCACCGCTGCTGGACCGGAAACCGCGGCACGTTACTTGCGCGGACCGCTGCCGGGCGTGAACACGGGAAACGGCGTGACCTTCGCGCCATCGCCGGACACGGCCTGGATGCGCGCGCGGCCGCGGTGGTCAACCTGATCTATACGCAGGATGGCATGCACGGGAATGTAGGTGCGCTCCACGCCTTCGAACTCGGTTTTCAATCGTTCTTCGCTGGGGTCGACGACCATCTGCGTGCGTTCGCCAAACACCAGCTGCTCCACTTCGACAAAACCCAACAGCTCGCCGTGGCTGATGCTGCGGGCGTAGATCTCGTAGACCTGACCTTGGCTGACGAAGCTGACGCGGTAAAGGTGATTCGAAGTCATGGCTGGGCAAATCGGAGCGGTGCCTATTATCCCGTGACTGTGGCCCCCTGTGCCAACACCCGCCATTGACGCGTCGACCTGCACCGCCCCACTCTGCGCATAGGAGGTGACTCAGTCCGTGGACACGACCAAGACTGCACTGGTACTGAGTGGCGGCGGCAGCCTCGGCGCGGTGCAAGCCGGCATGCTCGCGGCCTTGACGGAAGCGGAGTTGCCGGTCGACCTGGTGATCGGCGCCTCGGTCGGCGCCCTGAACGCCGCCTTCTTCGCACAGAACCCCACGCACCAGCGAGCCCTCGAGCTGGTGGAATTGTGGCGCGGCCTGAAACGCAAGGAAGTGTTTCCCATCTCGCTGCTCACCGGTATCGAAACCTTCTTGCTCAACCGCGACTACCTCGTCAAGCCGCACGCGCTCAAGCAGCTGATCGAGCGCAGCGTGAACTACCGCCACATCGAGGACGCTGCGCTGCCCCTGCACATCGTTGC
>DASTNI010000065.1:0-12035 GCA_035720985.1 Rhodanobacteraceae bacterium | reverse complement strand
GATGCCCAGGACAGCGATCGCGTGTTTCATGGCTTGACTCCTTGCGGTGCGTCCAGGTCGCGGCTCCAGGACAGCCCGTTGATGTAGATCCCGAGGGGATTGCGCCGCACCTGTTGTTCGGTACGCGGCGTCTGCATGACCAGCGTGAGCATCGCGGTCCAGTGCTCGCTGTCGGTGGGGGTACCCTGGTGGTAGTGCTGCTCGACCCAGCGCACCTGGAACGAGGCGTCGCTCACGCGCACCACGCTGGTGATGTTGACCGACACCGAGTCCTGCCCGACGTGGGCGAACGGATCGTGGGCGCGGGCATAGGCATTCAGCGTTGCCGCACCGTGGTCGGTGGTGTAGCCATAGGCTTCGAGCCAGTTCCGCCGCACCACCACCGGGTCGATGGACAGCGAACGCACATCGGTGATGAAGCGCGCGAGATACCACGCGATCTGCGCGTCGGTTGGCTTATAGGGCGTGACCGCCGCACCGACTGCGCGCACCTGCCCGGCGTGATCGACCTCGACCACGTAGGGTGTGACGCGCGACTCGCCGGACTGCCACACCAAGCCCGCGGCCATCAGCAGTGCAAGCCCCAGGCAACCGAACGCCATCAGCCGCCAGTTCTTCGCCTGCACGCGGGCGCTGCCCAGCCGCTGGTCCCACATCTGCGCCGCCGCCTGGTAGGGCGTTGCCGGCGCGGGCGTCGTGCTGTAGCGGACACCGGCTCGTTTGAAGCGCATCGTTCGCCTCCGTCACTCGTTCGAGGAATCCCGCAGCTCCGGTGCAGCCCCGCCACCGCCACGATCGGCCATGCGCACGACGTGCGCTGCGGTCGAAGCGCCTTGCGAGATACGCTGACGACGCTGCAAGCGCTGCGCCCAGTCCGGTGCTCGGTTATTGGCTGGGGAGTCGTTCCCGGCTACAGCCGCTGCTGCGGGCGCAGGCGTTGCCCCCGCACCGCCGCGCGGACGCGGCCCGGCCGCCGAAGCGACGCGTTCGCGCACCGCGCGGGCACCGTCAGCGACCCGCGCGCCGGCCGCCTGAGCACCACTCCGCGCGGCGCTGGCCAAGCCCGCACCAAAGGCGCGCGCTCCGCTCGCTCCGGAAGCGGCTGCGCCGGTGCGGTAGGCTGACGCAGCGCCGCGGGCCGTGCGCGCAGCCCCCACCGCACCGCGTGCGGCCAAGCGCGTACCCGCCGCGACCGCGGTACCGCCCGCCGCCACGGCGGCACCGCCGGCCACCGCGAGGCCTGCAGCACCCAGCGCCGTGCCGGCGGCGGCGCCCGCGCCCAGCTGCGGCGCGCCCGATACCAACCCGGTCGCAATGCCCGGCCCGAAGATCCCCAGGCCCAGCATGGTGAGGGAGGCCAGCATCAGGGCCAGTGCCTGGTTCAACGATGGCCCAGCGCCCACCGGCGTCTGGAACTGCCCGAAGAGCGTCGAGCCGATGCCGACGATCACGGCGAGCACCAGCACCTTGACCCCGGAGGACACGACGTTGCCGAGCACCTTCTCGGCCAGGAAGGAGGTCTTGTTCCAGAGTGCGAACGGCACCAGCACGAAGCCGGCGAGCGTCGTCAACTTGAACTCCACCAGCGTCACGAACAGCTGCACCGCCAGCACGAAGAAGCTGATGATCACGATGACCCAGGCGAGCAGCAGCACCACGATCATGTCGAGGTTGCTGAACACTCCGGTGAGGCCGTGCGACAGCGTGCCGACCTGTTGCAGGATCGGCTGGCCGGCCCGCACGCCGATGGCCGCCAGCCGTCCGGGCTGCAGGAAGTCACCGACGCTCACGGTCGAACCGGATGCCAGCAGCCCGAGGCCGACGAACGAGCGGAACACGATGCCGGCCAGCGTGTTGAAGTTGCCGATGATGTAGGCGAAGGCGCCGACGTAGAGCGTCTTGCGGATGAGCTTCGCCAACACTTCCTCGCCACCCATCGCCCAGAACAAACCGGCGAGCGTCATGTCGATGACGATCAGCGTGGCCGAGAGATACATGACCTCGCCGTGCAGCAGCCCGAACCCCGAGTCGATGTACTGCGAGAAGACCGCGAGAAAGCGGTCGATGACAGAGAGGTCATTCATGGCCGTGCCCCACCACAGACTCGAAGCTCTCCGGGATCGGCGGCAGCGAGCGCAGCGTCTGGTATTCGTCGGGACCGCCGAGCCCAAGGAAGAAGCGTTTCGCGTAGGCCTTGTCCGCGATCCCGCAGGTCGCACGGTCCACGCGTGGCTGCGGGAGCGCGCAGCGATGGCGCAGCGCGTAGAGCTGCCGCGGATCGTGCGCGAGCGCATCCACCGTAAGCGCCGGCGAATGCCGGGTGCACGCACCCAGCACCACGGCCAGCGACAGGGCAAGTGCGCGTCGCACGCGATCAATTCCCGTAGAAGTCCACCGGCTGCGGCGTGTACTGGGGGCCGTTGCCGAGGAAACGCGCGCGCACCTTTTCCGCCTGGGCCTCATCGGCCGCCGCGCGCGCTTCGTCCAATGCCGTCGCCCTCCCCTGCGACACCGCGAGCTGCTGCGCCTGGATCACCTGGCGCGCGATGAGCGCAAGCAACTGGTTCGTCGCCTGGCTCGCCTGCAGGGCACCGACCGCGCCCTGGCTGCGCGTCACCAGGTTGCTCAGCACGCTTTGGTCCGACAGCAGGTTCTGCGCCGCCTGTGACTGCACCTGCGTTGCGGTCTGCAGCGCCTGCACCGAGGTCTGCCAGCGCGCCTGCGCGTCCTGGACCATCTGCGCGTTGGTCGTGCCCGCGCCGTAGGACGCGGGGTACAGCCGGTTGAAGGTCGCCTGCGACTGCGCGACGTTGAAGGACAGCCCCTGTGCCTGCGCGAGCAACTGGTTGGTGCTGGCCAACGTCGCCTGCAACTGCGACAGCACGCTGTAGGGCAGGCTCGTCAGGTTGCGGCCCTGGTTCACCAGCATCGTCGCTTCGTTCTGCAGCTGCTGGATCTGGTTGTCGATCTGCTGCAGCTCGCGCGCCGCAGTGAGCAGGTTCTGCGCGTAGTTGGCGGCATCGAACACCGCCCACTGGGCGACGCTCGTGGCCGATACCGACAGCAGCAGGGCCGTGACGACGGCCAGCCAGATCTTCTTCATGGCGGAATCTCCGCAGGTGGGGGAAACGTTGGGATGAGGTCGGCGGCCCAGTCGAGCCCGCAATGCCGTAGCCAAGCCGCGGTGAAGTCGCCCGCCGCCGCGCCAGCGACCGCGTCGATGTCGCGCTGGTCCTGCGGCATGGAGGCACCGGCAAACGCGAGCGCGACCGGCCCCAGGTCGAGATCGAACAGGCGATTGCCGAGGCGCGACTGGTAGTAGTAGTCGCGCTTGGGTTCGGCGGTGGCGACGATCTCGATCTGCCGGCTGTTGAGTCCGAACCCCTCGTAGATGGTGCGGATCTGCGGTTCGGTCGCCTGTGGGTTGGGCAGGAAGATGCGGCTCGCGCAGCTCTCGATGATTGCCGGCGCGATGCTCGATTCCTTGATGTCGGCCAGCGACTGGGTGGCGAAGATGACGCTGACGTTCTTCTTGCGCAGCGTCTTCAACCACTGGCGGATGCGGGACGCAAACACCGGGTCGTCGAGGAACAGCCAGGACTCATCGAGGATCAGCAGCGTCGGCGCCCCGTCGAACCGCTCCTCGAAGCGCGCAAAGAGATACCCCAGGACGGCGAGCACCGCCGCGCGGCTCGCCATCAGCTCTTCCATCTCGAAGCCCTGCACGTCGGCGCCGCCAAGCTCGTCGTGGTCGGCATCGAGCAGGCGGCCATGGGCGCCGCCCAGCACGTAGGGCGCGAGCGCCTGGCGCAGCGCGTTGGACTGCAGCAGCACCGAGAGACCGGTCAGCGTGCGCTGCTCGACCGGTGCTCCGGCGAGACTCGCGAGAGCCGACCACGCGGCCGCCTTCTCGTCGGGGCCAACCGCAACGCCCTCCTGCAGCAGACGGCCTTCGATCCATTCCGCCGCCCAGGTGAGGTAGCCTTCGCGGTCGATGCGCGCGAGCGGCTGGAACGCGATCGCGCCATCCGAGCCCAGGTCGTAGTGCTCGCCGCCCAGTCCCAGGATCGTCGCGCGCATCGACCGGCCCATGTCGAACGCGAAGATGCGCGAGCCGGGGTAGCGGCGAAACTGCAGCGCCAGCACCGCGAGCAATACCGACTTGCCCATGCCGGTCGGCCCGACCACCAGCGTATGGCCGACATCGCCAACGTGCGTCACCAGCCGGAACGGCGTGTCGCCGTCGGTGCGGGTGACGATCAGCGGCGGCCCGTCGAGATGGCGGTTGCGCTCTGGCCCAGCCCAAACCGCCGACACCGGCATCAGGTGTGCGAGGTTCAGCGTGGAGATGCTCGGCTGGCGCACGTTCGCGTAGGCATGGCCGGGAATCGAGGACAGCCATGCCTCCACGGCATTGAGGGTTTCCGGGATCGTGACGAAGCCGCGACCCTGGATGGCACGCTCGACCTGGCGCCGCTTCTCGTCGGCCGCCGTCGCGTCGGTATCCATGACCGTCACCGTCGCGGTCACATAGCCGAACGCCACCTGGTCGCTGCCAAGTTCCTGCAGGGCGGCATCGGCATCCGTCGCCTTGTTGCTCGCGTCGGTATCGACCAGCGGTGATTCCTGCTGGAAGATCGTCTCGCGCAGGAGCGCGACGACGTTCTTGCGCTTGGCGAACCACTGCCGACGCAATCGCGTCAGCTCCTTCTCCGCCTCGGCCTTGTCCAGACACAGGAAGCGGGTGGACCAGCGGTAGGCGAAGCCCAGGCGATTCAGGTCGTCGAGCAGGCCCGGCCAGGTCGAGGTCGGGAAGCCGCGCACTGTCACGACGCGCAGGTGCTGGTCGCCCAGCCTGGGCGCCAGGCCTCCCGCCAGCGGCACGTCGGCCAGCAGCGCATCGAGATGGAACGGCACTTCGGGCACGGCGACCGCAAAGCGCCGCGTCGAGATGGTCGCATGCAGGTAGGTCAGCGTCTCGCCGTCGTCCAGCCAGACGATCTCGGGCATCACGCCATCGAGCAGGTCGAGCACCCGGTCGGTCTCGGCGACGAACGCGGCCAGCCGCTCGCGCCAGTCCACGCCGGCCGTGGGCGTGTGCTCGTACAGGAGCTTCGCCGCGCGGGCGCGCGACTCCTCCGGCGGCAGGTACGCCAGCGTCAGGTGATAGCCGCTCTCGTAGTGGCTGCCGGCCTGCTCGAACGCCGCCCGGCGTTCCTCGTCCACCAGCCAGGACAGTGGCTCCGGAAACGCCGAATGCGGATAGTCGGCGGCGGTGCGGCGCTCGGCCTCGACGAACAGTGCCCAGCCCGATCCCAAACGGCGCAGCGCGTTGTTGAGGCGCGCGGTCGTGGCGATGAGTTCGCCCTGCGTCGCACTGGCGAGGTCCGGCCCACGAAAGCGCGCGCTGCGCTGGAAGCTGCCGTCCTTGTTCAGCACCACGCCCGGCGCGACCAGTCCTGCCCACGGCAGCCAGTCGGCGAGCAACGCGGGACGCTGGCGGTATTCGGCGAGGTTCAACACGGCAGCGCCCTCACACGTCCAGCAGCGATGGGTGCTTCAGGTGTCGCGCGAACACCGGCATGAACTGCGGATCGACCTTCGCGCCCCACACCGCGAGTGAATGGCCGACGAGCCACAGCGCGATGCCGGGCAGCCACAGTTGCAGGCCGAGCCCGACGGCGGCCGCCAGCGTGCCGTTGGCGATCGCCACCGTGCGCGGTGCACCGCCCAGCAGGATCGGTTCGGTGAGCGCGCGGTGCAGCGGCACCTCGAACCCCGGCAGATCGCTCGCCGTACTCATACGACGGCCCCGCCGGAGAAGCTAAAGAACGACAGGAAGAACGAGGACGCGGCAAACGCGATGGACAGCCCGAACACGATCTGGATCAGCCGCCGAAACCCGCCACTGGTGTCGCCGAAGGCGAGCGTGAGGCCCGTCACGATGATGATGATGACGGCAATGATCTTGGCAACCGGCCCCTGGATTGAATCGAGGATGGACTGCAGCGGCGCTTCCCACGGCATGTTCGAGCCGGCCGCCCGCGCCGTCCCGGCCAGCGCCAACAACGCAATGGCCGTTGCCACACTTCGGCCAACGATCTGGATCGAACCGCGCAGACACACCAGCGGATTTACAGAAAAGCGCAGATCAGGAACGTGGCTCATGCGGATTCTCCAGAAGGAAGCTCGGATGGCGGCGGTACGGCATCGCACAGTTGGTAGCCGGTGGCGTCGAAGCCGGTCACCCGGGCGATGCACTCGATGCGGCGGTGCCGGCCGCGACCGGCCAGGTGGATGACGACGTTGACCGCCTCGGCGATCAGCGCACGCGGTGGGTTCACAGCCACTTCGAGGATCAGCTGCTCCAGGCGCAGCAGCGCGCCGTGCGCCGAGCCGGCATGCACGGTCGCGATACCGCCCGGGTGGCCGGTGCCCCACACCTTGATGAGGTCCAGCGCTTCGCCACCGCGCACCTCGCCGACGATCACGCGATCGGGGCGGAGGCGCATCGTGGCCCGCACCAGCTCCGTCATCGAGACGACGCCGGCACGCGTGCGCAGCGGCACGTGGTCGCGCGCCACGCATTGCAGTTCCACGGTGTCCTCAAGCACCAGCACGCGGTCGCCCGTGGCGGCAATCTCCCCGAGCAGCGCATTGGCAAGCGTGGTCTTGCCGGTGCTGGTGCCGCCTGCAACGAGGATGTTCTGCCGCGCGCGCACCGCGTCGCGCAGGAACGCGGCCTGCTCAGGAGTCATCATCCCGTCGGTGACGTAGCGCTCCAGGGGAATGACGCCGACGGCGCGCTTGCGCAGCGCGAAGGCCGGCGCCGGCGCCGCGGGCGGCAGGATGCCCTCGAAGCGCTCGCCGGTCTCCGGCAGCTCGGCGCTCAGCAATGGCTGGCCGCGATGCACTTCCGCGCCGACGTGCGCCGCAACCAGCCGGATGATGCGCTCGCCGTCCTCGGCGGACAGCTCCGCGCCCAGCGGCGCGCGCCCTGACGACAGGCGGTCGATCCAGAGCGTGTGGTCGGGATTGAGCATGATCTCGACCACGTCCGGGTCGTCCAGCGCGGCAGCGATCAGCGGCCCCATCGCCGTGCGCAGCATGCGCACACGGCGATCGAGTGCCACGGTGGCCGATGGTTGCAGGACGGCGCTCATGCGTCGTGCTCCCGGGACCCGGCCAACGCCGCCGCCTCGTCCAACCGCGTGGCGTCGGGATTCAGCTCCTCCACCACGTCGCGCACCAGGCTGTGCCCACGCAGCAGGCGGCGGCCGAGCTGTTCGATGAACTGCTCGAAGCGCGCCCGGCCCTGCGCCCGCGCGGCGTCCTGATGCGCTTCCGGCACCGGTGTGCTCACCGTCAGGAAGTAGCGCACGAACAGCGCCAGCGCCTCGATCTCGATGTTCTGGTCGCGTTCCAGCTTCTCGAACTGGCGCGACAGCCGGTCCAGCCGTTTCGCGATGGCCGCCTCGCGCTGGTCGCCAGCATCGGGCGAGAGCCACGACGCGAGCGCCGCGGCGACGATGGACGACTTCGAGACACCCTTCTTCGCCGCCAGCTCGTCGAGGCGCTTGGCGTGTTCATGCGGAATGAACAGGTTCAGGCGGTACTGGCTCATAACTCGATCCCATCGTGCTGGTCGAGGGAAGCCATGCGCGACGTGCGTTGCATGGCCGGGTCCAGCTGGCGCGGCAGCGGCAGCGGTGGATCGTCGTCATCCAGCAGCGCCAGGTCGCTTTCGCCGGCTGATTGTTCCAGGCTGTATTCCGCGACGTCGGAGAGTTCCGGTTGCCGGCGCAGGCCGCCGTCATCGGTGGCGCTGAAACCGGCGCCGCTTTCGGCGAGACTTTCTGTGGCCGGTGTCATCGGGGCTGCTGGGATCGCCAGCCCGCTCCAGTCGTCGGGTTGAGCGGGCGGCACATCGGCGTAGCGCCC
The DNA here is from genome assembly GCA_035720985.1 of Rhodanobacteraceae bacterium. Taxonomy (GTDB): domain Bacteria; phylum Pseudomonadota; class Gammaproteobacteria; order Xanthomonadales; family Rhodanobacteraceae; genus 66-474. The sequence continues at coordinate 4,094 of DASTNI010000065.1, read as the reverse complement.
GGTGGCAAGCGCCGGTGGCGGCAGCACTCGCCGCTTGAAGTTGGCATCGGCGTAGTAGCGCAGCTTCTTCGCCTTGATCGGCGGGCGGCTGCTTACCATCACCACGGCTTCGTCGGGCGGGAGCTGCATCACCTCACCCGGTGTCAGCAGCGGGCGCGCCGTCTCCTGGCGCGACACCATCAGGTGCCCCAGCCACGGTGCGAGCCGGTGGCCCGCATAGTTGCGCTGCGCGCGCAGTTCGGTCGCGGTGCCCAGCGTCTCGGAGATACGCTTGGCAGTGCGCTCGTCGTTGGTGGCGAACGTCACGCGCACGTGGCAGTTGTCCAGGATCGAATGGTTCGGGCCGTAGGCCTTGTCGATCTGGTTGAGTGACTGCGCGATGAGAAAGCTGCGGATGCCGTAGCCCGCCATGAACGCGAGCGCCGTCTCGAAGAAGTCCAGGCGCCCCAGCGCCGGAAACTCGTCGAGCATCAGCAACAGCTGGTGGCGGCGCGCGATGCCGTCGCTGCCGTCGAGCGATTCGGTCAGGCGCCGGCCGATCTGGTTGAGGATCAGGCGGATGAGCGGTTTGGTCCGCGAGATATCCGAAGGCGGCACGACCAGGTACAGCGAAACGGGATGCTCGGATGCGATCAGGTCGGCGATACGCCAGTCACACCGCGAGGTGACTTCGGCGACCGTCGGATCGCGGTACAGGCCGAGGAACGACATCGCCGTCGAGAGCACGCCCGAGCGCTCGTTCTCCGCCTTGTTCAACACCTCGCGTGCAGCGGAGGCGACGACAGGATGCGGCGCATCGCCCAGGTGGCGCGTTGTCATCATCCGGTGCAGCGTCAGCTCGAATGGGCACGCGGGATCGGAGAGGAAGTTGGCGACGCCACGCAGCGTCTTGTCCGCGCCCGCGTAGAGCACGTGCAGGATGGCGCCGACCAGCAGCGCGTGCGAGGTCTTCTCCCAATGGTTGCGCCGCTCCAGCGCGCCTTCCGGGTCGACCAGGATGTCGGCGATGTTCTGCACGTCGCGGACCTCGCAGGCGCCGCGCCGCACCTCCAGCAGCGGGTTATAAGCGGCCGAGCGGGCATCGGTCGGGTTGAACAGCAGGCAGTGCGAAAAGCGCGCACGCCAGCCGGCGGTGATGGCCCAGTTCTCGCCCTTGATGTCGTGGATGACGGCCGACGCCGGCCACGAAAGGAGCGTGGGGATCACCAAGCCCACGCCTTTGCCGGAACGTGTCGGCGCGAAGGTCAGGACGTGTTCCGGACCGGCGTGGCGCAGGTACCGCCGGTCGTAAAGACCCAGGAAAACGCCCGCCGGCTTGTCCAGCCCCGCCCTATGAATGTCGTGGGCATCGGCCCAGCGCGCGGAGCCGTACGTCGTGACGAGCCGCGACTGGCGCGCGCGCCACACCGACATGCCGATCGCGACGCAGGCGGCAGAGACACCGCTGGTCGCCGCGATGGCGCCACCCACCAGGAACAGGTGCGGCGCATAGGCGCTGTACCAGTACCACCACTCGAACAGCCGCCACGGGTGGTAGAACGGGATACCGAGCCAGTCGAACCAGGGCGGGCCAAGGCGTAGCTGATAGCCCAGGTGTGCGGCGGTCCATTGGGTGGCACCCCAAGTTCCCGCGACCACGATGCCGAATACCGCCAGCACCTGGCCGAACAGCACACTCGTACCGTTCACGCCGGCCTCCGACCCGCTCCTGTTGTGTCATGCGACAAAAAGGTGCCGCATTGCCACGAGCATCGGTGCCAGTTCAGGGCCGGTCAAAGACCGTTATGGCGACGAAAGTGATCGAAAAAGCAAGATTGCAAGCCCCATCGTCACGCGGCGCACCGAGGCGCAGCCGCGCGCAAGTGGGCGCAGCAAGCAACAAGTCGACGTGACGTGTTGCGCAACCGCGACCGCGGCTCAGAACTTCGGCGGGGTTTTAGAGGGGGTGTACTGCACACCGTTGCCGTAGAACAGTCGACGCCGCGCTTCGGATACGACCTCGCACTCCGCTACGGACACCTGCCCGTCGTTCTTCGCGCATTTCTGTTCCATGGCATGCAGGTGGTCCGGGTGCGCCACCAGCGAATCCACCGTGTCGGTGGGTGCAGCCTTGCTACAGGCGACCAGCGCCATGGCAACGAAAAGCAATACGACTATTTTCATGGCTCGACGTCCTCCGAGGCGTTGGAACCGAATGACCTTACGTCCGCACCTTTGGGAGGCGCCTTGACACTTCCGGCCCTCGCAATGAAGCGGATAAGCGCATCAGCAGGGTCGTTATCCAAGCGAAGCAGGTAGGTCGTGAGCATGGGTACGCGCCCGGCCAGCGGGCGGGCCACCACGCGGGATTCACGGTTGACGGTGATGTGTGAAGCGCCTGCGAGGCCCAAGGCGAACCCCGCCGCCACCAGTGCCATCATCAGGTCGATGGACGCCACCCGCTCCGCAATGAGCGGCTCCTGATCGACTTGCCGCAATACCCGTTCGACCTGTCGAGCACAGCCTTCACAAACATGAGGGTCTCCAAGCACCAATGGATAGCGCAACACTTCCTCCAACGGGATACGTTTGTAGGCCAGCAGTGGATGCCGGGCCGGTACAGCCACCATTAACGGATCGGTCCAGGCTACTTCAGCGATGATGCCATCGCCAACTTCGTTCGACCGGGCAAAGCCGACGTCGTATAGATCCTCATGGAGTCCTTTGATTTGTTGCGACAGAGGAACCTCGAACAGGCGTATCTCTATCTCCGGCTCCTCCTGACGGCACAAGGCCAAGAAGGCAGAGAACTCCGACGGGACGACGCAATCCGAGATAGCCACGCGCAACTGGTTGCGAAAACCGTTGGCGGCGGCTCTCACGCTGTCGCGCGCCTGCTCCAGAGCCGTGAAAATGCGTGGCACATTTTCCAGGAACAGCTTGCCAGCATGTGTCAGCCGGGTGCTGCGCGTAGTGCGGGCGAAAAGCTGCACGCCCAAATCCGCTTCTAGCTCCTTGATTGCACGCGACAATGGCGACTGTTCAATGTGCAGTCGTTCGGCGGCACGAGCGAAGTGCAGCTCATCGGCGACAGCCAAGAAACAGCGCAAGTGACGTAGTTCCATGACGGTACTCCCTTTGCTGGTGGATTCCGTTGATGCTGTAGCGTGGGAATCACTGGTTTCCCGTCGCACCAAGTGCTTGTCAAACTATTCAGTTAGGCAATCCGGTGGTCGGTAAGCCTATGAGCCTCCGTTGATCGCGTCGTGGTACGAAGCGATTGACGGCACCACCGCAACTCGTCCGGATCGGCGCATTGGAATCCACAATCCCGTTGCCTTAACACTGCTCTGGACCACCCCCGAGGCCGGCGTTTGAAGTCAATGCATCAATGGTCCGGCATGCGTAGCCTGCACTGCTCGTAGGCCTGCGCACATCGGGCCGAACGCATCACCAGACCGAGGTTTGATAATGGGCCCACCGGGCGACATGATTAATGTGCGATCCTCGAAATGGTGATAACGACCCAAAGCCGAGTTGTGGGTCAAAACACCAACGTCCATGTACATCGGCATTGCTGACTATCCACCGCGCGTTTTGCTTCAGGCCCGCCAACCAATGCGCTCACATAACTGCATCTGCCGCGTGGCCTCGTCGCGCACCCAGTCGCGAAACCATGCCAGCGCGGGCTCTTGTGACCGGATTGGTCGATACGCGAGATACCACGATTCGTAGCGTTGCCGGGGGACACCAAACGGCGCAATCAGCCGCCTCGCGGCCAGCGCGTCGCTCACATAGTGAATCTGCGCGATCGCCACACCGACGCCATCCAGCGCTGCCTGAACGGCCATCGAGGAACTCCCGAAGGTCACCTCGTTGCCGCAGCGCAGTGAGTTCTTGCTGCCCGTCGCGCGTGACCACCACGTCCACTGTTCGCCGAGGTGGGCAACGACGATTCCGGAAACCTTGCGCAGGTCCTGCATTCGCCGCAGTTGTTTGGCAACCCCGGGCGTACACACGGCCACGAGTGTTGATGGAAACAGCTCCTCCGCTTCGTAGCCTGGCCAGTTGCCTTCGCCGCGCCGGACCGTACACGTCCAGTCGTCGCGCAAGGG
>DASTNI010000064.1:0-2741 GCA_035720985.1 Rhodanobacteraceae bacterium | reverse complement strand
CACCGCACCCACTTCGAGGCGCAACGCGCGACGGTCAATTGACATGAGGATCGAAGCCTTCCGTCCCGACGGCGAAGCGCGGCGCTACTTCGGCGTCTATCCCGCGATCGTCACGTCGATCGTTCGCGACAGCGACAACCTGGGCCGCATCGAGGTCAAGTTCCCGTGGCTTGGCGGCGACGGCGCCGACGTGCGCGCGCTCGCGACGCTGTGCACGCCGTACGCCGACGACAACCAGGGATTCGAGATGATCCCGGCTGTCGGCACCCAGGTCGTGGTCGCGTTCGAGGCCGGCGACCTGCGGCGCCCGTACGTGATCGGCGCGTGCTGGAACGGCAGCGAGACGCTGCCCGAGCAGCCGGCGCAGCCGAACAACAAGCGGCTGATCCGCACCCGCGCCGGCAGCCTGCTCGAGTTCGACGACAGCGACGGCACGGCGAAGGTGACGCTGTCGATGCAAAGCGGCCACCGCCTCGTGCTCGACGACAGCGCGCAGGAGGTCAAGCTGACCCACGCCAACGGCTGCATGATCAAGATGAATGCGGCCGGCCAGGTCAGCATCGTCGCCAACGCGACCGTCGAGGTCACCGCGTCGGCGGTCAACGTCCACGCCGCGACCGCGATGTTCGACGGCCTGGTGCAGTGCCAGACGCTGATCACGAACAGCGTCGTCTCGTCGTCGTACACGCCGGGCGCCGGCAACGTCTGGTGACATGAAACCCCCACGCTCACTCCGTTCGCTGCCCCCCGAGGGGGCGTCAGTGCGCTTGGGGCGGCCCGGCGCGCACTGAAGTGAAACTGTCTCCTTCAAGCGGGCGTAGCGTGGACGACGTAGCCGATTTGCTGAAGCCGGCGGATCAGGCGGCTGGCGGTTTTGGCGGCGTCGGCGCGGTCGAAGTGGGCAGCGCCGAGGTCATGCCATTCGGTACCGTCACGCAGCATGTGCCAGGCTGCGGTGAGCATGGAGGCGGCGACGGCGATGATGGCTTTCTTGGCGCCGCGGCGTGCGCGCAGCCGGTGGAACTGTGCTTGCAGGTAGCTGCCCTTGACCTTGATGGCAGCCCAAGCGGCCTGTACCAGAGTGGTCTTGAGCCACTTGCCCCCGCGGCGCAGGCGCGTGCTGCGACGCTTGCCGGCACTCTCGTCGTTGCGCGGGCACATGCAGGCCCAGGACAGCAGGTGGGCGGGCGTGGCGAAGCGCGACATGTCGATGCCGATCTCGGCGACGACGACGTTGGCGCTGACCGCACTCAGCCCGGGCATGGTGCTCAGCAGCTTGGCGGCGTGTCGAAAGGACTCCAGGCCCAGGCCGAGCTCCTTTTCGATGCCAGCAATGGCCTTGTCCAGCGCATCGATGTGATCGCGATGCAGCTCGAGCATGAAGCGATGGTGGGCGCTCAGGCGCCCGCGCAGCGCTTCGCGCAGGTCCGCGCGGCTGGCCTTGACGCGGGTGGTGATGCACGAGGCCAAGTATTCGGGGTCGGTATGGCCGTCGATGAGCGCTTGCAGCACCGCCCGGCCTGCCTTGCCCAGGATGTCGCTGAGATAGGAGGTGATCTTCAGGTTGGCGTCTTCGAGCACCTTTTCGATGCGCTGCACGTGCGAAGCGCGCTCGCGCACGAACTGCTTGCGCGTGCGGGTGAGCGTGCGCAGCTCCTGCACGGCCACAGGGGGCACGAAGCTGGCGCGGATCAGCCCGTGAGCCAGAAGGTCAGCCAGCCACATCGCGTCGTTCACGTCGGTCTTGCGACCGGGGACGTTCTTGACGTGAGCGGCGTTGGCCAGTACCAACGTGAAGTGGCCTTCGAGCACATGCCACGCGGGCTTCCAGTACACGCCGGTGGCCTCCATCGCGACGTGCTCGACACCGAAGGATTCGAGCCAGTCGCTCAGCGCCAGCAACCCCGAGGTGGTCGTGTCGAAGGTGCGGACCTCCTGGCGCAGGGGCCCGTCGCCGGCGATGCGCACGCACGCCACCACGGTTTGCTTGTGCACGTCCAGTCCGGCGCAGCGCGGGTAGATCACTTCCATGAACGCCTCCACAGTACGGTCAACGATGCGACGGCACCGGCGTGCGGCCCACGTCATCGGAGTCTGAAGTGCGTGCTCAGGGGCGCAGGACCCCAGGCGACAGTACGGGGTGCTCGTGGAGCCGCGGGTCCAACTGAGATACGGGTTCGAGGCACCAAGTACAAACCGACCTCTGTGCCGGACGCCGCCGCCCTCGCATTACACGCCCGTTTCATGCGTCGCGGGTCGCGCGAAGCGCGGTGGAGCAACTGAGATGTGGATCACCCGCGTCTCGGTCGCGAATCCGGTGTTCGCGACCATGGTGATGGTGGCGCTGCTCGTGCTCGGCCTGGTCTCGTACGCCCGGCTCGGGGTCGAGCAGCTGCCCGACATCACGCTACCCGCGGCCTTCGTCGACATCGAGTATCCGGGCGCATCGCCCGAGGCGGTCGAGCGCGAGGTCAGCCGGGTGGTCGAGGAATCGGTCAACTCGATCGCCGGCATCAAGCGCATCACCTCGCGCAGCGCGAGCCCCGAAGTCGCGACGTTGGCGACGCCGTCGACGCTGGCCAGCCGCTTGGCGACCGACTGGTCGGCCAGGATCGACAGCTCGCGCGCCGACCGGGTCGGACTCGTGAGCGCGGCCACGACCACCGGCTGCGCGTTGTCGTTGTTGAAGCGCGCAACGGTGGGCAGCTTCGCGTCCTTCGGCAATGTCGACTGCACCTGCG
>DASTNI010000063.1:0-3764 GCA_035720985.1 Rhodanobacteraceae bacterium | reverse complement strand
CCTGACCAAGGACGTGACGCTCAACATGCGTCTCAAGGCGAAGCGCGGCATCGGCTACCAGCCTGCCGTCAGCCGCGTCAACCCGGACGAGGAAGCCCGCCCGATCGGCAAGCTGCAGATCGACGCGTCGTTCTGCCCGGTGCGCCGCGTGGCGTATTCGGTCGATGCGGCGCGCGTCGAACAGCGCACCAACCTCGACAAGCTGATCCTCGATGTCGAGACCAACGGCACGGTTGCGGTCGAGGACGCGGTGCGTCAGGCGGCCGAAACCCTGTACGACCAGCTGTCCGTGTTCGGCGATTTCAAGGGTCGCGAATCAACCGAGGCCGAGAAGGACAAGACCGGCGTATCGCCGCTGCTGCTGCGCCCGATCGACGATCTGGAGCTGACGGTGCGTTCGGCGAACTGCCTCAAGGCCGAGAGCATCTATTACATCGGTGACCTGGTGCAGAAGACCGAGGTCGAGCTGCTGAAGACCCCGAACCTCGGCAAGAAGTCGCTGACCGAAATCAAGGATGTGCTGGGCGCCAAGGGCCTCGCCCTCGGCACCAAGCTCGAGAACTGGCCGCCGGCGGGCATTTCGAGCGGCATGCAGTTGGGCTGATTGAAGCCGTTGTTGTTTTACATGTAGGAGCGGGCCATGCCCGCGAGCCTTCGCGGGGCCGCTCCTGCTGCATCATTGGTACTCAATAGCGGGATTCCGCGGAAATCCGGACGCAGGTGCCGGATTTTCATAACGATAAAACAGAGAGAACACACCCATGCGCCACCAAAAATCCGGTCGCAAGCTCAATCGGACCAGCGCCCACCGCGAGGCCATGTACAAGAACATGACCGCGTCGCTGATCAAGCACGAGCTCATCCGCACGACGCTGCCGAAGGCCAAGGACCTGCGCCGCGTCGCCGAGCCGCTCATCACGCTGGCCAAGGTCGATGGCGTTGCCAATCGTCGTCTCGCCTTCGCGCGCCTGCGCGACAAGCAGGCGGTCGGCAAGCTGTTCGTCGAACTCGGGCCGCGTTACCGCGAGCGCAAGGGCGGCTATCTGCGCATCATCAAGTGCGGCTTCCGCGACGGCGACAACGCGCCGCTCGCCTACGTCGAGCTGGTCGATCGTCCGCAGGCCGCCGCTGACGCTGCAAGCGAAGAATAAGCGGCACCGGCTGTATGCCATGAAAGCCCCGGCCCGCGCCGGGGCTTTTGTTTTGGGCGCATGACAGCGGCGCGCAAAGACGCTACTGTTGCACGTCTTGTCCCGTTGACTTTCGCCGGCCATGAATCCGTTCCGTTGGTCGTTTCGCGTTGCCTACCTGATCGGTTTCCTGATTTGCGTCGCGCTGCTCGGCTACGCCCTGTACGCCGAGCAGCAGTTGAACCTGACGCCGTGCAACCTGTGCGTGCTGCAGCGCGTGGCGTTCGTGTGGATGGGCCTGTTCTTCCTGATCGGTGCCCTGCACGGGCCGCGTGGCGGCGGCCGTTGGGCGTATGCGACGCTGGTCGTGATCGGCGCGATCTTCGGCATCATCGTTGCGGTGCGCCAACTGTGGCTGCAGTCGTTGCCGCTCGATCAGGTACCGAGCTGCGGCGCGCCCTACAGCATGCTGTTGCAGCAGGTGCAGGCGGGCTCGCTGCCGCTCGGCAATTTCATCACCCTGATGTTCAGCGGCTCGGGCGACTGCGCGCAGGTGACGTGGAAGTTCCTCGGCCTGTCGATGGCAGGCTGGACCCTGATCTGGTACATCCTGCTCGGCATCTGGTCGCTGCTGCCGCGGCGCCGCGTGCGGCGCAATGAAGTGCAGCCCCTGCGCGCGATGAGGACCTGACATGACACATCCCGATACCGCTGCCACGCGTGCGCCGCTGCGACCCGTGCGGGCGCCGCAGCCGTGGGCGGCCGACAGTTGGCAGGCCCACCCGGCAACGCAGTTGCCGCACTACGACGATGCTGACGAGCTCAACCGCGTGCTCGACAGCCTAGTGCGGTTGCCGCCGCTGGTGACGTCGTGGGAAGTGCTGGCGCTGAAGGATCTGCTGGCCGAGGCGCAGGAAGGCAAACGCTTCCTGCTGCAGGGCGGCGACTGCGCCGAGACGTTTGCCGACTGCAACAACGAAGTCATTGCCAACCGCCTGAAGGTACTGCTGCAAATGAGCCTCGTGCTCGTGCACGGGCTGCGGCTGCCGGTCATCCGCCTCGGCCGCTTTGCGGGCCAGTACGCAAAGCCGCGCTCGGCCGATACCGAAACGATCGACGGCGTGACGCTGCCGGTGTATCGCGGCGACCTCGTCAATGGCCTCGCCTTCACGCCGGAAGTGCGGCGGGCCGACCCGCAGCGCATGCTGCGCGGCCATGCGCGTTCGGCCATGACCATGAACTTCGTGCGCGCGCTGGTCGATGGCGGTTTCGCCGACCTGCATCACCCCGAGTATTGGAACCTTGCGTGGGTCGACCGCTCTCCGCTCGCGGCCGAATACCACCGCATGGTGGATGGCATTTCGGGCGCGATGCATTTCATGGAAACGCTTGCGGGCCCGATCGCGAGCTTCCGCCGTGCCGACTTCTACACCTCGCACGAGGCCCTGCTGCTGCCGTACGAGCAGGCCATGGCGCGCCAGGTTCCGCGCCAGTGGGGCTGGTTCGATTTGTCGACGCACTTCCCCTGGATCGGCATGCGGACGGCGGCGCTGGACGGTGCACACGTCGAGTTCTGCCGCGGCATCCGCAACCCGATCGGCATCAAGATCGGCCCCGCGATGCACGCCGACCAGTTGCAGCGATTGCTGGAAGCGCTGAATCCCGACGACGAACCCGGCCGCATCACGCTGATCCACCGCATGGGCGCCGGCGGCATCGCGCAGCACCTGCCGCGCCTGATCGAGGCCGTGAAGTCGACCGGCCGGCGCGTGCTATGGGTGTGCGATCCAATGCACGGCAACACCGAGAAGCTCGGCAGCGGCGTCAAGACGCGGCGCTTCGCCAACATCCGCAGCGAGCTCGAGCAGGCGTTCGATATTCACGCTGCCGCGGGCACGCGCCTTGGCGGCGTGCATCTCGAGCTCACCGGTGAAGCCGTGACCGAATGCCTCGGCGGCGCGTGCAACCTGACTGAAGCCGACCTTGGCCGCGCCTACAAGTCCACCGTCGATCCGCGCCTCAACTACGAACAGTCGATCGAGCTTGCCATGCTGATCGTCCGCAAATCGGCGGGCGCGCAAGCCTGATACGTGGTCGGCGTGCGCGACTTCGCGCGCCCGAATGTGGCGACATGCGCAGCAATGGCGCGGCCGCACCACGCTAAAATGCCGGGTCGCCCGCCGGAACGCAGCGCATGATCCATCCTTTTATTGTCGACATCGATCCGATTGCATTCCACATCTTCAGTTTTGGGGTGCGCTGGTACGGGCTGATGTACCTCGGCGGCTTCCTCGGCGGCCTTGCGCTCGGCGAATACCGGCGCCGTCGCGGCCGGCTCGCGGTCGATCGCGACGGTTTTCTCGATCTTGCTTTCTACGCAATGCTGGGCGTCATCGTCGGCGGACGCATCTGGTACATGCTGACCTACCAGCCGATCCGCTGGATCTGGACCGACCCGCTGCAGCTCTTCCAGGTGTGGGACGGCGGCATGTCCTTCCACGGCGGCCTGCTGGGCGTGCTGGCCGCGAGCCTGTGGTGGTGGTGGAAACACCGCGCGAGCGTGCCGCACTATTTCGACGTGGTGGATTTCGTCGCACCGCTGATACCGATCGGGTTGGGCCTCGGGCGCATCGG
>DASTNI010000062.1:0-4840 GCA_035720985.1 Rhodanobacteraceae bacterium | reverse complement strand
TTTCCTCGCCCACCCGTTTGACGGCGACGCCATCGGCGAAGATACCGACTCTGTCCAGGGTCACCCGCCGCCCCGCCTTCAACGACTCGTACATGCTGGCCGCATCCTGCGGCTCCACCCCGATGACGCGGATGTTGGGATAGAGGTACTTCACGTACACGGCGATGCCGGCGATGAGACCACCCCCGCCCACGGGGACGAAGATCGCATCGAGATGGCCGCCGGTCTGCCGCAGCAGCTCCACCCCGATCGTCCCCTGCCCCGCGATGACATCAGGGTCATCGAACGGATGGACGAACACGAGACTGCGCTCGCGCGCGAGCTCCAGCGCCCGCTCCAGCGCCGTGTCGTAATCGTCCCCGTGCAGCACGACCTCGCCGCCGAGATCGATCACCGCCTGTACTTTGATCCGCGGCGTGGTTCGCGGCATGACGATCGCGGCCGAAATGCCGCGCCGCTTCGCCGCGAGCGCCACCCCCTGCGCATGATTGCCGGCCGAAGCGCAAACCACCCCGCGCTTCGCCGCCCCGTCCGCCAGGTGCGCGATGCGGTTATAGGCGCCGCGCAGCTTGAACGAGAACACCGGCTGCAGGTCTTCGCGTTTCAGCAGCACGCGCTGGCCAAGCCGCGCGGACAGCAACGGCGCCGGTTCCAGCGGCGTTTCGCGCGCGACGTCGTACACGCGCGCAGCAAGGATGCGGCGCAGCAGATCGCGGTCGTCGGGGCCTGCGCCTGGCGCCGCCGGTTCCGCCAGTTGCGCGTTCACGCCGAGAGCACGGCGAGGTGGCTGACGCCGGCGCTGTGTGTGACCGACAGGCTGCGCACGTCCAGCACGTCGACCAGCTTCCGCAACTGGCGCAGGATTTGTTCCAGCGTGCCGGTGTCGCCGTGCAGCACCAGCGTCAACTGCGAGATGGCGGGGTCGTGGGTGGCCGCGACGGTCAGGGTGTCGATGTTGACGTTGCGCGCGGCGAACAGCCCGGCGACGCGCACCAGCGCACCGGATTCGTTTTCCAGCAGGATCGACAGCGTGTGTTTCATGGCGTTCATGCGGGTGTCCTCGAGACGAAACGGGAATGCGGCGATCGGCGTCACACGATCGGACGCGGGGCGTGGGTGGCCGTGGGCGATACGGCGCCGCGTGCCGGAATCCAGTCGCCGGTCAACATGTCGGTGTAGGGCTTGCCGGCCGGCACCATCGGGTACACGTCGGCATCGGGATCGACCATGACTTCGAGAAACGCGGGGCCGGCGTGCGCGAGGAATGCTTCGAGCGTTGCCGCCAGCGTTTCCGGTTGCTCGACGCGTTCGACCCAGCCGAAGCCGTCGGCCTTGGCCGCCAGCACGAAATCTTTTTTGCGCAGGCTTTTGTCGGTCGCGGCGTAGCGGTTCTTGTAGAACAGCTTTTGCCACTGGTGCACCATGCCGTCGCAGCCGTTGTTGAGCAGCACGATCTTGAGCGGCAGGCCGTAGGTGGTGACGGTTTCGAGCTCGCCCTGATTCATGCGGATGCTGCCGTCGCCGTCGATGTCGATGACCAGCGCATCGGGCCGCGCGAACTGTGCGCCTATGGCCGCCGGGAGGCCGAAGCCCATGGTGCCCATCGAACCCGAAGTCAGCCAATGCCGCGGCGCGCGGAAATCGAAATACTGCGCGGCCCACATCTGGTGCTGGCCGACGCCCGTGCTGATGACCGCGCGGCCCTGGGTGAGATGGTTGATCGCTTCGATGACGGCCTGCGGCTGGATGCGCTGCCGCGTGCGGTCGTAGTTCATCGCGTGCACGCGCTTCAGTTCGGCGATGTGTGCGTGCCAGGCAGAGAGGTCGGGGCGCGATCCGTGCCGGCGGCCGTAGGCGGTGAGCTTTGCGAGCGCCGGCGCGAGCTGGCCGACGTGGTGCCAGTCCACGGGCTTCACCTTGCCGATCTCGGCCGGGTCGATGTCGATATGCGCGATGAACTTCGCCTTGGGTGCGAAGGCTGCGGGCACGGCCGCCACGCGATCGTCGAAGCGTGCGCCGAGCGCCATCACGAAGTCGCAGTCTTCCACCGCGTAATTGGCGTACGCGGTGCCGTGCATGCCGAGCAGGTGCAGCGCGAGCGGCTGCGTCGTGTCGTACGCGCCAAGGCCCATCAGCGTGGTGGTGACGGGCAGGCCGAACGCCGCGGAAAACCACGCAAGTTCGGTTGCCGCTCCAGCCGCGATGACGCCGCCACCGGCGTAGATGAGCGGCCGCCGCGCCGCGTCCAGCGCCGCGAAAAAGCGTGCGCACGCGGCATCGTCGAGGCGCGCCGCGTTGACGGCTTCGAGCCGCGCACGGTAACCCGGAATCGGCAAGTGGCCCGCGCCGGCGAATTGCAGCGCGGTGTTCTGCACGTTCTTTGGAATGTCCACGACCACCGGACCCGGCCGTCCGCTGCGCGCGATCTCGAACGCGGTGCGCAGGGTGGCCTCGAGGCGCGCCGGGTCGGTGACGAGGAACACGTGCTTGGCGCACGCACCCATGACGTTGGTGACCGGCGCTTCCTGGAACGCGTCGCTGCCAATCGCCGTCGTCGGCACCTGGCCGCAGATCGCGACCAGCGGCACCGAGTCGGCAGCGGCATCGCGGATGGGCGTCACTAGGTTGGTCGCGCCCGGCCCGGAGGTGACGATGACGACGCCGACGCGGCCGGATGCGCGGGCGTAGCCCGATGCCATGAATCCGGCGCCCTGTTCGTTGGCGGGCACCACCAGTTGCAACACCTCACCGCCGTCCGCGCGCGGATGCGCGCGGTTGTAGCGGAAGATGGCGTCGTACACCGGCAGGATCGCGCCGCCCGAATAGCCGAAGGCGACGTCGCAGCCTTCATCCACCAGAACCTGGGCCACGATTTCCGCGCCGGTCATGCTGGCGCCAGCGAGTGGATGTTGGTCGGTTGCGTCGGCTGCTGCGGTGTTTTGCTGACTGGTGACCACGATGATGTCCGGAAGCGAAGGGAGTCTGTGCTGGCATCCAAGCCCATGTGATTTCCCTTCTCCCTCCGGGAGAAGGGCGCAACGCGCTGCCGTTGCGTTTGCGCGTAGCGCCGGATGAGGGTTCGGTCTTGCCTGCCGCCGCACGCTCAGCCGACGGATCAGTCAAGAAAATCCGCCCTCACCCTCTCCCGGCGGGAGAGGGGCGTTGCCGGTTCGTCAATTGCCGATCAGCTCTTCCCGGCGCTCGAGGTACACCGGTACGCCGAAGCGCAGGGTGATCTTCAGGTCCTGCGTCAGCGAGGAGAACCGCTCCCACACGATGCCGTTGACGTCGGGATCGCTCTCGTAATCGGCAGCGGCGTCGTCCTCGAAGCCGAGGTTGCGGATCTGCCCCGCGTGCTCGGCGTCCTGCACGACCGAGAAGTTGAGCTGGTCGGTGCGCCACATCGCGTAGGTGCCGTGCACCAGCGTGTGCGGCGGCCGGCCCAGACGCCGGGTGTATTCGGGGATGGAGTCGCCGACGTTGGCGACGGACAGCGAGACGTGGAAACGTTTCATGGGATTGCCTCGTGAGGCAGTTGGGTTGAAATCGATCGGGCCGGCCATGGGTTCAGCCAACCTTGCGCAGGGCGGGCGCGGCCTCGGCGCCGTCGGTCTGCAGCCACGCCATGCGCGCGCGCAGGCGCTTGCCGACCTGTTCGAGTTTGTGGTCGAGATCGGCCTGCTTGTACTTCTTGTAGTTCGGCAGGCCGGCCGCGTATTCGGCGATCCAGTTCCGGGCGAAGGTGCCGTCCTGGATATCGGTCAGCACCGCGCGCATGCGTTGCTTGACGCCGGCATCGATGACGCGCGGGCCGCTGACGAAATCGCCGTACTGCGCGGTTTCCGACACGTACTTCAGCATCTTCGCGATGCCGCCTTCGTAGAACAGGTCGACGATCAGCTTCAGCTCGTGGAACACCTCGTAGTACGCGATCTCGGGCTGGTAACCGGCCTCGGTGAGGGTCTCGAACGCCTTCTGCACCAGCTCGCTGACGCCGCCGCACAGGACGGTCTGCTCGCCGAACAGGTCGGTCTCGGTTTCTTCCTTGAAGTCGGTCTGGATCAGCATCGCGCGCGCGCCGCCGATGCCCTCGGCGTAGCCGAGCGCTTTCGCCTCGGCGCTGCCGCTCGCGTCCTGATACACCGCCCACACGTCGGGCACGCCGCGGCCGCGTTCGTACTCGGTGCGCACGAGGCGGCCCGGTCCCTTCGGCGCGACCATGATCACGTCGATGTCCTTGCGCGGCGTGATCTGCTTGAAGTGGATGTTGAAGCCGTGCGCGAACAGCAGCGCGGCGCCGGGCTTGATGTTGGGCTCGATCGCGTCCTTGTAGAGCTGCGGCTGCGCCATGTCCGGCACCAGCACCGCGACGAGGTCGGCGCCCTTGACGGCTTCGGCGGGCTCGCGGACCGTGAATCCGTCCTCGGTGGCTTGTTGCCAGGAAGGCCCGCCGCGGCGTACGCCGACGACGACGTCGAGCCCCGAATCCCGAAGGTTCTGGGCGTGGGCGTGGCCCTGGCTGCCGAGGCCGAGGACCGCGATCCGGGCGTGCGCCAGGGCACTGTTGAAGGCTTCGGTGGTCATGCGGAAACTCCTGCGGTTGAGGGTTGGGAAACGGTTGCCGCGTCGGCCGCGGCTTCGTAGGGGAACGTTGTCGCGCCGCGCGATGCGGAACTCACGAGCCGCGCAAACTTCGCGAGCGCGCCCCGGGTGACCTTCGGCGCGGGCCGCTGCCAGCCAGCGCGCCGGGCTTCGATGTCAGCGGTGGTGCTGAGCTTCCGGGTCTTGGCATCGAGCGTGATGGAATCGCCATCGCGCAGCAGGGCGATGGGCCCGCCGC
>DASTNI010000061.1:0-4352 GCA_035720985.1 Rhodanobacteraceae bacterium | reverse complement strand
GCCTTGCCGAAAAACGCGTTGACGAACGGCGTGCGGCCCAGCCGCCGCAGCCAACCCCTGCGTTCGGCGAACCAGCCGAACAGCGCAAACAGTGCCCCCATCACGACGATGCCGAGGATGAACCCGCCAATGGGCGAGAGGATCATCGGTACGATTACCTTGGGAACGACGCCACCGCCCTCCCACCAGCGCTCCGCATTGCTGGCCCAGATGATGGCATCGAGATTGCCGTGCGAGGCAGCATAGGCCGCTCCGACGAGACCGCCAACCAGCGCGTGCGTCGATGACGTCGGCAGGCCGAGCCACCATGTGAACAGATCCCACAGGATCGCACCGAGCAGCGCGCAGATGAGCACCTCGGCACTGACCTGCAGCACGCCCGCGTCGATCAGCCCCGTCGCGATGGTCACCGCGACGGCAGAACCCAGCAGCGCGCCGGTCAGGTTGGTGCCGGCGGCCAGCAGCACGGCCTGGCCCGGCGTCAGCACCTTCGTCGCGACGACCGTCGCAATGGAATTGGCGGTGTCGTGGAAACCGTTGATGTAGGTGAAGGCAAGCGCGATCACCACGACGGCGATGAGCAGGCCGAGCGTCATGCGCGCGGCTCCGGCGTACTGCCTGCCGCTGACGGCACCGCGTCCGGGCGGCTCATGAGTTCTTGAGCACGATCGAATAGATGACGTTGCCGACATCGCGGCAGCGGTCGATGGCTTTTTCGAGCAGCTCGAACAAGTCCTTGGCGAGGATTACCCGGATCGGATCGTCGCTGACCGTGTACAGGTCACGATACGCTTCCAGCAGCATCCGGTCGGCTTCGGACTCGGTCGCCTGCAGCCGGTCCTGCAGCTTGCGCATGCGGCCGATATGCATGCCGTCGCGCAGGACGCCGACCATTTCCACCACACCCTCGGTCGCGCTCATCAACAACGCGGCGCGCGAGGCAAAATCGATTCCGCCAACGCGGGTGGCCACGATCGCGTAGCGCTCGGCAAACTTTTCGATGGTCTTCGGAATGCGGTACAGCGCCGCCGACATCGCCTCGATGTCCTCGCGATCCAGCGCGGTGACAAACGTATTGACGAGCGCCTCGCTGATCTGGCCGGCCAGCTCCTTCTCGCGCCGCCGCGCGGCGCGGAAGCTGTCGAGCAGCAGTGGCTCACCGTTGGCCTCAAGCAACGCCTGCAAGCCCTTGGCACTGTCCTGGGCCGCACCGGCGCTGGATTCCAGCAGGGTGAAGAAGCGATCCCCCTTGCCGAACATGGTCTGCAACGAAAACATGGCGATCGATCCCGGGCCCAAGCCTGCGAATTTTACACGCACGGGCGCAACATCCGGCAAGCGTGCCGCGAGCGGCTCCGGCCGGCTTGCTACACTCGGGCGATGACACGACGGGCGCCGATCCGATGCTGACCGACCTTGGCCTGGTGCTGCTGCTGGCGCTCGGCAATGCCTTCTTCGCGCTCGCCGAAATCGCGCTGATCGCCGCGCGCAAAAGCCGTCTGCGCTACATGGCACGGCGCAGCACCCGCGCGCAGGTGGCACTGCGCCTCGCCCGCCATCCGGACGGGTTTCTGTCCACCGTGCAGGTCGGCATCACCCTCATCACGCTGGTCACGGGCGCCGCGACTGGCGCCGCCGTCAGCGACACCATCCGCGGCTGGCTGGTTTCGCTCGGCATGCCGACCCTCGCGCACGCCTCGCTTGCCATCGGGCTGGTGCTGGGTTTCGTGCTCGTTACCTTCATCAACATCGTCGTCGGCGAACTGGTGCCCAAGCGCGCCGCCCTTGCTGCGCCCGAGCGCATCGCCCAGTCCATCGCCTTCCCGATGCAGGCGCTGTCGTGGCTGCTCGCGCCGTTCGTGTGGATCCTCAGCCTGACGACCGACCTGCTGCTGCGCATCTTTCGTCTCAACCACGTGCGGCGCGAAAAGATCAGCGAAGAGGAAATCCGTTTGCTGGTGGCCGAAAGCGCCGAACAGGGCGTGCTGGACACCGACGAGCGCAACATGGTCAACCGCGTGCTGCGCCTCGGCGACCGCACGGTCGACAGCGTGATGACGCCGCGGCCGCGCATTGTCTGGCTGGATGCCGCGGCGCCGCTCGCCGACAATCTTGCGGTACTGCGCAACACACCGTACTCGCGCTATCCCGTTTACCGCGAGAGCGAAGACGACGTGCTGGGCGTGCTTGAGGTAAAGCGCCTGCTGCAGACGCTCGCGCAGGCACCGGCCGCCGGCATCGGGGCGCCCCGGGTCGAACTGTTCCGCAAACTCGCGAAACCGCTCTACGTGCCATCCAGCGCGCGCGCACTGGACATCCTCGATGAATTCCGCGACGCCGAAACGCCGTTCGCGCTGGCGGTGGATGAATACGGCGACATCGAAGGTCTGGTGACGGTCAACGACGTGCTGACTGCCGTCGTCGGCCACAACGCCGCAAGCGATGGCGCACCGGCCACACGTCCGCCCGCGGTGCGCCGCGCCGACGGCACCTGGCTCGTCGATGGCGCGCTCGCAACCGACGACCTGCGCGAGCTGCTGCAGATCGACGAGCTGCCGCAGGAACAGGATGGCGACTACTACACCCTTGCCGGCATGCTGATCGGCCTGTTGGGCCACATCCCGACGGTGGGCGAAAGCGTCGACTGGCACCGGCTGCGTTTCGAGGTGACGGCCCTCGATGGTGCGCGCATCGATCAGGTGCTGATTACGCCCCTTACAGACGTGAAACCGGCAGCCGACGCAGCGTCGTAGAACCCTCGTTGGCCGTCAGGCCGCTTCGGCGGCGACGTCGGTGGCCGTGTGCTGACCAGCCTTCTGCCGCGGGCCGTGCTTCAGGGCCTGCCGGACGTGGTCGATGAGCAGGTCGGTCTCGGCCTCGTTCATCGCAAAGTGCGGCGTGAAACGCAGCGAGTTGACGCCGCCGTGGATCACGTTGACACCGTGCTCGCGCATGTACTCCTCGATCGAACCCGCGCCCGTGCACTTGAACTCCGGCGCCAGCTCGCACGAGAACAGCAGGCCCGTGCCCTGCACCTTGGTGATGAGGCCGCCGAGCTCCGCCTGCAGCGCCTTCAGCTTCTTGACCATCTCGGCGCCGCGGTCGCGGATGTTGGTGCGCAGCTCCGGCGTGATGCTGCCCAGCACCGTGCAGGCAATGTCGAGTGCCCGCGGGTTGCCGGTCATGGTGTTGCCGTAGGTGCCCTTGCGGTAGATCTTGGCGGTGCGGGCATTGAGCGCCAGCACCGAGAGCGGATACTGGCCGGCGTTGAGCGCCTTCGAATAGGTCTCCATGTCCGGCGCCGGCAGCTTCTCGAAGCCCGGGTAGTCGACGATCGACAGTGCGCCCTGCGCGCGCAGGCCGGCCTGGATCGAATCGACCAGGAACAACGTGTCGTGGCTGGCAGTGAGCTCGCGCGCGGCGAGGTAGAACTCCGGCGTGACCGCGCGGCCGGGGTCGCCTTCGCCCATTACGGGTTCCAGGAACATGGCCTCGAAGAACCAGCCGTTCTGGTCGGCCTCGGCAAACGCCTTGCGCAGCGCGGCCACGTCGTAGGGCTCGATCGCGATGACCGAATCCTCGTGGCGGAAGCTGGCGAGGGTGGCCTCGTAGGCCTTGCGGGTCGAGTTGGAATAGCGTGCCGGCTCGCCGGTGCGGCCGTGGAACGCGCCCTTCACCGTGAGGCGCTTGATCTTGCGGCCGGCGTACTTCGCGCCCGCGTCGGTCATCGTCTTGGCGTTGGTGTCGGCAATGCGCGCCGCCAGCGTCACCGATTCCGAACCGGAGTTGAGGCACATGAACTTCGCGAACGGGTGCTCACCGCGGTGGTGGCCGATCTCCTTCCGCAGCGCCTCGGTGAAGGCGTGCTGGGCAAGCGAGGGCGTCATCACGTTGGCCATCGCCTGCGGCTTCGCCATCGCCGCCATCAC
Source organism: Rhodanobacteraceae bacterium (assembly GCA_035720985.1). Lineage (GTDB taxonomy): Bacteria > Pseudomonadota > Gammaproteobacteria > Xanthomonadales > Rhodanobacteraceae > 66-474. The sequence continues at coordinate 423 of DASTNI010000061.1, read as the reverse complement.
GGCCGGCGGATTGTGGCCGAAACCGAGCATGCCGTAGCCGCCGCAGTCGTACAGCACCGCGCCCTTCAGGGTGACGATCCACGCGCCGCGCGCGGCCAGCGGGATGTACGGGCAGATGCCGTCATCCGGATAAAAGTTGACGAAGCCGGACTGCACCGCGTGCAGCTGGGCGTCTTCGTCCTGGCCGACGAGCTCGGGGTGGTGCGACTTCAGCTCGGCGAACGCCGCCTGCGCGTCCTTGATCGCGCTCGCGAGGTCGGCATCCTGCGCAGCGAAGCGCTCGATGGTGGCGTCGTCCAGCCCGTGGGTGCGGACCTGCCCGCCCTGGTTGCGCACATCGCGCAGCATGTCTACGAACTTCATCGGAACCTCCTCCAGCCCTCCGTTATCGGTGTGCATCCGCAGCGCCCTTCACTCGACGTG
>DASTNI010000060.1:0-9008 GCA_035720985.1 Rhodanobacteraceae bacterium | reverse complement strand
GATCATCTCCGGAACGATCGCGTACATCCAGAAACCGGTGATGCCGACCAGTAGCACCGCGACGCGCGCCTGGTTGGCAAACCGGTGCTCGAGCTGCTTGATGCGCTGGATGCGCTCGTCGGGCGGCAGCCGGTTGAAGATCGGCAGCAGCGTGGCGGTCACCATCGACACCCCGCCGATCCACCACACCACGGCGAGCACGTGGATCGCCAGCAGGATATTGAGCGTCATCGTGCACACCCCTTGCGGCCAGACATTGCTGCGAGTCTAGGTGCAGCATCCCGCGCGCGGTTGATCCACATCAAGCGGCTCCCCGCGGCCGGCGCCCGTGCGCTGGACCCACCCCGGGCGTCACTCGAGCTCGTCCTCGAAACGCAGATGCTTCATGCTGCGCCCGTTGCGACGCACCAGCTTCAACGCCTCGATGCCGATCCGGACGTGGTCCTCGACATACCTGGCCTTGACCTCGGCATCGCTGGCGGCGGTCTTGACGCCCTCGGGCACCATCGGCTGATCGGACACCAGCAGCAGCGCGCCCGAGGGAATCCGGTTGGCGAAGCCGGCGGCAAAAATCGTCGCGGTTTCCATGTCGATCGCCATGCAGCGCAGGGTCCGCAGGTAGGCCTTGAAATCCTCGTCGAACTCCCACACGCGGCGGTTGGTGGTGTACACGGTGCCGGTCCAGTAATCGTGGCCGAGGTCGCGGATCATCGTCGATACGCCGCGCTGCAGCTGGAACGCCGGCAGCGCTGGCACCTTGGGTGGCAAGTAGTCGTTGCTGGTGCCCTCGCCGCGGATCGCGGCGATCGGCAGAATCAGGTCACCCAGCTGGTTCTTCTTCTTGAGCCCGCCGCACTTGCCGAGGAACAACACCGACTTCGGCGCAACCGCGGACAGGAGATCCATCGCGGTGGCCGCGTTGGGGCTGCCCATGCCGAAGTCGATCATGCTGAGTCCGTCCATGGTCGCGCACGGCATCGGGCGGTCGCGATCGACGATGGTGGCGCCCGTGAGCGCGCAGAATTTCTCCAGATACCCGATGAAGTTCGTCAGCAGCACGTAGCCGCCGAAGTCTTCCAGGCGCTGCCCGGTGTAGCGCGGCAGCCAGTCGCGCACGATGGCTTGTTTGTCCTGCATGCGGCCAAGTGTGCCACGCGCGGCGTCAGCCGACGCGCGGCACCGCGGCGCGTCCGGGCACGCTGCACCACACTTCGACGCGGTTGCGGCCCGCGCCCTTGGCGCGGTACTGCGCGGCATCGGCGCATTCGACCAGCGCGTCGACGTTGGCCATCGAGGCCTCGCGCAGGGCGACGCCGATGCTGAGCGTGAACCCGATCAGGTGCCCCGCCGCGGCCACTTGCAGCGCCGCGGTGCGCGCGACGATGCGGGCAGCCACCCCTTCGGCCATGCGGGCGCTGTCGCCATGCAGCAGCACGACGAACTCCTCACCGCCATACCGGCCCACACGATCGGCGGCAGCCAGCTCGGCGCGGATCGCCCCGGTCAACGCCATCAGGCAGGCATCGCCCGCGGCATGCCCGTAGGTATCGTTGATCTGCTTGAAATGGTCGATGTCGAGAAACAGCACGGCCAGGGGCTCGAACCCCGAGCGCGTCGCGTGCCAGGCCACCTGCATGCGCTGCATGATGGCGCGGCGGTTCAGCACACCCGTCAGCGCGTCGTACTCGGCGATGTGCGTAGCCTGGTCGCGCTCGTGGCGCACCTGCAGCGTGGCGTCGGCAAGGCCGAGCGTCACCACGACCGCGGCGTAGGCCATGCCAGCCGGCAGCCCGTATTCCAGCCAGCTCGGCAGCGGCAATCCGACGATGAGCTGGACGACGCGTATCAGGGTCAACGCAAGCAATGGCACCCACGCCAGTAGGAAGAAACCGGCCTGCCGATTGCCCCGTCGCCACGCGAGCCAGCTCGCGACCAGCGCTGCGGGCACCGCGGCCACCAGCAACACATTGACCGTGTTCGGCAGCCACGCATCCGGCTCGAACCAGGGCATCCACACGATCAGCGCAAGCGCGACGAAGGGCCAGCGCAGGGCCGCGAGCAGCGTCGCGAGCCGCGGCGTGTGCCGCCGCAGATCGGCAAATTCCAGGATGAACCAGATGGAGGTGCCCGCCGCCAGCGCCGCCGCGGTCTGCCCGGTGTGGTAGCCGAACGGCCCCAGCAGGGCGGCGCCCGGAAGCGCGAACAATTCGCCCGACGCCGCCATGTCATAGACGACCTGGGCACTGACGTGGGCGATGAAATACAGGAATACGCGATCGCGCAGGACCACCCAGAAACACAGGATGACCAGCACCATCGATACCTGCACGCTCACCAGGAACGTGCTGAGGCGCACGTGGGCCAGATCCCGCGCGCGGTACCCCGCCACGTCGGTGATGCCGACGCGGATGGGCTGCGTCTGGCCGGGGTCGCCCAGGCGGAGATAAACGGGCTGCCGCGGGTCGAGACCGGGCGGCAGCAGGTACACCACCGCAGCGTGCGAAAACGACGGATCGAGCGTGGCGTCGAACACCGTGGCGGTGCGCGGCCGATAGTCGGGCGGCAGGTACACGGTGACGCGCGCGCGGGTGTTGTCGTGGATCACCAGCAGCGGCGGGCTGCGATGGTGCCAATCCGCGGCCAGCTCGAGCGCGTACCACGCGCGGGCGTGGTGCGGCGCGCGCAGCCAGGCATGGGTCGGAGTCGTCGTTGCCGTTGCCGCCGGCGGCAACACGGCCGCCATGTCCTTCGGTGGCCCCGGCAACGGGATGATGCGCAACGCAGCGCCACCGGCCGCCGCCGTCAGTGGGCACCACAGCAGCAGCACCACGCTCCATCGCGCCAGGCTCGGGCCCATGAATCCCCTGCACAGCGAGCGGACACCGGCGGACTCTAACGCGTTTCGCGGGCCTCCGGAACGTGCGCGAAATCAGGAAGCAAACGGGTCCGGGTGGTAGACTGAATGGCCCGGAATCACGCCTTTCCGATGCCGCCGGTCGCCATGTCCAGCCTCCCCGAAGAACTCAAGCAAGCCGCGCTGGAATACCACCGGCACCCCAACGCCGGGAAAGTCCGCATCACCCCCACCAAATCGCTGCTGACGGCCCGCGATCTGTCGCTGGCCTATTCACCCGGCGTCGCCGCAGCCTGCGACGCGATCGTCGCCGATCCGGTCGAAGCCTCGTCCCTGACCGCGCGCGGCAACCTCGTCGGCGTCATCACCAACGGGACCGCGGTGCTGGGCCTCGGGCCGATCGGTCCGCTCGCCGGCAAACCGGTGATGGAAGGCAAGGCGATGCTGTTTCGCAAGTTCGCCGGCATCGACGTGTTCGACATCGAAATCAACGAGCGCGATCCCGACAAGCTGGTCGACATCATCGCCGCGCTGGAGCCCACCTTTGGCGGCATGAACCTCGAGGACATCAAGGCGCCCGAGTGCTTCTACATCGAGCGCAAGCTGCGCGAACGCCTGCACATTCCGGTCTTCCACGACGACCAGCACGGCACCGCGATCGTGGTCGGCGCCGCGCTGCTCAACGCCCTGATCGTGGTCGGCAAGAAGATCGGGGACGTGAAGGTCGCGGCGTCCGGCGCCGGCGCGGCGGGCATCGCCTGCCTGGACATGATGGTGCGCCTCGGCGTCAAGCCCGAGCACATCATGGTGTCGGACATCGAAGGCGTGCTGTACCAGGGCCGTCCGCACCTCGACGCCAGCCTCACGCGCTATGCGCGCAAGACGCGCGCGCGCACGCTCGCCGACATCGCCAGGGGCGCCGACGTGTTCCTTGGCGTGTCCGCCGGCGGCGTGCTGAAGCGCGAGATGGTCGCCACCATGGCCGCCCGGCCGGTGATCCTCGCGCTGGCCAACCCGACGCCCGAGATCACGCCCGAAGAAGCGCGCGCGGCCAAGCCCGACTGCGTCATGGCGACCGGCCGTTCGGACTATCCGAACCAGGTCAACAACGCGCTCTGCTTTCCCTACATCTTCCGCGGCGCGCTGGACGTGGGCGCGACGGGCATCAACGAGGACATGACCGTCGCCTGCGCGCACGCCATCGCCGATCTCGCGCGGCGCGAGGTTTCCGACGTCGCGCAGCGCGCGTACGGCGGCACGCTGCCGCACTTCGGCGCCGACTATCTGATCCCGCGGCCCTTCGACCCGCGCCTCCTGGTGCAGGTCGCGCCGGCGGTCGCCAAGGCCGCGATGGCATCCGGCGTGGCCACGCGGCCGCTGGCGGACCTCGATGCCTACACGGAAAAACTCAGCCAGTTCGTGTTCCGCACCGGCCTGGCCATGAAGCCGGTGTTCGAGCGCGCGCGCGCCAATCCGATGCGTGTGGCCTACGCCGAGGGCGAGGAGGAAGTGGTGCTGCGCGGGGTGCAGACGCTGGTCGATGAACGGATGGTCCGCCCGATCCTGATCGGCCGCCCCGACGTCATCGCGCGGCGGATCGAGCGCATCGGCCTGCGGCTGGAAGCCGGGCGCGACTTCGAACTCTGCAACATCCATTCCGACCCGCGCTTCGATGCGTACTGGCAGCACTACTACAACCTGATGCAGCGACGCGGCGTCACGCCGGCCTCGGCCAAGGCCACCGTGCGTTCGCGCGCCACCGTCATCGCCGCGATCATGGTCGCGCGCGGCGAGGCCGACGCCATGATCTGCGGCGTGGTCGGCCGCTACCAGCGCAAGGCGCGGCACATCCTGGACATCATCGGCCTCGATCGCGGCGTGCATGCGCCGTCGTCGATGTCGGCCGTCGCCAACGACAAGGGCCTGAGCTTTTTCCTCGATACCCACATGCAGGCCGACCCGACGCCCGAGCAGATCGCCGAAGCGGTGATGCAGGCCGCCACCCGGCTGCACCTGCTGGGCATCGAACCGCACGTGGCGCTGATCGCGGGTTCCAATTTCGGCAGCCGCCAGACCGTCGGCAGCTGCAAGATGCAGGCGGTGCTGCAACTGTTGCGCGAACGGGCGCCCAACCTCGAGGCCGAGGGCGAGATGCAGGCCGACGTCGCGCTCGACCCCAGGCTGCGCGAGCGCCTGTTCCCGAATTCGCGCCTGACCGGCCGCGCCAACGTGTTCGTGTTCCCGAACCTTGCCGCCGCCAACGCCGCGTTCAACATCACGCGCTGCATGACCGACGGCGTCGTCATCGGCCCGATCCTCATGGGCGTGGCGCGTCCCGCGCACGTGCTGACGCCGCAGGCGACCGCGCGGCGCGTGGTCAACATGAGCGCCATCGTGTGCGTCGAAGCGCAGATCCGCGCCTCGCGCGAAATGAAATCCGAACGCAGCCGCGTGATGCGCCGCCTGCGCGCCGGCAAGGGCGCTGCCAAGGCCGCTGCCAAGGCCGCGCATGCCACCGCGGCGGCCCACGCCAAGATCACCACCAAGAAGACGTCGCGCGCGCCGCGGCACAGGAGCAAACCATGAACGCACTCGCGAAGGAACTCATCGACCAGGATCCCGACCCGCGCGAAACCCGCGAATGGATCGAGTCCATCGAAGCCGTCATCGGTGCCGATGGCACCGAGCGCGCGCACCAGCTCCTCGAAAAAATGGTCGACGAAACGCGCCGCGCGGGCGGGCATCTGCCGTTCACGCCGACGACCCAGTACGTCAACACGATCCCGCCGCAGCTCGAGGCCAAGTCGCCGGGCGACGCCGCCATGGAGTGGCGCATCCGCTCGATCATCCGCTGGAACGCGATGGCGATGGTGGTGCGCTGCAACCGCCGCCCCGGCAAGCTCGGCGGCCACATCGCGAGCTTCGGTTCGTCGGCGACGCTGTACGACGTCGGCTTCAACCATTTCTGGCGCGCGCCCTCGGACCAGCATCCGGGCGACCTCATCCTGTACCAGGGTCATTCCAGCCCCGGCCTGTACGCGCGTTCGTACCTCGAAGGCCGGCTGTCGGCCGAGCAGCTCGACAACCTGCGGCGCGAGGCCAGCAACCCGCGCGGCACCGCGCTGTCCTCTTACCCGCATCCGTGGCTGATGCCGGACTACTGGCAGGTGCCGACGGTGTCGATGGGCCTCGGTCCCATCCAGGCGATCTACCAGGCGCAGTTCATGAAATACCTGGAAGCGCGCAAGCTCATGCCGGTCACCGACCGCAAGGTGTGGTGCTTCCTGGGCGACGGCGAGGTCGACGAACCGGAATCCCTGGGCGCAATCTCGCTCGCCGGCCGCGAACATCTCGACAACCTCATCTTCGTCATCAACTGCAACCTGCAGCGCCTGGACGGCCCGGTGCGCGGCAACGGCAAGATCATCCAGGAGCTTGAAGGCGCGTTCCGCGGCGCCGGCTGGAACGTCATCAAGCTCATCTGGGGCTCGTACTGGGATCCGCTCCTGGCGCGTGACACCAAGGGCGTGCTGCGCAAGCTCATGATGGAAACCGTCGATGGCGAGTACCAGGCCTACAAGGCGCTGGGCGGCGCCTACGCGCGCGAGCACTTCTTCGGCAAGTACCCCGAAACCGCGGCCATGGTCGCGAATCTTGCGGACGATGACATCTGGCGGCTCAACCGCGGCGGCCACGATCCGCACAAGGTGTACGCCGCCTATTACTCGGCGGTGCACACCGAAGGCATGCCGACGGTGATCCTGGCGCAGACCGTCAAGGGCTACGGCATGGGCGCGGCGGGCGAATCGATGAACATCGCGCACCAGGCCAAGAAGATGCACCACGACGCGATCATCGCGTTCCGCGACCGCTTCCAGATCCCGCTGACCGACAAGCAGCTGGAAGGCGAGGATTTCGACTCGGTGCCGTACTACCACCCCGGCATGGATTCGCCCGAGGTCAAGTACATGCTGGAGCGCCGCAAGGAACTGGGCGGCGCGCTGCCCAGGCGGCGCGTGAAATCGACGCACACGCTGAAGGCGCCCAGCCTGGATGAATTCAAGGCCATCACCCAGGGCACCGGCGATCGCGAGATCTCCAACACCATGGCGCTGGTGCGCGGCATGAACCTCATGCTGCGCGACAAGGAACTCGCGCCGCACGTGGTGCCGATCGTCGCCGACGAGGCGCGCACGTTCGGCATGGAAGGCATGTTCCGGCAGATCGGCATCTACGTGCCGGGCGGCCAGAAATACCGCCCACAGGACGCCGACCAGTTGATGTACTACCGCGAGGCGGCGGACGGCCAGGTGCTGCAGGAAGGCATCAGCGAGGCCGGCGGCGTGTCGGCGTGGATCGCGGCCGGCACCAGCTATTCGGTGTCCGACCAGCCGATGCTGCCGTTCTTCATCTACTACTCGTTCTTCGGCTTCCGCCGCGTGGGCGACCTCATCTTCGCCGCGGGCGACCAGCACACGCGCGGGTTCCTGGTCGGCGCGACCGCCGGCTGCAGCTTCCCGGGCGAAGGCCTGCAGCACAACGACAATTCCTCGCACCTGATGGCGGCGACCATCCCCAACTGCCGCGCCTACGATCCGACCTTCTCGTACGAAGTCGCCGTGATCCTGCACCACGGCATCAAGGACATGTACGAGGACCAGAAGGACGAGTTCTACTACATCACCACCACCAACGAGAACTACACACACCCCGACATGCCCGAGGGCTGCTACGACGGCATCATCAAGGGCATGTACCTGTATCAGGCGGCGCAGGGCGCCAAGGCCAAGGGCAAGAAGCCGGCGCCGCACGTGCAACTGCTGGGCGCCGGTGGCTCGCTGCGCAGCGCCATCAAGGCGGCCGAACTGCTCGACCAGGAATTCGGCATCCAGGCCGACGTGTGGTCCTGCCCGAGCTTTTCCGAGCTGGCCCGCGACGGGTTCGACTGCGAGCGCTTCAACCGCCTGCACCCGACAGCCAAGCAGCCGCACGTGTCCTACGTCACCGACTGCCTGGGCGCGCACGCGGGTCCAGTCGTGGCGGCCACCGAATACGTGCGTGCGGTCGCCGAGCAGATCCGCCCGTTCGTCCCCGAAGGGCGCCACTACACCGTGCTGGGCGCCGACGGCTATGGCCGCAGCGACACCCGCGAGGCGCTGCGCGCGTTCTTCGAGGTCGACGAGTTCTGGATCGCCCAGGCCGCGGTCGAAGCGCTCGCGCGCGAAGGCGCGCTGACGCCGAAGGACGTCGAACGGGCGATCAAGGTCTGGAAGCTCGACCCCGACAAACCCAACCCGATCACGGTTTGAAGTGGCATCCGGACGGGCCGCCTCGCGCGGCCCGTTTTTTGTGCTCGCCATGCGTTGCGGTCCCACACCTTGCCGCCCCCACGTGCCTTGCATGGCGTCGGTTTTATAACGTTGCTGCCACCACGCAAACCGCGCAGTACTCCACTATGAGAAACACCCTGCGCAAAATGGGCAACCCGCAAGGCGTCATCATCGCCAAGCCGCTGCTCGCGCAGGTTGAGATCGAAGACGAAGCCGTGATGACGGTCGAGAACGGCGCGCTGCTGTTGCACCCGGTGCGGCGCTCACCGCGCGAACGTTGGGCAGAGGCCAGTCGCAATGAGGTGGTCCCGCAAGTTCGGACAGTGGGATAAGTGGATGGGCGGCCTGACTACGAGGCAAGATCGCCTCGTCACAGGAGTTCAACCATGAGCAGAAGACCCCGCCGGAACCACGCCCCGGCATTCAAGGCCCGCGTTGCGCTAGCCGCCCTCCAGGGCGACCGCACGGTCGCCGAGCAGTTCGACGTCCACGTCAGCCAGATCACGCAGTGGAAGCAGCCGCTGCTGGAGCACGCGGCCGAAGCGTTCGGCGCAGCGCCGGCGAACGCGGCGCCGCCGGTCGACCTGAAGGCCTTGCACGCGAAGATTGGCGAGCTGACGCTGGAGAACGATTTTTTGTCCGGTGCGCTCGGCAAGGCCAGCCCGCTGAGCGCAAGGCGATGATCAACCGTCAGGATCAGCTGCCGGTGATCCGGCAAGCGCGCTTGCTGGGGCTGGCGCGGAGCACGGCGTATTACCGCCCACGGCCGGTTAGCCCGGAAGATCTTGCGCGGATGCGACGACTCGACCCATTGCACCGGGATT
>DASTNI010000059.1:0-4815 GCA_035720985.1 Rhodanobacteraceae bacterium | reverse complement strand
GCACGAGATCCGAAGCCCGCTGCGACATGCGATTCTCCCCTGGACTGTAAGTGAGCCTTGCCGGGAAACGCCGTGCACCGCGCGTCCCTCCCCCCGAGGAATCCGCGTCAGTCGCGCCGACTATAGGAACGGCATCCGGCGGCGCCTCTGATCCAGGTCAAGCAAAGTGGCCTTTGCCCGCCGCGTCACCCATCGCCGTGTGCGGCACGGTCGTGGACGGGCGCAGAGGGCGGCCTCCCCGTCGTCATGCCCGCTTTCGCCGCCATGGCGGCCCTGCGCTTCCGCGTTTCAGTCGCCCGGCCCCGCGCCGTCCCCGCCGACGCCGGACTGCAGGATGCGCCGTCGCACGCGCTGTTCTTCCGCGGGGCTGATCAGCCCTTCGTCCAGCAGCTCCTGCAGCACCTGCAGCTGGCGCAGGCGTCGTTGCGGCAGGGCCTGCGGCGACGCGGGCGCTAGCGTCGCCGGTGGCGTCGCAGCCGGTGCCGGGCGCGGTACTGGCGCCGCCTTCGCGGCGACGCAGTCCAGGCGCAGGTGCAGATCCTGCTTGAGGTCGCCCAGTGTCACGCGGTGCTGCAGCGGCTCGCAGCCGGCGTGGCGCAGCGTGACCGTGCCGTAGAGCGCGGCGCGTGCATCCGGATAGTTGTTCGGGTAGATGTCGCGTTCGCTGACGGTCAGCGGCGTGGTGCCGGCCACTCCGCCGATCAGCTCGACCTCGGCCGCCGAGGGAGTCGACTCGATGCGCAGCGTGCCGACCTGCAGCGCCTGCGCGTGGACGCCGGCACCGGCGGCAAACAGCAGCACGACCGCGCCGGTGTGCCATCGTGATCGTCTCGGCAGGTAGTGGGCGCGCATGTCAGAACGCCGTGTCGAAGCCGAACAGGATGTAGTTCTCGCGGCTCAAGTGGCCGGTGAAGTAAGGGCCGGTCGGTGTGGTCTTGTTCTTGAAGTCGATGTTGAGCTCGACGATGCCCTTGACGTTGCGCATGAAGTAACGGGAGGCGGTCAGGCTCAGGCTGTTGATGGCGATACCTTCGTAGATGGTGTTGCTGCGCGCGAAGTCGCCGGCGCCAGCGTAGTTGTACAGCGCCGAGAAGGCCCAGCGGTCGTTGGGTATCCAGTCGAGGCCGGCGAAGCCGCCGTTCCAGCGATAGTGGCGCGTCGGATCGACGTCCAGGAAACCGCGCCAGTCGTTCCACAGGTATTGCGCGTACCAGTGCACCTGCGCGCCGATGTCGCCGGAGGCATCCACGCCGACGACGCGCTTGTCGGTGTTGCGCTGACTCTTGTCCATGGCGGCCGGGCCGGTGGCGCCGCGCTGCTTGCCGCTGGCGCCGAACAGCCCCACGCCCACCGGGCCGATGTCGGTGCCGACGTGGGCAAAGACGGTCTTGGAGTTGTCGTTGTCGAACATCCGGTCCGGGCGCGAATAGCCGGTGCCGTTGATCTTGAAGTTGTCGGTGATGCCGTTGCCGTTGGTGAAGCCCAGGGTGATGCCGAACGGCCCGACGTCACGGTCGAACTGCACGCCGCGGTCGTAGGTGATGCCGGCCATGCGGTAGACCATGTAGTCCTGGAACGGCAGGCGGATCTCGCGCGGGAACATCGCGTCGGACAGCGAGAACTGACCGAGCATCATGCCGATGCCGCTGCCGAAGATGTCGGCGTGGCGGAACCAGGCGTCCTCCACCACGATCTCGCCGTTGCCGCCCTTCTCGGCCATGATGGCGTAGAAGTAGTAGGTGATGTCCTTGCTCAGCGGCGCGCTGGACAGCAGCTTGAGCAGGTACGGCGACTGGAAGTCGGTCGGCGCGGACTGGCGCGCGCCGCTGACCGGGTCGATCGCCTTGCCCTGGCGGGCCTGCACATAGGCCTGGGCGCGGATGGCCAGCGGCACGTGGTCGGGCAGCGCGAGGCGGTCGTCGCCGAGCTGGTCGGCGGTTTCCATCCAGTTCGGCAGGCGCATGTTGTTCGCGATGAACACTTCGCCGAACTTGTTGAGGCGCGGGAAGGCGGAGTGGCAGGCGGCGCAGCTGAGGTTGTAGCGGCGCGCGAACTCCGGCATCGCGGAGGCGTCCTGCGCCGGCAGCAGCGCCAGCCAAGCGCTCAGCAGCAACAGCGGCACGCTGCGCAGCGTCGCGCAGAACAGGCGCCGGCACGTCGGTCGATCGCAGGGCGATGACGCGACCCGTCCGCCATCGGCGTCGTGCCGCGCAGGAAAGTCCAGGATGGCGGTCCGTTTCATCACACGTTGCTCCCGAGGCCGTGGGCGCCGAGCGAGCGACGGAGCACGTGCCAGCCGGCTCCGCTCGCGCGGCACAACCAGTCTAGGGTGGCGTGGATTGGCGGATTTGACGCACGTCAACCACGAAGCGTGTTGTCCGATGGAGCGTCAGCTCATCAGTCGATCTTGATCGGCTCGTGCAGCCCCGGCAGCTGGCAGGCAAGGCCGCGCGCTTGGAGCACATCGCGCATCACCTGCATGCCGCGGCCGTATTCGCCGTGCACCAGCAACACCTTGCGCCGCGGCGCGTCGCCCAGCCAGGCCAGCAGCGAGGGCTGGTCGGCATGGGCGGAGAAACCGTTGATGGTCCACACCTGGGCACGCACCGGAATCTCCTCGTTGAACACGCGCACGCTGGGCGCGCCATCGATGATCCGCCGCGCCAGCGTGCCTTCCGCGGCATAGCCGACGAACACCACGCTGCAGCGCTCGCGCCACAGGTTGTGCTTGAGATGGTGGCGCACGCGCCCGCCGTTGCACATGCCCGAGCCGGCCAGGATGATCGCGCCGCCGTCGACGTTGTTGATCGCCATCGACTCGGCCGTACCGCGGGTGAAATGCAGGCCGGGCATGGCGAACGGGTCGCCGTGTTGCAGTTCGTCCAGGAAGCCGTCGTCGAAGCATTCCGGGTGGCGGCGGAAGATCTCGGTGGCGGAAATCGCCATCGGCGAATCGAGGAACACCCGCACGTGCGGCGGGATCGCGCCGGCCGCGATGCCGCGGTGCAGGTAGTACAGGATTTCCTGGGTGCGTTCCAGCGCGAAGGTGGGGATCACCACGTTGCCGCGCCGGTTCACCGTGTCGCGGATGGCACGGTACATCTCGTCCACCGAATCGGGCACCGAGCGGTGCGGGCGGTCGCCGTAGGTGCTTTCCATCACCACGTAGTCGGCGGGTGGGGCAGGCGTTGGATCGCGCAGCAGCGGGCGCCCCGGGTTGCCGAGGTCGCCTGAAAACAGCATGCGCCGGGGCTGCTCGCCGTCGTCGATCTGCAGCAGGATCGAGGCCGAGCCGAGGATGTGGCCGGCATCGAGAAAGCGCGCGCTGATGCCCTCGACAACGGGAACCGCATCGCCGTAGCCGACATCCGGGCCGAAGAAGTCCAGCGCGTGCAGGGCGTCGTCCAGCGTGTACAGCGGCGGTGCCACCACGTCGCCGCGGCGGTTGTTGCGCTGCGCGCGGCGCGCGTCCTCTTCCTGCAGGCCGGCGGCGTCCAGCAGCACCACCCGCGCCAGTTCGCGGGTGGCGGCGGTGGTGAGGATGCGGCCGCGGAAACCCCGCCGCACCAGCAGCGGGATGCGCCCGCAATGGTCGAGGTGGGCGTGGGTGAGCAGCAGCACGTCGATGCCGGCCGGGTCGAAGCCGAACGGCTCGGCGTTGGCGCGCTCGACCTCCTCGCTGCCCTGGAACATGCCGCAGTCGATCAGCACGCGGCGATCGTTGCAGGTGATCAGGTGGCACGAACCGGTGACCTGCTTGGCGGCACCGTGGCAGCTGTAGATGAGCATCGTTTCCTCGGGGGTGCGGGCGACTGGCGCAGACTCTGGCAGGACAGGCCAGCCGCCGGGTTGATCGTCGTCAAGTCGGGGCACCCGCCGAGCATGTCATGGTGGGCCTGATGCCGTCGTACGGCCCGACCCGCGGCAGGCTTGCCGGAATATGGGGGTGGCGATGATCACCGTGCCGTTCCATCACGATATCGGCGTCGTGCGGGTGTTCCTGCGCTTCTCGCGTGCGGCAGCGCTGTTGATCTGCGTGGCGGCGCTGGTCGTGCTGGTCGGCTGGTGGTGGCAATGGCCGCTGCTGACCACGATGTGGCCGGGGCAGCCGGCGATGACCGCGAACGCGGCGGTCGGCTTCGTGTTGTCCGGCGGCTCGCTGCTGCTCAGCCAACACCCGGCGCCGTCGTGGTCGAGCGTCGGTCGCTGGCTGTCGCTGGGCGTGCTGGCACTCGGTGCGGTGACGTTGGCGGAGCATCTGTGGCTGGTCGACTTGCACATCGATCACCTCATCGCGGCACTGTCGACGCGCGACCCCGCGGGTTGGCCCGGGCGCATGGCCGAACCGGTCGCGGCGGGTTTCGTGCTGCTGGGCGGGTTGGGTCTGCTGCTGCCGGCACGACGCTGGCAGAGCCTGCGCGACGCGCTGGCCCTTGGCGTGCTGGCGATCGCGATGAGCGGGCTGGCGTCCTATGGCATCGCACTGGCCGGCAAGAGCGCCATGTCGTTCGGACGCATGCCGCTGCACTCGACCGTGCTGTTGCTGCTGGCGACGCTCGGCTGGCTGTGCGCCGCGCCCACGCTGGGGCTGACCCGGGTGGCCACCGCGGACACGCTGGGGGGCGCGCTGGCACGGCGGCTGCTGTTGCCGGCGCTGCTGCTGCCGGCGGCGTCTGCGTTCGTGTTTGAGTTGCTGCAGTCCTGGCTGGGCCTGCCCGAAGCGCTGGCCTTCGTGTTCGTGGCCCTGTTCAGCGGCGGTGCCGTGGCAGGCCTGGTGTGGTGGGTGGCCAACCTGTTCGACAAGCTCGAACGCCA
>DASTNI010000058.1:0-7933 GCA_035720985.1 Rhodanobacteraceae bacterium | reverse complement strand
TCGACCACGGCACCATCGTGGAGAACACCACCATGAAGCGCCTGCTCGCGACGCTGGACGTGGAGACCTTCGTGCTTGACGTGGACAACGCACCGGTCCAGCTGCCGGAGCATCCGGGCATCGTGCTTCGCCGCGTGGACGGCCACACGCTGGAAGCGGAGATGTCGCGCAAGCAGGATCTCAACGCGCTGTTCCACGCGCTCAATGCGATCGGTGTCACCGTGCGTTCGATGCGCAACAAAGCCAACCGTCTGGAGGAACTGTTCCTGCGCCTGATCGGCAATGGCACGGAGCGCGCGGCTTGATCGCCTTCGCGCCCCGCTGCGGCCTCACCTTTCCCTCGACTCCGGTCGGCAACGCCGGTTTGATCGCCTACGTACACGCGGAGATCCACGCATGAATTCGTCAGCCAACCTGGTGGCGCTCTACACCATCACCCGCCGCGAAATCATGCGCGTCGTGCGCATCTGGTCGCAGACGCTGATTCCGCCGGTGATCACGATGACGCTGTACTTCGTGATCTTCGGCAAGCTCGTCGGCAGCCGCATCGGCACCATCGAACATGGGTTTACATACATCCAGTACCTCGCACCGGGGTTGGTGATGATGAGCATCATCAACAACAGCTACGCCAACATCTCCAGTTCGTTCTTCGGCGCCAAGTTCCAGCGCTCGGTGGAAGAGATGCTGGTCTCGCCGATGCCGAACTGGGTGATTCTTCTGGGCTATGTTGCGGGCTCGGTCGCACGCGGCTTGGTAGTCGGTGCGCTGGTGCTTGGTGTTGCGCTGTTCTTCACCTCACTGCACGTCACGCACCCGCTGGTCATGTTGCTCTCGGTAATTCTGGGCGCCACGATCTTCGCACTGGCCGGCTTCGTCAACGCGATCTACGCGAAGAAGTTCGACGACATCGCGCTGGTGCCGACCTTCGTGCTCACCCCGCTGACCTACCTGGGCGGCGTGTTCTATTCGGTCAACATGCTCAAGGAGCCGTGGCAGGCCATTTCGCGTGCCAATCCAATCCTGTACATGGTCAACACCTTCCGCTTCGGGGTGATCGGGGTCAGCGATGTTGGTGTCGCTACGGGGTTCGCGGTGATGATCGGCTTCGTGGCCGGGCTGTCGATCCTCGCGCTCCAACTGCTCAAACGCGGCGTGGGGCTGCGCTCCTACACGGGTGCTGTTGCATGCGCGTCAACAAATACATCAGCGAAGCCGGCCTGTGCTCGCGCCGTGAGGCGGACGAGCTGCTGGTCGCCGGGCGGGTGACGATCAACGGCGAGGTCGTCTCCACCGGCGCCAAGGCGCTGGAGGGCGACGAGGTGCGCGTGGACGGGGAGATCGTCAAGGCACGCATCCTCGCCACCACGCCGTCGGCGAAGAAGGCCGTCTACATCGCGCTGAACAAGCCGGTGGGCATCACCTGCACTACCGACCAGAGCGTGGACGGCAACATCGTCGACTTCGTCGACCACCCGCAGCGCATCTTCCCGGTGGGCCGACTGGACAAGGAATCCGAAGGCCTGATCCTGCTCACCAGCAACGGCGACATCGTCAACGAGATCCTGCGCGCGGAGAACCACCACGAGAAGGAATACCTGGTGGCGGTGAACAAGGCGGTCACCGACGAGTTCCTCGCCGGCATGAGCAAGGGCGTGCACATCCACGGCCAGATGACCCAGCGCTGCCGCGTGCGGCGCATCGCCAAGTTCGGCTTCGGCATCGTGCTGACCCAAGGCCTGAACCGGCAGATCCGACTGATGGCGGCCGCGTTCGGCTACCGCGTGACCCAGCTGCGCCGCGTGCGCATCGACAACATCAAGCTCGGCCACCTCAAGCCCGGCCAATGGCGCAACCTCACCGACGTCGAGCTGAAAGGCCTGCTGCCGAACCGCACGCAGTGGTGACGCCTGCCGGATGAAGCGCGGCGCCGTGCGATCATGGCGCATGACTTCCTTCGCCTCGCTCCCGCTCAAACCCGCCCTGCTCGCCAGCCTCGACACCCTCGGCTACACCGCCATGACCCCGGTGCAGGAGCAAAGCCTGCCGCCGATGCTGGCCGGGCGCGACGTGATCGCGCAGGCGCAGACCGGCTCGGGCAAGACTGCGGCGTTCGGCCTCTCGCTGCTGCAGAGCATCGACGTGGACACCATCCGCCTGCAGGCGCTGGTGCTGTGCCCCACGCGCGAGCTGGCCGACCAGGTCAGCAAGGCGATCCGCAAGTTGGCCGCGAACATTCCCAACGTGAAGCTGCTGACGCTGTGTGGCGGCATGCCGCTGGGGCCGCAGCTGGCCTCGCTCACGCATGATCCGCACATCGTGGTGGGCACGCCCGGGCGCGTGCAGGAGCATCTCAAGCGCTCCAGCCTGCACGGCGGCGGCATCAAGGTGCTGGTGCTGGACGAGGCCGACCGCATGCTCGACATGGGCTTTTCCGAAGCGATCGACGACATCGTCGGGCGCATCGCCAAGCACCACCAGACGCTGCTGTTCTCGGCCACCTACCCGGACGAGATCCGTGCGGTGAGTGCGCGCGTGCAGCGCGATCCGGTGGAGGTGACGGTGGAGGCGCCGATCACCCAGCGACCGTCGATCGAGCAGCGCTTCCTGATGGTGGAACCGGCGCAGAAGCTGGACGCGCTGGCGCAGCTGCTTGCCTCCGAGCGCAGCGGCTCCGGCGAGCGCGCGCAGGCGCTGGTGTTCTGCAACATGCGCAAGGACGTGGATGCGGTGGCGCAGGAGCTCGACCGCCGCGGCTTCTCCGCGCTGGCCCTGCACGGCGACATGGAGCAGCGCGACCGCGACGAGGTGCTGGTGCGCTTCGCCAATCGCAGCTGCACCGTGCTGGTGGCCACTGACGTCGCCGCACGCGGGCTGGACATCGCCGCGCTGCCCATGGTGGTGAGCTTCGACATCGCGCACGACCCGGACACGCACACCCACCGCATCGGCCGCACCGGCCGCGCCGGCGAATCGGGCCTCGCGCTCACCCTGGTCACGCCGCGCGAAGGACCGAAGGCGGACAACATCGAGCAGGTGCTGGGCACACCGCTGCGGCGCGAGACGATGAAAGTGCAGCCGCCGCGCGGCAAGACGCTGCAACTGGCGCCGATGAAGACGCTGGTGATCGACGCGGGTCGACAGGACAAGCTGCGCCCCGGCGACATCCTCGGCGCGCTTACCGGCGACGCCGGCCTGCAGGCGGGCGACATCGGCAAGATCGACGTATTCGCCACCCGCGCCTACGTGGCGATCAGCCGCGAGCTGGCCAACAAGGCGCTGGAGCGGCTGCGCGCCGGGCGCATCAAGGGACGCAATTTCCGCGTGCGGCCGCTCGGCTGAGGCCGGCTCCGGCATTCGCACGAGCGGTTTCGGGAATTCGCCGGCGTTAGCGGGAATGCCGACGCGCGGCGCGGCTCCTGGAAGCTGATCTCAGTGGCAGGAACTGCAGGTCGGCATGCCGACGCTCGAACGCGTCAGACGGGCCACGTCGACATCGGTGAGGGCATGGGGCGACACGCCCAGTGCCTGATGCGCGGGATGGACCCGGGAAAAACCGGCCGCGGCAGCTTCGCCCGAAGCAAGGCAAACGCTTTCGCCGGCCACCGCAGCACCGGCAACCACGGCCAACGTGAGCACTGCGGTCAGCGAACGGCTCTTCATGCTGTGCTTCCTCTGTGCGACCAGGCGTCGGGCAGCCTCCTGCAACCCCGTGCGCCGAATCCGGATCCCACCCCGCTCCCGAGACTAACGCCGAACCGGCGCGGTCACCAGTGCGGGAAACGAGCTCCATCAAGGTCTGCGAGCCGTTTCAGCTGACGGCCCCTCGCATGAGCGACTCCGCACTCGAGCCTCGATCAGCGCCCGCGCAACCAGTGCGCCGCGCTTCGTCCGGCGCGCAGCCCGCTGGCAAGGCAGGCGTTGAGCAGGTAGCCACCGGTGGGCGCCTCCCAGTCGATCATCTCGCCGGCGCAGAACACGCCTGCTCGCGCGCGCAGCATCAGGCTGTCGTCCACCAGCGCATCGAAGCGCACGCCGCCGGCAGTGCTGATCGCCTCGGCGATCGGCCGCGGTGCCTGCAGGCGCAAGGGCAGCGCCTTGATCAAACCGGCCAGCGCCACGTGGTTGGCCAGCGTGGCCTTGTCGGCCACCTCGAACACCAGCGCGCACTTGGCCGCATCGAGCCCCGCGCGGCGGCGGATCCAGTCGCCGATGCTGTGCTTGCGGCGCGGCCCGGCCAGTCGCGACACCAGCGTGTCGAGCGGGTAGCCCGGAGCCAGGTCCAGCTTCAGCAGCGCCTCGCCGCGGGTGGCGATCTGCTCGCGCAAGGCGGGACCGATGGCATAGATCAGGCTGCCCTCGATGCCGTATTCGCAGATCACGCATTCGCCCTGGCGCTGGTGCCGCCAGCCGTTGCGGTCGTGCCACTGCGCCACCACCGCCTTGAGCGGCGCGCCGGCGAAGCGGCTGACGAGGTGCTCGCTCCACGGCCGCTCGAAGCCGCAGTTGGCCGGCGTCAGCGGCGCCACGGCCGCGCCGGCCGCCTCCAGCGTGCCCACCCAGGCGCCGTCCGATCCCAGCTGCGGCCAGCTACCGCCGCCGAGCGCCAGCACGGTGGCATCGGCACGCACCGTTGTCTCGTCGTGCGGTGTGGCGAAGCGCAGCGCGCCATCGTCGCTCCAGCCCAGCCAGCGGTGATGCATGTGAAACCGCACGCCGTCGGCGTGCAGCCGGCGCACCCAGCGACGCAGCAGCGGCGCGGCCTTCATGTCCGCGGGAAACACCCGGCCGGAACTGCCGACGAAAGTCTCCACGCCGAGCCCGCGCGCCCACGCACGCAGGGCTTCGGCGTCGAAATCGCGCAGCCAGCTGCCCACCTCGCCGGCGCGATCGCCGTAGCGGCCGACGAAATCATCGAAGGCTTCACCGTGGGTGAGGTTGAGCCCGCCCTTGCCAGCCAACAGAAATTTGCGCCCCACCGAGCCCATGGCGTCGTACAGATCCACGGCGATGCCGGCGTGGGCGAGCTGCTCGGCGGCCATCAGGCCGGCCGGCCCGCCGCCGATCACGGCCGCGCGCGGAGTGGTGGATTCAGTCATGCCGCGCATGGTCGCATGCCGAAGGTCGAGTGGTGCGCGGCGGTCGCGCTACGCATACTCGGACGCTGCGCACTTTGCGCCCGTTCCGAGCCATCACCCGAGGTGACCCCGATGCCCCAGCTCCGACTCCTGCTTCCCGCCGCCCTGCTGGCAGCCGCCAGCGGCTCACTCGCGGCGCAGGACGCCGCGCAACCGCGCGAACAGCCGACCCTGCACGCGCTGGCCACTGCGCCGAGCGAAGCGCGGCTGCACGACACCATCGCCCACCTGGTCGGCTTCGGCACCCGCCACACGCTCTCGGATACCCAGTCCGACAAGCGCGGCATCGGCGCGGCGCGGCGCTGGGTGAAGGCGCAGTTCGAGGCGATCTCGCGCGACTGCGGCGGCTGCATCGAGGTGGTGACACCGTCGCAGACGTTCACCGGCGAGCGCGCGCCCAAGCCGGTGGAAGTGATGGACATCGTGGCGATCAAGCGCGGCAGCAGCGATCCCAAGCGCGTCATCGTGATGAGCGGGCATCTGGACTCGCGCGTCAGCGACATCATGGACGTCACCAGCGACGCCCCCGGCGCCAACGACGACGCCTCCGGCGTGGCCGCCCTGATGGAGGCGGCGCGGCTGCTGTCGAAGCAGGACAACCGCGCCACGCTGGTGTTCGCCGCACTCTCCGGCGAGGAGCAGGGCCTGTACGGCGGCAAGGTGCTGGCCGACTACGCGGTGGCGCAGGGCTGGCAGGTGGAGGCCGATCTCAACAACGACATCATCGGCAACAGCCGCGGCCAGAACGGCGTGCGCGACAGCGCCACCGTGCGCGTGTTCAGCGAAGGCACGCGCAGCACCGAAACGCCCGCCCAGGCGCACCGGCGCAACTACCTCGGCGGCGACCAGGTGGAATTCCTCAGCGCCGGCTACCCCGCCGTGCGCGTCACCGAAGCCCACGAGGACTACACCCGCCAGCACCAGGACCTGCGCACCGAGGGCGGCATCACCTACGGCGACACCCTCGACGGCATCGACCTGCGCTACCTCACCCGCGTCACCGCGCTCAACACGGTGACGATGGCGGCGCTGGCCAACGCGCCGGCGCCGCCGCCTACCGCGTGCACTGGCGCGACACCACCGCGCCGCAGTGGCAATTCGCGCGGGCGGTGGGCGATGTCGACCAGGCCGTGCTGAAGGACGTGGTGATCGACGACTGGTATTTCGGCGTGTCGACGGTGTCGGCCGATGGCTATGAGAGCCCGGTGGTGTTTCCGGGGGATGCGAGGAGCTTTGCGCGGCAGGCGCGGCCGAAGTAGGTTCCGCGCTATCGGCAGACGCAGCGACGCCCTATCTGCCGGGGCACGCCCCCGCCTGCCCCGGCGTCGCCAACACCCGCGCGAAGAACGGCATCATCGCCGTCTCGAAGCGCTCGCGGGCGTGGTCGGTATGGGTGCCTTCGAATTCGACGAAGGTGTTCGCGATGCCGTCGCGGGTCAGCTCCCGTGAGAAGGCCGCGGCGCCGAGCGGGACGCTGGGGATCTGGTCCTGGCGGCCGGCGTCGAGCGCGATGCTGCACAGGCGGCGGTAGGGCGATGGGTCGCGCGTGAGGCGGCTCAGCGGCAGGTACCGATTCCACTGCGCGATGACCGCGGGCACGTCGTGCATGTGGCCATCGGCACCGGCAACGAACGGCAGCGGCGGCGTGGCGGTGGCGATGTCCGCTTGCGACGCCGGCGCGAAGGCCATGCCCATGGCGCGCAGCCAGCCGCCGGGGTCGTGCTGCCAGCGCGCGCTGTCCATGGCGAGGTCGCCCACCAGCGCCAGGCAGCACGGACTCGTCGCATACACGTGGCCGAAGGTGTCGGCGTGGCGGCCCGCCAGGTACAGCGCGCCGAACCCGCCCATGGACTGCCCCGCCAGCCCGCGGCTCTGCCGCGTCGGCAGCGTGCGGTAGTGCGCGTCGATGTAGCCGACCAGCTCCTGGGTGATGAAGTCCTCCCAGCGCCCGAACGCCCGGGAGTTGACGTAGAACGTGCCGCCGAAGCGGTTGTCGGCCGCCGGCATCACCACGATGAACTCTTTCTGCCCGGCGAGCCGATCGAGCGCGGCGCCGAGGTCCATGCCCTGGTAGGTGCCGTCAAACCACTCCTTCGGGTCCGACGTGGCGCCGTGCAGCAGATAGACCACCGGGTAGCGCTTGTCCGGCGCGTGGTCGTAGCTGGGCGGCAGGTAGATCGTGACCTCGCGGTCGGGCGTGTCGCCGATGGCGTTGCCGGCGAGCGCGGGCGAGTGGATCGTCTGCTTGACGACGTGGCCGTGCGCGACGGTGTCGCCAGCGGCGGCGTCCGGCTTGGCCGCCGCGGCAACCGCCGATGTCGCCGCAGGCTCGGGACTGCGCACCGATGCGCAGGCCACGAGGAGAAGGATGACGGCGCGCAAGGCCCATCGGCGCAGGCGCTGCGTTGCGGTGAGTCTGACGTCTTCCATGTGCGCCGGTCCTGCGAAGGGGTAGGGACGCTTCGCGGATCAGTTTACAGGCCGGGGCGTAGCGACTGGCCAGTGAACTCGATAGCATCCCATCGGCCACGGCACCTACCCTCGCAGACGCAAGGGCTGCCGACCCAGGTGGACCGAATAGGTGCCGATGAAGATCCTGGTCATCTACAACCCCCATGCCGGCGGCGGCCGCGCGCGCCGGCTGCTGCCGGCGATCCGGCAGTATTTGGCGGACCGCGCCATCGCCGCCGAGTTCGTGCTGACCGAGGCGCGCGGCCACGCCACCACCCTCGCCGAACAAGCCGATTTCGCGGCCTTCGACGCGATCGTGGCCGCCGGCGGCGACGGCACCCTGT
>DASTNI010000057.1:0-2290 GCA_035720985.1 Rhodanobacteraceae bacterium | reverse complement strand
AAGATCGAGAAGGTCACGATCGAAGGCGACACCAAGCCGCTGCTGACCACGATGGGCAAACGCGTCGAACAGTGGAACGCGGTACTCGACGTGCGTGCCTGACGGCAGGCGCCGGGCGCGAAGAGCGTCTGCTCAAGCCTGGGCTTCGCGGCGCAGCAGCTCGCGCTTGCGCTCGACGCCCCAGCGATAACCCGCCAGCCCGCCATCGCGCCGCACGACGCGGTGGCAGGGAATGGCCACCGCAATGTGGTTTGCCGCGCAGGCCTGCGCCACGGCGCGCACCGCCTTGGGCGAGCCGATGCGCGCGGCGATTTCCGCGTAGCTCGCGGTCGTGCCCGGCGGGATCTCGCGCAGCGCCCGCCACACGCGTTCCTGGAAGGCCGTGCCCTGCACGTCCAGCGGCAGGTGCAAGCCAAGCGACGGCGCTTCGACGCAGCCCACCACCTGGGCGATCAGCTGCTCGAATTCACCGTCGCAGCCGATGATGTCGGCCTTGGGGAATTGATCCTGCAGGTCGCGCGTCAGCCGGTCGGGGTCGTCGCCCAGCAGGATGGCGCAGATGCCGCGCTGGCTCTGCGCCACCAGGATGGCGCCCAGTGAGCACTGGCCCACGGCGAAGCGGATGACGGCGCCGGCCCCGCCCGCGCGGTAGTCGCGCGCACGCATACCCAGCAGACCGTCCGCGGCTGCGTAGAACCGGCTGTTGGAGTTGAAGCCCGCGCCGTAGATGGCGTCGGTGATGGACTCGTCCGGGCGGCCCAGTTCCTTGCGCAACCTGCGTGCGCGGTAGGCCGCAGCGTACGCCTTGGGCGTCAGGCCGGTTGCCGCCTTGAACAGGCGGTGGAAGTGGAACGGGCTCATGCCGACTGCGGTGGCCAAATCGCCAAGCAGAGGCGGCGTCTCCGCCGCCTCGATCAGGCGGCAGGCGCGCGCCACCAGCGCGGCGCGGGTCCGGTCGGCGGGTGCGTGGCGACTGGCGCGATAGCCCGCGGCCTCGGCGGCCTGGGCTGAATCGAAAAACTCCACGTTTTCGCGCTTGGGCAGCCGCACTGCCGAACTCGGCTGGCCGTACATGTGCGTCGTGCGCACCGCGTAGACAAAGGAGCCGTCGGCGGCGGCATCGCGTGTCCGCACCGCCGTCCAGCGAGCGTTTTCGGTTGCGTAGGCACGGGTCATGATCATGGTGGAAGTCCTGTGAGCGTCCAGCACAAGGCCAGAATAGGCGGGACTTCACGCGCAAGCACTCCGGTTCTTGCGTTTGCTGTTCAATGCAATCGGGGCGGCCCGCAGGCCGCCCCGATTTTTCCTCTTCCCGCAATCAGGCTCGTTTTGGCTTGACGATCAGGCGATAGATGATCAGCAGGATGATGGCGCCGATGACGCCGAAAATCAGGCCCCAGAAACCGCCCACTCCCGCGCCCGCCGCGGTGGCGCCGACGCCGATGCCAAACACGGCATGGGCGAGCCAGCCGCCAATGAACGAGCCGATGATGCCGATGATCGCGGTGACGATGAATCCTCCCGGATCCTTGCCGGGCATCAGCCATTTCGCAATGATGCCCACGATCAAGCCGATGATGAAAATCCAGAGCCAGTGCAGCATGTGGTTTCTCCTTGGTGATGAGGGGACGCACAAGCGCCATCATTCGTTCATGGCGCGATCATTGTGCGCCCGTGCGGCGCCCGGGGCCACGACGCCACTGTGATAAAATAAGCGGTTGCGTCATCGAGGAATTCCACATGCCCAAACTTGCTGCGCGCACATCCCGCGCCAAACCCAGTGCGATCATGGTGATTGCCGACACCGCCAAGCAGTTGCAGGCGGACGGCAAGGACGTCGTCAATTTCTCGATCGGCGTACCGAACTTCCTGCCGGGCGACCACGTCTATCAGGCGGTGCGCGACTGGACACGGCACGACAGCGGCGGCTACAGCACCAATCGCGGCGTGCCGGCCCTGCTGGACGCGATCACCGCGCACTTCGCCCAGAGCGGCCTGCCGGGCTACAAGCGCGAAAACGTCACCGTCGGCATCGGCGCCAAGCAGGTGCTCTACAACCTGGCCGAGGCGCTGCTCGACGAGGGCGACGAGATCGTGTTTCCGGCGCCGTACTGGACCAGCTACGTCGACATCGCCGACATCCTTGGCGCCAAGGCCACGATCCTGCCGTGTCCGCCCGAGCAGCACTACAAGCTGACCCCGGCGCAGCTCGACAAGGCGCTGGCGTCCGATCCGAAAGTGTTCCTGTTCAACAACCCGTCCAACCCGACCGGCATGGTCTACAGCAAGG